>CAVHXU010000030.1:0-45005 GCA_963640185.1 Lachnospiraceae bacterium | reverse complement strand
CGCCAATATTGAAATTTGTCTAATTTGTAGTCTCATAATGTCTTAAGAATTAAGGTTGTGAATGTTAGAAACGAAGAGGACGACATAGTCGAAGAAAGTATCGGTCCCAATGTAGCAGATGGTCGCGGGGGTCTTGGCCACGGGAGCCTTGGTGGTTACATTCTGAGGAGGGTTTTCACTCTCCTCGACGTGAGCTGCGCTCTCCATCTCGTTGCATGAGAGCGTCACGAGTGTTGCTGCCGAAGCTGCAACGATTGCAAGAATATTGCTCATATTATAATTGCTTAAACATCAATAGATTAAGAAGCTAGTTTGCCTATTATGAGACAAATCATTGTCACCATTGTTTCAACCATTTTCCATAGCCACTGCCTCCAGTATCAAAATTGGATACATCAAAATCCCATATATTTCTTTCTTTAAATGGTCTGAGATTTGTCTCATCCAGATACTGAAGGAGATCCTTTGGCGTATAAATCTGTCCCTCATACTTGTCTTGTAAGTTGGAACGAATGTCATAATACACGGATATATTGTTCTGTTTCATTCCATTGGCCACCCATTCGGAAACCGCGTCATAACCACAGTTTGCCCACAGATACCATGTGGTATGTATGCAGCCATATCGTTTTGGCGAGAGTCCCGCTATTGGCTTTCTGGGGTATTTTGTGGAAACATATTCTTCTCCTTGATGGTAAGGATCAATTATCTGTATGGGTTCATCACCGTTTACATACCCAGCCCAAGCATAATCCAAGTATTTTCCGACTTCGATACCGTCCATAGCATCCACATTCCAGAAATATTCCGTTGGTTCTTTATAATCCGTGACAGTGATGAGTTTATAAGGCCCCAACGCCTTGCGCAGGGCAACGATGAGTCTCGGATATGAGGTTGTGTTCATTGGCGGCATGCCCTCAATATCGTATCCGGAGTTCCTGTCCCACAGATTCACTCCGTCAAAACCATATTGATCAATGACCTGCTTCACCTGATAGACGAAATCTTCAATTTGGACATCATTCATATTGCAAAAGCCGATGCCTTTATTGCCGCCTTCAATACATAGGCATATCCTACGGCCGGTCTCTTGTATTGGTCGGATATACGTACTAATATTGTTGCAAATATGGCGCATATCCGTACCAATATTGAGGTATGCGGATTGTGTGAATGTATTATAATCAATAGTAACACACCTCAAATTGAGTATATGACCAATAGCATTTTCCCAACTGTCATCATTTAAACGGGACTGTTTGCTTACCACAAATTCCGTTACAAGCCTTGGGTCAAACACGCCGGTATTCAGGTAAAACACCGTGAAACAGTCATCTCCAGTGTAGAGCTCCGGTCTGCCGGAGAACGGTGCCTGAATTGTCAGGTCAATGTATAGTACATCGTCGTACACCTGTTGTGCGGAGGATTTCGCCCTGACGGGAAGGAGGTATCGGCCGGCTTCCAGCACGTTTCCAAGCGGGTTGGTCGCATAAATCCTGATGAGTTTCTGTTCGCTCTCCTTGGCTCCTTCCGGGAATACAAGTGCGCCGCCGTTGTCCATCTTGAAGAAGGGAGCGGGAAGAAGGGTATATTCCGTATTCATCTTCCGGCTGTAGGCTTCCACAAGGGACTCATCCTCTTCAAGCAACAGGGTCTGAGACCCATCAAGAGGCTTGTTTGACTGCGCGAACACCTTTACCGAGGTGAAATCTCCGCCTTCGGGGAGGTTGACCTTCACCACGTTGTCGATTGTGGCGGCCGCACGGAAAGTAATGGAAGGCCGTCCTGTGAGATTTTCCTCATCGACTTGCTTTCCAGCAAGGGAAACGGCGTCTTCAAGATCATCGCAACCGGTAACGGGACCACCGACAAGACATACGATGGCTGCAGCCCTGAGAATAACATCCAACTTTTTCATACGCTATTCCTCCTCTTTGTTGATTTCAGGTATTTCAATGCCGTCAGGCCAGACTATGTCGTACTCGGCCACTCCATCGTTGCCGTACATCGAATAGTCCTTGACGGTGTTGCCCTTGCCTTCGTCGAACTTCCAGTAACCGATGAGTTCCGGAAGGGACTTGGGATTGTCAATGCGATACATATTTTCCCAGATTTGTTCGGGGGTGCGTGCCACGGACCAGACGCGGGCCTCGGCTATCTTACCTTGCAGAGGACGGTAATCGTTGTAGGACTTTGCAAGGAAGAACTGGTAGGCTTCCGCACTGCCAAGAGCCCGCTGGGCAAGATTGATGCGGTTCTCGTCCGTCATCACGGAGATTCCCATTTCACCGGCCTCACTCTGCACCTGTCCGTTCACATAGACCTTCACCTGACGGGTTTTCTGGTCGTAGGTGCAAGCAACGTGATACCACTGCCCTTCATCGAGAGTCTTGGAGGCGTCGCTGGCCGGGAACTTTCCGAACGAAGACCCTCCGCCGGAGCCATCGAATTGAATCTGGCGGCGTTCGTAGTTGGCGTCACCGATTCTCATCAGAAGGTACTGCTCCACTCCCATCACGGAGGAGATGTTGCACGTGCCGAAGTCGTTCGTAAGGTCGAAACGGTCTATGTAGATCAACGCCTCATAAGTGACGGCGGTAAGGCCGTTGTAGGCGTCGGCCTGGGATCCCGGAGAGTCGAGCAGAGGGAAATTGATCCAGTTGTCGTGCAGCTGGGCGGCTGTGGTGATCGCCGAGGAGCGGCGCAGAACATAGTAGGCGATGGCGCTGCCCTCCATTATCTTCATATTGGACACGCTTATGCGCACCGGAAGCAGGTAGGATTCATCAACGGTCAGCGCACCGGTCTGTTCCTCGCCTTCGCCCATCAGTCCGGTCAGGCGGATGGGCACCGTCTCGGAAATGGTCTTTCCGGCAGGGATGCTCACGCTTTTGCTGCTGAAGTCCAGATACTGTTTCGGAACAAGGGTGTAGGCCGTGCCGAACTTTTCATTGTAAGTGGCCACGAGGCTTTCATCCACGGCTACGGTCGCGGTCACTTCCCCGTCTGCCGGGTACGCCAGCGTCACCACCACGTCCTTCTCCAGTGTAGAGATGTTCTTGCCGAAGGTGGCAAGCTGCACCTGACCGGTGGCGCTCACGTCAAGATACACCGAGTTGTCAAATGTGTGGTCCTGTGGCTCGAAGCGGCCGCAGGAGGTGGCGAGATTGCCGGTCAGAACGGCAACGACCGCAAATATCAAGAATACTATTCTGTTCATACTCAATGCGAAGGATTAAGCAGTTGGATTGCGGCGCGGGAAACCACATAGTTCCCGGCGTAGGAGTAATAGTCGGAGGCTATGCCGTAGATGCCGAGTCCGGCAAGCGGGCCGAGAGAAACCACCCTCTTGGCGAGTTCGCCCACGGCGGCACAGTCCTCACGGGCCTCGTTCTGAATAGTGGCGTCCATACCGGCGGCGAGGAGGAGCTTGTCAGCCGGCACTCCGGCATAGTCTGTGGCGGTCCGGACCTGAAACATCAGTTCCTGAGTGTAGGCAGTACTTTCGGTGTCAAGGACATAGAGGTCGACCTTGCCGCGTTCAGCCTCGGGAACGAACATCGGATTACCTTCAAACACAAGGGCTTGTCCGGTGGTCTTGGCCGCCGAGAGCTTGGCGACAAGGGCGCTTGCCAGCGACGCGTTCAGAGTGTTGCCCAGCCTGTAGGTTGCGGTGAAAGCCCAACCGTCCAGTCCGTTTTCCTTCACCGAGGCCACGACTTTGTCAAGGTAGGAGTTCAGAGCAGACACATCTGTGAATGCTTCCTTGTCAAGGTCAATCTGGTACAATACCTTGGTGCCAATGCTGCGCATCCATTCCATATCTTCACGGTCGCAGTCCGAGAAGTTTGCCGCATTGGTAAGGCTCACATAGTCGAGGCTGTCGGGCAGGCAGCGCAGGAAATCGGCCTCGCTCGCCGGTTTCCCGGTGGCGTTGTCAAAGCGGGCATAGAAGAGGTAGTGGTCTGATTGTTTGTAGGAACGAAGCGAAGCCGTGTAAGTCTCCCACAAGGTTGGATTCTGTTCCCATGGATGAAGCCGCAGTATGCCGGCATTCTCTGTTTCCGTCCATTTGGAGCAGGAGACAAGGCTGCCGGAGAGTCCGGCGATGACGGCGATAATAAATATGACTTTGTGTGTGTTCATATCCGTCAGTCGTTATAGGGTTTCACATCCCACCAGACACGGGTGGAGTATTCATCGCCTTGCATCGTGCCTTCACCGGTAGCCTCGCGGTTGAGCGTGGCGATGGCTTCCTGCAAGTTTCCGCGGTTCTGCGTATATTCCTCTGAAGGGTAGCGGAGCCTGCGCGCGTGACGGTGTACGTTCACTCCGCCTCCGGAGAGGTCCTGTGCCGCGTCGAAGAGGCGCGGATAGCCGGTCCTGCGGTACTCGCTCCATCCTTCCACGCCGAGCGGGAAAATGGCAATCCACTTCTGGGTGATGATCTTTTCGAGATTCACCTCGATGTCGGAGGCACCGTCATCCCAGGCTACGGTGACATCGCTCGGGCGTGTGCTCACGCTCCAGTTTCCCAACGGATCGCTGTAGGGTTCCGGGCGCTTGGTGTTGTCCGCAATGTAGGCATCGGCTCCGCCCGCTCCTCTTTCCTCAAAGGAAAGTCGTATGGCCTCTTCGTAGAGTTCCTTTGCGGTGGCGGCACTGCCCCAGCGAAGTTCGTACTCGGAGCGCAGGAAGGTGGCCTCGGCGGCATTGAACCAGAGGTAAGGTGTGTCCGCGGTAACAATCATATTGCTGTAGCCCTCAACAAAGGCTGTCTTGCTGTTCACCGACGAACCGATGCGGACACCCGCGAATATGCCTCCGGAAACCGTGGGCAGGAACATTTTCTCGCGCCGGGGGTCTTCGTAGCCGTTCATATAGCAGATGATGTCGGCTCCCACGCGGTGATCCTGCCAATCATTGTAGATGAGAGCGGTGCGGTTCTCGGCCGCGTGCATCTGCGCATTGTCGGCATTGGAGGCAATCACTCCCGCCGCAATGGCTTCCGCAGCCTTTTGCCGGCTCAGTTCGGGCTTTACATAACTCAGACGCATAGCCATCCTCAGCTTGAGGGAGTTGGCATACTTGCTCCACTGCGCGATGTTGCCGTAATACACTTTGTCGTAGGATTTCCAGCCGTCGGCGTTCAGTCCTGCGTTGGCCTTGAACAGGGCTATGGCCTCGTCCAGTTCCTCGAACATCCTGTCATAGACGCTTTCCTGCGAATCGTACTTCACGTACAGGCCTTCGTTGGAGACGGCGTCGCTGTAGGGGATGGGACCGTAGGAGTCCGTAACGCGGTGCATTATCGCCACTCGCAGGAGTTCCGCGAAGGCATTGGCCACCTCATCATCCGTGCCTCCGATTATGCCCCTGTACGGAGCGTACATCTCGGTCATCACGTTGGCGAACGGCCATTTGCGCCAGTCGGGAGTCTCGTTGAAGGTCTCGAAGCGGTTTTCCCAGGTGTTCACGGTGCTGCCGACATAGCCGGCGAAAGGGCCGCCGGACAGGCTCTCGTTGAACTGGTAAATATGCTCCTCCACGGGTATCACAAGGTTCTGCAGGTTCGTCACCTTGGTTCCGGTACGGTAGTTCATCACTTCCATCTGGTCGCCGGTCACCTGGTTGGGATTGGTGTTCAGACGCTCGAACCTGTCTGTGCAGCTTATCAGAGTGAATATCGCTGCAAGGATTATTGCTGTCTTTTTCATATTCATCTCTTTAGAATGTAAGTTTCACATTGAGTCCGACCTTGCGCAGAGACGGCATCATAAAATAATCTATTCCCTGATAGTTGTTGCCTGTAGTGGCGACGGACTCCGGATCGAACGGAGCCTTGCAGTAAATCATCCACAGGTTGTTTCCAACGAGAGATACCGTTGCTGTAGCCACATTTCGGAACCACTTGGACGGCAGGGTGTAGCCCAGAGACAGTTCCTGAAGACGGAAATTCGTCGCCGAATACCTGTAGTACTGCGGCAGACCGCTCTGTGAGCCGATCGCGGTGTACCACTTCTGCGCATCCACCATCTCGCGTCCGTTCACAAGCACACCGCCCGCATCACGTGCCTTGGCAGAGGCTTCAGACACGCCGTAGAGGTCGAGATTGGCCTGCGTCGCACTGTAGCACACTCCCCCTATGCGTCCGCTGAAGAGGATTCCGAGATGTACTCCGGCGAAGCTGAAGTCGTTGCGCCAGGCCATATTGTACTTCGGAAAGACGCTGCCGAGGTAGATTTCCCTGTCGGTGTCGGTCATAAGAGGCTTGCCCTCGTTGTCAATCTCAATGAAGCCGTTCTTGTTGTACGCCACATCCGCCGTGGTGTAGAGGTCTCCGAGAGTGCCGCCCTTCTTAAGAATGTACATCACTTTTCCGAGACCCTTGATGCGGAGCTCGTCAATGTTCAGGTCCTCGCCTGTAACGGGATTCTTCGCCCCCTCCGCCAACCTTCTGATCTCGTTCTTGTTCCACGACCATGTGAAATTGCTGTCCCATCCGAACTTTCCCCAGATGTGGCCGTAGCCGAGCGCAAGTTCCACGCCGGTGTTGCGAACCGCTCCTGTCTGTATGTACATGGTGGAATATGTGGAGGAAGGGGCAAGCTGCGGGTCGAAGGTCTGGTTGTTGGTGTCAGCCATATACCACGATGCGTTCACGCTGAAATCGTTCCAGAGTCTGGCCTCGATGCCCAGCTCGTAACTGGTCGTCCTTTCCTCCTTGAGGTCCTGAATGGGATAGTGTGTCTTGTCCTTCCAGATGCGCGAAGTGGCATCATACTCGTAGGTCAGGATATTCAGGAATCTTTCATAAGGGATGCCCACCTGCGCATAGGAACCGCGAAGTTTAAGGAACGTGACGGGACCGAGATTCCATCTGGAGGTCGGAGTCCACGAAATACCCACGCTCGGATAGAAAAAGCCTTTTTTCACCGAGCTGGAACCGGCCAGCTGGGATGCCCAGTCGTTACGTCCAGTGACTGTGAGGTAAAGCATCTTCTTCCAACCGAGCTCCACACTCGCGAACACCGACTGGGTCTCGTCATTCCAGCCCGACTTGCTTGCACGGGACTTCACGTTGTCAAGGTCGAACACGTTGAACACATTGGCCAGGCCGTCCGCCTGTATCGGGCCGCCGTACTGCATAGTGTTGGTTTTGACGTTGTTGATGGAGGCGCCGACGTTGGCCTGAAGACTCCAGTCCTTCCCGAAGTCCTTCTTGATGCCGGCGATGACGTCGGCATAGATCTGCGCATCCTCAGTGCGCGCCTCGGTGTAGTGACCGTTGCTGCCGCCCTCGGAAATCGTCGCTTCAGTGGTGGCGTAGAGCTTCTGCGTGTAGATGTTCGTGGCATTGTCTATCTTCGCCCTTGCGGAGAGATTCAGCCAGCCGGTTATGTCAAAGGAAACCGAGAGGTTCGCCATATAGCGGTGCTTGTCGTTGTTGCGGAGATTCCTGTAGGCAATCCAGTATGGATTCTGCATCCGCAGGTCACCCGCCATCTCGTCGCTCCAGAACTGCTCCATCATCTTGGTGCCCGGATTGTAGCGCTCGTAGGACTTGTAGATGGAGAAATCGTTTCCCCTCGGGAACAGATAGACAGAAGTCAGAGGGTTCGCGTACACGCCCTGGTTGGTCATATTCTGATCCTTCTGAAGGATGTAGCTGGCGTTGAGGTCCAGACGCAGCCTGTCTTTAAGAAAACACGATGTGTTGCGAAAGGTGAAGTTGTAACGGTCGTACCTGTTGTTTGGAATGATGCCGTCCGAGTTCACCGCGGCAGCCGAGACATAGGTCTGGTTCTTGTCCGTGCCACCTGCCAGCGAGAACGCATTGGTGTAGGTGGTGCCGGTCCGGAAGAAGTCGGCCGGACTGTAATTGTACCTTGCGCTTTCTGGAATGTACGCACCCCAGCTGTATGCGCTTGTGGTGTTTTTGCCGTTGATTCCCGTTCCGTACCTGTTTTGGAACTCTGGCAGGATGAACGGGCTGAGGAATTCGGTATTGCTTGAAAAGCTCACCTTCAAAGAACCGGCCTGTCCCTTCTTGGTGGTGATCATAATCGCTCCGTTGGCGGCATTGGATCCGTAGAGCGCCGCAGCCGCAGCGCCCGTCAACACAGATATGCTTTCAATGTCCTCCGGATTGAAGTCGGCAATGCTTTCGGTGGAGCCTTTTGAGTCGAACTCCGTGCCGCCGTCTCCGCCGAAGTTGTACATCGGCACTCCGTCGATCACGTACAGGACATTGGAACTCTGTGAAATGGACTTGTTACCGCGCAGGACTACCTTGGATGCGCCGCCCACACCGGAGGAACTGGCGTTGATGGTGACACCCGCCACCTTGCCGCTCAGGGCGTTGATGAAGTTCGCGTCCTTCACCGTAGTGAGCAGGTCGGACTTGACCTCCTGCACATTGTAACTCAGCGCCTTCTGTTCGCGCCGGATGCCGAGGGCCGTCACCACGGTGGCTTCAATCTCCTGGGTGTCATCCTTCAGCGTCACATTGAACACCGAACGGTTTCCGATGGGAAGGGTCAGTTTTTCATACCCGAGAGCCTCGAATACCAGCTGGCCTTCAAGCAGACGCGCGGGGACAGAGAGGGAGAAACGGCCACTGTCATCTGTGGCGACTCCGATGCCGGTACCTTTGACGAGCACCCCGACACCGGTTATCGGAGTTCCCTCCGCATCCAGCACCGTACCAGTGACCGTCCGGGGCTGCGCCGGGGCGGAGTCCTTCCCGGAGATGATGATCATGGTGCCGTCCACCTGACAAGTCAGATTGGCGGTTCTCTCCAAACGGTCGAGAACCGTCTTCAGGGAAAGATTGTCTCCTTTTACCGTCACCCGCAGGTTTTCATCCACGTCGGGCGTCAGGGAGAAAAGATAGCGCGTCTGCTTCTCGATGGCTGCCAGCACTTCCTTGAGCGGCGCGTTCTCCTTGTCAAGAGTCACCTTCACATCCTGCGCATAGGCTCTCATTCCGGAGAACAGCATCGTCAGTGCGGCCAGCAGCGTACAGCAAACCCGCCGAAGAACCTTTTCGGCAAGCGGAAACTGTCCAAATCCATTTGAGACTGCCGAGCATAGAAAAGTGGCGTATGAAATACGACCTTTTGTCTTCATAGACTGTGTGTTAATAGTTTTAGTGTTATGGTCTTGTGCCGCCGTCTTTCCGGCCGCCGCACGGTCTTGAGGAACGGCCGTCCAACCTTAAAGAGCGTTATGTCAAGCGGATGAGGCTACCTTATGTGATAGGAGTCATCTTTCGGATCATATTCGTAACTGAAGCCGTAGCGCTTCCGGATGTGGTCGAAGGCCGGGATGACACCGTCGGTGATGCGCACCTTTCCATAGGAGAACAGCTCGTCCGGGAAATCCGGCTTACGATCGATGACTATCCTCACACCGAATCCCCGCTCGAACCGCCGCATCAGCCCCTCGAAATCCACGTGGGCTATCGAAATCTTGTCTTCCTTCCAGAGCAGTTCCTCGTGCACGTCGGACAGTGTCTCCGTGACGATGCTGTCGCCTCTCTTGCTTGCCTTCTGGCTGGGGCTGAGCCTGACCAGTTCCTCGCTGTTCTTGTCCAGCACCGCCACACTGCCGTTGATGAGCATCGTGGAGAACACGTCGGACTGCTCGTCAGCGACCACGTCGAACTCGGTGCCGAGCACCTTCACGTCATAGGCATATGTCTCGACTATGAAAGGATGCGCTTCGTCGCGCGTCACCTTGAACACGGCTTCGCCGCTGAGCCTCACCCGGCGTTCCCTGCCGATGAACACGGCCGGATACTCGACGGTGGAGCCGGAATTGAGTTCCACCACCGTTCCGTCCGCGAGGGTCTGGGTAATCTGCTGTCCCTGACGCGCCTGCGCCACAAGGGTGGTCTCTCCGATCCGGCTCTCAATGTAAGCCTTGGAGACGAACACGCCGACAAGCAGCGCGGCCGCCATTCCGGCAGTCCACGCAGCTGCGCGCCACAAGACCGCGCGGCGTTTTTTCGGGGCGCGGGCCGCGCGCCGACGGATGGCCGCCTCGGGGAGTTCCTGAATCCTCGCGACGGCGAGAGTGGCGGCCGCGTACCTGTCAAAGGCTTTCTGGAACAGCTCGCCGTTCTCCGGGGAAGCCATCGCCCAGTCCCTGATGGCCGCCACCTCCTCGGGAGAGGCGTCATCCATAAAGAACTTGTTGAGCAGGAGCTCCGTTATCTTGATTTTACTCATAAAACATATGGTTATTAGGTTATTCTTACCGGCACACATTAATAAAGAGCCGGAAGCCGTCCGGATTCGCCAGAAAAGATTGTATTTTTTTTACGATTTCTTTCTGTAAATTTGTTGTCACGAATCCTGGTGCGGAAAAACACGCTGCCAATCCAAGGTTTACGGAAATCTTCACGCTATGGAGGACAAGGAAGACATACAGAAAAGTGTCATTGAGTTTCTGTTCCTGCGGCAGAGACAGACCTTCCTGTCCTTTGCCAAGGGACTGGTACACGACGAGGAGGCCGCGAAAGACATCCTCAGCGACTCCATAACGGCCGTATGGGAACGCCGGGAGGATGTCAGGGATATGAACGCCTATCTTTTTATGACCGTCAGGAACAACTGCCTCCGTTACAGACGGGACAGCAGCCGGCTTTCCGTCCGCGAAAGGCTCTCCGAGGTGGAGCAGGGCTTCGAGGAGTTCTATTCCAAGACCATCGAGAACAGCAGCATCTCGGAGGTGTACGCCAACGAGATATTCAACATCCTGATGGACACGCTTGCCGAAATGCCGGAGGACGCGCGAGCCATCTTCCGGATGAAGAAGTTCGAAGGGAAGTCCTACAGGGAGATTTCATCGGCGCTCGGCGTCTCGGACGCGAAAATCGACCACACCCTGAGGAAGGTGATCAAAAGACTGTCGCTCGCGCTTGCCGACTACGGCCCTCAGATTGCTGTGATTGTGGCCGCTTTTCCCGCGCTCAAATAAGTAAGTGTGGCTGGGATTGGACAAATGACAAGGGGCTGGTTGGAAAGCGATTCCAGCCAGCCCCGATTTCGCGGTAGCGGGGGAAGGACTCGAACCTCCGGCCTCCGGGTTATGAGCCCGACGAGCTACCAACTGCTCTACCCCGCGATGTGGACTGCAAAGGTACGAATAAAATTCATACCAGCAAAAAATATTGCACATTTTTCATTCTTTCATTTGCCGGGGCTGTCGAGGAAGGATATGATTCCGTCGATGTCATCCCGACCGAACGAAAGCTGCTCGCCGGTGGAAAGATTCTTCACATTCACCCGGGAAGCGGCCAACTCATCCCCGCCGCAGATGGAAAGGAAAGGAATGTGACGGCGGTCGGCGTAGTCAAACTGTTTCTTCAGCTTGGACGGCTCGGGATAAATCTCGCAGGAAATGCCCCTTGAACGCAGAGCGGCGGCCACCGGAATGATATACTTCACCTCATCGGAGCCCAGATTGGCAAAAAGAATCCGAGTGGAGACTGTGACATTCTCGGGGAACTTGTCAAGCCCCTTCAGCACATCATAGATCCTGTCAGCGCCGAAAGAAATCCCGACGCCCGACATTCCCGGCAGACCGAAAATGCCGGTGAGATTGTCGTAACGGCCTCCTCCGCAGATGCTTCCGATCTCATAGTCCAGAGCCTTCACCTCGAAAATGGCTCCAGTGTAATAATTCAGTCCCCTCGCAAGCGACAGATCGATCTCGACCTGCTGCCGGATAGAAGCGGCATCTATGTAGCCGAACAGCTCCTCCAGTTCATCCAGGCCAAGCAGCCCCGCTTCGGACACCGCGCCCGATGCGGATCCTCCGTTCATAAGTCCGCGCATCAAGGCGATTTTCTCAGCATTGCAGCCCTTCATTGTCAGGACAGGACGGATGACCGCCACCGCCTCCGGAGTCAGGCCTCGCTCAAGCATCTCCCCCTCAACGGCTTCAAGACCGATCTTGTCTATCTTGTCGATAGCCGTGGTGATGTCAGTCACCTTGTCCGGGAAACCGCAGATCTCAGCGAGACCCGTAAGTATCTTCCGGTTGTTGACTCTGATGCACACTCTCAGATCGAGCAGGGAGAACACACGGTCTGCAATCTGCACGAGTTCAAGCTCGTTGATGAGTGACTTCGAGCCGATTACATCCACATCGCACTGATAGAACTCCCTGTAGCGTCCCTTCTGAGGACGGTCAGCGCGCCAGACCGGCTGGATCTGAAATCTCTTGAACGGGAAGACTATCTCGTTCTGGTGCTGCACGACGAAGCGGGCGAACGGCACCGTCAGGTCGTAGCGCAGACCCTTCTCACAGACGGAGCCTGTGATGGCACGGGAGTCCTGAGTGAGATCCACGCCGGCGAAAGCGTCACCTGAGTTCAGAATCCTGAACAGGAGCTTGTCTCCCTCGTCGCCGTATTTCCCGAGCAGGGTGGAGAGATTCTCCATCGACGGAGTCTCTATCGGAGCATAGCCGAATTCGCGGAACACTTTTCTGACAGTGTCGAAAATGTAGTCGCGTCCCGCCATCTCTACAGGTCCGAAGTCTCTCGTACCCCTTGGAATCGAAGCTTTCTGTGCCATAAATTATCTGTTTACAGGTAGTTGTTCATTTTGTCCTGCGGCAGCCTCAACCGCCGACCACTATGCGCTCAATGCGCCGGGGCACCGAAGTGAGAATCTCATAAGGGATGGTGCCGAGTATGCCAGCCAGCTCGGAAATGGTAGGTTCGGCGCCGAAGATCGTCACGGTGTCGCCGACCTGAGCCGGCACACCCGTAATGTCCAGCATACACATATCCATACAGATGTTGCCGATAGTGGGCACTCTCCTGCCGTTGAGCAGGAACGAGCAGTGTCCGCAGCCGAGATGACGGTCCACTCCGTCCGCATAACCGACGGGGATGGTGGCCAGCACCGTACCCTCCGGCGCGATATGACCGTGCCTGCCATAGCCTATCGTGCCGTCTCCCGGTTTCAGAGTCTTGATTTGCAATATTTTGCACTTGAACGAAGCCACAGGGCTGAGCTTTACGCCGGGAAGTGCGCTGACACCATAGATGCCGATGCCGAGACGCACCATATCGAACTGATACTGGGGAAACCTCTCGATGCCGGCCGAATTGAGTATATGATACAGCGGCCGGTAGCCTATCGCGGCAGTGACGGAGTCGGCGTTGCGGCGGAACATCTCTATCTGAGCCAGGGTGAAATCATCGCTCTGAGGCTCATCCGCGGCCGCAAGGTGCGAATAAAGCGACTTTACGCAGACGAGATCGCTGTGAGCCAGATAATCCTCCAGTTCGGGCAGCTCGGAAGTCATAAATCCGAGCCTGTGCATCCCGGTGTCGAGCTTGACGTGAATGGGGAAACCCTTTATCCCCCTTGCCTCCAGCACTTTGCACAAAGCCTTGAGGGTAAACATATTCGGAATGCCGGGCTCCAGAGAATAATCAATGATGTCGTTGAAGAAGTCCGTACCGGAAGTGAGCACCATGACAGGTGTCCCGATACCGGCCTTGCGGAGCTCCACCCCCTCGACCGGATACGCCACGGCAAGATAGTCCGCCCCGGCCTCGGAAACCACGCGCGCGAACTCCACGGAGCCGTGTCCGTAGGCATTCGCCTTGACCAGAACCAGAAGCTTCGTGTCCGGTTCAAGCTTCGACCTGAAATATCTGTAATTGCTCAGACAAGCTGGCAGGCTTATCTCAAGCCTCGAAAAATCATCATTCAACATTGCGGGGCAAATTTACTCACTTGATGGGGAAAATGCAAAAAGAATGACTATATTTGTACTTTGCGCTCCGGGGCGGCTGAAGCCCCTTTTAAGGGATTGCATCAAAACATTTTAACGACAATTGCAATGAAAGGAAATTACCTGTTTCTCGCCGACGGATTCGAGATAAGCGAAGCTCTCGCCACGATCGATATGATACGCAGAGGCGGCATCTGCATAAAGACGGTGTCCATCAAGGAGGATGACACCGTGGTCACTTCCTCCGACGGGATACCGGTTGTAGCCGATATGGACTGGAGCGGGTTTGCCCGGGAGGCGGAAGCGGAAAGCACCGGGGAGAAGGATGCAGCGGAGGGACTTATGGTCTTTCCGGGAGGTATGCCGGGCTCCGTGAACCTGGCCGGGAAGAAGCCGCTTATGGAGCTGATGATCAAGCACTTCACTGAGGGGGGACTTGTCGCCGCGATATGTGCCGCTCCGAGCGTTGTCCTGCACATCCTGCCGGGCATCGCGGGACGCTCAGTCTGCTGCTACGAGGGCTTCGAGAAAGCTCTGGAGGATGCCGGTGCCTGCGTCCGGAAAGATCGCGGAGTGGTCAGGGACGGCAACGTCATCACCTCCAGAGGTGCGGGACACGCCATCCAGTTCGGGCTGGAGATCGTGGCCGCCGTCAAGGGACGGGGGACTGCGGACAGAGTGGCAGCCTCGATTATGCTTTAGAGCCGGGGACTTGCGTCCGGTATTGATTTTGTCAGGACGCGGCCGGCACAAGCAGGGACAAAAATATAAACCAAGGATAAACAGGAAGCTATGTACGATCAGGCATCTTATTTTATGAACGCCGTAATGGCCAATCCCACAATGATATTCTATTTTTTCACCGCCGTCATAATGGTGGCTGGTATGGTGGTGCAATGGGTGCTGACCGCCAAGTTCAAGAAGTACTCAAAAGTGGCTCTGCCGGGCGGACTGACAGGGGCGCAGGTGGCTCAGAAGATGCTTGAGGAGAACGGGATCCATGGGGTGAAAGTCCAGGCCACCGGAGGTATGCTCACCGACCACTACGATCCGCGCACGATGACCGTCAATCTCAGCGATGACGTGTACGGGACCTGCTCCATCGCCGCCGCAGCGGTCGCCGCCCACGAGTGCGGCCACGCCGTCCAGCACGCGCAGGGATATGCTCCTCTGAAACTCCGTTCCGCCCTGGTGCCGGCCGTGAATTTCAGCAATAGGGTCGTGCAGTGGGTGCTGCTTGCCGGCATCATTCTGGTCGAGACCGTACCGGCAGTGCTTTGGGCCGGCATCGCCCTGTTTGCCATGTGCACCCTGTTCTCGTTTGTGACACTTCCTGTGGAAATCAATGCGAGCCACAGGGCTATAAGCTGGCTGTCACGCTCCAATGTCGCAGGCGCAGCGACTATGCCGATGGCGCAGAGCGCTCTGCGCTGGGCGGCCTACACCTATGTGATTGCGGCGATAGGATCGCTGGCGACTTTGCTGTATTACATCGTGATCGCCCTCAGGAGACGCTGACAAGCTTAAGGCTCAGAAGAGGGTGGGCTGACCCTCGTCAAAGACTTTCCCTATGGTGTACATCACCGCTTCACGGAACAGGGCCGAGCGTGAACGCACCCTGTAGTGGCTGCAGTACAGCTTGATTGCCTCCAGTTCGTTGTCATTCAGATATATGACCTGACGGTGACGCCGCACGGACGTCAGACTTCCGGACGATGATCGGCGGGCCGCGGCGGATTGTGTTCCGGAGCGCTTCGGTGCGCCGGCTTTCCCGGACCTTCTCCTGCGTTTGAGATTCTTTCGCTTTACCATAGTGGGCAAGGGATGGTTACGGACGCAAATATATGAAATATTGTGTAATCCGGAAGCAGTCCCTGTCCTTTATTCGCTCATTCCGCCGGCATTAGTCCGGGATCGGACAGAGAAAAGTAGCGGCGGACAATGATGCCGTTCCTGTCGGTCTCAATCAGAAACGGAGTCACGGTGAAGTCGAAGGCATCGGCGAGCCGGCGGAAAAGAGCGGGATTCTCCCTCTCGACTTCGCTCAGGTTGACCGTAAAAAGCGTGTATGATGAAGACCCTCCTCTTCTGCCCGACTCCTCTGCGGCATCGAGTTCGCGCGCGCAGTTGCGGCAGCCCTCCACGTGAAAGAGGATGATGTTCCTGTCCCCGTGAAGCCTGTCCAGCCGGACCTTGCGCTGTCTCGCCCGGCATCCTGAGGCCTTTCCCCTGCCGGCCCCGCACCTGTACAAGTCTCCTCCGACGCGGACAGCCGCTATTTTCCTCCCCGGGCGGGTGCGGGAAAACAGATCATCCAGCATCCTGGCATACGACACTATCCGGAGACTGTCTTCCTCCGAAGTCCAGATGCTGTTTTCGGACAGGATATGGCTGCGCACAAGATGGTCGGCCGACTCCTTGTAGGCCTCACCGCTGTGAGAAGCCAGATAATAGAGCAGGTCTCCGAGAAGCTGCTTCGATTCGGCCTGTTCCGCGAGTGATGGAGATCTCTCCGCCTTGGCCGCGATGTAATCCGACAGGATATTTATGTCATCAGCGGTCAATCCGCTGCCGTAGCCGCCGAACAGCGCGTCAAAAAAGTCAGAACTGAGTTCCGAACCGTATCCGGCCGGTCTGAGTCCGTCAAGTTTGTCCAACAGCTCCTCCGTCACATCGGCCTGCAGCCTCCGCCCCAGGATGATACCGTCCGAAGATATCAGAAACAGCCGTGGAGTACCGTCCACAGCGTATTTCATCTGAAAGCCGGAGAGTCTTTCCGGGTCGCTGAAATGCCTGACCGGAAAATCCTGAGGGAAATATTCCCTGATATGGCTCTCCCACGAGGCCCTGTCGGTGCCGACATAAAAAGCGACAAAGTCAAATTCGGGATGGCGGCCGACCAGACTCACAATCCGGGGAGTCTCCTCCTGACAGCGGTGACAGTCGCTGTCGTAGAAATACAGCAGCGTATAGGACTTGCCGCCGGAACACAGAGTATCGACAACCGGGGATAGCGACGGTGCCTTCATCCCGACCAGAGACTGGGAATTGACCGCGGCGAAATCAGCAGCCTTGCCTCCGAGATGCCATTTCCGGGCTATATGCACCGCCACAGCCTCGTCCCCCATCAGATTGGAGAGACGGTAATGTTCAAATATGACTTCGGCCAGCGTAATCCTGAGGACCGAATCCCGGCACGCTGAAATGAGTTCGTCGGCATCTTCCATCTTAACCTCGACGGGAGCTGAAGCCGACAGTTCCAGATACTCGTTCAGTTTGGCGGACAGGCTTTTATGTACGGCAGTGCTGTCGGCCTCCGCTTCAGCGGCACAGACCGGCAGACAGAGCGCCAACGCGGCAAGCAGTGCCATCAGTGGACTCAGCAGCGTATGAGCGCGGACCCGTTTCATCTTTCCTCTCCCGACAATCGGTGTGACAGGCTAAAGGACAAAGCCCTCGGGCATAAAGCTGGAATAATCGCCTCCGTGCTTGAGAATGTCACGGACGGCGGTGGAGGATATGTGCGCGAACTCCTGGGAAGTCGGGATGATGACAGTTTCTATCTCGGGAGCAAGCCTCCGGTTGGCATCCGCTATGGATCTTTCAGTCTCGAAATCGATCATATTCCTCACTCCGCGCACTATGTGGCGTATGCCGAGTTCGCGGCAGGTGTCGACAGTGAGGTTGTCATACTCGATCACTTTCACTCCGGGCATCCCCGCTGTGGCCTGACGGATGATCTCCAGACGCTTCTCCGTGCTGAAGAATCCGCGCTTGTCTATATTGAGCCCGATGGCTATCACCACTTCGTCAAACATAGTGAGCGCCCTGTTCAGGATGTTCAGATGGCCTGCCGTAAAAGGGTCGAAAGACCCCGGAAAAAGAGCCACTTTCCTGTCGTGATTGTCAGTTGTACTGTTCATATCGTTCTGTTGCAACGGTGTTTCAAAAGTTTCACGGATTCCGGGAGTTTTCCGTCTCACGGACGGCTACAGTCTCCAGTCTATCGGCGAGAGACCTCTGGACTCCAGCCAGGCATTGGCCTTGGAAAAATGCCGGCAGCCGAAAAAAGCCCCTCCGGCAAGAGGTGAAGGATGCGCCGCCTCCAGAATCAGATGCTTCGACGGGTCTATCAGGGCGGACTTGGTGCGCGCATAATTGCCCCAGAGCATAAAGACCACCGCCGGACAATTGTCCGACACATAACGGATGACGGAGTCTGTGAACCGCTGCCAGCCGAGCCCCTTGTGGCTCGAAGGCTCCCCCGCCCTCACCGTCAGCATAGAGTTCAGCAGAAGCACTCCCTGGCGGGCCCAGGGTTCGAGATTGTGCCGGCCGGACATACTGACGCCGAGATCCGTCCCTATCTCCTTGAATATGTTCTTGAGCGAGGGCGGTGCAGGCACTTCCTCCGGAACTGAAAACGAAAGTCCCATAGCCTGCCCCGGGCCGTGATACGGATCCTGCCCCAAAATCACGACTTTGACCTTGTCCACGGGAGTGAGCTCGAACGCCCGGAATATGTCTTTGCCTGGAGGATAGATGGTGACGCCGTTCCGCTTCTCGCGATGGAGCTCTTCGGCCAGGGCCACAAAATAGTCCTTGCCGAACTCGTCGCCGAGAGCGGCCTTCCAGCTCCGCTCAATCACCACTTTCTGGGCCGGAGCGGAAGGATTGGCATCAGAAGACATAATCGACCACATCCCGGATGTTGTTGACATAGATGAAGTCAAGCCCCTCGACATAGACAGGCTTGATGTCCTCGACATCCTTTCTGTTATCCTCGGAAATGACTATCGTCTTTATGCCGGCACGTTTGGCTGCCAGGATCTTCTCCTTGATGCCTCCTACGGGAAGCACCCTGCCGCGCAGGGTCATCTCGCCGGTCATCGCGACGCCGGACTTGACCTGTTTTCCGCGGAAAGCGGAAATCATCGAACTGACGATGGTTATGCCTGCGGACGGGCCGTCTTTGGGAGTAGCGCCTTCCGGCACGTGAACGTGAACGTCACGCTCGGCAAACTCCTCGGCGCTCAGGCCCGTCAGCTCGGGATGAGCCTTGAGGTACTGGTAGGCTATGGTAGCGGACTCCTTCATCACGTCGCCGAGGTTGCCGGTCATCGTGAGAACGCCCTTGCCCTTGCTGACCTGACTCTCGATGAACAGGATCTCGCCCCCCATCTGAGTCCAGGCGAGTCCGGTCACCACGCCGGGAGCCTCATTGCCCTTCTGTCTGTCGTGGAACGCCGACGGAAGTCCCAGATAGTCATACAGCTGGCCTGGCTTTACCGATGTCGGGAGAGGCTCGTCGAGAGCTATCTTCCTGGCCGTCACGCGCGCTATCTTCGCAATCTGCTTTTCAAGGCCGCGCACTCCGGATTCGTGGGTGTAGCGGTCTATTATCTCCTCTACGGCTGCGGGGCTTATCTTGAGCTGGCTCTTCTTGAGTCCGTGCTCAGCCGTCTGCTTCGGGATCAGATAATGCGTGGCTATCTCCTTCTTCTCCTCTGCCAGATAGCCAGTCACCGGTATCATCTCCATACGGTCCTTCAGCGCCGGCTGGATGGTGCCTATGTCATTGGCCGTGGTGATGAACAGCACATTGGACAGGTCATAGTCGATGTCCAGATAATTGTCGTGGAACGTGGTGTTCTGCTCCGGATCGAGAGCCTCAAGCAATGCCGAAGACGGATCGCCCTTGAAGTCGTTGCCTATCTTGTCCACCTCGTCCAGCACAATCACGGGATTGGAGGTGCCGGCACGCATAATTCCGTTCAGGATACGGCCCGGAAGCGCCCCTATGTAGGTCTTCCTGTGGCCCCGTATTTCGCTCTCGTCGTGCACTCCGCCCAGAGAAATGCGGACATATTTCCTACCGAGAGAGGCCGCTATGGACTTGCCGAGAGAGGTCTTGCCGACTCCCGGAGGGCCGTAGAGGCAGAGTATCGGAGACTTCATATTGCCCTTGAGCTTGAGCACGGCCAGATACTCGATGATCCTGTCCTTGACGGTCTCCAGACCGAAATGGTCGTGATCCAACACCTTGCGGGCGTGCTTGAGATCCAGGTTGTCCCTGCTCATCTCGCCCCAGGGCAGATCAAGCATAAACTGCAGATAGTTCAACTGTATGCTGTAGTCCGGAGAGGACGGGTTGAAGCGCTCCAGCTTGGCGAGTTCCTTTTCAAAAATCCGCTGGACCTCGGCGGACCATTTCTTCTTCTTGCCCTCCTCGCGCATCCTGTCCAGCTCTTCCAAATCGTCCATACCGAGCTCTTCCTGGATGGCGCGCATCTGGTTGTTGAGAAAATACTCCCTCTGCTGCTGATCCATATCCATCTTGACCTTCTGGTCGATTTCGCTCTTTATCTTGAGGAACTCGATATGGCTCTGCAGGAGCTCCAGCAGCATCTCGGCACGCTTGTACACGGAGTCGCAGCCCAGAAGCCTGATCTTGGAGGCATTGTTGTCCAGGTCGATGGAAGTGGCCACGAAATTGACCAGAAAATCGAACGACTCGATGGACTTGAGGGCGCCGAGCTCGTCCTTGGAGACGAAGTTGAACTTCTTGAGGACCTGCACCGCCTTTTCCTTCAGCGTGTCGAACATAGCCTTCACCACCCTGTCCTGCATATCCGGGACTATGTCATCCACATAGCGGACGCGCGCGAGCATATAGGGGTCATAGCTGTAGAACGACTCCACCTTGAAGCGGCAGTAGCTCTGCAGTATGGCCGTCACGGTACCGTCCGGCATAGTCAGAGTCTTGATGATCCGCGCCACAGTCCCGTGTGAGGCCAGATCCTTCGGGCCGGGATCCTCGACACCCATATCCTTCTGAGGCACGGCGCCTATGAATGCCTTGGCCTCCTCCGCATCCTTGACGAGCCTGAGAGACTTCTCGCGGCCTATGGTGACAGGAAAGACCACCCCCGGGAAAAGCACCGCATTCCTCAGAGTCAGAATCGGAAGACTGTCCGGGAGATCCGCCTCGTCGAACTTGGCCGAAGCGTCGGTCGAGATGACCGGGATGATGTTGACCTCCGCACTGACCCCCGACAATATATCCTGTAAATCCTTCATAAATCCAATCTGATAAAAACAAAAAACAACTGCCCGCTCAAGGCGACTGCACGCCCCCTCTGCCAAACTGTCAGCAAAGTTACTCCTTTTGAAGCAGGAAACAATATGGTCAACCATTATGCCAGCGCAAAATCCGACACAAAAAGTAAAAAAAAAATTTCATTTGTGAAAATTTAAGCATACCTTTGCAAGGTTTTTCGGTGAATATTAACGAATTAAAATATTTAGTTATGACAAAAGCAGAAGTAGTAAATGAAGTTGCCAAGGCAACAGGCATTGAGAAAATCGCGGTCCAGTCAGTCATCGACGAATTTATGGAGACCGTAAAGGGCTCACTTTCAAAGGGTAACCCAGTTTATCTCCGTGGTTTCGGCAGCTTTATCATCAAGCACAGAGCTGAGAAAGCGGCGCGCAACATCACCAAGAAAACGACTATCACCATCCCTGCACACAACATCCCTGCATTCAAGCCTGCAAAGGTGTTCTTCAACGAGGTGAAGTAATCGACCTTATAAATCATTTCAACTATGCCAAACGGAAAGAAACATAAGAGGCATAAGATGGCAACCCACAAGCGTAAGAAGAGACTACGCAAGAACCGGCACAAGAAGAAGAAGTAGAATTCTTCGGAAGTGTCTGCCATTTTAGCAGTCTGAAAAGCGAGGGGCTGACCTTCCTGGGGTCGGTCCCTTTTTTATGAAACTGATGGAAGAAACAACAGTAAAAGAACTGATCGTAGATGTCAACTCGACGGACGTGTCGATAGCCCTGATGCAGAATCACCGGCTCATCGAATACAGCAGGGAGTCGTGCGACGGCCACAGCTACAGCGTCGGTGACGTTTTCCTCGGCAAAGTCAAGAGGATAACGCCTTCGCTGAACGCCGCCTTCGTTGACATAGGAGATGAGAAAGAAGCATTCATCCACTACCTTGATCTGGGACTTTACTTCAAGGCCTTCGACGAGTTTGTCAAAAGATCCAATGTAAACGCCAACAACAAAGGCATCTACTCCCACATCCCCATCGGTCCGGCTCTCGCCAAGGACGGCAGGATTGAGGACATACTCACTGTAGGCCAGATGATAATGGTCCAGATAGTCAAGGAGCCCATTTCGACAAAGGGCTCAAGGCTGACGGCTGAGATTTCATTGGCAGGACGCAACATCGTGCTGCTGCCCTTCGCCCAGAAGGTAAGCATATCGCAGAAAATCTCTTCCAAGGAAGAGAAGAAAAGGCTGGAGACGCTCGTAAAAAGCATTCTCCCGAAGAACTACGGAGCCATAATCAGGACAGCGGCCGAAGGCAAGACCGCCGCCATCCTGGATGCCGAACTCCGCTCACTGATAGAGAAATGGGAGAACTCCTGGAAGAAGCTCGCGGCGAAGAAGAGCGTCCAGTTGCTTTTCACGGAATACAGCAAGACCACCGTCATACTCAGGGATCTCTTCAACGACTCGTTCACCGACATCCACATCAACGACAGGACAGTCTATGACGAGACCCGGAAATATATCTCTCTGATCTCTCCGGACCAGGAGAAGATCGTCAGGTTCTATGACGGCAAGGAACCCATTTTCGACCATTTCGAGGTCACGAGACAGATCAAGTCCTCATTCGGAAAGATAGTGCCCCTCAAGCAGGGCGCCTACCTCGTAATAGAACACACCGAAGCGCTTCACGTCGTGGATGTGAACAGCGGGACACGCAACAAGAACAAGGAGCAGGAACAGAACACCTACGACGTCAACTGCCACGCGGCCGAGGAGATCGCGCGCCAGATGAGACTGAGGGACATGGGCGGCATCGTCGTCGTGGACTTCATCGATATGGAAAGCAGCGAGCACCGCAACGCTCTGTACAAATATATGCAGCAGCTTATGGCCGATGACCGCGCCAAGCACAATGTTCTGCCCCTGACCAAGTTCGGACTTATGCAGATAACGCGGCAGAGAGTCCGGCCGGCAACGGAGATCAACACTACCGAAGTCTGCCCGGTATGCCACGGCACAGGCAAGATAATGTCAAGCGTGGTCATCGACGAGGCCATAGAGAGAAAGCTCTCCTACTATGTCGAAGACAAGGGAATCCGTGAATTCACCCTCAAGACCGGCCCCATTCTGGGAGCCTGGCTTGCAAAGGGCACATTGCTCAAGCCTTCGATAATAAAGCGATGGGAACGGAAGTACAAATGTCGGGTCAAACTGGAGACCGAAACAGGTTTCACAGTCCTGCAGAATGAATTGTATGATGATAAGGGCAAGCTTGAATAAAGCCTGCCTTTATTTTCTTATGAGTATCTTCACGATGCCCGCCGCAAGAAGCATCCAGAACAGCAAGCGGCAGATGTTCCCCACCATATCCCCGTAGCGGACGAACGGAGTGATGTCGCTGTAGAGCGGCACCGAAAAGCGCATGGCGGTCTTCTTCCACCACGGGCCGCTTTCGACGATACGGCCTTTGGCGTCGATAAATCCAGAGATGCCGGTGTTGGCGCAACGGGCTATGGCCCGATGGGTCTCGATGGCACGCAGAGAAGAGTAGCTCAGATGCTGCCTGTAGCCCGGAGTATCGCCCCACCACGCGTCGTTGGTAATCACGGTCAGAGCCTTTGCTCCCTTCCGGATGTATCCTCTGCAATAGTCGCCATAGACAGACTCATAGCATATCGCGCATCCGAGCGGAATGGAGTCGCGGTAATGGAGCAGCGTAATCCCGTCCTGGCCTATGCAGTGCCCCATCACTCCCCCGAGCTTCCGGTCAATGGGAGCGAAAACGCGCGGATACGGCATCTGCTCGACGGCGACGACAAGCCGGCTCTTGTGGAAAATCTCCGTCCTTCCCTTCCCGTCCACGAGCAGCGCCGAATTGTGGGACTCGTACCATAGATCACCGCCCAATCTGCGCGCCGTCAGGGAAGGACGGTCTCCGGACTCGATATAGTCATAGCTGGATGCTCCGAAAAGCAGTTCTACGCCGGGATGCTCCGACAGAAAGGCTGTGTAGGTCTGCCAGCTCGGGCTCTGACTGATGTCGTTGGTGACGATGTCGCCGGTGAAAGTCTCCGGCGCGAGCACAAGGATGCCCTCAACTGAGTCCTCCGGCGTGAGATTCTCAGACATCATAGTCAGAAGAATGTCGTTCTGCTGCCGCTGGCTCAGAGCCTCGAACTTGTGATAGGGGTCTATATTGGGCTGAATGACAAGAGCCTCGATGCTTCCCTCGCTCTCCGCCCCGGGGGTGAACCACAGATACAGGGAATAGGCCGCAGGGGCAAGAAAAACAAGTGCCAGTCCGGCCACGGAAGCAGCTTTTGCCTTGACGTTGAAGAGATATTTCCATCTGTCGGTTGACAGCGCCACCATCATCCCGAATCCGGCGAGATTGCAGAGCCACACCCAGAGGCTGCCTCCCAGAGTACCGGTGACGCTGTACCACTGAACCAGCGGCAGAGTGCGCGCAAATGCATTTCCGAGAGTAAGCCACGGCCAGGATATGTCCACATAGTAATAGGCCCTCTCCCAGGCGATCCACGCCACTGCAAGGAAAATATAGGACAGAGCCCCCTTGAACCCCTTTTTCACCATACGGAAAAGGCAGAAGACCACCGTCATCTCCGCAGCGTTTATCACAATGGCGGCTATTCCCCCGCCGACGGTGGCGTTGCAGACCCAGAATGTGGTCAGCGCATTCCAGATGACAAAGCAGACATAGAGCCTCAACCATATAAGGCGAAGATTCAGATGGGACATCACCCTTTCCGCGCAAAGCAGCGGCACGAAAGCTATCAGAGCCAGAACCCCGCAGCCCGGGACGAGGAAAGGCAGGGAAAGGAGAATGGCCGACAACAGCAGCAGCGTCCAGATGATTATCAGATATCTTCTCTTCATCGCAGTTTTTGAAAAATGCGCCTGCAGGGGCGCCGGAAGGCCGGCTGAATTCCGGAGAAAAGTCAAACGGCCCGTCGAAACGCAAAGTTACAAATAAAATTAGTACCTTTGTCCGCCTATCGGGTACGGCAAGCTAAAATTTGCATATATGGATCTTACTATACTGAATATGATAAAGGGTGCGATAATAGGCGTATGCGCGTCCGTGCCGATAGGGCCTATCGCGGTCTTTGTCATTCAGCAGTCTCTCAGCAAGGGTCACAAGGCAGGTTTCATCACGGGTCTGGGAGCCACGGTGGTGGACACGACCTTTTCCTGCATCGCCATCTTCGCTTTCGCTTTCGCGCAGAACTTTATGGACAGGCATCACAATCTGATTCTTGTCCTGGGAGGCGCGATTGTGCTGGCGATAGGCATAGTGATGTCGTTTTCCAACCCGGTGGCGCAGGACGAGAGACGGAAAAGGGGCAATGAGAGGATAGAGAAGATCACCCGCAACACGAGAGTGACCATAAAGGATTTTCTGAAAGCGATATTGATGGGCATATCGAACCCCGGCGGAATCCTGGTGATTTTCACTTTCTTCACGCTTTTCGGCATAGACACGAGCAATACCGACGAATGGACGGCCGGACCGATCATCCTGTCCGTGGCGGCTGGAACCATCATCTACTGGTTCCTGTTCAGCTGGGGCATCAGCCATTTCCGCAAGTATGTCAAAATCAGGTCGCTGATCTGGATTACGCGGATCACGGGGGCGATTGTGGCCATACTCGGACTCGCGCTTTTGGGCGAGGGGCTGTTCAGGGTCGTCTTTCAGGGAGCACAACTAATGTGATACAGCTATGGAATGGGTCAGGAAAATCTTCGGCAACTGGATTGTCAGGAACGTCATCGCCGCCGCTGCGGTGCTTCTTCTGCTGACTGGGCTCGCGGCTCTGGGACTGAATCTGCTCACCAAGCACAACAAAGAGTATTCGGTGCCGGACTTGACGGGGCTCAGCGTGAAAGACGCGGAGTTCAACGCCCATCAGGAGGGAATGCGCACGGAGGTCGTGGATTCGGTGTATGTGGGCAGACTGCGCCGGGGGGCCGTGTACCGCCAGAATCCTCCGGCAGGGGCAAAGGTGAAGAAAGGCCGCCGCATAGCACTGACTATCAACGCAGTGACTCCGAAGAAAGTGACTATGCCCAACCTTGTCGGCTACTCTATGAGGCAGGCGAAAGCCGAACTGGCGTCAAGAGGGCTGGTTCTCGGCAAGTTGATATATGTCAGTGACATAGCGACCAACAATGTGCTGCGCCAGATCCACGGCAACCGTCAGATTGAGCCCGGGACTCCCATCGAGAGCGAATCGGTGATAGATCTGGTGGTGGGCTTGAACGACAGCGACAGGGTGACCTACATTCCCGACGTAAAGGGGCTCAAGACATTGAGCGCGATAGATGCCGTGCACGACAATTCTCTGAACATCAGCAGAATGGTCTATGACGAAAGTGTCAAAAGCTACGATGACACTCTCAGCGCCACAGTTTACAGGCAGAATCCGGCATCTTCCCTGACACCTTGCCGTATGGGGGCCGAAGTGACCCTGTATCTGACCGTTGACAAAGTGAAACAGATTAAGCCTTAATCGCCAATGGCCGGGAAGCTACACGAAGAGCCTGATTTCGAGGACATTCCTGAGTTCGAAGACATTGAGGACGAGTCCGTCGCGGAGGATGCTTCGGATGCCGAAGACTCCGAAGACAAGCTTTTCGAACATTACCGTTTCGACATAGACAAGGGGCAGACTCCCGTCCGGGTGGACAAGTTTCTCGCCTCACATATGGAGTACACCTCGCGGCATCGCATCCAGCTGGCCATCAAGGCGGAATACATCCGAGTGAACGGGAAGACGGCCAAGGCCAACTGCGTGGTGAAGCCCGGGGATGTGGTGCAGTTCGTCATGCCCTACGAGAGGCGCGGACTGGAGATTCTCCCGGAAAACATCCCGCTCGATATAGTGTATGAGGACGAGGATCTGCTGGTCGTGAACAAGAAGCCCGGTATGGTGGTGCATCCGGGACACGGCCATTTCTCGGGCACGTTGGTGAACGCTCTCGCCTACCATCTGGGCATCTCCCAGGGGCCGGAGGCGACCGATGAGCGGATGGGGGTGCTGGTGCACCGCATAGACAAGGACACTTCGGGACTGCTGGTGGTGGCCAAGAATGAGGAGGCGCAGCTGTCGCTCGCGAAACAGTTTTTCGTGCATTCGATAGACCGGCGGTATGTGGCCATAGTCTGGGGCAACATCAGGGAGGATGAGGGGACAATCACGGGCAATCTGGCGCGTGACCCGAGCGACCGGCTGCGTTTCAAGGTGTTCCCCGACGGGACTGTGGGCAAGCATGCCGTGACGCATTACAGGGTGCTGGAGCGTTTCGGCTTCGTGACTGTGGTAGAGTGTGTGCTGGAGACGGGACGCACGCATCAGATCAGGGTGCATTTCAACTACATAGGTCATCCGCTCTTCAATGATGAGCGCTACGGCGGCGCAGAGATCCGCAAGGGTACGATCTACGCCAAATACAGCCAGTTCATCCAGAATTGTTTCAAGGTTCTGCCGCGTCAGGCTCTGCACGCCAAGACTCTGGGCTTCGTTCATCCGCGGACGGGAGAGAAGATGGAGTTTGATTCGGCTCTGCCGGAGGATATGGAGGCGCTTATCGGGAAGTGGAGGAAATATGCGTCCGCAATGCCGCCGGAGACGCTTTCTGAGGAAGAGTAATCTCTTTTTGCCATAACCTTGCGTGGGCTTGGCGGGACGCAGATTTTTCTTGCAGAGTGGGGGTCAGTAGGAGAAGAAGGCGGAGATGGCTTTGCCGTCGATGGAGAATATGTCGTATTCGCGGATGAGGCTGCCGTCCTCGAAGAGGCAGACGAGGGGCATATTGCCGTTGGTCACGGGGAGGTAGAGGAAGGGGTGCAGCCATCTGGAGTCAAAGGATCTGCCGGAGGCGCAGCGCGACCAGAAAGAGTCTATCTCCGCCTGCATCCTGTCGTCGGGTACGGTCTGCATAAAGAAAGCGCTGCAGGAATCGCGCGGGATGCCGTACCAGTCGATGATGACATCCATCTTGGCGGCGCAGTGGCAGCAGTGCTCACATTCCGGAGAGTAGAAGAACACCATCCGGCGTCCGGAGTTCAAAGCGGTGCCTTCCGTATATTTCTGAAACTCTTCGGGATTGAGGTCAGAAGAAATGTGGTTGCTCCAACGATAGAAAAAGTCGGGAGGATTGATCGTGAACACTGTCGCCAGAGTCAGGACTGAGACAGCCAGCGCTTCGGCGGTGCGGTGTTTCCACAAAAATGCTGAAGCCCTGCTGCGGCCGGAGGCGAAGATCTGACAGCCGGGTCTCAGGGCGACAAAAGCCAGAATGACGAGCGCCACGGCATTTTTTATCAGCGACTGGGCGGGATTCATTTCCACCAGAGTGCCGAAACAGTGGCAGGATTCCTTGTCTCCCGCAGAGATCCTCCAGACGAGGAATGCGGAGAAAAACACTGTTACGGCGAGCACAAGCCCGTTCACAAGACGCGGCCACCATCCCGACAGGAGACCGAAGCCAAGCAGCAGTTCCGCCACCACAAGCAGCCGTCCCAAAAGGCTCGCCACATCGAAGCCGAAAAGGCCGAAAGAAGTCAAGTAAACCTCGAACTCGTTGATGGACATCAGTTTGAGGGTGGCTGACGCACAAAAGACAAGTCCCAAGATTGCTCTCAGGACTGTCGAAAAAATCTTTAGCCTCTTCAGATTCACCGAAGATTACTCGTTGTGGTTCTTGCAGGACACCTTGACTGCATCGGAAGCGTCGATCTTGATTCCGGCAACATTGAGATCCGAAGTTGACACCTCAGAGCACTTCTTGTTGTCCGGTCTTGAGATGACCTGATCCTTCACGGTCATATTACCGATCTCATAGGTGCAGGAGCACTTGTCCGACTTGCAGGAAACAGCGCAAAGAGCTGCTACGGCGATAAGCGCCATAATTGCTTTTTTCATTGTGTAAGAAATATTAAGATTTATAAAACAAGTAAGTTTCCACTTCAATCCGGCGCCCGGGGCTGCATCTTCCGCCCCATATCAGGCCGAACCGGGGATGCCATCCCGAAAAGCGCCGCAAATGTAATCATAAAATCCGAGAAACAAAGATGCCACCTCTATGTTTTATGTTGCATAGGGATGGCAAAAAAAATCAAAAGAGCCGGGAGTCCGCATCATCTTCCCGGAGGAGGCCCCATCGGCCCGCCGCCCGGACCTCCGCGCCTTCCGTTCCTCGCATTGTCGAAATTGCCGAAGCGGTATGTTATCGAGAAAATGATGTAGCGTCCGAGAGTGTTGTTCTTCACTTCCTGATGGTAGTTGGACGCATCGGTGATGGAGAGGTTCTTGGACTGGTTCAATATGTCATAAGCCTTGACGGCGAAAGTGAATTTCTTCTTGAAAGCCAGCTGGGTAATCTCGGCGTTCCACACGAACTCATCGTCCTGAGGGGTCGTGTAGCCGTTGTACCAGTTGTAGTCCAGCTGCGATATGAGGTTCATCCCCCATGGCAGAGTCCAGTTCATAGACCCGCTCACCTGATTGTTCCAGGTGGCCTTGGTCTGGGCGGAAGCTATCGTGTACCAGGACTTCGACATCCTCGTGCGGCCTCCCGCCGTGAGTTCCACGAAATCGTTGCGGTAGGTGAGGCGGAGACGCTCCGTGAAGCTCAGGGAGTTGATCTTGTTGGTGGTGAAGTCTTCCGTCGCCTTGTAAATGTCGGGGAAGTCCTCATTGAACTTGTCGTAGTTGAATTCGGCGTTGGTCTCATCGTAGTAGGCGGAAGCCTTGGTCTGGGCGAATGAAGATGTCCCGATGAACGAAGTGGACTGCGAATAGCGGGCGTTGGTCATCGAGAACAGGGAGAAGTTGGATTTGCCGAAAGGAGCGTTGATCATAATGCGGGCATTGGCTTTGCCCGTTCCCCTGCTGTTCACCGGAATTGAGAACTGCACGCCCTTGGAGTCGTACCAGGTGGCGGAGGTGATGGCGTCCTGCACAAGTCCCCCGTCCAGGAAAGTGTTGATGGACAGATAGTTCTCCTTGTTGGTATAGCGGAACATCCCCCGGATGTCGTGATTGAAGTACGGCTTCAGATACGGGTTGCCGAGAGAGATGTCGAGAGGGTCGGAATTGTCTGGAACGGGCATCAGCTGCGAGGTGGACGGCTGCTCCGAGCGGCCGAAGTAGAAGAAGCGCAGATTGGAGTTCTCACTGAAATCATAGCTGATCATAGCCTGCGGAGACCATTTGATGACCTTGCTGTCGTATGACTCGCCGTTGGTGACGTTCTTCGTGTTGGTGGGATTGCCGGAGAAGCCCACCTGTACACGGAGATCATTCTTCTGATATAGGAGATTGGCGCCGAAACTCTGATTGATATAGCGGTTGGAGATGTCATTGGAATAGGTCTCGTCGCGCACCGTGCCGTAGCCGGACTGGCTCAGGGCGACCGGAATGCCATCTTCGCTCTCTATGACGGAGTTGAGGGCATTGTAGGCGTTCTTCACGGAGGTGTTCTTGTTCCAGCCGAAGGAATAGTTGCCCTCCACATAGAAGCCCTTGCCGAGAGGCTCCGTATAGACCAGCCTTGAATTGACCGAGTAGCTCTTGGAGGTCCTGTCAAGCTTCTGGTTGATGATGTCCGCCGTCGCGGTCGAAGCCCCGGACTCATCCTCGTTCCAGACCTGGGTGACGGACTGGTTGTACCCGTCCAGCTGATTGCCGCTGAACGAGTAACGGCTCATAAGGGAAACGGTTCTGCCCGGCTTGCCGAGTCTCTGCCTGAAAAGCAGGAATCCGCTCGCCGTCCAGTTTTTGTTCTTGCCTGTCTCGTTGCTGAAACCGTTGTTGGTGGCCGTGCTGTCACGAAGTCCGTCCGCGTCCGCGACGCCGAGGGAATATGTCGAGAACTTGGAGTATTCGGTGTAATTGCCATTGCCGAAGTTGAACTGGGGCTCGAAGAGAATCGAAGTGTTGTCCGAGAACTTGTGCTCAAGCCGCACCCCGAAACGGTGTCCGTAAGAGTTGGTGTTGCTATAGCCGTCCTTGTCGTACAACAGGCTGCCGCCGTCATCCATGTAAGTCTCTTTGGAAGAGTTTTCCTTCACTGCTTTCTGCGAGCCGTTGAACAGATAGTTGCCCGAAAGATCCATATTGCCGTCAAGCAGGGTGAACGCCCCGTTGACTCCGCCCATCCAGGAAGTGGTGATGCCGTTGCCACGGCCCCAGCCGCCCTGGCCGCGGCCCATTCCGCCGCCACCGCCGCGCATATTGCCCATCATTGAGCCGGCGAGGTCATTGAATCCACGGTTGTTGGTGTTGTTGCCGTTCAGGATGATGCTCAACTGGCTCTTGTCCGTGAAACGGCCTATCATAGCCGCCCCCTGATAGCGCCAGTCGTTCATAGTGTTGGTCTTGCTCGGAACATCGTGGCCGCCTCCGCCCATAATGTTGCCGAACCAGCCCTGCATCATCCCGGGACGGATGGAGAGGTCGATGACCGTCTCCTCGTTGCCGTCGTCTATGCCCGTGAACATAGCCTGGTCGGACTTTTTCTCCACGACCTTCACTTTCTCGACTATCTTGGCGGGTATGTTCTTCGATGCCAGGGACGGGTCATCGAGAAAGAATGTCTTGCCGCCTATGGTGATTTTCGAGATGGTCTGGCCGTTCGCCGTGATGCTGCCGTCCTCGGAGACCTCCACTCCCGGAAGCTTCTTGAGCAGTTCCTCCAGCATATCGTTGTCCGAAGTCTTGAACGAGGAAGCATTGTACTCGATGGTGTCTTTCTTCACGATGATGGGGTTGCCCGCAGCGGTGACATTGGCCGCCTCCAGGACCGTAACATCCTCCGCCATCTTGATTGCTCCGAGATTGACACTCTTTTCGACCGTAATCTCCTGCTCCACGGTCTTGTAACCCATAATTTCCGCCCGGAGGCTGTAGGTGCCGCGGGCTACTTTCGCGAAACTTGCCGCTCCCTTGGCATCGGAAAGCACATAATACTTGGGGGTAGTCTCCCCCTTGCGGGTCAACGACACCGTGGCAAAGGCCACAGCCTCGCCGCTCTCCGCATCCACCAGACTCAAACTGAGGGATGTGCCCGACTGCGCAAATGCGCAAATAATTGACAATAAAAAGATTAGAACAACCGATACGCCTCTTTTCAAACAACTGGCCATATATACACTACATTACTTACATTCAAAAAAACGCGCCGCTCGCGCAGCCGCGGATGCAATGGCGGGAAACGCATAACCAAAATAATGCCGAAGCGGGCGGCAAGGCGCATTTTCCGGAAAGCGACAGTTTAGACAATCCTGACCGCCGCGGGTTTAAGAGGCTTCGGAAATTTTCAGTGTTTCACTTCACCCTGTCCGGGTTGGCCTCGATGAATCTTTTCCAGGAATCCCCTCCCTTTCCCGCAGAGGGAATCGGCGAGACGGATTCGTAGTAGTGGCACAGCGCGATGGCAAGTGCGTCAGTGGCATCCTTGTGCTCCGGCATCTGGCGGATATTGAGCTGGTTGCATATCATTGCGGCCACCTGCGACTTCGATGCGGCTCCATTGCCCGTGACGGCGATCTTGGCTTTTCTCGGAGCATATTCGGCCACGGACATTCCTCTTCTGACGGCTTCCGAGATGACTATGCCCTGCACCCGGCCGAGTTTCTGGATGACCTGCGCATCCCTGGCATAGAACGCGGACTCTATGGCGAGCGCGTCAGGAGAATATTTGTCCATTATCCCGGCAATCTCCTCCGCGATGACGGCGAGTTTGTGGAAATGGTCTCCCTCCCTGCGCAGATCGAGCACCCCCATATCGAGGAAATGAGGCTTGCCCCCGCGGACAGCAATAACCCCGAAACCCAGAAGAAGGGTTCCGGGGTCAATGCCGAGTATGATGCCGTCCTGTACAGTCACAGCGTTTTCAGTCTATGACATCAAAGCCGGTGTATGGACGCAGAGCCTCCGGAATGATGATTCTCCCGTCCTTCTGATTGTTCTCCAGAAGAGCCGCCACGACACGCGGCAGGGCCAGGGAAGATCCGTTCAGAGTGTGCGCAAGCTCAGTCTTGCCGCTCTCGGTCCTGTAGCGGAGTTTCAGACGGTTGGCCTGATAGGACTCGAAGTTGGATACCGATGATATCTCCAGCCAACGGCCCTGTGCAGCGGAATAGACCTCGAAATCGTAGGTGATCGCGGAAGTGAAGCTCATATCGCCGCCGCACAGGCGCAGAATCCTGTACGGAAGGCCGAGACTGTTGACGATGCCCTCCACATGGGCGATCATCTCGTCAAGTGCGGCATAGGAGTTCTCCGGCTTCTCGATCCGGACGATCTCCACCTTGTCGAACTGGTGCAGCCTGTTGAGTCCGCGCACATCCTTGCCGTAGGATCCAGCCTCCCTGCGGAAACAAGGGGTGTATGCGGTCATCTTCACCGGAAAATCCCCGTCCGCAAGAATGACGTCACGGTAGATGTTGGTCACCGGCACCTCGGCGGTAGGCACGAGATAGAAATTGTCCAGATTGGCGTGGTACATCTGGCCTTCCTTGTCGGGAAGCTGCCCCGTACCGAATCCGGAAGCCTCGTTGACCATCACCGGCGGCTCCACCTCCAGGTAGCCCGCACGGGTGTTGATGTCGAGGAAGTAGTTGATGAGAGCCCTCTGAAGGCGTGCGCCCTTGCCCTTGTACACGGGGAATCCAGCTCCTGTAAGCTTGACTCCGAGATCGAAGTCTATGATGTCCAGCTTTTTGGCAAGCTCCCAGTGAGGCAGGGCGTCCGGGCCGAGGTCCGGTATGTCATTGCCTCTCTTCACGACCACATTGTCCTCGGCGGTCCTGCCCTCCGGGACCTGATCGCAGGGGATGTTTGGAAGAAGCACCAGCAGGGACATCAGTTCTTCCTGATTCTTGCGCCCGTTTTCGTCGATTTCGGAAGAATGGGACTTGAGGGCGGCCACCTGAGACTTGACCTCCTCTGCGGCTTCCCTGTTGCCTTCCTTCATCAGGGCTCCGATGGTGGATGCAAGCCTCTTCTGTTCGGCGAGGCAGGCGTCCAGTTCCGTCTGCATCGCCCTGCGCTCCTTGTCCAGCACATTGATGCGCTCGACGATTTCCCTTGCGTCGAAGTTCTTGACCGCAAGCTTCCCGATTACGAACTCCGGCTGTTCGCGAAGTAGTTTAAGTGTAAGCATAGTATTATGTATTTACTTGATAATCAACAAAAAGAGGACTGCCACCCCAGGGAGCGACAATCCTCTGAATCCGATTCACAGTCCCCCGGAAACTCAGTTTTCGAAAGGAACTACCGAGACATAAGACCTGTTTTCCGCTTTCTTGCAGAACTTGACCTTACCGTCAACAAGCGCATAAAGTGTGTGATCCCTGCCCATTCCGACATTCAGACCCGGATAATGCACGGTGCCTCTCTGACGGACAAGGATATTGCCGGCCTTCACCGCCTGATCTCCCCATTTCTTGAGACCGAGCCTTTTGCTGTGCGATTCACGACCGTTCTTTGAACTACCGACGCCTTTTTTGTGTGCCATAACTAATTCTCCTTCTGATTAAGCTTAAGCGATCTCATTGATCTCGATCTGTGAAAGATACTGACGATGACCGTTGCACTTCTGATAACCCTTGCGGCGCTTTTTCTTGAACACGAGGACTTTCTTGCCCTTGCAGGAATCATCGAGGACGGTAGCCTTGACGACAGCCCCCTCGACATACGGAGCACCGACTTTTACATTGCCTTCATTCTCCACCAGAAGGACCTTGGTGAACTCTACAGCCGCGCCTTTTTCCGCTGCGAGACGGTTGCAGAAGATTTTCCTGCCAGCTTCCACCTTGAACTGCTGGCCTGCAATTTCCACGATTGCGTACATTGAAAAACTTGATTTGAAAGTTTTGACCTGAGGCGCCCCTGCGGGGACTTGACCGAGCCTTTCAGCCTTGTGCGGGAGACCTGCGCAGGCCTTGCGGCGTGACTGCGGCTTCCCGATGAAAACGGACGGAATTACTGCTCGTCCTGCAGATGCATATGCTGTACATAGATAGCCTTCATATGCGCCTTTCTGGCCTTGACTGAAGGTTTCTCGAACTCACGCCTTGCGCGAAGCTCGCGGATAGCGCCTGTCTTCTCGAATTTTCTCTTGAATTTCTTGAGAGCCTTCTCTATGTTTTCGCCTTCCTTTACCGGAACTATAATCATACTTTATCACCTCCTTTTCTGTCAGAAACTGAATCTCAGGAGTTTAACCCCACCTAAGAGCATCAGTCCCTCTTAAGAGCGTGCAAAGATAGAGAAAAATATTCCGACTGCAAAATATTTTGTTCGCGAATTTAGAAATCGTAACTTTGCGACCTGTGAAAACGGTAGAAATCAGTTAAATCATAACATATAAATCTTTTAAATCATTCGATGAAAAATTTTGTTGAAGAGCTAAAGTGGAGAGGTATGATCCAGGACATTATGCCCGGCACGGAGGAGAAACTTATGGAAGGCCCCACGGCCGCCTATGTCGGCATTGACCCGACAGCGGATTCCCTGCACATCGGACATCTGGTCAGCATAATGATACTCAAGCACTTCCAGAAATGCGGGCACAAGCCTTTCGCGCTCGTCGGCGGAGCCACCGGAATGATCGGCGACCCGTCAATGAAGTCTCAGGAGCGCAACCTGCTGGACGAGGAGACCCTCGCGCACAATGTGGCCTGCATCAGGAAACAGCTCGCGCGCTTCCTGGATTTCGACTCGGGAGCGTCCAACTGCGCGGAACTCGTGAACAACTACGACTGGATGAAAGGATGGAGTTTCCTTGACTTCACCCGCGACATCGGCAAGCATATCACCGTCAACTATATGATGGCGAAGGACAGCGTGAAGAAGAGGCTTTCGGGCGAGTCGCGCGAGGGGATGTCATTCACCGAATTCACCTATCAGCTCCTGCAGGGCTATGATTTTCTCTATCTCTACGAGCACAGGGGCTGCACTCTGCAGATGGGCGGCGCCGACCAGTGGGGCAACATCACCACCGGAGCCGAACTGATACGCCGGATGATCGGCAAGGAGGCCTACGCCCTCACCTGCCCTCTCATCACCAAGGCCGACGGAGGCAAGTTCGGCAAGACGGAGCAGGGCAACATCTGGCTCGACCCGGAAAGGACCTCGCCGTACAAGTTCTACCAGTTCTGGCTCAATGTGAGCGACGAGGACGCCGCAAGATATATCAAGATCTTCACGATGCTCTCCAGGGAGGAAATCGAGGAGGCAATCGCGAGCCACGGCGAACACCCGGAGGCAAGGTCGCTGCAGAAGCTTCTGGCAAGGGAAGTCACAGTGATGGCACACGGGGAGGCCGAGTACAGGAACGCCGTGGCCGCATCGGAGATCCTTTTCGGCAACGCCACCTCGGAGCAGCTGAAGGCGCTCGACGAGAAGACTTTCCTGCAGGTGTTCGACGGAGTGCAGACATTCCCGGTAGCGGCGGACAAACTGCCCTGCGGCATCATTGACCTGCTGGCTGTGGAGACTCCCGTGTTCCCGTCCAAGGGCGAATGCCGGAAGATGATCCAGTCCAACGGGGTCAGCATCAACAAGGAGAAAGTCAGCGACGTCAACGCGCTGATAGGCACGGAATCAGTGCTCGACGGCAAATATATTCTCGCCCAGAAAGGCAAGAAGAACTACTTTATAATAAAGGTGGAATAAGCGCGTCGCGCGGGATGGAACAATCGGCATGATGCAACAATCAATCGGCATACTATGAACGGAGAAAGTACAAGACAGCTGAAAGTCGGCAGAGAGATACAGAGGGAAATGGCTGAAATCATCCGCAGCAAGGGGATGTCGGCCTACGACGGCGCGCTGGTGAGCGTGAGCGGCGTGCGCCTGAGCCCGGATTTGTCGGTGGCGAAGGTCTATCTCAGCATCTTTCCGTCAGAGAAGAGCGAGGCGGTGATGCAGAAGATCAGGGACAACTCCCGCGCACTCAGGGGAGAACTAGGCAACAGGATGGCCAAGCAGCTGAGGATAGTGCCGGAGCTCGTCTTCTATCTGGATTCTTCACTCGACTATGTCGAGCACATCGAGGAACTCCTCAGAAAATAGTCCCGGATGAAGCTGCCGCTGTTCATAGCCCGGAGGTATCTTTTCGCCCACAGGTCGCAGAATGTCATCAACATAGTCTCGGCGATAAGTGCAGCGGGAATGGCTGTCGGCACGGCCGCCCTCGTGATAATCCTATCCATCTACAACGGTTTCGACGCTCTGGTCAAGTCTATGATGGGGTCTGTGGAGCCGGATCTGCTCGTAAGCGTCAGGGAGGGAAAATATTTCACTCCGTCAGGGGAGGCCTGCGACTGGCTTTATGAGAACGGGGATGTGGCCTCGGTATGCACGGTCCTGCAGGATCAGGTGTTTCTGAGCTATGGCGGTCAGCAGGGTGTCGCCGTCTGCAAGGGTGTCGATGAAATCTATGCGGAGGAGACTCCGCTGAAGGACAATATCCGGAGAGGGGAGTTTTCGCTGCATCGCGGTGATGTGCCGCTTGCCTGCGTGGGGACGGGACTCGCCCGGAAGATGGGGATGAATCCGTCTTTCCTCACTCCCATCATAATGTACTACCCCTCGGGGGAAGGAGGCATAAGCGTGGTGAATCCCGCCGCCGGGCTGGAGAGCGTGAAAGTGTGGCCTTCGGGAATCTTCTCCGTCAACAACGATGTGGACGACAAGACCCTGATCGTGCCGATTGAGACTATGACGCAGCTGCTGGGGCTGGACGGAGGGGAGGTGTCCGGGGTGGAGATAAGGCTTCGGAATGGGGGCGGTGACAGCGGGCCCGGACTGCGGCGGAGCGGTCTTGCGGAGGCAAGGAAAACAAGACAGATACAGAAGCAGTTGTCGGAACGGCTCGGCGAGGCTTTCTCGGTCCGGGACAGATTCCAGCAGAACGAAAGCCTGTACAGGATGATGAAATACGAGAAGACCATCATATTTCTGATTCTGATTTTTGTCATCATCGTCATCTCCTTCAACATATTCGGCAGCCTGACGATGCTCACCATAGAGAAACGGGAAGATGTCGCCACTCTGCGCGCACTCGGCGGCAATGACGCTCTGATCAGGCGCATATTCACGCTGGAGGGATGGATGGTGAGCCTGCTCGGTATGGCTGCGGGAATGCTCGTCGGCATCGGAGTGGCCCTGCTGCAGCAGCATTTCGGCTTTGTCCGGATGCCGGGGAATTTCACAGTCAGCGCCTATCCTGTGATAATAGAGCCGGGCGACATCGCCCTGATCACATTGTGCATAGCGGCGATAGGCTTCGTCACTGCGCTGATTCCGGCGATTCGCGCCACCAAGGGGCAGGACAAATAAATTTGCATCAGTATGGACAACGAACGCACACTTTATCTGATAGACGGGCACGCGCTGATATTCAAGATGTACTATGCCCTCCTGCGCCATCCGATGGTAAACTCCAAAGGGACGGACACCTCCATACTCTACGGGTTCACGAAATATGTTTTCGAACTGATTGACAAGGAGCATCCCAGCCATCTGGCCATTGCCTTCGACCCTCCGGGAGGCACGTTCCGTCACGACAGATACCCTGAATACAAGGGCAACCGAAGCGCCACTCCCCAGCTGATAATCGATGCGCTCCAGCCGCTTTGCGAGATCTGCGGGGCGCTCAACATCCCGGTGCTGATGATCAATGGCTACGAAGCCGACGACATCATAGGCTCGATGGCCAAAAAGGCTGAGAAAGAGGGCTTTACCGTGTATATGGTGACTCCTGACAAGGACTACGGGCAGCTGGTTTCCGAGCACATACTCCAGTACAGGCCGGGCAAGGCTGGAGGCGAGAAAGTCATCGTGGGACCCAAGGAGATCTGCGAAAAATACGGTCTCCGGAATCCGGCGCAGGTCATCGAGGTGCTGACCCTCTGCGGCGACGCCTCCGACAATGTCCCGGGAGTGAAGGGAGTGGGCGAAGTCGGAGCCAAAAAACTGCTCGCCAGCTACGGAAGCGTCAGGAACATCTATGACCATCTCGATGAACTCGGCGACAGACAGCGGGAGATGTTCGAGCAGGCGCGCGACCACATCGAGTTGAGCCACTGGCTTGTCACCATCAAGACGGACATCGACCTGAGTTCATATCACACAGAGGATATGGCGGTGGACGGCAGGTATTCCCCGAAGATACGCGAGCTGTTCGATTTCTACGAATTCGACTCCCTCAAAAGATATATCGCCTCCGCTCCTGTGGGTGCCGAGAGTCCTGAGGCGGCAAAAGACAAGGGTCGGGGCAATGCCTCCTCCGCTGGGACAGCCGGCAGTCCGGCTGTTGTGACCGGCTCCGAATCGGCAGGAACAAAGGCTAAAATCGAGTTTATTGAGTCTGATTTTCAGGCGCTTGCAAAGGCGGCAGAAAACAGAGGCGCCTGCAGCGTGGACATTGACGGGAACGGAGGAATCGCCGTGGCCGCGAAAGGCGCTGACGGCACTCTCCTCGCAGGCTGCGGTCAGCCGGCGGATTTTCGTGCCATACTGGAAAACGGAGGCGTCAGCAAGGCGGGATGTGGTCTCAAAGAGTTGTACAAAAGTCTCTTGATAAAGGGCATCTCACTGAACGGCAAATACTTGGATGTGGAGATAATGGACTATGTCCTTAACCCGGAGAAGAGCCACAAGCCGGAGTATCTCGCCAAAACCCTGCTCGGCACGGAGGTCGGAGAGGTGAAAGCGACAGCCAGACAGCAGAGTCTTTTCGGAGATGAGGAAGACGGGGCCGGAGAGGAGAGCGCCGGAGAGAAGACGGCTCTGATGCACAGGGCGGCCACATTGGTGCTGCTCGCCGAAAGCCTGAACGCTGCTCTGAAGGCCAGCGGCACTGAAAACGTCTATTACGACATAGAGGAGCCGCTGATCAGGGTTCTCGCCAAGATGGAGAACGCCGGCGTGAAAGTGGATGTGGGACAGCTGAAGCATTTCTCGGACAGGCTCAGCGCCGAGATGAACGAATGCCGGGACAGGATTAGGGAGATGGTGGACGAGCCGGAGCTCAATGTGATGTCCCCGAAGCAGATAGGCGTGCTGCTCTTCGAGAAGCTGCAGCTGGATCCGAAAATGAAGTCCAAGGCTGACCGGAGAAACGGTTATCCCACCGATGAGGAGACACTCACCTCCCTTGCCGGCCGCCATCCCGTAGTGAACGAGATACTCGAGTACAGGGGTCTCAGGAAACTTCTGTCCACCTACATAGATCCTCTCCCCTCTTATATCAGCCCGCTGACCGGCCGCATACACACCAATTTCAACCAGGCCCAGACAGCGACCGGCAGATTGAGTTCCTCGAAGCCCAATCTGCAGAATATCCCGGTGAGGACGGAGCGCGGCAAGGAAATCCGCAGGGCATTCATCTCCGGGCATCCCGGCGGGGTGATTCTCTCGGCCGACTATTCCCAGATAGAACTCAGGATTATGGCGCATCTGAGCTGCGACCGGCATCTGCTCGAAGCTTTCCGCAACGGAGAGGATGTGCACCGGAGCACGGCGGCCAAGATTTTCGGAATACCGCCGGAGGAAGTCACCCCGGAGCAGAGGCGCATCGCCAAGACCGCGAATTTCGGCATTATGTACGGCATTTCCGCCTTCGGTCTGGCTCAGAGGCTGCATATCGGCCGAGGCGACGCCAAGCAGATTATCGACGATTATTTCAGTTCCTTCCCCTCAATCCGCGCATATATCGACGACACTCTTGCCTCTGTCCGTGAGAACGGTTACGCCGAGACCCTGTTCGGCAGGAGACGCTACATAGCGGACATCAACTCCCGCAACGGGACGGTCAGGGGTCTCGCCGAGCGCAACGCCGTCAACGCGCCCATACAGGGTACTGCCGCGGACATCATCAAAATAGCTATGATCAACATTGACAGGCGTCTGGAGGCGGAAGGACTGCGCAGCAGGATGGTGCTGCAGATCCACGACGAGCTGCTCTTCGATGCATACGAGGACGAGATCGACGCTCTGAAAGCCTGCGTTGTCGAGGAAATGGAAAATGTAACGGAACTCTCTGTTCCACTGACAGTCGAATGCAATTATGGAAAGAATTGGCTTGAAGCTCACTAATCTCAGCGACGCGGAACTGATTGCCATAGCCCTGAACCCGGACAACCCCTGCCGGGAAATGTCTTTCGTGATTCTGTACAAGCGCTACGAGAACGGGGTGAAAACACATATCTCGCGCTTCACCAGACAGCGCGAGGACATCGAGGACATCTGTATGGAGAGCTTCCAGAAGGCATTCAGCCAGCTCGGCACCTACAAGCGGGAGTATCAGTTTTCGACCTGGCTCTACCGCATAGCCCAGAACACCACTTTCGACCACCTCAACAGGATTGCCCGCAAGGAGAGTTATATGCAGACCACATCGATGGCTGACGGGCAGGAAGAGGTGTCCAATCTGGCGGATGACGCGGTGTCGCCGGAGGAGGACATCATCAATCAGGAGGTCAGCAACAAATGGATGGACAATATCGGGAAACTGAAGGAGGGCTATCGCGAGGTGGCGAGGATGTATCTGATAGAGAATTACGGCTATCAGGAGATAGCCGATGCGCTGGGGCTGCCGCTGAACACTGTGCGCACCAAGATTCGACGTTCAAGGGAAATGCTGGAGAGAATGATGGATGACATATCCGACGAACTGATATAAAAGGCCTGGAGTATGGGATTTGAAGAATTCGGACAGACGGTGCTGCGGCTCTTTCCGGATGTGACGGCAACGCAGATGGAACAGTTCAGGGCTTTGGAGCCCCTGTACAGGGAATGGAACGGGAAGATAAACGTGATTTCGCGGAAGGATATCGACGGGCTCTACGACCACCACATTCTGCATTCCCTGGGCATCGCCGCCTATCTTCTGGAGTGCTGTCCGGAGCTCTCGCTGTCAGGCAGGAAGATACTGGATCTGGGCTGCGGAGGAGGATTTCCCGGCATTCCGCTGGCGATAATGTTCCCGAATGCCTTGTTCACGCTCTGCGATTCGATAGGCAAGAAAGTGCGCGTGGCGGGGGAAGTGGCCGCCGCAGTCGGGCTCGGGAATGTGCAGACGGTCAATGCCAGAGCCGAGAGCCTCGATGCCCAATACGACTGGGTCGTGTCGAGAGCCGTGACTTCGCTGGACTGTTTCCTGCCGTGGATAAGGGGGAAATACCGCGAGGGGGTGCTTTATCTCAAGGGCGGAGACCTTGAAGCCGAGATTGCCTCCGCAGCCGAAAAGGAGAAGATCCCTCTGGACAGGATAAGTCTGTGGCCGCTGGGGTCTGTCTTTGCGGATGAATGGTTCGACGAAAAGAGGCTGGTGATAATCCGCAAATAATCCCTCCGCAAATAATCTCCGAAATATTTTGCCGTTTAAGTGAAAAATCCTACCTTTGCAGTCCATTTGTGGATTCTGCGCGGTGGAAGTGTCATTTGACAGGCACGGACGCGGTCCCGGACGGGGACAGCAGGCCAAATGGGTTCGGCAACAGAAGATTATAAAAATAGATAACAATGAAAAGAACATTCCAGCCATCTCAGCGCAAGCGTCGCAACAAGCACGGTTTCCGCGAGCGTATGTCCACACCGAACGGACGCAGGGTGCTTGCCGCACGCCGTCGTCACGGAAGGAAGAAACTCACCGTTTCGGACGAGGACCGTTTCTAATCTCCTGAACCGACAGCCGGCCGGGAGGATTTCATATAGATTCCTTGAAGGCATACGGGACAGGATATGGGAAATAAAGAGGTTGACCAAAGGAATTTTGATCAGCCTCTTTTTTTGATATGGCAAACTTTCTCCGCCTGGGGACAACGGGGATTCAAGATCTATAACGGACTTCTTCAGTCTGAAAGTGGCGGAGATTTCCCGAGATTGTGGGGCGGGGCGGGGTTTTAAAATGCAGACAAAATGGAAAACGACGAGAAATGGATGCGGGAAGCCTTGAAGGAGGCTCAGGCCGCCGAAAGGGACGGTGAAATCCCTATCGGAGCGGTCATCGTGTGCCAGAACCGCATAATCGGACGCGGACACAATATGACGGAGCGCCTCAACGACCCCACCGCTCACGCGGAAATGATAGCGATCACCTCAGCGACGGAGTCCATCGGGGGGAAGTATCTCGCCGACTGCAGCATCTATGTCACCATAGAGCCCTGTCCCATGTGCGCCGCGGCTCTGGCCTGGGCTCAAATAGGCCGCATCGTCTATGGGGCTTCCGACCCGAAACGCGGGTATTCACTGTTCTCCCCTTCCCTGCTCCACCCCAAAACTTCCGTGCAGGCAGGGCTGCTTGCCGAGGAATGCGGAGAGCCGGTCAGCGCCTTCTTCCGGGCAAAACGCTGATCCGGGGCGGAACACGAAGAATATGAGGTATGGAATGGCTTGAGTCACTGGGGCTTTTCGGATTGTTCGTGGGGACATTCCTCGCGGCGACCATCCTGCCGTTCAGTTCCGATGCCCTGTACATAGCCATTCTCGCCGCGACGAAAGACCCGGCGGGGTGTCTGATTGTGGGCACGCTCGGCAACTGGCTGGGCAGCGTGCTCACCTACTGGATCGGCAGAATAGGGAAATGGGAATGGATTGAGAAGTGGTTCAAGGTCAAAAGGGAGACGCTCGACAAGCAGAAAGCCTGCATAGACCGCTACGGCGTGTGGCTTGCCCTGCTGTGCTGGATTCCGTTCATCGGCGACGTCTTCGCGATAGCGCTCGGATTCTACCGCACGCAGCCTGTTCTGACCGCTTTTCTGATGCTTGTGGGCAAGTTTGCCCGCTTCCTGCTCTGGAATTTCATATACGGCCTGTTTTAGCCCTCTGGGCAACCTGATATTTGGCGGGGAAACAAAAAAATCGTAAATTTGCCGTCCGGAATTGAGATATGGTGTAATGGTAGCACTACAGATTTTGGTTCTGTCTGTAGAGGTTCGAATCCTCTTATCTCAACCAAAACCTTGTAACTCGCGAGGAAACAGCGAGTTACAGAAAAATACCCTGAAAAACGGGACAGAAACGCGACAGCTCTCGCACTCGACCGATAGCCTCTATGGGGCTTTGTTGGACTTGTGCGAAAGAAAAAAAATGTCTTTCGCAAATCCCATCGCCTATAAAGATTACATACCTGCAACCCTCAGCGAGGGCGCAGTATGGTACATCAGTTTCTATGTGAAATCCCCTCTCACGGGAAAGCTCCAGAGACAGCGTCTGAAGTTCAACCGCATCGAATCCGTCCGCGAAAGGAGGAGGAAGGGATTGGAGCTTGTCGCCGCGCTCAACCGGAATCTCGCCCTCGGGTGGAATCCTCTGGAGGAGAAGATTGCTCCGCGTGCGTCCGTGTCGATAAAGGATGCGGTCGGCAAATTCCTTGAGAGCAAGAAAAAGGAGGTAGAAACGAACTCCGTGCGGTCATACTCGGCATTCATCAACACATTCCTTTTCTGGATGAAAGCATCGGGGTGCAAGGAATCCGCGTCAATCTGCTCGGTCACACCGGAGATGGCGGTGCGATTCCTCTCAGACATTGACGCGGAAAAGAGCCTGACGGTGCTTACCTACAACAATTATCTCCGTTTTATGTCGATACTCTTCCGCTGGCTTCAAGAGCACGGCTATGTCAATGAAGACCCGTTCTCCGGTCTGAAGCCGAAGAAAGTCAAGAGATACGTCAAGAAACGGCGCATACTCACAGATAACGAGCTGGCCCGTCTTTGGCAGTGGCTCTCCGAAAACAATCCGGGATTTCTCCGCGTCTGCCTTCTGTGCTACTGCTGCCTGATGCGCCCGAAGGAGATAATGCTGCTGCGGTGTTCGGACATCGACCTTGAACGGCAGATTGTGAAAGTCCGTGCAGAAATCGCCAAGAATGACCACGATTCCGTCCGCACCATACCGGACGCGATGATGAAGTATTTCCGGACGGCTGACCTGTCGAACAGCGACTGGTTTCTGTGTTCAGGAACGGAGTTCAAGCCGGGAAAGAAAAGGTCGTTCCCGCAGCGGGCGTCCGACTACTGGAGCAAGGCGGTCCGCCCGGCTCTCGGTTTCGGGGAGGAGGTGCAGCTGTATTCTCTCAAGGATACAGGCATCACGAACCTCGCGGCTGCCGGAGTCCCCGTCTCGTTC
>CAVHXU010000029.1:0-37689 GCA_963640185.1 Lachnospiraceae bacterium | reverse complement strand
AGGTCGGCAAGATCGGAAATGAACTCAATCTCGTTGAAGGCACCGTCAGCGGTGATGTCGATGCGGAATTCACCCTTGAGGGCATCCCGACAGAAGCCCTCAAAGTAAAAGGCGTTGACTACGGCTATGTCGCTATGAACTATGTCCTCGTGGGCAAGGAGGAGCAGCAGACAGCTGACGTGGAGCTTACCGTAGCAAAGGAAGACGGCACGGCCATCAACACCACATCCGTCCCTAACGTTCCTCTCCGCGGCAACTACCGCACGAACATCCTCGGCAACCTCTTCACTTCCGCAGTCAACTTCAACATCGTCGTAGATCCTGCATTCGAGGATGAAGAACTCGTTGACCTCGTGAACATCAACTGTCTGTCCGCTCTCCAGGCACTCTTCATCAACGGCGGCTCAGCAAGACTTGTAGAGGACTTCGAGATTGATGAGACCCTCGTCCTCAACGCCGGCAAAGGCGTCGTGCTCGACCTCAACGGACACAGCATCACGAACAGTGAAGACATTTGGGATAAAAAGCCTGATGACTGGTCTTTGGTTTCAGTTAGAGGAGGCCAACTGGTCCTCAAGGGAGAAGGCAAGCTTCAGGCTAAGGAAAACGACTGCTATGCGATTGATGTCCAGGATGGTGGCGAGCTTATCGTAGAAGGTGGAGAATATGTCGGCAATATACATGCAGTGTACGTTCACACCGGAAAAGCTACAATCAAAGGCGGAAAATACAGCATTCAACAGACTTACCCTACCGCTGGCAGTGAATACGAATTCGTCCTTAACTGCAGAGACGATATGCGTGCCGCCGGCAAAGCAAGTATCAGCGTCACTGGAGGTGAATTCGTGAAATTCAATCCGCAGAATTGCAAGGCCGAAGGCGAAGGCACCAACTTCTGTGCAGAAGGCTACAAGGCGGTGGAGACCAGCACAGGCATCTGGACCGTCGGCCGCGCTGACGCTGTCTTCTTCGGAGACGAGTTCGCGGCGGCATTTGCAGCGGCTCCTACCGATGGCTCCACTACTACCATAACGTTGTCAGCGGATATTGACGGCAATGGTGTCAGAGCTGAAGCAGGACAAAACGTAATCATCGATATGGGGGGGCATACATTTGATATGACTGGCGAGACCGTAGGTTCCTCAGGTACACAGACGCAGGTGTTCCAGCTTCTGAAAGGCTCGAAAGTGACATTCAAAAACGGTACGATCAAATCTGACGCTGCCGGAGTCAAGATGTATATTCAGAATTACTCCGACCTCACCCTTGAGAATATGGTTCTTGACGCATCGGAGAATTCCAATGTCCGCTATGTGCTTTCAAACAACCACGGAACTGTCAACATCATCGGCTCCACCTCAATACTTGCAGCTGAAGGAAAGACGGCGTTTGACGTTTACTACTGGCCACCTGCCTATGCAGATGGCGTGAATGTAACCGTAAACACAACCGGTGAAATACGGGGAAATATTGAATATGCGTGTGAAGCCGGTTATGAGGCAGACTGCGCCACCAAGTCATCTCTTGTGATTGAGAATGCAACGCTGGTCAACTCTAAATTAAATACCAGTCTGACCACACCTAATATGAAGATAGCGAAGACTGTCTTTGCCGACGAGGCTGCTGCCAAGGCTTGGCTTCCTGCTGGTTATAGTCTGACAGAAGACGGCGGCTATTACAAGGCTGTTAAGGAGTAAAGTTCTAATGACTCTCCGCTGAACATTTTGCGGAGTTGAAAATCAAGGGGACTGACCAAAGGTGATTTTGGCCAGCCCCTTTTTTTATTTTCTCTGACACTATCGTGTTCGCTCCCTTTTGCCTCCGGCGGGATTCAGTCGCTGCCACTCCTTCGGCCCCTCCCATTGTCCCCTTCGCCCGGCTACGCCGAACTCGTTTGTCCGTGTCCGGGGGTGGACACGCTTTCCGAGGTCCGGCTGTCTGCCAGTGTCCGCAGCGCGGGCATACCTTATATGTTCTCCAAGTGTGCGGAGAAGTCTTTTCTGTGACTGGACCAGAGATTATTCGTATATTTGTATTCTGCTATCAGTGATTGAGGTATGAAAGAGAATCAGATTTTTGAATTTAAGGAGTCCTGGAGGGATGAGTATTTGAGGTATGTGAGCGGATTCGCCAATTCACAGGGAGGTTCGCTGCTCATCGGTGTGGATGACGACGGAGTCGCTGTCGGTGTGTCCAATGCCAAGAAGTTGCTTGAGAATCTTCCGAACAAGATAGTATCCACGACCGGTGTCATTCCGGATGTCAGTCTGTTCGAGAAAAATGGTAAGGAATATATCAGAATCCGCATCAGTCCGAGCAATACTCCTGTCACCTTCAATGGACGCCTGTATATCAGATCCGGAAGTACACTCCAAGAAATGGATGGTATGGCAGCACAGAACTTTCTTCTGGGCAAGATGGGAATTTCCTGGGATGCGCAGGTCGTCGATGGTACTGGTATCAAGGATCTTGATGATGCCGCTATTTCATATTTCGTCACAGAAGGAATTTCAAAAGGACGTCTTGCCAAGACTGTTGAGAAGGATAGCATTGAAAAGGTTTTAGGAAACTTGAAACTGATGGCGGATGATGGTAGGATGACAATGGCCGCCCTGCTACTTTTCGGCAAAGATCCCCAGAAGTATTGCCTGAATGCAAGGTTTAAAATAGGTCGCTTCGGGAATGATGCCGGAGATCTGATCTCTCAGGATCTAATAGACGGCAACCTTATTCAGATGGCGGACAAGGTAATGGATGCGCTGTCAGTAAAGTATCTCGTCAGGCCCATTCATTATGAAGGAATGCAGCGTGTCGAGCCTCTTGAAATTCCGGAGAAAGGGCTGAGGGAGATTCTGTACAATAGCATCATTCACAAGTCATATGACGGTCCGGACAATCAGTTGAAAGTATATGATGACCACATAAGCCTTTGGAACTACGGCAAGATGCCAGAAGGCACGACTATCTCTGATATGTTCAAGGAGCATCGTTCTATGCCTCGGAACAAACTCATCGCAAACACTTTCTATTTTGCTGGATTTATTGAGGCTTGGGGGCGCGGATTTGAAATCATTGAGAATGCTTTCAAGGATGCTGAACTTGACGTTCCGTCATTTGTGGAAGAATTCAGCGGAGTGACTGTCAGTATCAAACGTGAAGTGTTCTATGCAATACAGCACGGTGCCAGAATAGATGATAGGACAGGCAAGGTAGTCAAGGCTATCTATGACACCGATGTTGACATAGAAAAACTTACTGAAAGACAGCAACTTATCCTTCAATACCTCTGTGGTGATGACACAGGAAATGGCATAGAAAATGTCACAGAAAACGCATCATCCATAGCTAAAAAGGTCGGGGTGTCATTGCGTACAATTATGAGAGATATAGAGAAACTCAAGCAGATTGGACTCATTGAACGCGTAGGCTCTGATAAAGGCGGGCATTGGAGAGTGTTGACAAGAAAATAGCAACACGGATAATAGTCTCAACACGCCCGAAATACCAAAACCGCTGCGGAGTTAATATCTTTTTTATGTTGACTGTCTGCCCAATGCATTGCCAACATCTCTGAAGCGGTAACGCAGCGACCAGCTGTTCAGTCGCTCTTCAGAACGAGAAGGTGTAGCCGATGCCGATGGTGGCATACTGGCTTCTCTGCAGAGAGTACCCTTTCAGTTTCGTGCCCTTCTTGTTGGTGTCTATGTCCTTGTCACGGCAGAAGCTGTACATTGCGGTGAGACCGATGGAGTGGTGCTTGGTGATCTTCCAGTCCACTCCCAGAGCTCCGCGCAGCCGGTTGACATAGCCGTCGCCGTATCCGAGGAATTCGTAGTCCGAGTACTCTTTTCCCGCCGTCGTCTCCGTGCAGGTCGCGGAAAAGCGCGGCGCGTTGAAGATGTTCCTCATCTCGAAGTAGGCGAAAGGCTCGAACTGCCTCCATCCCCGGTACTTGACGCTGAAGCGGGACTTCAGCTGCAGGGGATTGCGCACCTCCTGAAACCCGTTGATGCTGTAGCCCTTGTGGGTCAGCTGCAGCTTCTCCTTGAGCGAGAACCTCCACGCCCCGGCGTCAATCTGACCCGTCAGATTCAGAGAGAATCTGTGTCTGGGCCTGAACAGCTTGGAGGAATTGTACTTGCCGATGAATATGTACTCCGCTCCTACTTTGAAATAAGGGCAGACCTTGTAGTCGAGCCCTATGCTTGCCTGATGCCTCTCCACTCCGGCGAACGAGTCCATAGTGCGCAGCTCATATTCCGTAGTGAGATGCAGTCCCTTGATGATTTTCCAGTCGATGGCCGCAGAGGTCCTCATATTGAAGCCGCAGCCGTCCGGCCCTGTGACCTCGTCCGAGCCGAAGGCCTCCCGCGCGTGGAGACCCTGTCCTGAAAGCAGCAGCGATGCCAGGACCAGAACTGCCGCTGCGCTATGTCCAAGTGTTTTCATAATTCCTGATTTTCAATGAATTGTTTGTGCCTGACGACCGAGCCGATGGTGGAAGGGGCATTCCCGTCAGATTCATAATACACCTTGATGTAGGCCGAGTCCTTGAGCAGGTCTATATTGCCTATCTCCACATCCACAGGCTTGATTCCGCAGCGCTGTTCTATGTCCCGGAGCAGTTCCTCCCTGCGTTCCGGCGCTATGAGGTCGAGGCGGTCATAGAGAATCAGCTTGCTGGAGGACTTTTTCAGAGAACGGCTGCTTTCGAGCACCCATATCAGCAGGATGGTCAGGACATTGGCGCAGACAGCTATGGCCACGTTGCCCCACCCGAGGGCATAGTGCGCGGTGACTTCCCCAATATTTGCTATTTCGAACAGGGGAGTGAGTCCGTTCACCGCGGCGAGGGCGATGATGACGAACAGATAGGTCATCTCGCGGATGGGCACGGTCTCGGTCCTGTAGCGGATGACGCCGAAAATGGCGAAAAGCCCGAGGGTGAGCCCCACGCCCACATCCACTCTGCCCATTGCGAAGAGCAGCAGGAGCATCGCCGATGAAAACGCGAGGAATGTGAACACATAGTCTTTCCTGCGGCTCCCCGGATAGTAGAACAGCCGGACTATGATCCAGCAGGCCAGCAGGTTGATAAAGAATCGCAATGCAAGCTCCCCGAGGCTCTGGGCGGTGCTCATCACAGGCTCCGCAAGAGCCTGTATGCCGAGGAGGTCGCCGTCGTCGAGGACATTGGCTGGGTAATCGCTTTGTAGCATCTGGTATAAAGATTATTGTTGTTCAACTTCCGGATTGCGCGGAGCTTCTCCTTGAATCTGCCGGGCAGCACCCGGGCATCGGTGGAGACTGTTCCAATGCAGTATTTGCTGATTCTGTAGGGTTTGATGCGATGTCTGAGCAGGATGTCCCGCATCGGGCTGCGTGTCCTGCCGTCCTGCTTCAGCTCTATTACGACTGCCTTTCCGAGCCCGGCGTCCGTGCCGAGACGGAGATTGCGGAAAGTGACTCCGCTGTCTATCGTAAGCCTCTCGTTCATCCCGGGGCTTACCAGGGTGATGCGCCGGAAACGGGTCTCAAGAGCCGGGGAAACAGTCTGGCCGTCGAATGGGGAATGTCCCTCCAGCCATTTGCAGGCCGCAGCATCCGTTCTGAAGTCGCAGAAGTCGGTTTCCGGTATGCTGACGCGCTTTTTTCTGGTCCTGGCGTGGTTGTTCTTGCGCTTGACTTCGAGAAAACACTCGCCGGAATCCTCATACATCCTTGTCCTGATTTTCTGTCTCACGGCCTTTCCACGGCGGTGTTCCGTGAACATTTTCAGGTCGTCGGTGTCGAAATAGACACTGTCGTAGCCGTGAAGGCGTACGCCGGACTTCTCGAATATGCGGTAGCCGCAGGCGAGAGCGTCGGAAAGGATGTCAGGAAGCGTCTCCGTGTCTGTAAGGTACTTGGTGTCAATGCGGTTCATCAGCCTGACGGAGTCCATCTCCTCAATGGAGACGGGCGGGAACGACTTCAGCAGTCCGCTGAAATCGGCACTCTTATCTGGACTCCCCGGGTATGTACTCATACAGCTTGTATTTCTTCAGCTTCCCCTTGGCGTCGTAGATGTATTCGGCTTTCTTGCGGCCGAATCCGTCATATTCGATTTTGCGGATGTTGTCAAGCTTGTTTGCCGAATTATAGACGGTCTCGCGTGCCACTTTGCCGTTGGCGCCGTGCTCGTATCTTTTCTTCCACTTCAGCCCTTTGCTGTCGTATTCGCTTTCCTCTATCTTTTTGCCTGCCTCGTTGTAGATGGTGACGTGGTCGAGGATCTTTCTGTTGGTGGCGGCATCCACATTCCATTCCTTGACAGTCATATTGCTTTTGCTCGGAGCCGTTGCGGCTGCGGGGGCCGCAGTGTGTGCGGCCGGTTCTGACCTGTCCTGTGCGGAGGCCGTGAATCCTGCAAGTGCCGGCAGAAGAGCGAGCGTCAGGGTGCCGAGTATATGTAAACTTTTCATAGTGATTATCTTCCTCCTGGTCTGCCGCCGCTCTGTGATGAAAGCGATGCCGTGACGCTTGTGCTTGAAGATCCGTATTTGAGAGTGTATTTGCTGCCGCTCTGAAGGTCGGGATGTGAAATGACCAGCCCGTTTCCTCCGCTTGACGGAGCGGTGAATTCCATAAGCAGCGTGCTTCCGTTATAGAGCGAGTATGTACTGTTTCTCGTCCAGCTTGAAACGGTGATCACGGGCTGCGTGATGCTTGAGCCGGATTCTATGCCTCCGAACGCCGCCAGACGGCCGCCGCTGACGTAGAGTTTGTAGCCCCCCTCCGTGTTGGCGTCGAGCGCGACTTCGGGACTGCCGGAGCCTACTGCATAGATGTAGCCGCCCTGCACATACATATTCCCGTTTGCATCGAGCCCGTCGTTGCCGCTGGAGAAGGCATAGACCTCGCCTCCGCTGACGGTCATATCGGAAGCGGAATTGATGGCGTCGTCGCTTGATGTCGCGTTGACGCTGCCGCCGGATATGCTGATTTTCCCCTTGGATTCGATGGCCTCGTGCGCTGAGGCGGTGGCGGTCACTTCTGCTCCGGAGAAGCTGATGTCACCGTCGAACTTGATGGCTTTGGCTGATTTGGAGTCATCGTCGCTGCTGCTGTCGTCCCAGCCCCATCCGCCGCCTCCCGGTCCGCCTCCCGGTCTGCCGCCGGAACTGCTGCTTCCGTAGTTGGAGCCAGTCGCGGTCACTTTGACGCTGCCTCCCTTGAAGCTGCCTGTTCCGTCACATTTGATACCCTTCGCTCCCGAGCCGCTCACATTGATGACGAGGCTGCCGCCTTCGGCGGTGAACGTGCTGTCGGCCTTTATGCCTGCCGCGCCTGTCAGCTCATCGTCCACAATGCCTGCGGAGGCGGTGGAGGTGATGGTGACGGAGCCGCCGGAAATGTGGAAATCCCCGTCTGTGGAGATGCCTTTCTTGCCTGTGCCGGCCACGGTGACGTCAATGCTGCCGCCTTCTATGACCACCTTTTCCTTTCCACGCATCCCGTGTCCGAGTGCGGAATTTACGGAGATGACAGGAGTCCCGGTGACGCGGATGTAGTCATCGCTGGTGATGCCTGCCTTGCCTGTCGCGGTGACCTTGAGGCTGCCGCTGCCGCTGAAAACCAGCTGTCCCTCGCTGAAGAACGCCGCTTTCATATCCTCGTCGGAAGTCTGGTCGGGATAGTCGCCGGACGAATTGACGCTGCCGTCGGCGACGGTGTTGACTCCGCTCACGATGACGGAGGTGTATTTGTGGCTCTGGTTGTTGATCGCCGCCCCGGCCGGATTGGTGAGCGTGAGGCCGTTCAGCTCGATGACCTGTTTGGCTTCGCTGTACAGCTTGAAGAATCCGTCGGCCGCCGTGCCGCTGAGGATGTAGGTGAAGCATTTGTCGGAGCTGTTGTTCACCGTCACGTCGTTTCCTGACACCTTCACGATGCCCAGAGCGTCGCCGCTGACCGTGGCTCCGTCCGGAGAATACACTATCTGTATGTTGCCGTCGGTTTCGGTGATTCCGCTTTCGCTTTCCGAGCCGCCGCTGCTTTCGCCCTCTCCGCTTGAGGAACCGCCCCCTGTTTCCGAGGATGTGTCACCCTTGACCGCATCATCTTCACTGTAGGTGACCAGATTGCCTGCGCACGCTGTAGCAAGCAGCAGCACAGCCAGATAGACTTTTTTCATATCAACCTCCTTTTTCTTTTGCGATGCCGGATTCGGCAAATCTTGGCCAAGGTAGCGATTTTTTTCCTAAAAATGACTACCTTTGAGGCCTTTTATCGGGGATGCGGCGTTGACAATTGCCGTGCCAAGCCGTTTTCCGCCAGAAAGGATAAAACACTATCATACTATAAATGAGCACTAAAAAACTTAATCTCAAGTACGCGGTGTGCCTGCCTATAGCACTGCTGGTCACTGCGTTTCTTTGGTTCTTCCCCATCGAGCCGGTGACTGTGGGCAATCTCACTTTCGGCTACAGTCTTTTCTTCGGCGACGGGGTTCTCACTCCTGTCGAGGTCCGTGTAATAGCGCTGTTCGCATTGGCCGCGCTGTTCTGGATTTTCGAGATTATCCCTACCTGGTGCACGTCCACGATGGTCATCGTGCTGATGCTGCTCACGGTTTCCGACCAGGCCTCCTTCACTTTCGTGTCGGACGCCCCCGGTTCTCTCATCAGCTACAAGACCATTCTCGCGGCATTCGCAGATCCGACCATCATGCTTTTCCTCGGCGGATTCGCCCTGGCACTCTGCGCCACGAAAGTGGGACTTGACGCCCAGCTCGCACGCATCCTTATGGCTCCTTTCGGCAAGAACCCCAAGATGGTGCTTCTGGGCTTCCTGTTCGTGATAGGTCTCTTTTCGATGTTTATGAGCAACACGGCCACTGCGGCTATGATGCTCGCATTCCTCGCGCCTGTCCTGAAGTCGCTTCCTGACGACGGGAAGGGCAAGATCGGCCTTGCATTGGCGATTCCGATAGCGGCGAACATCGGCGGCATAGGCACCCCCATCGGCACTCCGCCGAACACCATAGCGCTCAAGTATCTGAACGAACCCTCATTTATAGAGGGCATCAACGCCAAACTCCTGTCCGCGGGCGAGGCTCTCGGAGTCACGTTCGCCCCTGTCCTCAGAATCGGTTTCCCGGAGTGGTGCGCGGTGATGGTGCCTTTCGCCATAGTGATGTTGGTGATAGCGTGGGGCATACTGCTTCTTCTGTTTCCGTTCAAGGTCAAGGAGATAGACCTCAAGATCGAGGGCTCTCCGGTCAAGGACAGGAGTTACTGGATCGTAGTGGTGACATTCGTCATCACCATCGTCCTGTGGATGACCGAGAAGCTGCACGGCCTCAACTCTTATGTGGTGGCGATGATTCCGGTCGGCGTGTTCGCGGCTACTGGCGTGCTCGGCAAGAAAGAGCTCAAACAGCTTGACTGGGATGTGCTCTGGATGGTGGCCGGAGGCTTCGCGCTCGGCATCGGCCTGGACAAGACAGGACTCGCCTCACACCTCGTGACCGCGATTCCGTTCAGCTCCTGGATGCCGTTTATGGTATTCCTGATGGCGGGTCTGCTCGCGTACGCGCTTTCAAACTTCATTTCACACTCGGCTACCGCGGCCCTTATCATCCCGATTCTCGCGGCCGTGGCTACAGGTATGGCGGGCGTGCCGGGCTTCGAGGCTCTGGGCGGCGCACAGTCGCTTCTCGTATGCGTGGCCGTCACCTGCTCTCTGTCAATGCTGTTCCCGATCTCCACTCCACCGAACGCCATCGCCCATTCTACCGGGCTCATAACCACCAAGGATATGACGAAGGTGGGCATTCTGATAGGAGTCATCGGTATGACCCTGCTTTATGCTGTAATGATGCTGATAGGACTTCCGAGGTTTTAGAAGTCCGGATATGGACAGATGATGAAAAATTTCAAGAAAATTGCTTTTGTGGCGGCACTGCTGAGCATCTCGGCGAGTGCCGTCGCTTCAGAAGCGGAGATCTCTTCCGGCGGAGTTTGCACCGTGCCGGGCTCTGAAACTGTGGCGGACAATGCCTCCCGGAGTGAGGGCAGGAGGGAAAAGGCTGCGGAGCATCTCAAGAACCACTACAAATTGTACGGCTTCATCCGCAACTATCTGGCGTATGACAGCCGCGAGTCTGTCTCGGGTACTGGGGATTTGTTCTACTATTTGCCCAAGGATCGCGATCTGAATGCTGCCGGCGAGGATCTCAACGCGCGGAATCAGTTCCGTTTCCTTTCGCTCACTTCCCGTGTCGGACTGGATGTCTCCGGCTATCAGATAGGAAAGACCCGTATCGGAGCCAAGATGGAGGCCGATTTCTATGCGGGACTGACAGGCTCGACCGGTACTGCCCAGTTCCGTCTGCGTCAGGCATATATGCATTTCGCCTGGGATAATCTTCCTCTCGGGGGGCGCACAGATGCCACGGCTTCGGTGTCTCTACGGATGGGACAGGCCTGGCATCCTCTTGCAGCGGACATCTGTCCTGTGATTTCTCTGGCTTCGGGCGCTCCTTTCGGCCCGTTCAGCCGCACTCCCCAGATCACGATGGACGCCTGGATAGGCAGGCATTTCGCTGTCACCGCTTCGGCGCTCTGGCAGATGCAGTACACATCGACCGGTCCTGCCGGAGCTTCGGCGAACTATATCAAATATGCCTGCACTCCGGAGGCCTATGTGGGAGTGACTGTCCGGGGCGGCGGTTTTCTCGCGAGGGCCGGCGTTGACATTCTCAGCATCAAGCCGAGGACGACCGGGACCGGTTATGCCGACGTCGCCACGGAGGTGCTCGGTGTCAAGGTGCTCACCCCCACCAAGATGACCGTCAAGGTCTCGGACCGCATCACCACATTCTCTCCTTTCATATATATGGAGTATGTCAGGGGCGGTTTCGCCCTCAAGGGCAAGACGGTCCTCGCTGCCTCCGGGGAGCATCTCAACCTCCAGGGCGGCTACGGTGTCACAGCCAAACATACGGACTATCCGGAGGACGGACATTATGAATATGCCCCCATCTATTCTTCATCCACTTGGCTGACAGTCTCTTATGGTCGGAAGTGGCAACCGGCGCTGATGCTCGGCTACTATCAGAATCTCGGCAGTTTCAAGGATCTGTACAGCACGGACGGCAAACTCGTCTCGTCGGATGACTTCTATTTCTGCAAGAACAGCTTCAGGAATCTGAACCGGATGTACCGCATAGTCCCGTATTTCTGCTGCAACCTCGGCAAGTTCACCGTCGGCGTCGAATACGAGCTCACAAGCGCGCAGTTCGGCACCCCGTACGATATCCTCGGCAACTTAAGCGCCTCCGGGACATATTACGATCTGACCGGCCGCGCCACCGAAGGCCTCCATTGGGTGACGAACCACCGCGTCCAGATGATGTTCAAGTTCAGCTTTTAGGGTCTGACTTTGCCAACTCTTATCCATTTCCGCCACATTTCTCCGCTTTTATGGGGATAGAGGCTGCGGAAAAGCCGGGTGATGTGTTAAATTTGTGTCCGCTTGCGTTTCTCGCGCAGGCGGACATTTTTTAATTTCTTGTTGAATGGCGGATTTTTTCATTTCAGGAATACAGCAGGTGGGCGTGGGCACAGTGGATATGCGCAAGTCCTGGGACTGGTTCATAAGTATGTTCGGAGCGGACGTCAAGATTCTCGAAGATGACACGGTGGCGGAGAGGATGCTCCCGTACACGGGCGGAAAGCCTCAGAAGAGGCACGCGTGCATCACCGTCAATCTCCAGGGCGGCGGTGGATTCGAGATCTGGCAGTATTCGGAGCGCCGTCCCGTACCCTGCGCCTTTGAGGTGTCGACAGGCGACCTCGGCATTTTCGCGGCAAAGATCAAGTCTCAGAACGTGAAGGCGTTCCACGACGAGATTTCGGAGAAATGGGGCAGGGTGGGCAAGCTGACCGCTCTTCCCGACGGCAGCCCCTGCTTCTACCTCAGAGACCTCTATGACAACATTTTTCAGGTAGTGGAGGACAAGGAAGTGTTCATCCCGCAGGACCGGCTCAACGGCGGCATCGCGGGTGCGATGGTGGGGGTGAGCGATATGGACCGTTCGGTGGCCTTCTACCGCGACATTCTCGGCTATGACAGAGTCGTTTACGACGAGAGCGGGGTGTTTGCCGACTGGACTTTCCTCCCGGAGGCGGACCGGAGATACCGCCGCGTGCTTCTCGCCTGTTCCCGGCCCCGGACCGGCGCCTTCGCCCGTCTGTTCGGTTCGAGTACCATAGAACTGGTGCAGGCTCTCGAACGCACTCCACGCAGGATTTATGAGGGACGCTACTGGGGAGACCCCGGATTCATCCAGATCTGCTTCGATGTCACGAATATGAAGTCCCTCGGCGAGTTTTGCGCTTCTAAAGGCCATCCTTTCACAGTGGACAGCTGCCCCGGCGACATCCGTTTCGATATGGGGGACGCTTCAGGGCATTTCACCTACATCGAAGACCCGGACGGCACTCTCATCGAATTTGTCGAGACCCACAGGATACCTGTCATAAAGAAGCTCGGCTGGTTCATCGATCTGAGAAAACGCGACAGACGCAAGCCCCTGCCGAAGTTCCTCTTCGTGCTGATGGGACTTGTCTCCAGGCAGAAGGTTTAGATACTGAAAACCCGGTTTATGAACAATCTTTCCAAACTCATAAGAGAGGACACGAGGTTCAAGGATGCGCTCTCATCCTGTATGAACTGCGGTATGTGTACGGCGATATGCCCTGCGGCCGAGTTCTATCCCTATGATCCTCGGCGCATCTGCGATCTGGTGCAGCGCGGGGACGAGGATGAGATCGAGAAGCTTCTGCGCAGCGACACCATCTGGTATTGCGGCCAGTGCATGTCCTGCAAGACCCGCTGTCCCAGAGGGAACGTGCCCGGCGAGGTGATCTCCATCTTGAGGAAACTGTCCCAGGAGCTCGGCTATTTCAGGGACAGCCGTATGGGCCGCCAGCAGGTGCAGCTTATGGAGGGCATAGGCGGCAATATTCTGGAGATAGGATATTGTGTCCATCCCGACAAGGTGCCCCCGGAGAAGCATCCCGAGCAGGGTCCCGTGTGGGCGTGGTGGCGCGAGAATATCGGGCAGATAGCGCCTAAGCTCGGCGCCAACTATCACGGGGACGGTCCCGGAGCGCTCCGGACCATACGGCCCGAGGTGCTTGCGGAAATCAGGGAGATTTTCGAGGTGACCGGGGGGATGGATTTCAGAAAAAAAGTGTTGAAATGACGGATTTCGGATTCATCATATCCAAGCCACGGTCGATAGATTTGGACAAATGCGACCTGAAGAACAACTTTCTCATCGAGAGCGAGGGGGCGTCGTTCCGCGCCTGCATAGCCTGCGGAGCGTGTACTGCCGTGTGTGCGGCCGGGCAGTTCACGGATTTCAATATCCGGCGGACCCACACTCTTTTCCGCCGCGGTCAGTATGACGGGCTTGAAAAGGCTCTCGAAAACTGTATGCTCTGCGGCAAATGCTATCTTGCCTGTCCGCGCAGCATCAATCTCCGCCGGCTCATCATCCGTATGAGACAGGTCATCAGCACAAAGGAACAACCTGACGGTATGCAGGACTATCTGAACGAGCTATGATGAAGTATTTCAGCCCATTCGTCCTGCCTTTCACCATAGGTATGGTGGTGCTTTTCATTGTCTGCGCCATCAAGTATTACCGCTGGTACAAGCATTTCACAAGCCGCCAGAAAAACGATCTTCGCAAGAACTTGCTCTCGCTGAGGGTTTTCAGCGTCATTTCCGAGACTTTCAACGAGTGTCTCATCCACCATCGCATCGCCAGGAGAAACTGGCTGCTGGGCTATATGCACCGGAGCATCGCATTCGGCTGGTTTCTGCTCATAGTGGTCGGCGCAGTGGAGGCGGCTCTCGGCGCTCCCGGCCACAGACCGGTGTGGGTCGCCATTTTCTACCGCTATTTCGTGCACGTTCCTGCTGTCAATACGCTGGAATCCCGCATTTTCGCGGATATAATGGACACTTTGCTGCTCTATGTGCTCTCCGGAGTGACTCTGGCGTTCATAAAGTCCGTCCACTCCCGGATTCTGGGGATGAAAAAGGTCACGAAACACGCCCCTTTTGACCTGTTCGCGAAATATTCCCTCTGGTTCATATTCCCTCTGAGGCTGCTTTCGGAGTCGTTTACGGCTTCGCTTTGGGACAACGGGGGCTGGCTGACGCAGGGCATAGGGGATCTGATTCCGGCCGAGGTGGCGGCAGCGCTGGAACTGCCGTTCTGGACTATGTATTCGATAGCCCTCGGAGTGTTCTTCGTGGCTATGCCGTTCTCGCGCTATATGCACATCTTCACTGAGGTTCCGCTCATATTTTTCCGCAGGCTCGGCGTCACGGAGGGGGACAGGAAGTCGGGATACACTATGTACGAGCTCAGCGCGTGCTCCCGCTGCGGCATCTGCATCGATGACTGCCCTTTGAACAGCGAACTGGACAGGAAGGGCGTGCAGTCCGTCTATTTTCTTAGGGACATCCGCTACAAGCGTCCGAAACTGATTACTGCGGAGGATTGTCTTCTGTGCGGGCGCTGTCAGACTGCCTGTCCGGTGGGGCTTGACCTGCTCTCAATCCGCCGGCAGATGCGTGACCGCAATGGGACGGACTCGGTGGGCAATTACTCCTATCTCAACAAGGTGCAGACTTTCAACGCGATAGGCCGTGTGGGCTATTTCGGCGGCTGTATGTCCCATCTCACGCCCGGCATTCCGGAGGCGATGAAGAAGATTTTCGATGCGGCTGGGCAGAAATACTGGTATATGGACGAGTCGGCCTCAATCTGCTGCGGACGGCCTCTGTATCAGCAGGGCTTTGTGAAGCAGGCCGCGGAGCTCCGGCGCAAGAACACACAGAGGATCTACCGCTCCGGCATCAAGACTCTGGTGACATCCTGTCCGATTTGCTACCAGTCATTTGTAAAAGAGTATAACTTGCAGGGTATCAAGGTCCTGCATCACACGGAATATATTTCTTCGCTCATCTCGTCCGGGCGCATCGCTCTGGGCAATGACGCGGTGAAGATGACATATCACGACCCCTGCGAACTGGGACGCGGTTGCGGCATCTACGATGCTCCGAGGGCGGCGCTCTCCGCTGCCGGTACATTGCTTCCGACTGCTTCTGAAGGCGTGGACAGTCTCTGCTGCGGACAGAATCTGGGTGACACGGTGCTCGGCTGGGAGGAGCAGAGCAGGATCAGGGATGCGGCCTATGCCAATCTGGCGGCTCCGGCCCCCGACATCATCGCCACTGCCTGTCCTATGTGCAAGAAGGCCTTTGTGAACAAGGGGGGCATCCCGGTCAGGGATGTGGCTGAGATAGTGGCTGAACATCTGGTTGAAATCAATTGAGTGGCTTATGGCAGCGAAAAGATATTGGAACGAATACAACAAGGAGATAGCCGACGACCATTATTTCTATGAGAGAAGCTGCATCCGGCAGACTTTCTTTCCGGGTTCGGAGGCGGCTTTCCTGCGTATCCTGCGCGAGGAACTGGGCAAGGACATAAGGGACGAGGCCAACCAGCACACCTGCACGGGGATAGGCTATCACTCCGACATAGTGCCGTTCGAGACGACTATGACGGTGGTGGCGCGGCTGTTCGCGCTGATGACGGAGGCAGGTTATGAGAATTATGTGCCTTCGTGCGTGACTTCCTTCGGGGTTTTCACGGAGGTGGTGCACAAGTGGGAGAATGACCCGGCTCTGCTGGCGAAGGCTCGGGAACTGCTCTACAAGGCTACCAAGAGGGAGTTCAATCTGCCGAAGAACATCGCGCATCCGTCGGACATCATCTACAAGTTCCGCGAGGAGCTGGCTTCCAGGATGAAGTACCGTCTGGTGAACCGCTACACCGGCAAGCCTCTTCGCGTGGTGGACCATATCGGCTGCCACTATGCGAAGATTTTCCCGGACAAGGGCGTGGGCAAGGCGGAGTTCCCGTATGTGCTCGCCGGTATGGTGGAGTCCTGGGGCGGGGAGGTGATTGACTATCCGGAGCGCCGTCATTGCTGCGGATTCGGCTTCCGGCAGTATCTGGTGATGGAAAACAGGGGGTATTCGGTGGCCAATTCGAAGAAGAAGTTCGAGTCTATGGAGCCTTATGAGCCGGATTTCATCCTGTCGAACTGCCCGGGCTGCGCTATGTTCCTGGACCGCTGGCAGTACACGATCGCGGAGATGGAGAACAAGACTTACGACAAGGACGGCTATGGCATTCCGTCGCTGACTTATGAGGAGCTGACGGGGCTGCTGCTGGGGTACAATCCGTGGGAGCTGGGTTTGCAGATGCATCAGGTGCAGGTGGAGAGGCTATTGGATAAGATAGGTATAGTGTATGACGAAAACGACAAATACAGGGGATATGACGGGAGTCTGCTGCAGTCTCCGGAGCGTCCGGTCAATTTGCTGGTATAGGTTGTCCGTTTTGGGATGCAGTATGCGTGGACCGTTTTGTGGAGCGGCCGGGACACAGGTTTTTCCCGGCGAAAAAACGCCTTGGAAAATACCTGTGCCACAGGCCTTTGGGACGAAGTATTGACAGGAGATGCGTTTGGAGCAGAGTACGGACAGTCATTCACTATAGGGGAGAAAAAGATAAAAATTTGGAAAAATGATAGCAATAATTGGAGCCGGGCCGGCCGGTATTGAAGCGGCATCCTGCCTTGCCGCGGCAAATGAGAAAGTGATGCTTTTCGAGAAGTCAGCGGCTGTGGCCGCCAATCTTCGCGACAAGGCGGTGCTTTTCCCGGATTTCATCAAGGCCGACGATTTCGTGAGCGAACTTGTCGCGAAGATTTCCCACCCGGACATCAGCCTGGTCACAGACTGCTGCATCACCTCTTTGGAGGAGACAGGCGCGGACGGTGAGCCTCAATGGACACTCTCCGCCTCCGACGGCCGTACATTCGTCGCGGACAAGGTGCTTCTGGCCACCGGCTACCGCACTTTCGATGCGCGCCGCAAGGAGGAGCTCGGCTACGGCATCTATAAGGGCGTGATGACTTCCATCGAGATGGAGGCTATGCTCCGCAACGGCAAGGTGCAGAACTCCATAGGGGAGGCACCCTCAAGGATCGCTTTTCTGCAATGTGTGGGTTCGCGCGACACCAAGGTGGGCAATAACTATTGTTCCAAGCTTTGCTGCGTGACTGCCGTCAAACAGGCTATGGAGCTCCGTTCACTGCTTCCGGACACCGAAATCTATGTGTTCTATATGGATCTCCGAATGTGGGGCCAGGGTTTTGAGGAGCTGTATCGCCGTTCTCAGCAGGAATGCGGCGTGAACTACATCCGGGGGAGGATCTCCGAGGCGGCCGCCACTTTCGACGGCAGGGTGCAGATCAAAGCCGAGGACACGCTTACCGGCATCCCGTTGAAGATGAGTACGGATCTGCTTGTGCTGATGGTGGGGATGGAGGCGTCCGAGGGTACGCGCAGACTTGCCGGAGGCTGCGGAATCTGCGGCGACTACGGCTTTGCAGCATCCGTGGATCCGCGTCTGAAGGACAATCTGAGCGCAAGGGCGGGACTCTACCTCTCGGGCAGCTGCAAGAGGCCTATGTGCATCTCCGATGTTCTCGCAGATGCCCGCAGCGCGGCAATAGAGATATTGAAATAGTTGAATTATAATCAAATACAAAATTATGCAGACAGACATTTTTGACAAGATCAAAAAATCTTCAGGTGGCCCTATCGGTCAGTACCGGGAAAAGGCGGACGGATATTATGCATTTCCTAAGCTTGAGGGAGAACTCGGCCCTCATATGCGTTTCAACGGCAATGAGGTGCTTTGCTGGAGCCTGAACAACTATCTCGGGCTTGCAAACCATCCGGCAATCCGCAAGGTGGACGCGGAGGCTGCCGCACGCTGGGGAATGGCGTATCCTATGGGCAGCCGTATGATGACCGGACAGACCGCCCTGCACGAGAAGCTGGAGAGGGAACTCGCTGACTTTGAGCACAAGGAGGCGGCTTTCGAGTTCAACTTCGGGTATCAGGGCATAGTGTCCACAATCGATGCGCTCCTGAGCCGTCAGGATGTCATAGTCATCGACGCGGAGGCCCACGCCTGCCTCATCGACGGGAAACGCCTCCATCTGGGAAAGTCGTTCTCGTTCAAACACAATGACATAGCCTCCTGCGAACAAAAGCTCAAGGTCGCCACTGAAGTCACGAACCAGACCGGCGGCGGCATCCTGCTCATCACCGAGGGCGTGTTCGGCATGACAGGAGCGCTCGGCATCCTCGACCAGATCGTGGCTCTCAAAAAGAAATACAATTTCCGCATCCTCATCGACGACGCCCACGGTTTCGGCGTTATGGGTCCTACGGGGCGCGGCACTTCGGAGCATTTCGGAGTGATGGACGACATTGACCTCTACATCGGAGCATACGCCAAGTCAATGGCTACCATCGGCGGTTTCGTGGCTTCCGAAAAGGCCATCATAGACTATCTCAGATACAATATGCGCTCCCAGATGTACGCCAAGTCCCTCCCTATGGCCATAGTGGAGGGCTGTCTGAAGCGTCTCGAAATCATCAGAAGCGCGGAGGGAGACGCTCTCCGCAAGCATCTCTGGGAGGTGACCCGCCGTCTGCAGGACGGTTTCCGCGCACTCGGCTACACCATCGGACCGGCAGAGGCCTGTGTCACGCCGATACACCTTGAGTGCGGCATCGCCCAGGCTACCAACATCGTCAGGGATCTCCGCGAGAATTATCACATCTTCTGTTCCATCGTCACCTACCCTGTCATTCCGGCCGGTATGCTGATTTTCAGGATTATTCCTACTGCGGCCCACAGCATCGAGGATGTCGATGTCACTCTGGACGCGTTCCGTCAGATCAAGGAAAAGCTTGCAAGGGGCGAATATGACAAGGAGATGCCGGATATGGCTCTGATTCATTGACCGGCTGGCTCACTGACATTATGGAAAAAGCTAAATACCATCTGTACTGCACCGGGTGCGGCGCCGAGATCCAGGATTTCGGAGCCTGGTTTGCCCGGGGGCAGAAGTGTTCCTGCGGCTGCGCAAGGGCGGAAGCGAGATATTTCGAGGATTACTCCGTGCTTGACACCTTGTGCCGGGCGAAATCGGTTGTGGGATATGCGGCCGCCGTCGGCAGCTCGGCGGGACTGTTCCGCTATTTCGAACTGCTGCCTCTCGAAGGGCGGGAAAACATAGTCAGTCTCGGCGAGGGCACGGTTCCGCTTGAGCGCTGGGAATGGCTGGAAGAGCTGGCCAAAACCAAGTATGGCACGGAATGTCAGGTCTTTGTGAGCCGCTCGGATCTGTCCGGAGGCACCGGCACGTTCAAAGACCCTGCGGGAGCGCTCGCGGCATCCCTTTTTAAGGAGTACGGCATCAAGGAGTTCTGCATCGCCTCCACCGGCAATTCGGCCACGGCGTTTGCGCGCTACCTCTCTCTCGCCGGAGTCGGATGCACGGTCTTCACTCCGTCGGACGTGTCGCCTGACACTGTCGGGACCATCCGCTCTTTCGGCCAGAAAGTGGTGGTGTCGAAAGGGAATTATGCGCAGGCCAAGAAAGAGTGCGCGGAATATAGCGCGGCAAACGGGGTCCTGACTTCCGCAGGCAACATAGACCCCATCAGGGTCGAGGCGAAGAGAACTCTTGTGTTCGAGTATCTCCGCCAGCTGGGCGGGATGCCGGATGTCTATATCCAGGCGGTTGCCGGCGGTACTGCGCCGATTGCCCTGGACAAGGGCGTGCGGGAGCTCAACAGTCCCGAGGTAAAGAAGTCGTTCGATGTGTCGAAGTTGAACGGAGGCAGACCGGTCTCTCTCCCGAGAATGATTCTCGTGCAGCAGGATCTCTGCGACCCTATGGTCCGGGCCTGGGAAAAGGCCTCCGCCGCAGGATTTCCGGAGGGCTGGGAGAAAGACTATCCGTCCATTGCGGAGCCTGAGACAGCGATTTCCATTCTTTCGACAGGTACACCGGGGATGTATCCCATAGTGGCTCCTATCGTGAGGAAAAGCGGCGGGCAGTTCGTCCGCATAGAAGAGGACTCCATTGTGGAACTTGCGCGCAGGGTACTGGAACACAACGGATTCGTGCCGGGACCGGCTTCGATGGTCTGCATCGCGGGATTTATCCGTGCTCTGGAAAAGGGCCTGATTCACTGCGGGGACAGGGTTTCCGTCAATATGGGCGAAGGCTCGGACAGAGCGCTGGCGTTCCGCAATAAAGTAATGGATAAACAGTTATGACAGTCGTTTGGATAACGGGAGCATCATCGGGCATCGGTGAGGCCTGTGCCTGTGAGTATGCCTCACGCGGGGATTCGCTCATTCTGACTTCTTCGTCGGAGGAGCGTCTCCGTCCCGTGGCTGAGACCTGTCTCGCGAGGGGAGCGGCTGCTGTGGCTGTTCTTCCGTACGACCTGTCCGACCCTGAGGGCATAGCCCCGCTGGTCGAGCGGGCCTGGAACCGCTTCGGTGTCGTGGACATCCTGTTCTGCAACGCCGGCATAAGCCAGAGGACCACCGTTGAGGACACTTCTATGGATATGGTGCGCAAGATAATGGAAGTCAATTATTTCGCTCCGGTTGCGATGGTGAAGGCCATTCTTCCCAAGATGCTTCAGTCAGGGAAGGGGCATATAGCGGTGACCACCAGCATCGCAGGACGCTTCGGCTTCCCTCTCCGCTGCGCATACAGTTCTTCCAAGCACGCACTGTACGGCTTCTTCGAGACCCTGAGCGCGGAGTATTACCGCAAGGGGCTGAAGGTGACCATTGTCTGTCCCGGCAGGGTGCGGACCAACATTTCCCGCTATGCCCTCGACAAGGGCGGTAAGACTCACGGAGTGCTGGACCCCGGCCAGGCCAAGGGTTTGAGTCCGGAGTCTGCCGCGAAAAAGATTGTCCGTGCCATTGACCATAACCGCAGGGAGGTGCTTGTGGGGAGGGGAGAGCTGCTTATGGTGTTCATCAAGAGGTTTTTCCCGGGGCTGGCGGCGTGGCTCGGCAGACGGATCAAGGCTATGTAGCCCGGCACGCTATCGCTTTTGCTGATAGCCGCTATCGGAATAATTCATAACAGAATACTTGACGGACTGAGTTTTCGTCATACATTTGCAACCGCATACGGAAGATAGCCCTCCGGATGCGGTTTGAGTTTTCAGTAAAAGTTAGTAGTATAATAGTGTTTTAATTATTTGGGTCTTATGGAAGTAGCGGTTTTTCTGACAATGGCCGGTGTGTGTGTCGCCGTTTCAGCTTTGGATCTTTACAGGAAAGCGAATGCTGGAAGGGTGTCTGAGAGAATGAGTCATTCGAAGTTGCTGAAATACATTTTCTCATAATATTGGGCTATATTTGCAGGTGAATTAACCTGCATTTTTTATTAATATGGAACTACGTCATCTACAAGCATTTGTCAAGCTTACAGAGACGCTCAATTTTTCCAATGCTGCATCAGAGCTTTGTATGACTCAAAGCACGCTGTCCTCGATAATCAAGCAGCTTGAGGACGATCTCGGTGTCCGGCTCTTCCAGCGCAACAGCCACGGAGTCAGCATAACGGAGGCCGGAGAGCAGCTTCTTCCCTCGGCGCAGGAGGCTTTGTATCAGGCGGAAAACTGCATCCACAAGATGTATGACCTGAGCAATCTGCGTTGCGGCACTTTGGATATCGGGGTTACCCATTCCTTTTCTCTGATAATGGTCGAGGCCATCCTGAAATTCACTCAGCAGTATCCGGGCATCCATCTCAGCATCCATTACAAGACGATGGGGGAGCTTCTGGATATGCTCTTGAAGCATCAGCTGGATTTCGTGCTTTCGTACAAGCCGACTATGACCAATCCTCTCATTGAGTCCCATATTCTTTTCGACGACAAGCTCTGTCTGGTGGTGAATGAACATCACCCGCTCGCAGGCGCTTCGAGCGTGAGTCTCAACGAAGTGGCCCGGCACCGTCTGGCGCTTCCGGCCAAGGGACTGCAGGCGCGTAATCTCCTGGAGGAAATGGCAAAGCTGCAGAATGTGAGTCTGGACGTGGCTTTGGAATTCGATCTGGTCACCCCGCTTCTCAGGCTCGTCCACAACAGCAACTTCGCTACGATCCTCTCCGATGCCTCCGTTGATTCGCAGAACAGTCTCAGGGCAGTCCCGATAGAAGGGGAAAGTAATGTGCTCTCCGGCTCTTTCCACGTTCTGAAGGGGGCCTACCGGAAGAAATCGGCAACGGAATTCATCCGTATTCTCTGTGATACCGATGCCGTCAAGGAACGCCGCAACGGCTGGAGCCGCATTTGATTTTTGTTAAGCATCGGTTTATGGATTGGTTGAATAGTCTTGTAACAGGAGCCGGAGTCGCACACTCCATCATAATCATAGCCCTCACAATCACAGCGGGGCTTCTCTGCGACAGAATCAAGATCTGCGGAGTCAAGCTCGGCGTCACCTGGATTCTGTTCATCGGGATATTTCTCGGTCAGGTGGGCTTCAAACTCGACGCTCAGACCTGCCACTTCGTCAAGGAGTTCGGACTCATACTTTTTGTGTATTCGATAGGTCTGGAGGTCGGACCGCACTTCTTTTCCTCGTTCAAGAAAGGCGGCGTCACGCTCAATCTGCTGGCTTCGACCATCATTCTGCTCGGTTCGTTCACGGCCTATGCCATTCATCTGATCACGGGCGAAGACCTCTATGCTATGACGGGTGTGCTCTACGGTGCGGTCACCAACACTCCCGGACTCGGTGCCGCGCAGCAGACATTCTCAGATCTCAATGACGGCCTGAACAATGCCAGATTTGCCTGCGGCTATGCGGTGGCCTACCCTATGGGCGTGATAGGCATCATATCGAGCATCATATTCATCCGTATCATCTTCAGAATAGATCTGTCCAAAGAGCAGAAGCCGGAGACTAAAATCGACCACGCTGCCAATGCCGCGCTGGCCCAGAAAATAGAGTCTCCCGACGTGGCTCCGCTGTTCCTGGGAATAATGCTCGGTGTGCTTCTGGGCTCGATACCGATTTTCCTCCCCGGCATTTCAGTGCCAGTGAAACTCGGTCTCGCAGGCGGCCCTCTCATCGTTTCCATCCTGATTTCCTATGTCAGCGCAAGAGCCGGCATCAAGGCGAGCATTTCACCTTCCGCCAATCTGATGATGCGTCAGGTGGGCATCTGCCTCTTCATCGCGTCAGTCGGCATCAGCGCCGGAGACGGATTTATAGAAACCATCGCCAATGGAGGCTACTGGTGGATTCTCTATGCTTTCATCATTGCCACCCTGCCCATTCTCCTCGTCTGCATTTTCGCCCGTCTGGTTCTCAAAACCAATTACTTCGCGCTCTCAGGTATGATTTCCGGAGCACTTACCGATCCTCCCGCCCTCGCATATTCCAATTCCATCTGCGACAGCGACGAGGCGTCTGTGGCGTATTCTACGGTGTATCCGCTGTCGATGTTTTTGAGGATTGTTATGGCGCAGGTTCTGGTCCTGCTTGCCTGAGCTGAAGAAACGGTGCGCTGCTGCGTTACGCGTCGATTTGAAATCCTCACAGCTCAGGCAGGCTGCTGCGGTTTAAAATCTCCGCAAGCCTTGCATCGCATCCGTTTCTTCAGCTCAGCACGGAACCTGACGGACGGCGCGCTGCTGCGTTACGCGTCGATTTGAAATCCTCACAGCGCTCCCCAACCTCTAAAAGCTGAAGGAGGACTGAATGCGGAACTCGAACCTGTCCGCCCTGCGGGAAGCCCGTGGCATAAGGCAGTAACTCCGGTAGGCGAGGCGGCAGGCCAGTTTGCCCCACGCGGCATATTTCCAGCTCACATAGCCCGCAGCCCAAAGACCCCTGCCGTACATAGCCGGTACATTGAAGCATCCTGGCACATCTCGTTCATAGACATATATCCTTGAATCCCAGTGGTCCACGAGAAATGCTCCCAACCTAAGATGCGCCGCGACCGAGTCTTGCCGCCCGCCGGAAGACTTTGCAAACGACTGCTCGCAGTACCCCAATGCCGCAAGCCTGCCGCAGAATGCTGTCTCCATCCTCGCCGAACTTGTCCAGCAGCTTCCGTAGGAGACCGACACTGAGTGCCGGATGCTGATGCGTATGGGGTTGGCCGCGTAGTCCTGATATCTGAAGCTGATTTGCACCCCCGCCGACGCTCCCTCCCTCCACGACAGCATATATTTGCCGAACAACTTGAGCTGAAACCCTTTCCCGGTCTTGTAGGCCGGTTCGGCGGAAAGAGTGGCGGACATCTTCCTCCTGTCGCTGAACTCCAGACACGATGAGATGCTGTGCGTCCCGGGGGAGTAAAGCGCCCTGGAGCCGAACTTGAAATGCTCTCCTATGGGAGCCGCCGCTGCGAGCACGCCTGAGACTTGTGATTCCGGAAGGCGGGCGCACACCTCGGCGGCAAGATCCAGCGAAGAAAGGCAGCTGCGTATGTCGGCGGACACGACGGCGCCGCTTATGCCCGGAGATTTGCCGAAGGGCCGGCGGTCGGAGCCTGTGCCGAGAGGAAAGTCCGCGGCGGCGGTGATGCCGGCGGTAAACCGTTTCCCCCAATAGCTGTAGTTCAGCAGGGGAGAGAGCGATGCGGAGGCTTTCTTTCCGCTTCTGTTGATCCCGTTCAGCAGCGCCGTCTTGAGCCCCGGCACATAGCCGGCCAGCGACAAAGAGTGTCTTCCGAACTCGGCACTGGCCGCGGCTCCCGTCAGAGCGTAGTTGGCTGCAAATGACGATGTCGCGGACAGACCTCCCGGCCGGCGCAGCATCGATGCCACGCTGTTCAGAGACGACAGGGTCATAGTGTTCCATACTCCGCATCCCTGTCCGAAACGGGCATTGAAGTCTCCGAGAATGACTTTGAACCGCCCCCTCCGGTCGCCATAGCAGACTCCCGCCGTGACGGAAGCCATCCTGTCGAAGCCGGAGCACCCGGCCCAGAACCCGGAATTCCGCCCGATCCGCATCTCGTATCTTGTTCCGGCATTCATCGAAGCCGTACCCGAGACTCTGACAACGGCGGAGGAGGATATTTCCCTCCACGGTGACTTTCCCTCCATCCAGGACGCGAAGCTCACGAAATGTTGCAGCGCCTCCGCGTATTCCCTCCCGAAGCCGTCGATGACCGCGAGCTCCCCATACGAGAGCACATCCCCCGTGCCGGCGATGTAATCCAGCAGCGCCGCGACCTGATACGGTGAGAACAGCCCGCTTTCGAGAAGCTTTGACCTCGAACAGCGGTTTATGACGACCGGGTGATCGCTCAGGTGCCTGTACCGCTCAAGCGTTTCCTCCCCGATATCCTCCGGCCGGGCGGCGCCGCACAGCAGCATCACGGCCTCCACAAATGTCATCAATGCCCTGAACATACCTCCCGGTTCGTCCGCAGGGACATCCGCACTCCACACCCGGAGCAAAATTCGCCTCCGCTGTCCGCATTTCCAAGCAAATCCCCGGTGAATTTCAAAATTCACCCTATACTTTTTCTTTTTTTTATTTTTTAGTCATAAATTCGCGCTTTAACATTTGAAATATGGACAGAGTAGTTATCAAAGACAAAACTTTTGTCTCTTCCATCAGCCACGATGAACTTATGAAGTGCATCGATGAACTCGCCGATAAGATCAATGCCGATTACAAAGGCTGCGATGACATTCCGGTTTTCCTCTGCATCCTCAACGGAGCCGTGATTTTCACCGGCGAACTTATGCAGAGAATCAATTTTCCCTGTCAGATGGTTTCCACCAAACTGACCTCCTACAGCGGAACGGACACAAACGGAGACGTGCAGCAGGCTCTGCCCCTGACACACCCAGTCAAGGGACGCAGGGTGATAATCGTGGAAGATGTGGTGGACACCGGCTACACCATCAGGAAGATGAAGCAGATTCTCAAGGACGAGGGCGCTGCCGAGAGCCGGGTCTGCACTATGCTCTTCAAGCCGGACGCCTACCGGGTGGACGAGAAGATAGACTATGTCGGCAAGAGGATCCCCAACGACTTCATCGTGGGTTTCGGACTTGACTATGACGAGCTTGGCAGAAATCTCAAAGATATCTATACACTGGAGAAACAGCTATGAAATATTACATTCTTTTCGGACCTCCGGGAGCCGGCAAGGGCACCCAGGCCGCGGCGATGGCCCAGAAGTACAATCTGCATCACATATCCACCGGTGACCTGCTTCGCCGCGAAATGGCGGCGGGGACGGAGCTCGGCAGGAAGGCTCAGACTCTCATCAATGCGGGGCTTCTGGTCCCGGACGACGTAGTGGAGGGGATGATTCTGTCAGAGTTCAAATCGGTGAAGAATGTGGAGGGCTTTCTGCTGGACGGCTATCCGCGCACCATTTCCCAGGCCGAGTCTCTGGACAGGATGCTGGCTGGGATGCAGTCGGAGGTCACCTCCGTCATATCGATAATGATTCCCGACGAGATGATTTTCGAAAGGATACGCCACAGGGCCAATATCGAGGGCCGCGCAGATGACGCTAAGGATGATGTCATCGCGAAAAGGATTTCCACCTACCACGGCAAGACCGAGCCTCTGGTCGAGTTCTACAAGAATGCTGGCAAGTACAGGGAAATCAACGGCACAGGGACTGTCGAGACGGTCCGTTCCGACATTTTCAGAGCCATTGACGAAAAATGACTGCAATGAACAATATCGACACTATGACAAGGGCCGCGGACAATATCCGCATTCTCGCGGCTTCAATGGTGGAAAAGGCGAAGTCAGGCCATCCGGGAGGAGCGATGGGCGGTGCCGATTTCATAAATGTGCTGTTCTCCGAATATCTGGTCTATGATCCGGAAAACCCGCATTGGGATGCCCGGGACAGGTTTTTCCTCGACCCGGGACATATGAGTCCGATGCTGTATTCGGTGCTTGCCCTCAGCGGGAAATTCACTATGGACGAACTCAAGCAGTTCCGTCAGTGGGGAAGTACGACTCCGGGTCATCCCGAACTCCGCGTGGACAAGGGCATCGAGAACACTTCCGGCCCGCTCGGACAGGGGCACAGTTTCGCCGTGGGGGCTGCCATAGCGGCCAAGTTCCTCAAGGCCCGCCTCGGGGAAGTGATGAGCCAGCACATCTACGCCTACATATCCGACGGAGGCATCCAGGAGGAGATTTCGCAGGGTACGGGACGTATAGCGGGCTATCTCGCTCTGGACAATCTCACGATGTTCTATGACTCCAATGACATCCAGCTTTCCACCGAATGCAGTGCGGTCACCAGGGAAGATGTGGCTATGAAATATCGTGCCTGGGGATGGAATGTACTGGAAATCAATGGTAACGATGCCGCTCAGATACGCTCTGCCCTCGATGCCGCTTTGGCCTTCAAGGGCCGGCCGACGCTGATTATCGGCAAGACCGTGATGGGCAGGGGGGCGCTCAGGGCGGACGGGAGCAGCTATGAAGCCTGCTGCGCCACTCACGGGGCTCCTCTCGGCGGGGACAGCTATGTGAACACCGTCAGGCATCTCGGAGGCGATCCCGAGGATCCGTTCCGCATTTTCCCCGAGGTTGAGGCGATGTATGCCGCCCGTCGTGAGGAACTCAGGCAAATAGTCGCTTCCCGCAGGGTCTCAGAGGCCGAATGGGCTGCCGCCAATCCCGTCCTTGCCGCAAAAAAAGCAAAATGGTTCAGCGGTGAGGCTCCGGAGGTGGACTGGAATGCCATCGTCCAGAAACCGGACATCGCGACCCGCGCCGCTTCAGCCACAGTGCTCGGAGCGCTCGCGGAGAATGTCGAGAATATGATTGTGGCTTCCGCCGACCTTTCCAACTCCGACAAGACCGACGGATTTCTCAAGAAGACCCACGCATTCACGCCGGGAGACTTCAGCGGAGCTTTTCTGCAGGCCGGCGTGTCCGAGCTTGCTATGGCCTGCTGCTGCATAGGAATGTCACTGCACGGCGGAGTGATCCCGGCCTGTGCCACATTCTTCGTATTTTCCGACTATATGAAGCCGGCCGTGCGTATGGCGGCTCTGATGGAGCAGCCGGTCAAGTTTATCTGGTCTCACGACGCTTTCCGCGTGGGCGAGGACGGCCCTACTCACGAGCCTGTCGAGCAGGAGGCCCAGATCCGCCTGATGGAAAAGCTCAAGAACCATCACGGGGGCAATTCTATGCTTGTTCTCCGTCCGGCAGACGCCGACGAGACGACTCAGGTCTGGAAACTCGCTATGGAGAATGTGAAGACTCCTACCGGTCTCATCCTCTCGCGTCAGAACATCAAGTCTCTGCCGGAGGGCAATGAATATAGGGAGGTCTGCCGAGGTGCATACGAGGTGGCCGGGTCGGACAGACTGCCGGAACACGGCTATGGAGCAAATGAGGTGATTCTTGTCGCTTCGGGCTCGGAGGTGTCAACGCTTGTCGCCGGAGCGGAGCTTCTCCGGAAAGACGGCGTCCTCTGCCGCATAGTGTCCGTGCCTTCCGAGGGGCTTTTCCGCAGCCAGACCATGGAGTATCAGGATTATCTGATTCCTGACGGAGCCGTGGTCTTCGGTCTCACTGCGGGACTGCCTGTCACCCTTGAGGGTGTGGTGGGACCCAACGGAGTGGTGTTCGGGCTTGAAAGCTTCGGATTCTCGGCACCTTACAAGGTGCTGGACGAGAAGCTCGGGTTCACGGCCGAGAATGTCTATGCGCAGGTGAAGAGCCTGCTGTAGCCTGCCCGCTTTCTATTTCTTCGGAATATTTATGACTTGGCCCGGATGTATTTTCGGGCCTATTCCGTTGTGGGCCATAATGTCCTGTGCGGTGACTCCCGGATAGTGTCCGGCAATGGAATAGAGAGAGTCTCCCGATTTGACGGTGTACTGCGATGCCGTGGTCCAGGTCGTGGAACTGCCCGTACCCTTCGTCTGTGAAGCCGCGGTCGGAGATGAGCCGGACTTTGCCCCAGTAGCCGCCGAAGCGGATGCCGCCTTTGGAGCAGGCGCCCTGCCGCCGCGATATAGACGCAGGGTCTGTCCTGCCCGTATATTGTTGTTCTTAAGACCGTTCCATTTCTTGATCTGAGCCACGGTACAGCCGTAGCGGGAGGCTATCCGGCCGAGATAATCTCCGCTTTTGACCTTGTAGAAAATGAGTTCGCCGTCGCCTCCCTCCCGGATTTTCCTGATGGTCACAGGATTGAACAGTGAGTCAGCGTGATGCTTGTAGAGGGTGTCCTCGTGCTCGATGAATCCGTTTGTGTATTTGGCCGGCAGGCGGAGAATATACTCCTTTTCATTGCCGGGAATAATTTCGTGCTTGTACTGCGGATTGAGAGTCCGGATCACTTCCAAAGGCACTCCGAGCACCTCGTTTATCTGCTTGAAATGCAGCATCCTGTTCACCTTGAAAGTATCCACCTGTGCCGGCATCTCGATGACCTCCGGGGTGATGCCGTGTTCCCGGTAGTAGTTGAGAGTGTAGAGGGCTCCCACAAATGCCGGGACATAGCTTCTTGTCTCCCGTGGCAGGAACGGCCATATCTCCCAGAATTCCCTGTGTCCGCCGCTTCTCCTGATGGCCTTGTTGACATTGCCGGGTCCGCAGTTGTACGAGGCTATTGCCAGATTCCAGTCGCCGAAGATGGAATATGAGTCCCTAAGATATCTCGCGGCGGCATCGGCGGCCTTGACGGGGTCGAGACGCTCGTCCACGAATGAATTGATTTCCAGACCATAAATCTTGGCCGTGGAATACATAAACTGCCACAGGCCCTTGGCTCCTGCTCTCGACACCGCGACCGGATTGAGCGAAGACTCTATGATGGGCATCACCTTCAGTTCCTCGGGCAGGTCGTAGCGGTCCATAATCTCCTCGAAGATGGGCATATAGTAGTTGCACATACCGAGAATCCTCTCGATCTTGCCTCCTTTCATCTTCTCGGAGTAGAGGATGACATAGTTCTTCACGACCTCGTTGTAGGGGAGGGTGAAAAAGGCGTTCATATTCCGGATCCTGTCGATATAGACCATATCCGGGACAAGGGAGGTAAAGTGCGCGGAATCGAGGTCTTCCAGACTGTTGTACTCCATCTTGCGCGTGTTCTCGTACCAGACGAGCAGGAGGCTGTCGCTGGGATAGTCCGTCAGAGTGCTGTCGGCTTCGTCTATTGTCTCCTCTTCGCTTTCTTCCGCTGTTTCCGCTGTATCAAAGTTTTGTGCCCTGAGAGCAGGCTGCCCGCAAAACAGAATTGCGGCAACTCCTGCCGCTATACCCAAGTGTTTGACCATAAATAATTAAACCCTCTAAAACCTGAGTCCCACCTTGAGCCCCACCGCGCTTCTCCTGTAATCGGGAGCAGACATCGCATATTCATTGTCCGGGACTATTATGGCAGGCTCCATCCTCATCGTGATGTCGTCGTTCACCTCGAAATCGTGCATATATGCGAACACGTTGGCGTCGATGACCTGCAGGACATAGACCAGAACCGTGGCCACGATGGAGTAGTCGCGGTATCTCCGGTAGGTGTCGCGGTAGTACTTGGCAGTCTCCGCGGTGATGTTCGACGGCCCGGTGTATTCGATTTCCGTGTTGGTGATCTCGTTGTGTATGCGTTTGAAACGCTTGTAGTTCACATTGTTGGTGTGCCAGAACCATCCTGCGGCCATCAGCCCGGAGTAGTAGAACGGCACTTTCCAGTATTCTCCGTTGTAAGCCTGTCCCAGTCCCGGCAGCAGTGCGGAATAGGCGGCGGCACGTCCCGGCAGAGGCTTCTGCGACCTGTCGAAGCAGAAGGTCGCGTCCATAAGTGAACCCCAATAGGTGAGCCCGGTGCCGACCCACATCCAAGTGGCTATCTGTTTGTATTTTATGTTGGGGGTGCCGGCGGAAACCGACTGCTTGTAACGATGGGTGTAAATCCCGCCGGTGGTGGCGAAGGCCGCAATGCCTCCATAGACTATGGGCAGCTTCCAGTAGTCCCTGTTGTAGATTTGTCCGGACCCGGGCAGCATGACGGCTCCGGCGAACATTGTCCCCACCGAGATCTCCTGCTTGTGCCCCAGTCCCCTGAACAGTTCCTTGAACGAGAACAGCTGGTCCGTGGTGTCCTTTTGGGCGGTCTTCCCGTCTGCGGGGCTGTCATTGTAGTTCTGGGTGAAAGCACCCTCCTTGAATTGGGCGTATGCGGAAAAACCGGCCCCCGAAAGGCAGCATAGCGCGAGCGTCGTGAATATCAGCAGGGCTTGTCTCCTCATCTTGCGGGATCTCTTACAGGCCGGATTCCTCCAGTGCGGCAAGGAATTTTCTGATTTCTTCGTCCGACGAGAAACGGATGGTCATCGAGCCCCTGCCGTCCTTGTTTCTTTTGAGCGAGATATCTTCAAAGTACCTGCCCACTCTCTCGAGCACGCGGGAGTATTCTTCGGGAAGTTCCTGCTGCCGAGGCATCGGAGTCTCGTCTCCCGCGGCTTCCACAGCCGCCATACGGCGGATCTTTTCTTCGAGCTGGCGCACGGAGAGCCCTTCTTTCACCACGATGTCGCAGAGCTTTTCCTGCAGATCGGCCTCTTCCACCCCTAGCAGGACTTTCGCGTGTCCGACACTCACCAGACCCACTTTCAGGTCGTGCTGAATCTTGGCCGGCAGTTTGAGGAGCCTGAGCGTGTTGGTCACGGAAGCGCGTTTCTTGCCTACTCTGTCCGCCATCTGCTCCTGGGTGAGGTGGCATTCGTCGATGAGCCTCTGGTAGCTCATAGCCACTTCTATCGGGTCGAGGTTCTCTCTCTGGATGTTCTCCACGATGGCCATTTCCAGCATACCCTGGTCGTCGGTGTCGCGGATATATGCCGGCACGGTGTCCATACCTGCGAGACGGCAGGCTCTGAAACGCCGTTCTCCGCTGATGATCTGGTATCTGTCAGCGGACATCCTGCGGACTGTGATGGGCTGTATGAGGCCGAGCGTGCGGATGCTTTCGCTCAGCTCCTGCAGACTCTCGGGGTCGAAGGACATACGCGGCTGGTAGGGGTTGGCCTCTATGAACTCCACCGGAATGCGGAGAACGTCCGCAGTGTCCCGGGCATCGATGGGATAGTCTCTGTTTATGACTTCCTTGTTGACATAGCCGACCGGCTTGCGGATGCTGCTCAAATCAGCCGCATCTCCCAGCAAAGCGCCGAGTCCCCTGCCTAAACCTCTCTGTGGTTTCGCTGTCATCAATGAATCCTCCTTGTGCTGTTTTATTTGACTCCGTCCCTTTCAAGCACCTCTCTGGCAAGATTGAGATAATTGGTGGTGCCGTTGCAGATGACGTCATACAGAATTATCGGCTTGCCGTGAGACGGAGCCTCGCTGAGGCGTATGTTTCTCTGGATCACGGTGTTGAATATCAGTTCGTGGAAATGCTCCTTCAGCTCTTCAAGCACCTGGTTGTGGACCTTGGTACGGCCGTCGAACATAGTCACGACAAATCCCTCTATCACAAGGCCTGGGTTGTAGCCTCTCTGCACCAGCCTAATGGTCTGCAGCAGCTTGCCTATGCCCTCCAGGGCGAAGAACTCGGGCTGGACGGGCACTATGACCGAGTCCGCCGCAGTCAGTGAATTCACCGTGATGAGACCGAGCGAGGGGGAACAGTCTATGATTATGTAGTCGTAGTCCCCTCGGATGCCGGAGAGGGCGTTTTTCATAATGGATTCCCTGTCAGCCTTTTTCAGGAGCTCTATCTCGGCTCCGACAAGGTTGATGTGGGACGGGATCATATGCAGGTTGGCAATCTCTGTCTGAATCAGGGTGTCCTCGATGGCCCTCTCTCCTATGAGCACCTCGTACAGGGTCCTTTTCTCATCGTTGTCGGGCGAGAAATTAAGTCCCGACGTGGTGTTGGCCTGCGGATCGGCGTCGATGATCAGCACTTTCTTCTCAAGGACGGCCAGCGATGCGGACAAGTTTATGGCGGTGGTGGTCTTGCCCACACCGCCTTTCTGATTGACTATTGCAATGACTTTTCCCATTTTTCAAAAACCGTATCAGGCGCAAATTTACTAAAAAAACATTACTTTTGCATTCTTCAAATCAAAGAACGATGGCAAATCTCGAAAAAGTATGGTACGCAGTGGTCAATCCGCACGCCGGCTCCGGAAAGACGATTTCCGAATGGCCAAAGGCCGAACTCCTGTTCCAGGAGAAGGGCGTGGAATACGAATACAAGACCACCTGGCGCAAATACCACGCCTCCGAGATTGCCTTCGACGCCTGCCGGCAGGGCTACAGACGCCTGCTCGCGGTGGGGGGTGACGGCACGGTCCACGAGGTCCTCGACGGCATCGTCCGTTTCGTGGCGAGCTGCAACGCCGCGTCCGGGACTCCCGGAGATGTTCCTGACGCTGTCTGTGCCGGTGGAGAGACAGCGCACCGCAGCCGGCTCAGCCTTTCGGATTTCACTTTGGGCGTCATACCCATAGGCTCCGGCAACGACTGGATAAAGACCCTCCATGTCCCGCATTCCACATCGGCCGTAGTCGATCTGATCAGCCGTGAACATTTCGGAAAGCAGGATGTCTTCAAGCTGACCATTGACGGAGGTGCCGGGAAACCGGTGCTGTCATATATGGCGAATATCGGCGGAATAGGCTTCGACGCCAATGTCTGCCACTTCGTGAATTTTGAAAAGGATTGCGGCAAGAGTGGCAAGATATTGTATCTCAAGGTGCTGATACAGAACATAGTGAAGAGACGCAACTTCCATTGCCGCATCTATGCGGACGGGGCTCTGGCCTATGAAGGAAGCGTGTTCTCGGTCGCGATGGGGATAGGACGCTACTCCGGAGGCGGGATGCTTCAGGTCCCCGATGCGCTCAACGATGACGGACTGCTGGACTTCACGGTCATACCGGAGCTGTCTATGGCTCAGATTGCCAGGGCGGTGCCGAGTCTCTTCACGGGCCGTCTGCTCCAGAATCCCAACATATTCTCCTCCCGCTGCCGGGATTTCCGCGTTGAACTCGGAGAGGAGGAGACCGCGCAGGCACGCATCGAGGTGGACGGCGAGGTGGTGGGCACTACGCCCCTGCACGCCGAACTCCTTCCGGATCAGCTGAATGTCGTAGCCGGCTGATATGCAGGCTGATATGCCGGTTATGCGGGATCTACATCCACTGAGATGTCGGTGCCGCCGTTCTGCAGGCGGAAGCCGGCGATTGCCTGTCTCAGAGCCTCCTTTCTCGCCACAAGCCGCCGGTCTTTCGGCAGCGTGATTCTGAGCAGTCTGACGTGTTCGTCCGCAGACTTGCTGAGCGCCGGTGCAAAAGGTCCCGTTATGTTTATCTCCCCCGGCTTGTTCACGAAGGAATGGCTCGCCGTGTCTCCGGTGAATACGCCGGTGCTCCGCAGTTCCAGCCCCAGATTCCGCGCATTTCTCTCAAGCCTTGCCTCGTTCCTGTCCTTGAGAATGACGTTTATCACCCTTGAATACGGCGGAAATCCGTACTCTTTCCTCTCTCCGAGCAGGAGGTTCTCATAGCTCCGCGTCTGTTCCGGGCTCTGTATGCTCCCGTAGAGGGGATGTGCCGGACAGGCTGTCTGCACTATGAACAATCCCTTCTCCCCGCGCCTTCCGCAGCGTCCCCGGAACTGCTCCAGAAGCTGTGACGCTTTCTCGTCGGCCCTGAAATCATCGACCCCCAGAATCGAATCAGCCTGAATCAGAGCCACGAGCCTCAGACCCTTGAAGTCAAATCCTTTCGACACCATCTGGGTGCCCACGAGAATGTCCGTCCTGCCGGCCTCGAAGTCGCGGATTATTCTTTTCTGCTCCGCGGCGCTGCTGACATCGGCGTCAAGCCTGGCCACGGTCCTGTCCGGGAATATGGTCTGAAGCTCATCTTCGACTTTCTCGGTGCCTGTTCCGCTCAGTTTCAATTCTCCGTCACACCCCGGCCGGATGCATTTCCCCGTAAAGGCGACTGAGTATCCGCAGTGATGGCAGAGCATCCGGTTCCGCACTCTGCTGTAGCTGAGACTCACGTTGCAATGGGGGCAGCGGACTATTTCCCCGCACTTGACGCACTGGATATAGGTGGAATACGACTTCCGCGCGCGCAGCACTATGGCTTGTCCGCCGTCCGCGAAGCAGTCCTGCATCGCTGCGGCAAGCTTGCGGGAGATGCTCCCCAGCATTCCGTTCTTCTTCATCTCGGCCGTGGTGTCGATGATTTCCACATCGGCATCGGCTCCTCCGTGGTATCTCTCCCGCAGGACGACTCTGCGGTAGCGTCCGGCCATACAGTTGTAGAGGCTTTCAAGCGAGGGAGTGGCCGTGCCGAGCAGCAGCGGAGCCCCGTGAATCCGGGCGAGAAGCGCCGCCGAGTCCCGGCCGTTGTATCTGGGGGCGGGGGAGTCCTGCTTGTAGGAAGTGTCCTGCTCTTCGTCCACAATGACGAGACCCAGATTGCGATGCGGCAGAAACAGGCTTGAGCGTGTTCCGAGCACCACATAAGCGTCCGTCCCGTTCCGGACGGCCTCGCAGGTGAGAGCTCTCCGGACGGTGCTCTCTCCGGAATGGAAAATGTGCAGGGCGTCGGCGAGATACTCCCGGAGTCTGTCCTCAAGCTGCCGGCTCAGGGCAATCTCGGGAACCAGGTACAGGACATTCTTGCCGGCCGCGAGAGTGTCCGCTGCAAGTGAGATGTAGATCTCGGTCTTTCCGGAGCCGGTCACTCCGTCCAGCAGCGCCGTCTTTCCTTCCGCAAAAGCGGCTTTGATCTCTTCTTTTGCCTTTTGCTGCGCGGGGCTTAACCGGGGGACTCTCTGTCCTGCCGGGGCCGGATACCTGTCTCCGCCGTTTTCGGCCGTATTTTCTCCGCCTCCGGCCGAATTTTCTCCGCTTCCCGCAGTTTTTCTGCGTTTTTTTGAAGCTCCGGCTTTCCGCTCCGCCTCCTTTTTCTTCAGGGCCATTCTCGCGCGGATTTCTTCCTGCGTGATCCGCAGCGCCGGATATGCTGCCTTGTACACCTCTCCGACCGAACAGAGATAGTAGCCGGCAATCTCTCTCCAGAACTCGATTTCCTGCGGAGAGACTGGCGCCAGATCTTCGGCAATGGCTTTGATGCCCAATATCCTGCTTTCAGGCAGATCGCTGCCGACCCCGACTGCGCTCACCGCCGCGACATATTCCTTGCCGCTGAAATCGACCCGGACGCGCTGTCCTATCGTGATTTCAGTCTCGGGCGGCGCAAAATAGACAGGCTCCCACCCGATCTTGAGCGGAACTATCACTGAAATGAGTTGTCTGTTCTGTGCAGATGCCATAATTGCCTGAATCCTCAAGGGACATCACACAAAGCTACTGAATTTTTGCTAAATTCGCATCTGTTTTTCATCTGATGCCTTATGGAAGTTGTCAAAGATGTGGCGCTTGTGCTTTCAAGCGGCGGCCCGAGGGGCTTCGCCTATATCGGGGCGATAGAGGAGCTGGAGCGGCGGGGCTATAGGATATGTTCCGTGACCGGCTGTTCCATAGGCTCTCTGGTCGGGGGAGTCTATGCTGCGGGAGGTCTGGAGGATTTCAAGAAATGGCTGTTCAAACTCAACAATTTCCGCCTGCTGTCGCTGCTGGATGTGTCCCTGAGCAAGAGTTATCTCGTCAAGGGAGACAAGGTGATAGCCGCCATAAAGAAGGTGGTACCGGATGTGAATATCGAGGATCTGAAAATCCCATATACGGCCGTGTCCACGGATCTTTATTCCGGTGAAGAGGTGGTGTTCCGCGAGGGGCCGCTCTTTGACGCCATCCGTGCCTCCATCTCCATTCCGTCAATGTTCCGTCCTGTCCGTTATGGCTATCACACATTGATAGACGGCGGCATCATCAACACCACTCCGCTGAGTCTCGCTCCCCGGAACGGTCACGACATACTGGTGGCTTTCGATGTGAATCAGCTCGATACGCAAAAGGTCGCGGCCTATCTCAAGGGGCTTGAGGAGGCCCGCAACGGAGGTTCGGCTCTGCTGTCGGGCGCTCGGGACGCTTTCGGGCAGATAGCTTCGAAAAAGGAACTGACGCTTATCGACCGGGTCAAGATGGTCGGCGACGAGGCTCTGAAGATCTTCGAGGAGAAGAAAAGCATCGACGACAGGGCGAAAAAGCTTGTGCACAATGCCGAAAGCGAGAATCTTCCTGCGGTGGAGGAGGACAATTACTATTCTATCCTGTCACGTTCGTTCTCGCTTATGCTCCGTACCATCTCGATGCTTCAGACCCGGCTCTACAAGCCTGATGTTCTGGTGAATATGAATTTTGACACTTATCAGAACATTTCCGATTACGCCAAAGGGGAGGAGATTGCCGGCAAGGGGCGCGAACTGATGTCCGCGGCCCTGGACAAGTATGAGGCGGGCTGTCTTTCACCGGTGGCTGATGCCGCTGTCGCCGCTATGGCTGATTCTGCGGCGGAGTCCGCTGCTGTGGAGAAGCCGGCGGAGACGGCTTCCCGGGACTGATCGGATTGAGGGCCGGATTCAACTTTTGCTGCGGTGAATGCAGAAAATTTTGCAGATTCAAAAAAACTGCTTACCTTTGCAATCCCCGAAACAAATGGTGTCATAGCTCAGTTGGTAGAGCAAAGGACTGAAAATCCTTGTGTCCCTGGTTCGATTCCCGGTGACACCACAGAAAAAGA
>CAVHXU010000028.1:0-48001 GCA_963640185.1 Lachnospiraceae bacterium | reverse complement strand
CGAACCCAAGACCCACAGCTTAGAAGGCTGTTGCTCTATCCAGCTGAGCTACCGGACCGGAAGCCCTGACTCGTACGGGCTTGTCCTGTGATTGTTTTCTTGTCACAAAAGGACTGCAAATGTAAGTAAATTCTTCATATCTGCAAAACTATTTTCGCACGTCGCAAAACGCCGTTTTTCAGGTCGTATTTCAGATTTATGGCGTGTGTTTATCTGAATAAACAATTTTGATAAAAATCTGTTTATTGCAATAAATAATTCCGGGGAAAATTTGTTTATTCAGATAAACAATTATGGCTGAAATTTGTTTATTCGGATAAACAATCTTAATTTTGCGTGAAGATATACGACTGAATGTATGGACAGTTTGTTTTCGCGGCATATCGATTATCTCAGTGATGTGCCTACCGCCTTTGTCCGGAAATTGATGGACGATATTGACTGGGATTCCAGACTTCTGATGATTCGTGGACCTAAGGGAGTCGGCAAATCGACTCTGATGCTCCAGTATGTCCTCCGTAATTGGAAACCGGAGGACAGACACGTCCTGTATTGTTCGGCCGACTCTGCATATTTTTCCAATCACAGTCTGCTTGACACCGCATCGGATTTTGTCCGTCGCGGAGGAAAGGTGCTTCTGATTGATGAAATCCATAAATATGAAGGTTGGAGTCGGGAAATAAAAGAGATTTATGACCTCTACAAAGGTCTCAAGATGGTGTTGAGCGGTTCATCTCTCATCCAGTTGAATGACGGCCAGGCGGACTTGTCCCGCAGAGCGGATGTTTACGATATGCCAGGGCTGTCCTTCAGGGAATATCTGTGGTTCAGAACCGGGCATAAATTTCCGGTTGTTTCTCTGGATGAGCTGCTCCTGAAGCCGAATGAACTGTGCCTTGAAGTCAGAAAAGTGTGCAGGCCTCTGGAGTTTTTCGATGACTATCTCGCCTTCGGTTACTATCCGTTTTCATTCGAAAGACCAAAAACCTACAGACATCTTGTCGAGAATGTCAGCAACTACATAATCGATGTAGAATTGACCAGATTCCGGGGCGTCAGTGTCGCCAACACCGGAAAAATTCGTTCGATGCTACAGGTGATTTCATCTTCTCTCCCTTATCTGATTGACATCTCGAAGCTTTCCAAGAGCGTCGGTATGGACAGGATTACGCTTCTGAAATATCTGAAATATCTTGACGAGGCGAAACTTTCCCGTAACCTCTATGCAGAACAGGACAGGATTACAGACCTGCAAAAACCTGATAAACTGCTTCTGGACAACACCAATCTGCTTTATACCTTCTCCGACAAAGAGCCGGAAGAGGGCACTGTGAGAGAAACTTTCTTTTGCAATCAGCTTGCCTCTGCCGGCCATCGCATCGAGTATGGCGGCATCAGAACCGGTGATTTCCGCATAGACGGGAAAACCGTCATTGAGGTCGGCGGACCGGGGAAGGATTTCTCCCAGATAGATAAGGAAGACAGGGCGAACGCCGCGCTTGCGGTGGACGGAACAGACTTGGCTGAAGAAAGGAAAATTCCTCTCTGGGCCTTCGGTTTCCTGTATTGACGAGGCGCGCGGGGAACAAAAGGTATCCTGCGGAAGACTTCGGCGCTTTACAGGGTCCGGACTGCGCGCACGACATGGAAGTAGCTCTTGTTTGTCTCCGTTGAGATTGCGTCCGGAACGCTGCCGTCGGTGAAATTAAAGTAGTAGGCGTTGCTGATGTTAAATAAATCGTCTGCCCAGTATGTGCTTGCGGCGCCGGGTCCGGCGATGACTGCCGCTCTCTTGGAGATGTAGATGTAGATGTAGTTGAGCGTCCCGTTGATTTTATCCAGGTTGTTGTAGATTGTCTTCAAATCCTCCAGAGACGGCATGGACCAGACTGTCCCCTTTTCTTGGCACCAGGTCTGTCCGTCAGGCCAGCTCTTGGCAACCTCATCGGTGGACACAATCTTAGCCGTCGTGCCTGACGCATAGTAAACGACACCCTCGACACAGTTCGCCTTTATGTACCGTCCTGCGCTGAAACCGGATGTGATTGTCAGGCCTTCCGTGTAATCGAGCGCGGTGAGAGAGCCGTTCGTCGATATGTCAAGCGCCGTGAGGGCCGTGCCCGAGACATTCAGCGAGCCGATGGCGGATACTCCGGAGATGTTGAGCGACGAGAGCGAAGGGCTGTTTGACGCGTCAAGTGAAGCGAGAGCCGTGTTCGACGCATCAAGCGAGGTGAGCGCGGCATTTTGCGTGATGTCCAGCACCGCAAGGGACGCGTTCCCGGAGACATCGAGTGTCGTGAGCGCCGGATTGCGGGAAAGGTCGAGGGACTTGGCCGCATTGTCCGAACAGTCGAGAACTTCCAGAGATGACATCGTGTAAAGGATGTCGCCGATATTTGACAGGCCATATCCAGAAAGGTTCAGAGTGGTCACCTTGTCCATGTCGTTGACCTGCCCGTCGCCGTCGCTGTCGAAAGTAGTGAGCAGATAGGTGACCAGAGCCTTTTCTTCAATCTGCGTGCTGAGATTGATGAATTTCGTCTCGACCGGAGAGTCCCCGAGGGAGACTTTTACCGAGACGGCCGCCTTTGTTGTGCCGAAGATGAAATCGCGGTTGAGTCTGTCGGTCGAGACGGCTACGGAAAGCACCCCGTCCTCGGCCGAGGCTCCGCTTATGTCAAGGTCGATAAAGTCTCCGTCGCCGTCTGCGCCATCGCCGGAACCGGTGAATTGCAGAGCCCTGACCGAGAGATAGTCCCGGAAATTGCCTGCAATGGTTGCGGCCGCGCTTTCAGGACGCACGTCGAAGTTCAAGGTCACTTTTCCGGAAATCTTGAGGCTGTCTCTCGTGTAGAGGACAGTCTCCGTCTTGTCGAGATATGTCGGGATGTGGCTGATTGCCACCATTCCTTTCAGAGCATCCACCCTCGCATTCAGTTCGGACAGTCCTGCAAGAACATTTTTAATATCGGAAGACATCTGCGCGATCCTGGAATTGATTTTCTCCACTTCTGCAGAGAGCTCCTCCGATGTCCCGTTGAGGGATGCCACTGACTCTTTTGCGGCGGAAAGGTCGGAAGAAATCCCTTTCACCTCCTCTTCCAGAGCGTCGATGTCCTCCTTCCGGACATTGTCGGACTTCTGCAGCAGGGAGATTTCGTCCTTGACCGCAGCGAGCCGCTGCTCAAGATTCTGCACCCTGGTGTTTTCTATTTCAAGCACTCTTTCCGAAAGTGATGCGAGTTCGGATTTAAGCGCGTCCAATTCATCGGAAATCCTGCCGCAGCCCGCTATGGCAAGTGCGGCGGAAACCAACATAACTATATGACTGGATATGTGTTTCATGGCGTTTGTTTCTTATTTAAAGGACACCCCTGTTTATAGAAGCCGGAATGCGCGGACCCGATATTTTGTTGATTTTTCGTAGGAGTCAGAGTCATATGCTCCTCCTGGATATCGCACCGCATAATAGGCATGGAACTCATCCTCATCGAAGTCGTAAACAGATGACCAATAATGTTCTTTGCTGTTCAGCTCCGTTCCTCCAATCGCGGACAGTGTTTTGTTCAGGACGCTGAATTTTCCGAACATGGTCTTAAGTTCTTCGACATTAGGCAGACGCCAGTCGGAGCCGTGAGAACCCGGACACCAGCTGTCTGCGGCCTCCCATTTGGCCGTGGTTTCATCAGTGGAAATCGCGGCTGGCGACGATGTGCGGAACACGACTCCGGCTATGTTGTTCAGACTGATGTATTGGCCGATCTGATAGATTGAGGAGTTCAGCCCTGTGGAAATCACCAGTTTAACGGTGCTTGACACCTTGAGCGTGGAGAGTGAAGCCGCTTCCGAGACATTAAGGACGGTGAGCGCGGTGTTTTTCGACACGTCAAGCGTGGCGAGCGCAGACGCCCCTGAAATATCGACTGCGGTAAGAGCCGTGTTTTTCGACAAATCGAGCGAAACGAGGGACGTGCTTTTCGACAGGTCGAGGGAGGTGAGAGCGGTGTTCTTTGTCAGATTGAGCGAGGTGAGCGCGGACTTTGACGCCTTTATCGAGGTCAGCGCCGTGTTGGTCGTGACATCGACTGTCTTCAGCGCCGTATTCGAGATGTCGAGAGCAGTGAGGGCGGTGACCTTTGACAGATTGAGCGAGGATAGCGCCGTGTTCTTCGACAGGTCAAGCGAAGATATGGATGTGCCTGACACATTCAGCGTGGTGAGCGCCGTGTTTTTCGACACATAGAGAGCGGTGAAGCCGCAGTTCGAAATGTTGAGCGTGGTGAGCGCCGCGTTGCTCTCCACATCGAGGGCAGTGACTGCGCTTTCCGATATGTCGAGCGTGGTGAGTGCCGTGTTTTTCGACAAGTTAAGTGAAACGGAACGAAGCGACTTGAGGGAAGAGGCGTTCAGCGACTTGAGGGCGGTGTTATTCGAGATGTCAAGCTGGCGAAGGGAAGAGTTGCCTGAGATATTGAGTGTCGTCAAAGAAGGATTGGATGACAGGTCCAAGACTTCGAGGCTGTTGTTCGAACAGTTCAGTTCCTTGAGGGACGGCAGTTTGCAGAGCATGTCGTCTATGTATGTCAGCCCAAGCCCGGAAACATTGAATGAAGTGACTTTGTCCATGTTGTCAAGATGCCCGTCGCCGTCGGTGTCGAAAGTAGTGAGCAGATAGGAAACCAGCTTCTTTTCCTCCACGACGGAAGTGAGACCTATGTAATCGGTCGCAATCGGCTCATCCCCATAGGACCCTAAAATTGCCACTGACGCATCCATATTCCCGAGTATGAAATCCTTGCCGAGGCCGTCGGGAGAAATGTTGAGAGTGAGTATGCCGTTTTCAGCGGATGCATCGATTATGTTGAGTTTTACGCTTTCCCCACCCTCCGCTTTTGTGAAGGCATAGACCGCCTTGGCGGAAAGCAGAAACAGGGAGTCTTTAGCGAGAGACTCCGCTGCGCTCTCCGGCTGCACCTGGAACATCAGTTCGAGGCTTCCGAGAATCTCCAGAGTGTCCCTCTTGTAGCGGACTTTTTCCGTTTTGTCTCCGTATCGCTGGATATATGTGAGTCTCACGGCATTATATACCGATTCAACCCTCTTTTCCAGAGCGGAGATTCCGGAAATGATGGAGGCTATCTCGGCGTCCATCGCATCAATCTTCGAGTTTATCTCCTCAATTCTTGCGGACAGGCCGGACTCGTCCTCTTCGAGGGCGGAGATGGACTCCCGGAGCTTCGCGATGTCGTCGGAAATCCCGGAAACTTCTTTCTGCAGGGCCGTGATATCTGCCCGCTGCACCTTGTCGGACTCCTGCAGGCGGGAAATCTCCTCCTTGACTGCGCTGATGCGCTGTTCAATCTCCTTGACGGAGGACTCTTCCACGGCGAGCACCCTTTCATTCAGGGCGGCAATCTCTTTCTTCAGATCGTCAATCTCGGAATCAATGTCGGAGCAGCCCGCGATGGTGAGGGTCGCCAATGCCGCCAGAAACGATATGTATATGATTCTTTTCATTTCAACAGGTCTTTATTTTGGTTGCAAAATCCCGGAAGACGGGGCGCTAAAATACCCTTACCGCCCGTACAAGATGGTTATTGCCTTGGGTTTCGGCGGCCTGCATCCCGCTGCTGAAGTCAAGGTAATATTTACTGGTTGAGGCGCCGCCTGCCCAATATGCGTCTGGGCTGAAAGCGGTCTCGCCGACTGCGGTGAGAGTGCTGTTGAGGACATCCCTGCTGTCATAGATTATCCTGAGCCGCTCCATCGTGGGAAGAACCCAGTCAGAGCCTTTGAGCCTGCACCATACGCTGCCTTCTATCCAGTTTTTGGATGTCTCGTCAGTGGAAACGAGAAGTCCTCTGTCAAAGACTACTCCGGTGACTCCTTCCATCGAGACATACTGGCCGACCGGCAAGCCGGTCCTCGCCAACGACCCGGTTTCCGATGAAACACTCAGTTTCGTCGTCTTGGGAGCGCTGACTGACGAGAGTTCCGTGTGGACGGTGAGGTCAAGTTCGCTGATGGCCGTGTTCGAGATGTCGAGCGTCGTGAGGGCGGTGTTCTTCGTGACATCGAGCTTTGTCAGAGAGGTGCCGGAGACATTCAGCACGGTGAGAGCGGGGTTGGCTGAAGGGTCAAGAGTCTTGACTGAGGTGCCGGAGAGATTGATTGAGGTGAATGTCGTGAAACCCGAAATGTCCACTGCCGCAAGCAGAGGGTTGTCTGAGGCGTCGAGCACCGAAAGCGCCGGGGTTCGCGTCAGGTCGAGGGATGCGATGGCGTTGCCGGAGCAGTAAAGCTCCGTGAGCGACGGCGTTTCGGCAAGGATGTCATCAATGCTTGTAAGCCCGTACTCCGAGAGGTTCAGCGATGTGACTTTGTCCATATTGTCCGGCTGACCGTCTCCGTTGCTGTCGAAAGTCTCCAGAAGATAGGTGATCAGAGCCTTTTCCTGTAACTGAGGAGTGACTCTGACGAACGCCGTCATACTCTCCCTGTCTCCGTATGAGAACTTGAGGGCGACTGCGGCATCCTTGCTTCCGAGGATGAAAGCCTTGTCGAGCGGGTTGGTCGAGATTGTGACGGAAAGAAGCCCGTTTTTCATCGTGGCTCCCGTGACATTGAGGTCAATGAGACCGCCGCCGCTTTCTTCAGATGCGGAGGAAAGGGTGTAGGTGGCTTTGGCTGAAAGAAGCGTCTGAAAATTGTACGCCAGAACTTCCTCTAGGACTTCCGCCGCGCTTTCCGGCTGCACGCTGACCCTCAGGGTCACGGCCCCGGAAATTTTCAGAGCATCCCTCGTGTACAGAGCCGTCTCCACATTCTCCGGATTTCTCGGGACGTGGGTGAGCGTCACGGTCACGACTGCGGCAAGCGCTTTCATCGTGAGAGTGTCCATATCGGAAAGAATCGTATCGAGTCTGGATTGCATCTCATCGAGCCGGGTATTGATCGTCTCAATCTTTTCGGCCAGCTCTCCGGTCTCCTCCTCGATGGACGAGATCTCATCTTTAGTTGCCGAGAGATTGTCGGAGATGACGGACACCTTGTCTTTCAGGGCGTTGATGTCTCCCTCCGTCACTTTGTCGGAGTCTTTCAGCTCTTTTATATCCTCCTCTACGGAGGCGATCTGTTGTTCAAGCTCCCTGAGCCTGAGCTGGGTCTTTTCAACGGCGGAGATCCTCTCGTCGAGGGCGGACACTTCCGACCTTATGTCCTGAAGTTCCCTGTCGATTCTGCCGCACCCTGCCAAATCAAGCGCCAGAAGAGGCAGCAGGGCTGAAATCAAATGGATGAGGAGTCGTTTCATATCTGAGGGGGTGTTTTATCACTGTGCTTTCCGGCGCTTTCGGGCTATGGCCTTGCCGGCGAGTTCGATGCCTACCACAAGACCGAGCCCGAGAAGGGCGAAGACTGCGGCTCCGGCGATGTGCGCGTCGGCAACCGGGATGACCGTTCCCAGCGAATCGGCCACTCCCGGAAGTGCGGGAAGCTCGCGTGCCTGACTGCCTGCCGAGATGACGTACTGTCCGTGCCAGGGCCAGACCTTTATGAGCGATCCGATGATGAAGCCTGCGAGGATGAGCACGGTCTCCCTGTTCCAGCGGGAGAGCAGCCAGTGGAGGAACTTCGAAAAGGCTATGATGCCTATGGCAGCCCCGACGGCGAAGATGCAGATGACCAGAAGGCAGTGTCCCCAGCTCATCGGGCCGGTGGAGAGGGCGGCGGTGGCCTCCTGAGCCTTGCTGAATGAAGTGAGTCCGGCCACTGCCCCGAGCACGTAGTCATATTTTCCGAGGATGACCAGAATGAAGCTGCCGGAAATGCCAGGGAGTATCATCGCGCAGATGGCTATGGCGCCGCAGAGGAATATGAACCACAGGCCGTCGGGAGTCTGTGTGGGGGTAAGCGTGCAGACCACCGCTCCGATGCCCACTCCGAAAATGGTCCAGAACACGTCTGCGCTTTTCCACGATTTTATGTCGCGCAGTATGAACACCGATGAGGCGATAATCAGGCCGAAGAAGAACGACCAGGTCTGTACGGGGTGATGCTCAAGGAGATAGGTCATCAGCTTGGCAAGCGAGAAAATGCTGGTCATAATGCCCAGAATGAGGGCGACCAGAAAACTGCCGTTGATGTGCCGCCAGAAGTCCTTCACTCTGCCGTGGCAGAGCATACTGAGAGCCGATTTGTCGAAATTGTTGATAGACCCCACGAGTTTCCCGTAGATGCCTGTCATAAATGCTATCGTGCCCCCGCTCACTCCCGGAATCACGTCGGCGGCGCCCATACAGATGCCTTTCACCGCCACCACTGCATAATCTTTTATATTCTTCATTAGCCGTACGATTTGCTGAACTTTTTGCGGCCGGACTGCCCGATGGCCTACGCCCGGCTTCACTGCACACTACACTATCTTTTTCAGGTTGTCAAACACCGCCATCAGAGCGGCTGCGCTGTTGTGGTCACCCACCCGGAGCGCCTGGGCTTCGGTCTGTCTGGCGTGAACCACCAGATTGTAGGGAGAGAGGGGATAGTCGAGCACCCCCACCTTGAACCGGGCCGGTATCGCGGCGGCAATCATCCTCACTGCCGGCTGATCGCTGTATGCGGCATTGAGGAACAGGCCGTCGGGGACGGCACCGGGTTCACCCTTGATAACCCTCATATATTCACTGTCCGGCAGTCCCAGGAGCGTCAGCCTGTGGCGTGTGAGGGTCGTCTGCACACAGGTGGTCAGAATCTCATCCCTCGCCATCTTGCGGTTGAGCAGGAACAGCAGCCTCACCTCGATGCCCCTTGCCCCGAAGAATTCGCCGACCCGCTTTTTGCATTCTTCATAATCAGCGTCCTCCACATCGAGCAGCACTGTCGCCCGTCTGATCGAAGACAGCGGCAGCATCCCTGTGGGGCCGTTGTAGGCCTGCTTCCGGATAATTCTGTTTCTTATGAGCTCCAACATTTCAGACTCGTTTTGAGTGGATGTCCCGGCTTATTTCCGCCCGGCCGTGTCTCCGTTCTGCGCAGCAATCAACTCGCGTATCTCCCTCTTCGCCATCTTCCAGCGCGGAATGTCAATCTTGCTGCCGATCACTTCCACCACCTTGGCCGCGATGATCGACCCGATTTCTCCGCACACCTTCAGAGGCATGCCCAGCGAGTGGGCATAGAGAAACCCTGCAGCATAGGTGTCCCCCGCGCCGGTCGCGTCTATCGTGGCTGCCGGCCAGGCCTCGATGAAGTGATATTCGTCCCTGTCGCGGACCATGGATCCGTTCTTCCCCACCTTGACGACCGCGATCGAACACATCGACGCTATCTCGTCCAGAGCCTCCCGGGGCTCCATCTTGGTGAAAGCCTTGGCTTCACTCTCGTTGGCGAAAACGATGTCCACATATTTTTTCACTATGTCGTGCAGGAACGCATCGTTGGACTCCACCACATTGTAGGAGGCCATATCCAGGGATATGATGCATCCGGCATCCTTAGCCATCGCCACGGCCTTGCGTATGAGGGCCTGGTTCTGGACCAGATATCCCTCTATGTGGAAATAGTCATAGCCCTCGAAATACTCCGGCTTCAGATCCTCCGGCACCAGTTCGAGAGCGGCTCCGAGGTACACGGCGAATGTCCTCTCGGCATTGGCTCCGGTGATGAAGACCATCGCGCGGCCGGAGGAACTCCTGCCCTTGAGAAGCCTGGACTTGATGCCGTACTGGGCCTGATCGCTTTTGAAGAGATGTCCCAGTTCGTCATCTCCGACCTTGCCGATGAATCCGGACTTCATCCCGAAAATGGCGGTGTCGGTGATGGTGTTGGCCGCCGAGCCCCCGGCCGTGTACTGGACTCCTATCTCCTTCAGTCTCCGCCAGATGATGTCGCCCGTCTCCATATCGACGTGCTGCATACTTCCCTGCGGCAGATGGTATTCCTTGAGAAAAGAGTTGTCCGGAAGCACGGCAAGAATGTCCGTGAGTGCGTTTCCGATGCCGAGAATCGATGCCATTTCTTCAAAATATCCTGTTATTTCGCAAAGATAGAAAAAATATTCCGTAACTTTGCCGCCTTGTCCGTCAACATCGTGAGGGCTTCTGACAACAATAACGTGTCCGGCCCGAAAGACGGCATCGGCGCGGACTGCCGGCGGCATAAGGCGGTAAAGCACTTGAAGATGAATCAGAAGGCGAAAAAAATCATCAAATACAGCATATCGCTCGCATTGGCTGTGGTGCTGATGTATTTCTGCTTTCGCGGAGTGGAGTGGGAGGATTTCTGGCGGGGACTTGCGGACTGCCGTTGGGGATGGGTGCTTGCCAGTATGGTCATCGGCCTGGCCTCCAACTGGTTCCGTAGTGAAAGATGGCGTCTGCTGCTGCTTCCGATAGACAGGGAGACCACCCGCGTCACCGTGTTCAATGCGGTGAACATAGGGTATATAGCCAATTTTGTGTTTCCCCGGATAGGGGAGTTCGTCCGCTGCGGGGTCATCTCCAAGAATTCGGAGAAATCCACCTATGACAAGGTCATCGGCACGGTCGTCACCGAGAGGGCTTTCGATGTCGTGGTGCTGCTGGTGCTTCTTTTCGCTTTCCTGCTGCTGAAATGGGAGCAGTTCGGAGCGTTCTTTCAGGAAAAGATATGGGTGCCGCTGGCTCAGAGCCTCGATTTCAGCGTGTGGTGGATAGTCGCCCTGTGCATAGCCTGCTTTGCGGCATTCGTCTATGTGGTGATGAAATACAGCCACAAATCCCGGCTGCTCGCCAAAGTGGGGAGTGTGTTCAGCGGTCTCTGGACCGGGCTTGTCAGCTGCTTCAGGATGGAGCATCAGTGGAAATTCCATCTTCACACCATACTCTTGTGGCTTTCCTATTTCCTTATGAGCTACACGGTTATGAAAGCCGTGCCCTCTGTGGACTTTATGAACGGCACCGACGCCATGTTCCTGATGCTCGTCGGAAGCCTGGGCTGGGTGGTGCCTGTCCCGGGGGGCTTCGGCGCTTTCCACTACATCGTCGCCCTCGCGATCAGCACGGTCTATGGCCTGCCGTTCGAGATGGGGATAGTTTTTGCAACCCTGTCCCACGAGTCCCAGTCCATAATGATGGTTCTGTCAGGATTGTATTCATATATTTACGAAGCCGTTAAAAAATAGTCTGGATTATGGGAACATATCTATCAGCAGCGGCGGCGACAGTGATGATCGCCGTCACCTTTGCCGCTTCACTCCGGGCGGAGAGTTCTCCGTCGCGGCGTGAGCAGGTGCAGCCGGGCAGCATTTCCGCCAGAGTGACGGAGGCTGGGAATGGATCCGCTCCTCTGGAGTTCGTCACCGTGGCTCTGAGGGACAGTTCGGACAATGTGGTAGCCGCGGCAATCACCGATTCCTCGGGTGTCTTCCGGATAGACATTCCCCGGAATGCGGCCGCGGACGGGCTCTCGGTGGAGTTTTCGCTGGTCGGATATCAGGACCGGACTCTGCCGCTGAGCGATGTGGCCGCTATGGAGTCCGTCGGGCTTGAGGTTGATGCCAGGCAGCTTGAGAGCGCGAAGATTGTGGACAAGAGAAGCCTGCTGGAACATAAGTTCGACAGGATCGTGATGAATGTGTCGGAACTGGCCGTCGCCAAGACGGGCAATGCCACAGATGTGCTGCGCGCGGCCCCGGGAGTGACCATTGACAAGGACGGCAATCTGCAGCTCAACGGGCAGTCCGTGTCCGTATGGCTCGACGGCAAGCCCTCGAATATGTCGGGCAGGGAGCTTCAGGCCTATCTGAACGGCTCGTCGGGAATGACGATAGAGAAAATCGAGATCATCTCCAATCCGTCTTCGAAATACGATGCGGAGGGAAGCGGCGGCATCATAGACATCAAGACCAAGCGCGGTTTTATGCGCGGGTTCAACGGCTCGGTGACAGGACAGGGAAACATCGGATGGAAGCCCCGCGCCAACGGGACGGGCAATCTCAGCGCCCGCCTCGGCTACAAGGGACGCAAGACCAACACCTCCTTGAGCTACAATCCCTATGGAGTTATGTATATCCATGACAATCTGGAGGAAAAGCGCTACGGCACCGACTACGGGCAGTTCAGAAGTTCAGACTCCAAGTCCGAGTCCTACTGGATGGGACACAACGTCTCGCTGATGAGCGACTGGAATGTCACGGACAAGGACATTCTCGGCGGCATAGTGAGAGTGGGCATTCCGAGGGACGGAGTGCGCGACACCGCCCGTTCCGTCACGAGCGACTACACTCATTACACCGATGAAAACCCCTATTCCGAGCTTACCGGCGACAGCAAGGAGGGGACCAGGGGCGGCAGAGTGTCCGTCAACCTCAACTATACACACAAGTTTGACGAGAGCAGAAATCAGGAACTGACGCTGAATGCCGACTACAACCGCAGCAGCAGCAATTCCTTCGACTGGCAGCGCAACCGTTTCACCGAGCTTTCGGAGAGTGCAAGACAGGATATGGCGGCAGGCACGGCTTCTTTCGCCGACAACGGCTTCAATGATTCCACGTTCAGGACGGCGAACATCTGGTCGTTCAAGGCAGACTACAGTCAGGCTTTCCGGGATCAGAAAGGGCGGCTGGAGGCGGGCGTCAAGGCGGCGGTGTCAATAACGGACAATAGCTACCGGCACTACGAATGGAATCCCGAAGCGGACAAGCTCCCCGATGCGGCCACCTCCCGGAACGACTTCCGCTACACCGAGCAGATCTATGCGGCCTATGTCAACGTCTCCTGGATGTTCTCCGACAAATGGAATGCTCAGATAGGCCTGCGCGGCGAATATACCGTTCCAAAGGGCAATTGGAAAACGGATAACAAGGTGACGGGGAAGCCGTATTTCGATGTTTTCCCTTCGGTATTCTGCACATATATGCCTTCGCCGAAGGCCATATTGACGGTGAATTATTCCTACCGGCTCAGCCGGCCTCGTTTCTGGCAGCTCAATCCGTTCAAGGCCTGGATCAATCCCTACAGCTACTCTGTCGGTGACCCGGATCTGCTCCCGAGCTACTCCCACAATGTGTCCCTGAGCGGCGTGTTCTTCTCGCACCTCACCCTGACGGCGGGCTATTCCCACAACCGGAATTACAGCGACCAGCAGATGCCCATCGCCAAGGAGGGCGGCGTCACGGAATACCGTTACCTCAATTCCGGCAAGCAGCAGAATGTCTATGTTTCGCTGGCTCTGTCGGAGCAGAAAATCACCGGGTGGTGGACCGTCACGGCGAACCTGAACTACTACCATCAGCGCTTCGAAGCCTATAAGAATGTGGCGCAGAGGACTTTCGGGCAGGATGAGTACAAGTCGTCCACCAACGCTTTCATGGGCTATGGCAGCACCACGTTCTATCTGCCCAAGGACTTCAAGATCACTTTCGACGGCTGGGGGATGACGCCGCAGCAGGCCGGATACTTCAAGGTGAATGCGATGGGGGAGTTCAATGCGAGCGTCACCAAGTCTTTCCTCGACGGCAGAGCCTCGCTCACTCTCGGGATGAACGACATTCTCAATTCGATGGCCACAGACCTGAAAGTGATGGTGGGCGATGTCCCGGCGATAAGGATGAAGGTGTTCCACTATGGCCGCACCATCTCTCTCGGCTTCACATACACTTTCGGCCAGATGAACGGCAGCCGCCGCAATGTGGGCAAATCCGAGGAGGGTGACAGATTGTAGCGGATTGTAACGGAATTTTTCTAAATTTGCCGTTATGAAGTTCATCTCCTGGAATGTGAATGGCCTCAGGGCCGTATGCGGCAAGGGATTCGCCGATGCTTTCACCGGCTTCGACGCCGATTTCGTGTGCCTGCAGGAAACCAAGCTGCAGGCGGGGCAGATAGATCTGGAGTTTCCGGGCTACCGCAGCTGGTGGAACTATGCCGAACGGAAGGGCTATTCCGGGGTGGCGATATACAGCAGGCTCTCTCCGTTGTCGGTGAGCTATGGCATAGGCGAGGACGGGCACGACCACGAGGGCAGGGTGCTGACCCTCGAAATGGGGGACTTCTTTCTGGTCTGCTGCTACACTCCCAATTCCCAGAATGCCGAAAACAGAGGAGAACTGCCGCGCAGGCTCGCATACAGGATGGAATGGGAGGACGCGTTCAGAAAGTATCTCCTGTCGCTTGACGCCCGGAAGCCGGTCATAGTCTGCGGCGACCTCAACGTGGCTCATCGGGAGATCGACCTCAAGAATCCCAAGACCAACATGATGAACGCGGGATTCACGCCGCAGGAACGCGCCAAGATGAGCGAACTTCTGGATGCCGGGTTCATTGACACTTTCCGCTATTTCCACCCCGACCGGACCGACGCCTATTCCTGGTGGTCATATAGGATGAATGCCAGAGCGAACAACGCGGGGTGGCGTATCGACTATTTCCTGGCCTCCAGATCGCTTGAACCGCGCCTCCGTGAAGCGGCGATCCTGTCCGGGGTGACGGGGTCGGACCATTGCCCGGTGGAGCTGGTCATAGAATGAACCGTCAAAGCGCTCAACGCCGTCTGACCACCCGGCGGAGCACAAATGGCAGCAGATGATAATTGATTAACACTGAACGATATGCTGAAAATACCGTACATCAGGCTGTCTCAGGGGGATCTGAACGGGGGCTTCCCCGTCTCCGCAGTCTTCGGGGCTCTCCCTCAGCGCCGTATCGCCTGTCTGAACTGGCCGGCCGAGTATCCGTATGCCCCTGCCGTGAGTTTCAAGGTGTTCCACTCCGGCGCGGTTCTCTATCTGGAATACAGCGTGAGCGAGAAATACACCCGTGCCCTGGAGACCCTCGACGGCAACTATGTCTATAAGGACAGCTGCGTGGAGTTTTTCATCGCCTTGGGTGACGATCGATGCTACTACAATTTCGAATGGAATGCCGCCGGAGTGACATATATGGCATATCGTCCCGGTCGCGAAGGGGCGGAACCGGCTCCGGCCGAAGTGTTGGCGATGGTGAGGACACAGTCGAGCCTCGGCGCCGCTCCGATAGAGGAGTTCTCGGCCGGGATCGGAGACAATCAGTGGTCGCTGAAAATAGCGATTCCTGTGGAGGCTTTCTGGCACAGCGGCATCGGCTCTTTTTCCGGCCTCAAGGCGAGAGCCAATCTCTTCAAATGCGGAGACGGGCTTAAAGTGCCTCATTATCTGAGCTATGCTCCCATAGACACTCCGTCTCCGGACTATCACCGACCGGAGTTCTTCATCCCGGCGGAGTTTGAATGACTTTAGCGAACCGGGCATTATGAATGGAGGAAACGGTCTTGCGGGCAGGATTTGCGCGGCCCTGCTGCTGTCGCTCGCGTCGGCTTTGTCTGCGGCCGGCTTCCCTGCATTGACCTACACTGTGGCTCCGGACGGGAGCGGGGATTTCCGCACCATACAGGAGGCGATAGATGCCGCACCGGACTATTCCAAACAGGCGGCTACCGTGATCCGGATAAGAAACGGGATCTATCGCGAGAAGATCACCATACCCGCCAACAAGCAGAAACTTCATCTGATAGGAGAGAGCGCCGACTCCACGATCATCACCTGGGACGACTATGCTCTGAAGAAAAACCGAGCCGGCTTCGAGATGGGCACTTCCGCGACTTCAACGGTATTCCTCTACGGCGATGACTTCCTCTGTGAGAATCTGACCATAGAAAATGCCGCCGGCAGCGGTCCGGCGATAGCCCAGGCCTGTGCGATAACTGTCGATGCGGACAGGGCCGCTTTCATAGGATGCCGTTTTATCGGCAATCAGGACACGATCTACACCTACGGAAAGCATCAGAGGCAGTATTTCCTCGACTGTTACATCGAGGGCACTACGGACTTCATTTTCGGGGCTTCGACCTGCTGGTTTGAAAACTGTGTGATATGCAGCAAAGCGAACAGCTACATCACGGCGGCTTCCACCCCTGAGGACGCGGCATTCGGCTATGTGTTCCATCGCTGCCGTCTTGTGGCGGCTCCCGGCGTGGACAGTGTCTATCTTGGCCGCCCGTGGAGACCGTTTGCCCGTACTGTGTTCATCGACTGCGAATTGGGCGGTCATATCCGCCGCGAGGGCTGGCACGACTGGAACAAACCCTACGCCCACAGCACTTGTTTCTATGCCGAGTCCGGAAGCCGTGGGGCCGGAGCTGTGCCTCAGCGGGAAAGGGCCTCTTGGAGTCACGGCCTGAGCGATGCGCAGCTTGCGGAATACACTCCTGAGAATGTACTCTGCTGCGGTACTGAAATCGACAAAAACGGCATCGCCGTGCCCGTGGAATGGTTCTTCAAACGAGACGGTTCATTCTATATGCCCTCGGGGACAGCCCCAGACGGGAACGGCAGAACTTGCCGAAGCCCGAAACGCTCGGGAAATCGAACTCGGCGGCAATCTCCTTGATGGATTTCCCTGAATAGAGCAGCTCGTGACGGATGGCCTCGCCCGCGTTTTCCAGAATCAGCTCCGAAGCGTTCCTGCCGCTCGCGGTCTTGACGGCCGCCGCGAGATATTTCGGGGTGACGCACAGCCTGTCCGCGAAATGCGCCACGCTGCGGTCGCGGCAGTCACTCGCCGCAAGCAGCTCCACGAACTGTTTGAACAGCAGACTCCGGCGGCTCAGCCGGTTGTCGTCGGCTCCCGGGGCTATCTCTCGGTTGATGACGACGCAGAGTTCATAAAGGGCGCAGAGCAGCAGCGACTGCATTATCTCCTTATAGTAGAAGTCCCTGACCGTGCCTATCTTCTGCCGGATCACCGAATAGTACAGCTCCGTCAGCGTCAGGTCGTGGTCGTTGAGGTGGATGACAGGATTGTTCCGCACATACATCATCGCGCTCCAGACACTGCGCCCCGTCAGCAGCGAACTCCTCAGCGACGAATAGCAGATTCCCATAACTTTCACATCCGCAGCCGGTTCATCATCGGACACTGCGGCCTCCTCCGCCCTGCCGATGGACACCTCCGGGGGACAGATCAGTATGTCTCCCCTCGTAATGTTCTCCGGGCGTCCGTTCATCTCCAGCACGAACCCTCCCCGGCTGCACAGCACGATCAGAATCTTGTCCCTGGACTTGCCCGCGGACGCGGCCAGAGAGCCGAGGCTGTCGAGCCCTTCGCCCACCACGATGTCTCCGTCGGAATATTGAATCCTCTCCTCCATTTTCGCAGAAAACCGCTTTGTCGCCGCAATAATAGGAAAATATTTTCAGTATTAAGGAAAATTTTACCACTTTTTGGCGAAATATTGCAATATTTTTGCAGCCTGAAATGAAGATGTCCCGCAAACGGCATCTTGAAAACAGACATAATGGAATCTCAGTCATTCAACAAGCTGCTCGAAACGAGCTTCAGGACACATTGGAACAGGCCCGCATTCAGCGACTACGGCCACACGACCCTTTTCTACCGGGACGTGGCCGAGAAATGCGCCAAACTGCATATCCTTTTTGAAAAATACGGCATCGTCAAGGGCGACCGGATCGCCATCTGCTCCCGGAACCAGTCCAACTGGTGCGTTGCTTTCATAGCCTCCATCACCTATGGGGCCGTGGCCGTGCCGATTCTCCACGAGTTCAAGCCCGGCAACATACACTATCTGGTCAACCATTGCGAGGCGAAGATCCTGTTCGCGGACGAGACCGTATGGGACGAGCTCAATGTGGAGGAGATGAACTGTCTCAGGGCGGTGATGCTTTTGGGCGACTTCCGGCTGGTCTATGCCGCCGAGAACAAATACCGCAGGCACAGGGAGCACGTCAACGAGCTCTTCGGCAAGCGCTACCCGATGGAGTTCAACGCGGACTGCCTGGACTATCACAGGGACGGGCCCGAGGAGCTGGCACTCATCAACTACACTTCGGGCACTTCCGGGTTCTCCAAGGGCGTGATGATTCCGTACAGGGCGCTGTGGTCCAACTGCGCGTTCGCCCACGACTATGCCCTCCCTTCGCTTGACTGCAACTCCAACGTGGTGTCTATGCTGCCTCTGGCGCACACCTACGGGATGATGTTCGAGTTCCTGTTCGAGACCACGATAGGAGCGCACATACACTTCCTCGGCAGGGTGCCGAGTCCGAAGGTGATCATCGGGGCGATGAAGGAGATCAGGCCGGACGTGGTGGTCACCGTGCCTCTGGTCATCGAGAAGATCTACAAGTCCAGAATCAAGCCCGTAGTGGACGGGAAGAAGATGATGTTCAATCTCCCCATCATCGACAAGATAGCTCTCAAGAAAGTGAGGGACAGCCTGGTGGAGACCTTCGGGGGCCGATTCAAGGAAGTGATCATCGGAGGCGCGGCCTTCAACCCGGAGGTAGAGGCCTTCTTCAGGAAAATCGCCTTTCCCTACACGGTCGGCTACGGTATGACCGAGTGCTCGCCTATCATCAGCTACGAGCATTGGGACGAAAACAGGCTCTTTTCCTGCGGGCGTCAGGCTCCCCGGATGGAAATCCGCATCCTCTCTCCCGACCCTCAGAATGTTCCCGGCGAAGTGCAGGTCAGGGGCGCCAACGTGTTCCTCGGCTACTACAGGAATGAGGCTGCGACTGCGGAAGTGTTCACGGAGGACGGATGGTTCCGTACAGGCGATATGGGAGTGATGGACAGCGACGGATTCCTCTTCCTCAAGGGCCGGTCGAAGTGTATGATTCTCGGTCCGTCGGGCCAGAACATCTATCCGGAGGAGATAGAGGCGGTGCTGAACAATCTGAGATATGTCGCCGACTCTCTGGTGATTGAGGACAACGGCAAGCTCAAGGCTCTGGTCTATCCCGATTTCCACATCGCGGAGAGCGACGGCATAGACAAGGATCAGCTCCAGAGGGTCCTCGACGCCGAGCTTCCCAATGTCAATGCAGCCGTACCGGCCTATGCCAGGATTGCGGGCATAGAGCTGATGCCGGAGGACTTCGAGCGCACGCCCAAGAGGAGCATCAAGAGGTATCTCTACCAGCGCAGCAACTGAATCTTTTCAGCAATTTGTGCTATATTTGCCGGGTCTCCGGCTATATGAAGAATTTCAAGATAATCTCCGAATACCGGCCCTCCGGCGACCAGCCGCAGGCCATCGACGGCATCTGCAAGGCCCTCAAGCAGGGTGTGGATGCTGTCACCCTGCTCGGTGTCACCGGTTCGGGAAAGACTTTCACGATGGCCAACGTCATCGAGCGTCTCCAGCGTCCCGCACTCGTCCTCAGCCATAACAAGACTCTCGCGGCCCAGCTCTACGGCGAGTTCAAGTCATTTTTCCCCAACAACGCGGTCGAATACTTCGTCTCCTACTACGACTATTACCAGCCGGAGGCCTATATCCCCGTCACTGACACATATATAGAGAAAGATCTCAGCATCAACGACGAGATCGAGAAGCTGCGTCTGAGCGCGGCCTCGGCCCTGATGTCCGGCAGGCGCGACGTCATAGTGGTGTCCAGCGTCTCCTGTCTCTACGGCATAGGCAATCCCGAGGACTTTCATTCCCAGACAGTCACAATCAGGAGGGGGGAGCAGCGCAGTCTCACGAGGCTTCTCTATCAGCTGGTCGAGGCTCTCTATTCCCGGACTGAAACCGATTTCAGGCGGGGCACGTTCAGAGTCCGCGGAGACACGGTCGATGTCTGCATAGGCTACGGCGAGAATGCCGTCCGTATCGAGTTCTTCGGCGACGAGGTGGACCGCATCAGCGTCATCGACCCTGTTTCCGGCGCCACTCTGGAGGAGATCCCGGAGGTGTCCATTTACCCGGCCAACAACTTCGTGACCACCAAGGAGCGTTCGCAGAAGGCCGTCAGTATGATCCAGGACGACCTTCTCAAGCAATGCGAGGCTTTTAATGAAATGGGCAGGGGGCTGGAGGCCAAGCGGTTGAAACAGAGAGTGGAATATGATTTGGAGATGATAAAGGAAATGGGCTACTGCCCCGGCATCGAGAACTATTCGCGCTATTTCGACGGCCGTTCGGAGGGGATGCGCCCGTTCTGTCTGATGGACTATTTCCCCAAGGACTTCATCACTTTCATAGACGAAAGCCACGTGACCATCCCCCAGATACGGGCTATGTACGGCGGAGACCACTCGCGCAAAAGCGTGCTGATCCAGTATGGCTTCAGGCTTCCCGCCGCGGCGGACAACCGGCCTCTGAAGTTCGAGGAATTCGAGGCCATTTCGGGGCAGAAAGTCTTTGTCAGCGCCACGCCCGCCGAGTATGAGCTCGAAAAATCCGGAGGACTTGTGGTGGAACAGGTCGTGCGGCCTACCGGGCTTTTGGACCCGCCCATCGAGGTGCGGCCTGTCGCCAATCAGGTGGATGACCTGCTCGAAGAAATCCGCAAGAGGGCGGAACTCGACGAGAGAGTGCTGGTCACGACCCTCACCAAGAGGATGGCCGAAGAGTTGGAGAAGTATCTGACCAATGCCGGCGTGCGCTGCCGCTACATCCACTCCGATGTCGACACTATGGAGAGGGTGGAGATCATCGAGGACTTCAAGAACGGTCTTTTCGACGTGCTGGTGGGAGTCAACCTGCTGCGCGAGGGGCTGGACATCCCGACTGTCTCGCTGGTGGCGATACTGGACGCGGACAAGGAGGGCTTCCTGCGTTCCGGACGGGCATTGACCCAGACGGCGGGACGCGCCGCGAGAAATGTGAACGGTCTGGTGATAATGTATGCCGACACTGTGACGCGCTCGATGCAGGAGACCATCTACGAGACCGACCGCCGCAGAAGCCGTCAGATCGAGTACAACAAGCTGCACAACATCACCCCGAAGCAGGTGAGCGTGAGGAAGAACTCCCTCGTGAGGGAACGCCCGGACGCCCTGTCGGGCAGGGTCAGCGCCGCCAATTCCTACGATGCCCCGCACTACATCCCGGATCCGAGCGATCTCGGCAGGGGACACGTCTCCGTGGGGCTCGGCCACGACTCGTTCAGGGAGAAAAATTCGGCCTATGTGGACGGATATGTGCAGGCTGACCTCGCCGCGGTGCTTCAGGACCCTGTCATCCGTGCTATGAGTCGCGAACAGGTGGAAAAGGCGGTGGAGGCGGCCAAGGCCAATATGAAAAAGGCGTCCGCCGCGCTGGATTTCACAGCCGCCGCGAAATACCGCGACGAAATGTGGGCTCTGCAGCAGTATCTGAAAGTGTGGAGAGCGGAATGACCCTGACGGCCCCGCTGGGCCTGCTGCGCTGAAAACAGTTTCTGTTGGGGATTGCGGGAAAAATATGTAACTTTGGCCGGTTTGAGGCAATGTGTCTCGAAGCGGCTTGACAGGGCTATGGAAACATCTTTCGAAAAATACAGTGCGGAGGGCCGGGAGCTTATCCGCCGTGCCAGGGAGATTGCCGGGAGGATGCTTGAGGGCAGGACCCGGGGAAATGGACATCCTTTTCTGGAACACCCTATGGGCGTGGCCAGAATAGTGGCCGATGAGATAGGTCTTCCCGCCGAATGCGTCGCCGCTGTGTTCCTGCACGAGGCTCTCCGCGCACAGATGCCGTCTTCCGGCGACAATGCGGAAGAAGCCGCAGCCAAAAGGGCCGCCGAAGACAGGGAGCGGGACGGGATTCTCGCCGATTTCCCCAATGATGTCAGAGCGATGGTCGAGGGGCTGAACAAGATAGCGATGATCAAGCCCAGGGACACCCGGCTCGAAGCCGAGAACTACAAGCGGCTTATAGTGTCCTATTCCGCCGATCCCCGGGTCACCGTCATCAAGCTTGCCGACAGGCTGGAGGTTATGCGCTCGCTCGACCTTTTCCCGAAGTCGTCCCGCGAGAGGAAGATCCTGGAGACTCTGATGCTGTACATCCCCCTTGCGCACCAGTTGGGACTGTACAATATGAAGAGCGAGATGGAGGACATCTATTTCAGATATGCCGAGCCGGAGCAGTACCGTTCCATCACCAACAAGCTTAAAGCCACCGAGGGAGACAGGATGAGGCTTATGACACAGTTCATCGAGCCTCTCAAGCAGAAGCTTTCTGACGAGGGCATAGTCTATAAGCTCAAGGTGCGCACCAAGACCGCCTGGTCCATCTACAACAAGATGCAGAAGCAGAAAGTCGGTTTCGAGGGGGTCTATGACGTGTTCGCCATCCGCTTCATCATCGACTGCGAGGACAATAGGGAGGTGGAGAAGGCCCTGTGCTGGAAAGTGTTCAGCTATGTGACGGAGGAATACGAGTCCGACACCAACCGCCTGCGCGACTGGCTGTCCAACCCCAAGCCCAACGGCTACGAGTCCCTCCATATCACCGTGCGCAACCGCGACGGGGCCTACATCGAGGTGCAGATCCGTACACGGAGAATGGATGAGACTGCGGAGAGCGGCCTCGCGTCACACTGGTCCTACAAGGGCATCAGCCACGAGGAGACTCTGGACAAATGGCTGAAATCCGTGCGCGGCATCCTGGAGCACCCTGCGGGTGAAGCCGACAGCGGGGATATGTACGGAGACGACCTTCCGGAGCCCCCGAGCAAGGAGATATTCGTGTTCACGCCTTCGGGCGAGCTGCGGAAGCTCAGCGCCGGGGCCACGGTTCTGGACTTCGCTTTTGACATACACACCAATCTCGGCCTGAAATGCACAGGAGGCCGGGTCAACGGCAAGGCTGTGCCGATCAGGGAGCCTCTCAAGACCGGTGACGTGGTCGAGATAATGAGCGGCAAGAATCAGAAGCCCTCTACGGACTGGCTCAACTTCGCGGTGACGGCCAAGGCGCGCAACAAGATCCGCCAGAAGCTCTCGGAAGCGGAGTTCGCCAAGGCCGCCGAAGGCAAAGAGTTGCTGTACAGGCGCTTGAGGAACTGGAAGCTGGAGCTCGGCAACGAGGATCTGGCGGCGCTGCTGAAAAAGTACCAGCACAAGACCATAAATTCCTTCTTCGCGGCTGTGGGCGAGGGGACAATCGATGTCTTCGATGTCCGCAGTTTCCTGCAGGCCGGCGATCAGCCCGTCCGTCAGGCGGACGATGGCGCAGCCCAGGACAAGCCCGCCGACAAGCCCAAGCCCGCCCTCACTGAGACGGTCAGGCGTTCGGACGACATTCTGGTGATAGACGCCAAGAATGTCAGGAATCTGGACTACAAGATGGCGAAATGCTGCAATCCCGTATTCGGAGACGACGTGTTCGGCTTCGTGAGCCGGCTGGACGGCATCAAGGTCCACCGTATGTCCTGTCCCAATGCGGCGAGGCTGATGGAGATGTACCCGTACCGCATCCAGAAAGTGCGCTGGAGCGACACTCCGTCATCGTCCAATTTCCAGGTCAGCGTGAAGGTGGTGGCGGCCAAGGAGGCCTCCATAGTGACGGAGATTATGGATGTGATCAACTCGTTCAGAGCCTCTATGCGCTCTTTCAACGTCAACGAGAACGGACGCAACGGCACTTATGAGGTGGGGCTCAAGATAGCGGTGCCGAGCAATCTGGAGCTGGACAAGGTCCTCTCCCAGCTCAGGGCTCTGAAAAATGTGCTGAAAGTCAGCAGAAATTAGCGGCGAGATGGAGCAGGGAGAACAGTTAGGCGGAGAAATGTCGTTCTGGGATCACCTCGAAGTGTTGAGGTGGTCGCTTTTCCGGATTCTCGGGGTGCTGGCGGTGATGGTGATAGTCAGTTTCATATTTATGCCCTGGCTGTTCGACCATTTCATTATGGCCCCGACCGGCTCGGATTTCTTCGTTTACAGATGGATGAGCAGGCTCGGCGGAGGTGAGGCGGCGAAAAAGGCTATGCTGCTGCCCAATTTCGCGAATCCCGACTTCCACGTGGAGATAATCAACATCAAGGTGGCGTCCCAGTTCCTCACCCACGTCAGCACCTCGTTCTGGCTTGCGCTGGTGGCGGCTTTCCCCTACATAGTGTTTGAAATCTGGCGTTTCATAAGTCCGGCTCTCTATGAGCGGGAGAAGAAAAGCCTGCTCGGCGGCTTCGTTTTCGGGACGTTGATGTTCTATGTCGGCTGCGCGGTGGGCTACTGCATCGTGTTCCCGTTCACTTTCCGCTTTCTCACCGAATATCAGTTGAGTACGGACATAGTCAACCAGATCTCGCTCAACTCGTATATGAGCAATTTCCTCTCTATGATCTTCATAATGGGTCTGGTGTTCGAGATCCCGCTGCTCGCGCTTGTGCTGTCTTCGCTGGGTCTGCTGGACAAGGGAATGCTCCGCGCCTACAGGAAATATGCCGTGGTGGTCATTATGATATTGGCGGCGGTGATCACTCCGTCGGGAGACCCGTTCACGCTGATGGTGGTGTTCCTGCCCATATATATGCTCTATGAGCTGTCCATACTGATAGTCAGGTCTCCGGCCAAGGACGCGGATGACCCGGATGATGAGGATGACGCTGAGGATGGGGATGAGGCGGATGAATCGGTTGATGAGGATGACGCTGAGGATAGGGATGAGACGGATGAAACGGGGAAACCGGTTGATGCCGGAAATGCGGCGGCGGTGAGTCTGACGGGAAAGGCGGACGAACAGGATATTGAATCTACCTAATGAACTTTGTGGCCTATGCGGATAAGTTTTGACAGGGACATAACCGGGATGACGACTTTCGGCATCAGGACAAGATGCGCCGCTTTCGTCGAGTATGAGAGCGCCGGGGATCTGGTCGAGGCTCTGAAAGCTGACCTGCCGCGCCCGCTGCTGTTCATCGGCGGAGGGAGCAACCTGCTTTTCACAGGGGATTTCCCGGGGACGGTGCTCCACTCCCGGATCCGCTTCATAAGGCCTTTGGCTTCCGTTCCGGCCGAAGATGCCGTTGCGGCTGCCGTTTCTTCCTGCAGTGCTGCCGATGCCTCGGACTTTGCTGATGCCGCTGCGGCTGCCGCTCCTTCCTGTGGTGCTGCCGATGCCTCAACCTCTGCTGATGCAGCAGCGGTTGCCGTTACAGCTGCTGCGGAACTGCTTGTCGAGGTCGGCTCCGGCGTTGTCTTCGATGATTTCTGCGGATGGGCTTCGGAACGGGGTCTCTGGGGTGTGGAGAACCTTTCGCATATCCCCGGGGAGGTGGGCGCTTCGGCCGTGCAGAATGTGGGAGCGTATGGAGTGGAGGCCTGTGATGTCATCCGCAAGCTGCGCTGCCTGTCTCTCGACACGTTGGACTGCGTCGAGATGGATGTCGCCGACTGCGGCTACGGCTACCGCGATTCGCGTTTCAAGCGAGAATGGAAGGGGAAATATGTGATTCTGTCCGTGGTGTTCGCCCTGTCCGGAGCCCCTGCGCCCCGGCTGGACTACGGCCACCTCCGCTCCGCGGTGGAGGCTGCCGCGGAAAAGGCCCGCGGCAGCAGAGCCGGGGCGCAGGATCCCGACGCCGCCCTGACACCGGCACTGATTCGGGAAGTGGTCACTGCGATACGCCGCGAAAAGCTTCCGGAGCAGTCTGAACTCGGCTCGGCCGGCAGTTTCTTCAAGAATCCCGTGGTAAGCGCCGAAGTCTATGCCCGGATAGCCGAGGCAGAAACGGAGGCCGAAGCCGGGGATGCCGCCTTGCCGGGAGGCCCTGTCGGAGCGCAGCCAGCCAAGAAGTCGCCTCAGATTCCCCATTACACGCTCCCGCAGCCGGACGGCAGCGTGCTGTACAAGATCCCCGCGGCGTGGATGATTGAGCGATGCGGGTGGAAAGGCCGGGTGGCGGGCAATGCCGCCGTCTATTCCCGACAGCCTCTGGTGCTGGTCAATTACACCGGCCGGGCGACTGCCGCCGACATCATCGCTTTGGAGAGGGCGATAGTCGAATCCGTGAAAAACCGTTTCGGGGTGGAACTCACTCCGGAAGTTGAACATATATAAATCTGCTGAATATGAGTGAATTCGTAATAGAGGGAGGCCACCGTCTGAGCGGTACCATCCGCCCTCAGGGAGCCAAGAATGAGGCATTGGAGGTGTTGAGCGCAGTGCTGCTCACCGGCGATGAAGTGACCGTCTCCAATGTCCCGGAGATTCTGGATGTCAGAAACCTGATCGCGATGCTTGCGGATATGGGAGTCAAGGTGGAACGCAGGGAGAAGGGCGTGTTCTCTTTCCGCGCCGATGACATCGACACCGAGTATGTCACAGGCAACGAGTTCGTGAGCAAATGCGCCCGCCTGAGGGGGTCGGTGATGGTCGTGGGACCTCTTCTCGCCCGTTTCGGCAGGGCATATTTCCCGAAGCCCGGCGGAGACAAGATAGGCCGCCGCAGGGTCGATACCCACATCCAAGGGCTTATGGGCATCGGGGCTGCGCTCGACTACGACAGCGACAAGAGGGCTTACCGGCTGACTGCTCCGGACGGCGGCAAAGGCTCGCTGCGCGGGAACCGTATGCTTCTCGACGAGGCCTCCGTCACCGGTACGGCCAATGTCCTGATGGCGGCCACTCTTGCGGAGGGCGAGACCACCATCTACAATGCCGCCTGCGAGCCCTACATCCAGCAGCTTTGCCGGATGCTGAACTCTATGGGCGCAAAGATTGAGGGAATCGGCTCCAACCTGCTCAAGGTCACGGGCGTGAAATCGCTTCACGGCACCTCCCACACGATTCTTCCGGATATGATCGAGGTGGGCTCATTTATAGGGATGGCCGCGATGAACCGCTCCTCCATCACCATTAGCGATGTCTCCTACGACAATCTCGGCATCATCCCGGAGAGTTTCAGACGCCTGGGAATCAAGCTTGAGCAGCGCGGTGACAATATCTATGTGCCGGCTCAGGACAGCTATGTCATCGAGTCCTTCATGGACGGCTCCATTATGACCATCGCCGACGCCCCGTGGCCGGGTCTGACCCCGGACTTGCTGAGCGTGATGCTGGTGGTGGCGACGCAGTGCAGGGGCAGTGTCCTCATCCACCAGAAGATGTTCGAGAGCAGACTTTTCTTCGTGGATCGCCTCATCGACATGGGGGCTCAGATCATTCTCTGCGACCCTCACCGCGCGGTGGTCATCGGCCACGACCACAACTTCACTCTGCGTGCCGGGAATATGCTTTCGCCGGACATCCGTGCGGGCATAGCCCTGCTCATCGCGGCGATGTCGGCCAACGGCACGAGCGTCATCAGCAACATCGAGCAGATAGACCGGGGCTACGAGGACATCGACCTGAGGCTCAATGCTCTCGGAGCCAATATCTGCCGCCGTTGAGCCCGACGGCTCCGGAGTCTCACCTGTCGGCGGCCGGCTGCGGTTTTGCAATCATATAGTGGCAATCTGAGAATCACGGAAGCAGCGGTCTGCAATCATATAGTGGCAATCTGAAAATCAAACAGAAGAATGGCGGGAAAGCCTCATATCAGACTGGAAATGCCCCTGGGGGAGGACAGACTGCTGCTGCACACCTGCTGTGCACCCTGCTCGTCAGCGATAATAGAGTGTCTGCTGGACAACGGGATACGGCCCACCATTTTCTATTGCAACCCCAACATCTATCCTGAGGAGGAGTATCTGAAAAGGAAGGAGGAGTGCTCCCGCTATGCCGCCGCTCTGGGACTTGACATAGTGGATGATGACTACGACCACGCCTCCTGGCTGCGCGGAGTTTCGGACTTGTTGAGGGGTCTTCCGGACTCTGAAGCTGACCTTGCCTCCTGGCCGGAGCGGGGCCCCCGCTGCCTTCAGTGCTTCAGATACCGTCTGTACCGTTCCGCGCGATATGCCCTCGCCCACGGGTTCAGAGTGATGTCCACCACGCTGGCATCTTCGCGCTGGAAGTCTCTGGAGCAGATAAATGCAGCCGGCAGATGGGCGGTGGACAAAGCGTTGTACGGCCTGCTGTCTCCTGAAGTTTTCCCGACCTCCGGGCAGCCCCCGGAATCTCCATCGCAGAGCAACAGTCGGGAGATGTTGGAATGCCCTCAGCCGCGCGGCAGCCGGGAGCAGCCAGAGTGTCCTTCGCAAAGCAACAGTCGGGAGATGTTGGAATGCCTTCAGCAGCGCGGCAGCCTAAAGCAGCCGGAGTGTCCTTCGCAGTGCGGCGGCCGGCAGGCGCTAGTATGGTGGGAGCAGAACTGGCGCAAGGGAGGGCTACAGGAGAGGCGCGGCGAGCTTATAAGGGAAATGGGCTTCTACAATCAGACCTGGTGCGGCTGCGAGTTCTCCATCCGAAAAGTCTGATTCTCTGATGTTTTCCCGCCAAGCTATTGCGAAATCCGATTTTTAGGATTTACTTTGCAATCAGCCCAAAGCGGAATTGACAAATATCATTATAAACACATTGTAAACACACAAATCTTATGAGAAAACTTTTTTCCATTCTGGCTGCTTCATTGGCAGTTCTCGTATGCCTGTCTTCCTGCAGCAAGCTTGACAGGACTCTCAACGGCAGTTATCACACTCTCGCAACTCTCAGCGTTTCAGGTGATGAGAGTGTAGGCTTCCTCTTTCAGTTCGACAACGCAGCCGGCAAGGTCAGCTTCGGAGTCAGGGAGAGTTTCTATGTCCCTGAGGGGGGAAACAAGGACTACTACACCGAGTCTTCCTACCGGAACATCCCTTGCACAATCGAGAAGACTGACAAGAAGTCCGGCATAATCAAGATCAGCGGATGGGACGATATGTACTACGAGAATCTCAGCATCGTGGGTTTCAACACCTATCGTCTTGACGACGCCGGAAATAGGGTGGATGAATTGACCGTCCTTTCCATCTCCTTCGGCTCGGACAAGGAAGTGAAGACCGGCCTTACCGCAGACCTCAAAGACAAGTTTGACAGGGCCATCACCAAGCTGAAACTTAAAGGTACCAAATAGCTTAAAGGCTGACTAAAAAACTGGGCTGGCCAAAAACACTTTTTGGCCAGCCCAATTTTATTTCCGTACCCAGAGCCGGGGTCGAACCGGCACGCCTTGCGGCACTGGTGTTTGAGACCAGCGCGTCTACCGATTCCGCCATCTGGGCAAGTCCGGATGCATTTCTGTGCTCCGATGATAGACACCCCTCAAAAGGGACTGCAAAGGTACGCAAATTTTGAAACAATTCAAGCAGATTCTTATAACTTTGCAGAGTTTGCGCTTGTTGCGCGCTTGCAGAGTTTATGGCTTACGAATCCGATATCATCTACGGCTCCGGCATCAACGAAGTCCTTGCCTGTCTCTCCCCTTACCGGGAATGCTGCGTCGTGGTGGATGCCAATCTCCGCTACGGGGCGGCGGACTCGCTGATCTCGCAGCTTGAGGAAGAGGGGAGGCTCGTCTGCCTCTATGTCCTGGAGGCCTCGGAGCAGAGGAAAACACTCTCCACGGTCGAGGACATCGTGGAGGATATGCTCTCGGCGGGAGTCAACCGGAATACCCTGGTCATCTCCATCGGCGGCGGAATCACCTCCGACATAGCGGGTTTCGCGGCATCGATCTACAAGCGTGGACTGCCGTTCGCGCTGATTCCGACCACCCTGCTCGCCCAGTGCGACGCGGCCATAGGAGGCAAGACCGGCGTCAACTTCCGTTCCTACAAGAATATGCTCGGAGTTATCCGCCAGCCTGCATTCACATTCATCTGCCCGTCTTTCCTGAGGACTCTCTCTCCGGAGCTGTTGCGTGCCGGAGCGGCCGAGATGCTCAAGACATTCATCATAGGCGATGCCGCGGCTTACGCTGAGGCCGTCCGGCTGCTGCAGACTATGTCCGCCCCCGCCTCCGCGCTACAGCTGGATTTTTGGAGCCGCCTCGGAGCTCTGGCGGCCCGCGCCGCAGGGATCAAGGCTGACATCGTGGCGCGCGACCCCTATGAAAACGGTGAGCGCAGGGTGCTGAATCTCGGCCACACTTTCGCCCACGCCATAGAAGCCCTCGCGGCTTCCTCCTCATTCCCGGTGTCCTCTGCATCCGCGGCTTCATCCTCATCTCCGGCGTCCTCTGCATCCACGGCTTCATCCTCATCTCTGGTGTCCTCTGCATCCCCGGCCTCGCCGTCGTTTCCGGTGACGCCCCTCAGCATTTCCCACGGTGAGGCGGTCGCCATAGGCATTGTGATGGCGGCGCGGCTTTCTGACGACAGGACGCTGGCGGACAGGTTCAGGGCGGATTTCGCCTCCATAGGCCTCCCCACGGAGCCGCCTTTCCCACCGGCGATGCTTGCGCCGGCGATGCATAAGGACAAGAAAGCCGAATCCGGCTCGCTGCATTTCGTCATCCCTCAGGGCATCGGGCACTGCAGCATCGTGGAGATGAGCGTGGAGGAGGCCATCAAGAAGATAGAAAACCGATAAGATATGATTTGCACTACATTGCAGCATAAAAGCTGTGCGGAGATTCTCGACCTGCTCGACAGCTGTCAGATGGCAGAAATCAGGATTGACTCCTGCCCCTCTCTTTCGGACGAGGATCTGGATGAGATTTTCGCCTGTGACATCCCTCTGGTGGCCACCTGCCGCATCTCCGAAATAATGAAGCAGAACCCGGCTCTGAATGCGGAGAGGTCGGCACATTACGCCGAACTTCGCCTCAAGAGGGCTATGGAAGCCGGTGCCGCCTATGTCGATCTCGAAATAGAGGCGCCGAAGGATATGGCGAAAAGGATTCAGGAAACTGCCGGGGAATGCGGTACGCTGCTGATACGGTCCTACCACGACTACGAGGGGACGGACTCGATGGAGGCTCTCAAGGCTCTGGTGGAGAAATGCTTCCGCAACAAGGCCGACATCGCCAAGATCGTCACCACCGCCAGGACCGCGTCCGATGTCGGGAAAGTACTTGCGCTCTACGGGGAATGTGAGGAAGGCCGTCTGATAGCCCACTGTATGGGCGAAGCGGGCAGACAGTCCCGTCTGGAGTCCTTGAGGCTCGGTGCTCCGTTCGCTTATGCCGCACTGGCGGAGGACGATGCCGCGGCGCCGGGCCAATGGACGGCGGAGGAAATGCGCCGGACTGTCTATGGCTCTCTCCCGACGTTCAATGCTGAAATCACCGTGCCGTCGTCGAAGAGCTATGCCCAGAGGGCGATACTGGCGGCGGCTCTGGCGAAGGGGGAGTCCCGTCTGGGCAACTATACCGCCTGCCGTGATTCGGAGTCTGCCCTCGAAGTGGCGCGGAGGCTCGGCGCCGATGTCAAAGTGGAAAATGCCGGTGACTTCCGGGAAATAGTGATCCGAGGAATAGATGCCTCCGAGGGCTGTCTGGACGGGAAAATAGAGAGCCTGCCGGTGGGCGAGTCCGGACTTCTCGCGCGTCTCTGCATACCGCTGATGGCGCAGCTTTCGGACAATGTGACCATAACCGGAGAGGGCACGCTCAGCGGGCGCAAGCTTTCCGGAGCAGGCGCCATAATGTCTGCCGTCGGCTCTTCGGTCAAGAGCGAAAAACAGGACTATCTGCCGATGACAGTGCACGGACGGCTTGGCGACACGCAGGCCGAAATATCCGGAGAGAACGGCTCCCAGCTCGTCTCCGGTCTGCTGATGGCGCTGCCTTTCTCCCAAAAGGACAGCACTCTGCTGGTCGAGAACCCCAAGAGCATCCCCTACAGCTTTATGACCGTCGATGTGCTCGGCAAGTTCGGCATCAAGGTCTCCAACGAGATGTCTGGCAACAAGAAGTTTCTGGAATCGGACGGCGACTGGTCGCTGTGCAGCGAAATGGTGTTCAAGATGTGTGCAGGCCAGAAATACACCGCAGCGGACTTCTGCATAGAGGGAGACTGGAGTTCGGCCGTGCCATATCTCTGCGCCGGGGCGGTCTTCGGACAGGCCTACATTGACGGTCTGAGCACAGACTCGCTGCAGGCGGATCTTGCCGTTATGGACATACTGATGGCCGCGGGGGCCACGCTGACGCAGATGGATGATGAAAACGGCGAAATCTATGTCAGACAGGCGCCTCTGCTCGCATTCTCCGCCGACCTTTCCCATTGTCCCGACCTGTTCCCGGTGACAGCCGTGTTCGCGGCCTTCTGTCAGGGAGAGACCAGGCTCCGGGGCATCGGCAGGCTCGCCGACAAGGAATGTGACCGCTGCGACGCCATACTGACTATGCTTCTACAATTGGGAGTGGACGCATATGTCTCTGAAGATGAATTGATTGTAAATGGCCACTCCCTTGCATGGCGCAGTCTCAACGGAGCGCTGCTTCACGGCGGGAAATACAGTTCGTCGCACGACCACAGGATGGTGATGGCTCTGAGATTCGCCGCCCTCGGGGCCGATTCTCCTGTCGAAATCGATGACTCCGGGTGTGTGGCCAAGTCTTCGCCGGACTTCAATGAGGACTTCCGCTCCGCCGTTGTGCCTGCGGGAGGAAACGGACGCTGACAACAGCTTGTGGCAGTTATGAACAACAGTTTCGGACACAGTTTCAGGATAACGCTCTACGGAGGGTCGCACGAGAGATGCGTCGGGCTGCACATTGACGGTGTGCCGGCCGGCATCCGTATCGACAAGTCCGCTTTCAACGCCGACCTTGCCCGCCGCAGACCCTCTCTCAAGGGCACTACTTCGCGGCACGAAGAGGATGAGCCTCAGCTGATCTCCGGCTTTGCCCCCGCGGAAGCCAGTTCTCCCATTGCGGACAACGCCTCTGTGGAGGCTGCGAATCCTGCCACCGTGGCGCCTGCAAAGTCCGCCGCCGTGGTGACGGACGGAGCGCGCATCACTATAGAGTTCCCCAACAGGGACATCCGCCCCTCCGACTATGAGAAATTCCGGGATGTCCCCCGTCCGGGGCACGCGGACTTCGTGATGAGGAGTCTTGACGGCGGCCCGGCTTCCGGAGGCGGGATGTTCTCCGGCAGGATGACCGTGGCGCTGGTTGCGGCCGGCACAGTCGCCCGTCACTGTCTGAAGCTGAAATACCCGTCCGTTGAGATAAAATCGCTGTTGACCGCTGTGGGCGGCAGCACGGAGCCGGACGAGTGGTCCCGGCTCATTGACGAAGCCCTGGCGGACGGGGACTCGCTCGGAGGCATAGTGGAGACCGTCGTCGAGGGGCTTCCCGTAGGCCTCGGGCAGCCGTTTTTCGACTCTGTGGAGTCCCTGGTGTCACATCTTGTCTTTTCCATCCCGGGGGTGCGCGGCGTGGAGTTCGGAGACGGATTCGCCGCAGCCGCGATGCGCGGAAGCCGGCACAACGACCCTCTCGGTCCGGGAGGAGTCCCGCTCCGGAACGGCGCCGGCGGGGTGAACGGCGGGCTCAGCAACGGAGCGCCCCTCGTGTTCCGCACTGCGTTCAAGCCCGCATCCACCATCGCCAGGGCGCAGCGGACCTGGGATTTCGCGGCAGGAGAGATGACAGTGCTGTCCGCCCCCGGCCGTCACGACTGCTGCTTCGCCCTGCGGACTCCCGTGATAGTCGAATCCGCCGCCGCCATAGTCCTTGCCGACCTGAGTCTCCAGACCGGCGCCGTTGTCAGATGAGTCCGTCTTCTTTCTCGCGGATGTCCCTGATGCGCAGCTGCATGGTGGAACTGCCGCGATAGTGGTTCTCCACGATGGAGTAGCAGACATCGACGGGATTGCCCGCCTTGATGTAGTCGAAATACTGCGCCATATTGAAGCCGATGGCCGGCACTGGGTTGTAGGCGCTGCTTTCCTCTATGAGTTCGAGCTTCAGATGCCCTCCCTCTGCTCCGACCTTGCGGCCGTTGCCCGCGTCATAGACATTTTCCGTGAGGAAGACAGGAGCGGTGTTGCCCGGACCGAACGGCTGGAACTGCTTCAGCAGCCTCAGGAACTTGGGCGTAATCTGTGAAAAGCTGAGTTCGCTGTCGATCTCCACCACCGGTGTCTTCATCTGCGGGACGATCTTGCCGGCAATGAACTTCTCCATCCTCTCCACGAACTCCGGCAGATTCTCCTCCTTGAGAGTGAGCCCCGCCGCGTAGAGATGGCCGCCGAAGTTCTCAAGCAGATCCGCGCAGGATTCGATGGCCTCATACAAGTCGAAGCCGTGGACGCTCCTCGCCGAACCTGTCACGAAGCCGTTGGACTGGGTGAGCACTATCGTGGGCCTGTAGAATGCCTCGACGAGCCGCGAAGCCACTATCCCCACGACTCCCTTGTGCCATTGCGGGTTATATACTATCGTGGCATTCCCCGCCGACAGGCAGTTCCCGCTGTTGACCATCTCCAGAGCCTCTCTGGTGATGATGCGGTCTATGTTCTTGCGCTCGTTGTTGAACTCGTTGATTCTGCGGGCGGCCTCCATCGCGGAGCCCTCATCCGGGGCTGTCATCAGCTCCACGGCGACTCTGCCCGACTCCATCCTCCCGGCGGCATTGATTCTCGGCCCTATCTTGAACACTATGTCGTCGATGGTGAGATGCCCCGGCTCCAGCCCGGCGAGAGTTATCATCGCCTGCAGGCCCTTGCGCGGCGCTTCATTCAGCCTCTTAAGCCCGTAATGCGCCAGAATGCGGTTCTCATCGACTATAGAGACCAGGTCGGAGGCGATGCTGACCGCCACCAGATCGAGATACGGGATCAGCTCCCCGAACGGGATGCCGTGGCTTGCCGCATAGGCCTGAATCAGCTTGAACCCCACTCCGCAGCCCGCCAGGTCATTGAACGGATAGCCGCAGTCCGCTCTCTTGGGGTCGAGCACGGCCACGGCAGGTGGCAGCTGTTCGTCGGGTAGGTGATGGTCGCAGATGATGAGGTCTATGCCCATCCCTCCGGCGGTCGCGGTCTTCTCGATGGCCTTGATGCCGCAGTCCACGGTGATTATCAGCTTCACATTGTGTTCCCTGGCCCATTCGAGCCCCTTCAGGGACAGGCCGTAGCCCTCGTCGTAGCGGTCTGGGATGTAGAAATCTATGTTCGGAGTGAGCTTTTTCAGAAATGAATAGACCAGAGCGACGGCAGTCGTCCCGTCCACGTCGTAGTCCCCATAGACGAGGATGTTCTCCTGCGCGGACACGGCCTGCTCAAGCCTCGCCACCGCCTTGTCCATATCCTTCATCAGAAACGGGTCGTGCAGGCGTCCCAAGTCCGGCCTAAAGAAAGCCTTGGCCTGCTCGAAATTGTCTATACCCCTCTGTACAAGCAGCTTGGCCAACACTCTGTCTATGCCTATCTCTGTCTTGAGGGTCTCCACGGCATCCTCATTGCCGCATTCGCGCATTACCCATTTCTTTTCGATTGCCATAACGACAAAGATAGTGTTTTGTTTTAACTTTAAGAATAAAAATCGTACTTTTGCAGGATTGACTCCGTCCCGGAGCAGCTATAATGAAATATATCTATGAGCACTTTGGATCTTAACGAACAGGAACTCGGCAGGCGCGAAGCCGTGACCAGACTCCGCGAACTGGGCATTGAGCCTTATCCCGCACCGCTTTACCCCGTGAACACCACCTCCGGAGCCATCAAGGAAGGCTACGACCCGGAGAAAGGCAATTTCAGCGACGTGTGCATCGCCGGGAGGATAATGTCCCGCCGCATTATGGGCGCGGCATCGTTCATCGAGCTGCAGGACGAGGCGGGCAGGATTCAGGTCTATATCAAGCGTGACGAGATATGCCCCGGCGAGGACAAGACGATGTACAACACCGTGTTCAAGAAGCTGCTGGACATCGGGGACATCATCGGCATCAAGGGCTATGCGTTCTTCACCCAGACCGGCCAGCTGTCCGTCCACGCCAAGGAACTCACTGTCTTGAGCAAGTCCCTGAGGGTTCTGCCGATTGTCAAGGAAAAGGACGGCGAGGTGTTCGACGCGTTCGCTGATCCGGAGCTGAAGTACAGGCAGAGATATGTCGATCTCATAGTCAATCCGCAGGTTCGCGAGACTTTCATCAAGCGGAGCCGGATAATCGCCACTATGCGCGAATATTTCAATGAGGCCGGCTGTCTGGAGGTGGAGACTCCCATTCTTCAGAACATCCCGGGCGGAGCCACGGCGCGTCCGTTCATCACGCACCACAACGCTCTCGACATCCCTCTCTATCTCCGCATCGCCAACGAGCTGTATCTCAAGAGACTGATTGTCGGCGGCTATTCGGGGGTCTATGAGTTCGCCAAGGATTTCCGCAACGAGGGTATGGACAAGACCCACAATCCGGAGTTCACCTGTATGGAGATCTATGTCGCCTACAAGGATTATATCTGGATGATGGAGTTTGTGGAGAAGTTGCTTGAGAAGATAGCCCTGAGGCTGCACGGCAGGACGGAAGTGACCATCGGAGACCGCAGCGTGGATTTCAAGCCGCCGTATCGCCGTCTCCCCATCCTCGACGCCATCAGGGAGTATGCCGGAGTCGATATCGCGGGGATGGATGAGGCGCAGCTTGTGGAGACCTGCAAGAAACTGCACGTCGAGGTGGACAAGACTATGGGAAAGGGCAAGCTTATAGATGCCATTTTCGGGGAATACTGCGAGAAGCACCTTGTCCAGCCTACTTTTGTGACCGACTATCCTGTGGAGATGTCTCCGCTCACCAAGCGTCACCGCGACAATCCCGACCTCACCGAGCGTTTCGAGCTGTTCGTGTGCGGGAAGGAGCTTGCGAACGCCTACAGCGAGCTGAATGACCCTATCGACCAGTTCGAGAGGTTCAGGGAGCAGGCCCGCCTGAAGGACGAGAAGGGCGACGAGGAGGCTATGTACATTGATATGGACTTCGTCCGCGCCCTGGAATACGGTATGCCGCCTACATCCGGCCTCGGAATGGGAATCGACCGCCTGACTATGTTTATGACCGATTCCCCGACCATCCAGGATGTGCTCTTCTTCCCGCAGATGCGTCCCAAGGAAGTGAAGTAGTTCAAAGGGTTTTGGAAATACGGTCCCGGCGCCCTGCGGGGCTGTCACGGCAGTGACTGGGGACAAATCAAAAGGGGCTGGCCAAAATCACTTTTTGGCCAGCCCCTTTGATTAACAGAGAACACTATTCGCAGTCAATTTCCAGGGCGCATATATATGCTGCTTTGGATGTTGTTGCTGCATTTATGACAACAACTCCGGTGTTTCCATCAGTCGCCGGAGTGAAAGTCACTTTTGTAGCATCTTCATAGGACTTGGCCGAGCTATTCTTCGTGACAGTTGTTCCGTCCGAGGTGGCACTTTTGCCTCCGATAGTCACCGTAGCTGTCGGAGTACCGGTTCCGGCATTCAACCATATTCTGACTTCTGTTATTTTAGTCGCATTTTTGTAGGACCAATCTGAAGCAGATGTTAAAGTGATAGCACCGCTTTTCTTGCTTGTGCCGAATTGTACACCTTGATAGGTGGTGTTAAAGCTATTAAGCTCAGTGGCGGCAATGTCCCACGTTACACCGGACAATGTAATGCTCGATCCGGTGGATGGTTTTGCGTTGAAAATGTGTTGGTATGTTATCTTGTTCCCTCCCGGGTTCTCGCCTGTTGTGAGTGTCATGGTGGCTGGCAGAGAATTGCGGTATGCTGTCTCATCGCTCGGAGCAGCCACTACAGACACGGAGTAATCGGTCGAATAGCTCAACCCGGTAAACGTATGCTCATAGCTGTCTGAACCATTTTCGTCAACCACAACTCTCTCGGTGCCGCACTGCACTGTGTAGCTCTTCGCTCCGGTCACGGGAGACCAAAGGACGTAGATCGAATTGAGATTCTGAACTTCTGCTTCCATATCGGGTATGGCAAGGTTCGGCAACTCCACATATTTGATGAGTTTCACAGGCGTCTGATCCGTGTTGGCATAACAGCTGAACAAGTCGCTCGATGCATTATAACTCAAGATGTTGCTGTATTCCGCATTGGGCGCGACAATGGAGAATGTCCCGTCAGTGTTTTCCGAGATTGCCCAGAGACTTCGACTTTCATCAATATCCTCCAAACCCACGAGATAGTTATTCTTTGTAGCTCCGGTCGAGAGATACAGGCTGTTGGCATCCTGAATGGTGTACAGGGAGGAGCCGGATGCTTTCTGAACGGTCATCGCCCAGGATGCCTGCGTTCCCGCCACACTGTATTCCACAGCCGGGATGTTGTTCTTGCCTGAGGTGAATGCCGGGCATACCTTCGTCTCGGCCTTATTGACGATAAGATAAGTCCCGCTGTAATCCACCGCTGGTTTGTCATAGGTGAAGCTCAGCTCCTTGATGTGGCCGGCGGAGAAAGTGCAGGCATCCGTGAGTGTCACATTCTTCTCGTAGCCGTTGACGGAGAGGGTCAGCGTCGAACCCGCTGCGGCGGTAAACGGCTTCACTGCGATATAGAAGGCGGCACTTGCACCGTCGGCAATCGCTTCGCCTCCGGAAACCTTAAGCGAGGCGGTCTTTGACACATAGTTGTCGCTGCTTGCCTTGTAAGCCACTGGAGAGGCTGTGAAATCGATATAGTAAGTCCCGGCGATGTCTTCGGCGCCGGTGAATGCTACGGTGCTGACAGTAAGGGCGTCACCGCTGTTGTTCGTGACGTTCACCTTGACGACCGAGCTGAGGTGATTCATCGTCATAGACGGAGTCTCGTCCGCGCCGATGCCTTTGGCAATGCCGTAGAGAGGGCAGGCTGCGCCGCTCAGATGCGCCCTGCTGTCATTTCCGCTCTGGGTCTGTGATGTCCCGCCGACGGTCACCCATCCTGCGGATGTGCTCGCAGGGGTAGTGACGTAGTTGGAGTACGGATAGAGAGCGTACCAGTCATAGCTTCCCTCCAGGGTCTCGCTCACGGTGCCGGAAAACCTTCCCGTCCCGGTGTCTGTGACGCTGAACTTGCCGTCGCTTGTGTAGGTCGTCGTGCCCGCCTGGGCGTGGAATACGTTGATGGCATCGTTTTCTGCCCATTTGGTGTCGAGACCGTCGTTTACGGTCTTGGTGTCTGCCGTGACGGCAAAAATCTCGAAGTTCGGCTCGACTGTCGGGGTGGAGTTCCCGCTGAGGTCTTTCTGGCAGTTGGTAAGGGTCAGTGCAGCCAACATCAACCCCATTGCTGCAAAATACTTTTTCATTGCTTCTGAGGATTGGATGTTAGAATTGAACGGAATCAGAGTCTTCTTCCCACGCGGAGATGGTGATTTCGGGGCTGTTCGCGAATCCGCTTTCGGCCGAGACGGTCTCGACCGTCATCAGAGGCGCCTCGTACAGGGTCTTTGTTTCTTTCATTTGCATAGTTTGTTGGTTTATCCGCAAATGTAGCCACTATTTCAACGGAAAGCAAAAATTGCCCGTTAAAATTTCGCTACAACTCACATTTTCAGTCCAGTAGGACAGCCAGCCTACACCGCCTTCCACCCATCAACGGTACGCGTTTCGGAAGAAAAATTGATGCCGAGCTTGATGATTTGCTTGCCAGAGGCGAGGAACGGCTTGTCGTAGCCTTTCTCCTCAATCTGCTTGAGGGCAATCTCCGGTGACTGGTCGCGCTTCAACTCTATGATATAGACATACTTGTCGGTGTCGAAGATGATATCGATGCGGCCGTTGGAGCTGTGGTACTCCGTCTTGACATACAGGCCCATCATTTTGAGCATCACTGACATAGTGTTTTGGAAGTATAGCTCCAGATCACCCTGGATCTCGTAGCCGTTGCCCGAGAGGAACGCCGTGAAGCGGTTCATAAAGCCATCGACATTGCCACTTCTGACATCGCTCACGAACCGGTACACCGAGAATTCCCCCTCAATGAGCGCCGGTGCGAACAACTGGCTGAGTGAATGCAGGAATCCGCTCTTGACCTCCTCATTCGGATAGTCGAGGGTGTAGGTGCGGAATTCAGGGTCATAGCTTCGGATGGTCAAGTAGCCGCTCTGGTACATAAGTGTCACAGGCTTCGGATCCGAATAGTTGGTTCCGGTGAGCGCTTCTACCGGAATCATATCCTTCGAGATGTTGTCAAGGACATACTTCCCGTCCTTCAGGTATCTGACCAGAAATGACGGAGTGCCCGTTTCGAACCAGTACTCTCCGAATCTATGTTTATCGAAAGCCCGGAGCAGACTGAAAGGATTATATATTCCCATCGCGCCCTCACAGAAATGATAGCCGTCATACATCCGCGCAAGCTGTTCATAGCATTTGTCCTTCGTGAGGCTGTTGGCCTCGGCAAGTTCTCCCACGCTTGCATCGAAACACTGCTTCAGTTCAGCCTCAGAGATGCCGCATACATCAACATAACGTCCATCCATAGAGATGTCGTTGAGGTTGTTAAGTCCGCTGAACACGCTTATCTTGCCTATCTTGGTGACCCCTGTGAGGAAGCCGAAACGGATGAAGCCGTCCTTGGATTTCAGCACTCCGTAGAAGCCTTCGAGCGTTTCACGGAACGACTCACGCAGTTCCGGACGGGTGAGGTTGTCCACAATCGGTTTGTCATATTCGTCAATCAGCACCACCACCTGATGTCCCGTCTTCCGGTATGCGGCATCGATTACGCCCTTCAGCCGCGAGTCGCAGGCTTCGCTTATCACCTCGGCATCATACTGCTCCTCCATCTGTCTAAGCTGGATGTTGAGAATGTCCTGCAGCGAATCGACCCCGGAATAGGACTTGCCGCTGAAGTCGAAGTGCAGCACGGGATACTCTGTCCAGTCTTTCTCAAGCGACGCTATGGCCAGCCCTTCGAACAGATCTCTCCGCCCCTGGAAATACGCCTCCATAGTTGACACGAGAAGACTTTTGCCGAATCTGCGTGGGCGGCTCAGAAAATAGTACTTGCCTGTTGAAGCCAGATTGTAGATCTGGGCAGTCTTGTCCACATAGACATATCCCTTTCTCCTGATATCCTCGAAGTTCTGCAGGCCAATCGGGTAAAGCATAGTGCACATTCAATTTAGGGAGTTCTGTATCCGTGTCCTCTATACCACCTCTGCGTCAGTCCTTCACCTGGGCAAGCGCCTCGCGGATCTTCCCCTCGATCTCGTCGCAGAGCTCCACGTTGTCCGTGAGCAGCTGCTTGACGGCCTCGCGCCCCTGGGCGAGCTTGGCGTCATTGTAGCTGAACCACGACCCGCTCTTCTTGATGATGTCGTACTCCACTCCCAGATCGATGACCTCCCCGACGTGCGAGATGCCCTCGCCGAACACTATGTCGAATTCGGCCTTCTTGAAAGGAGGAGCCATCTTGTTCTTCACGATCTTCACTCTGGTGCGGTTGCCCAAAGCCTCGTCACCGTCCTTGATCTGGGTGGTCCTGCGCACATCCACACGGACGGAGGCGTAGAACTTCAGCGCGTTTCCTCCCGTGGTGGTCTCAGGGTTGCCGAACATCACCCCGATCTTGTCGCGGAGCTGGTTGATGAAGATGCAGCAGGTGTTGGTCTTGCTGATGTTGGCGGTGAGCTTTCTCAGAGCCTGGCTCATAAGCCGGGCCTGCAGACCCATCTTCGAGTCTCCCATCTCACCCTCGATCTCCGCCTTGGGCGTAAGGGCCGCCACGGAGTCGATGACGATGATGTCGATGGCGCCCGAGCGGATCAGGTTGTCCGCAATCTCCAGCGCCTGCTCGCCGTTGTCCGGCTGGGATATGAGCAATGTTTCCAGATCTACGCCGAGATTCTTGGCATAGCTGCGGTCAAAGGCGTGCTCCGCGTCTATGATGGCGGCGATGCCGCCCTGCTTCTGCGCCTGTGCGATGGCGTGGATCGCCAAAGTGGTCTTGCCGCTGGACTCGGGACCGAAAATCTCGATGACCCTTCCGCGGGGGTATCCTCCGATGCCGAGTGCGTGGTCAAGCGCTATGGAGCCGCTCGGTATGACCGACACTTCCCACTTGGGCTGTTCGCCCAATGTCATAATAGTGCCCTTGCCGTAGTCTTTCTCTATCTTGTCGATGGTGGCCTGCAGCGCCTTGAGCTTGGCGGCGTTCACCCCGGTACCCTCGGGTACTTCTGTTTCTTTAGCCATAAAGTGATAAAAATTAATCAGTTAATAATGTCCTTGAACTATGTGCCCTGCAAGAACACACAAAGGTAATTTTTTTTCTTTCATTTGCAAAATTACTCCCATCTTGAGCAAAACCGCTGCGCAAGATGATTTTTTTGCACTTTTGGGGCACCCTCCGGAAATTTGCAGAATGTGTCAAAATTTTGCTAACTTTGCTCCGATGTGCACGAACACACCACATAAGTACGAGTATCAAGTATGAAGCAGATTCTGTCCATTTTCACCCTTGTTGCAGCCGCAGTTCTCGGCAGCCCTGCATTGGAAGCGCGCACGGCTGATGCCTCCGCCGACACCGCCGCCGTGGAATACCTCCCGGCGTGGCAGGAAGGCTTTCTCGACATACACACCATCGCCACCGGCAAGGGCGACGCCGCACTGATCATTATGCCCGACGGCACATCTATGCTCATCGATGCCGGCGACAACAACAACTGGGGCCCTCAGCATCCGGACAGCTCCAAAAAAGTGGGCGAGTGGCTCGCAATCTACATCAGGCATTTCCTCTCGCAGGTGCAGCCCGGCAGGGATTACCTTGACTATGTGATGATCACCCATCTCCACGCCGACCACATCGGTGTCATCCGCGACGCCCTCCCCGGCACTCACGGCTACGACCTGTCCGGCATTACGCTGCTCGGGGAGCAGATCCAGTTCCGCAAGTTCGTCGATCGCGGCTATCCCGACTATGACTTTCCGTCCAGACAGAATGTGCTGAGCGCGGACAAGGGATTCATTCCCCACTATATGAGTTTTGTGGACCATATCGCCGGCCAAGGCGCCACGGTCGAGAAGTTCCGTATCGGCAGCACCCGGCAGTTCAGGCCGGTGTACCAGCCGGGAAAATACTCCCGTGACTTCGAAATCAGGAATCTGGCGGCCAATGGCGAAGTCTGGACAGGCAGGGGACTGAAATCCAAGAAGATGTACAGCGGAGACCCGACCCTGTTCGACGAGAATATGGTCTCCTGCGCCATCAGGCTCCGCTACGGCAAATTCGCCTATTACAACGGAGGAGATGTCGCCGGGGGCAACTGGGGCACCAACAAAAGCCAGGAAAGGGACTTCGAGACGGATATCGCCAAAGTCTGCGGCAAGGTGACGGTGATGAAGGCCAACCACCACGGCTATCACGACAGCTGCAACGCTTTCTTTATGCAGACCCTTTCGCCCCGGGCCATCATCATAGACGCCAGCCACAAGAACCACCCCTGCGCCGACGCTCTCCGGAGGATGACCGACCCTTATGTGTGGAGCGGTGACAGGGACATCTACATCACCGGCGAGTACTCCCGCGCGCAGTTGGGCGAGGAGCTCTGGGCCACTTTCAAGCCGTGGGGGCACATAGTCGTGAGAGTGTACCCGGGAGGCGACAGATGGCAGATCTTCGTGCTTGATGCCGATTCCACCGACTACCGTGTCAAATACAGCACCGCCGTTTTCAGCCTGTAGGAAACAGTCGCGGGGCGGAGCCAAGCCTCGGGGCAGACAGGCCGGATATTCGGAAGAACACTATGTAAATAATAATTATCGTAAGCCACATAAAAGTATTGCGTATGAAATGCAGAATCACCACTCCTCTTATATCGGCCCTCTTCGCGGCGGCAGCTTTGGTCTCCTGCGGCGACGGGCTTGACACCGATGAGGGCGAGTTCAGAATCACCGCCACCGCGGATGCCGTCACGACCCGCCCGTTCAATGTCGGCAAGGCAGGTTCTTCCGACTTCAAATGGGAAGCCGGCGACCGGATCTCCGTCAACGGCATAGGGTCAGCGGCCATCCCGCAGTCGAGAGCGGGCAAGAACAAGACTGTCTTCGCTCTGGACGAAGTGCCGGAGTCTCCGTATTCCGTGGTGTTCCCGGAGTCTTCAGCCATAGGGACTTCCACGGTGTCCATCCCGTCCTATCAGACCCCGGTCAAGGGAGGTTTCGACCACTCCGCCGCAGTTATGGCGAAACGGAGCACGAGCGACAAGGTCCATTTCCAGCACCTCTGCGGCTATCTCAAGTTTGACATAAAGTACCCGTCGGATTGCACGAGAGAGGCCAAATACATCATTCTCAAGGGGAAAAACGGCGAGACGCTCGCCGGCAGCTTCAACCTGACCTTTGACTCCGACGGCAACGCCGTTCCCGGCGCTGCAGCCGAAGGGAGCACTTCCATTGTACTCACCCCCGGCGGGAATCTCACGAGCTTTGCCGCGGCTATGTGTCCGGTCACTTTCACCAAGGGATTCACCCTGGACTTCTATGACGCGGACGGCAGCTTTATGCAGGCGGGCACGGATGCTTCCGTGGAGGTGGCCAGATCGGTGCTTCTCACTTCTCCGGAGCTCAGTTACAGCCCGAGCGGCTCGACATCCGGCCTCGCCGAGGTCGCGGACGACCCTGTGGTCATCTGGGATAAACCGGTGCAGATAGCGTCTCCGGGAGTCTATGGCCGCGTGCACAGACTTGACGACGACCGTCTGATGGCCTGCTATTCTACGGGCAGTGACGCCTACGTCAAGTTCAGCGGCGATGAGGGCGCCACCTGGACCGGAGCCAAGTGCATCTTCACCCATTATCTGGAGTCCGGCAAGACCTGCAACATCGACAACCCGGATTTCGCCCAGCTCAGCTCCACCAATCCTTACAAGCCCCGCCGTATCATCTACGCCGTCAACGAGCGTGTCAGGACCTCATCCGGCGGGAATGCTTTCCCGTACCATATATCCATACTCACATCCGACGACAACGGCGTCAGCTGGAGTTCCCCACGCAAGATTTTCAGTTCCAACAGCTATGCCGGCTGTTATGAGCCGTTTGTACTGGAACTTCCCGACGGCACGGTACAGATCTATCTTTCTGACGAAAGCCCTTATGCCACAGCTACTTCCATAACGGACCAAAACATCACTCTCATCGAGTCCCGGGACGGCGGTGTGACCTGGGGCGAACCTCGGCTTGCCTGCTACACCAAGAACAGCCGTGACGGTATGCCGACGGCGACCATCTACGACGGCAAGATCTACCTTGCGGTCGAGTACAGCAAGCCGTTCGGTTCCGAGGAATTCCACCCCGTGGTGGTTTACACTGACCTGTCGGACAACTGGAGCAGCTATGTCGGCGACTTCGGCGACGGAGTCCCGCGTTTCGACCCGTTCCTGGAAAGTCTGCAGCCTACGGTCTTCTACAACGGAGCCCCGTATCTCGCCCAGACGGACAACTACTTCCTCATTGCCTATCAGACCAACCGTCTGCCGTCTGGCAAGAAGTGTTACGAGAATTCAACTCTGGAGGTGCAGGTGTGCCCCAAGAGCGAGATGGTGAACGGCGAATTCAAGACAATGCGTTCGCCTTCGAGGCCTGCCGGCATCGATATGACCAAGACCTATGCCAACTGGAACTCCGTCAACTGCATCGGCGGTGATGAAGTGATGGTCGTTTTCAGCTCTAACGGAGCTGTCTTCAGCGTCAAGGGCCGGGTGACTATGGCCAGGCCGAAATTCAACTGATTTTGAAATTCCTTTTTGATATGAATATGGACAGAATATACATTGCGGCAGCGGCGGTCATAGTTTCACTGGCTCTGGCCTCCTGCTCCAAGGATTGCGGCACGGACAAGGCCGCATCCGGCGACCTTCTCACATTCGGCGCTTCAGTGCCGGAGTTCACTCCGGGGTCCAAGGTCATTGTCGAGAACAACGGTGACAGGACTTATTCCATCGTCTGGGAGAACAAGGATGCCATCGTGGTGAACGGGGTTTCAAGCACGGGAATCAGCATCAGCGGCGCGGACAAGGGTTACGCCGAGTTCAGCACACCCCCGGTAAGCGGCCCTTACTGCGCGGTTTATCCTGCATCCGCATATCAGGCCGGCTCATTCAGCACCGCCACCAGGTCTATGACTCTCGATGTGCCTCACACTCAGAGCTATGTCAAGGACAATGTCGATCTCGGAGCCGTCATTATGTACGCCTATTCCAGGACCATCGGCAAGACTCTCGCGTTCAGACACGCGATGGCCTACCTCAAGGTGGCTGTCAGCGGAGGCACGGGCAATGTCAGGAGCGTCACCGTCTCGGACAATGGCTCGGAGCCTGTCAGCGGGCCTTTCAAGATGAGCTTCGGCTCTGAGATTGACTTTGCTCCGGCTTCGGCGGATGAGCCTGAGGGCAGTTCAGTGTACAGCATCATCTACGACTGCGGCACCGCCGGCGTCGCTCAGGGTACAGAGATGATGATTGCCGTCCCCGCGCGGACCTATCAGGACGGCATCAGCCTCTCGGTGAATGTGGGCGGCTCCGTCAAGACTGTGTCCTGCGGACTTTTCCGGGCGGTCGGCGGCTGCATCTATCCTGCAACGATTGCGTTGTAGAACATAGAGTTAATTCTTCTCGCCCTTGAGTCGCGTTCGTCCCGAGTTTTCTGCGCACGGGGTTTGTGATTTTGTAAAATATATTTTATAAATTTGCAAAGTACATTTTACAAAATCATTTATGTTTGAGAGACAGCATTTACGGACATTGAAATCCAGAATGTCCGAGCCCCGCAGACGGATGCAGATAATAATGGGGCCGCGTCAAGTCGGGAAATCCACGCTTGTGGGACAATTTGCCGAATGCACCACAACCTCATACGATCTCTTTTCTGCCGATGGCGTGAACCGTTTCGACAAATCCTGGATTCCGGCGATTTGGCAGATGGCCAGAATGAAGATGGACCTCCATTCCGAGGAGGAGCATATCCTCATAATCGATGAAATCCAGAAGATTAAGGGCTGGAGCGAACAGGTTAAGAAAGAGTGGGACGAAGATACCCGAAATCGGCGCAATCTCAAGGTCATTCTTCTGGGGTCGTCAAGGCTGTTGCTCCAGAAAGGGTTGGAAGAGTCACTTCAGGGACGGTTCGAAACAATAAAGATGGGCTATTGGGAATGGTCTGAGATGAAGCAGGCTTTCGGGTTTTCCTTGGACGAATATGTTTTCTTCGGTGGATTCCCCGGACTCGCTCCGGACATCAAAGATGAGGACCGTTGGCGGAATCTGATGGAAGATTCCGTCATATCTCCGATTCTGGGAAGGGACATTCTTGAAATAGACGAGATACGCAATCCGGCTTTGCTTCGCCAAGTGTTTGAACTTGCCTGTGTCGAATCGGCCAAAGAACTGTCGTTAACCAAGATACATGGTACGATGAATAGCGGGAGCGTGCCGACTATCAAAAGCTATCTGGACATATTGAACAAGTCGATGACGGTCTGCCCCCTGCAGAATTTTTCACCCTCTCCAATCAAAGGTAAACTCTCCGTGCCGAAGATGCAGGTGTTTGACAACGGTTTCCGCAACAGATACACTTCATTCAGCTTTGAAGAGGCGTGTGCGGATCCTGCAGAATGGGGGCGACAAGTAGAGTCCGCCGTGGGAGCGCATCTGGCGAACAGGGCCGTCACCGACAGTTTCGAACTTCATTACTGGCGCAATGAGCGGAGACAGGAGTGTGACTATGTGCTCCGCAAAGGACAGGCTCTCGTGGCAATCGAAGTCAAGAGCAGCCATCTTGGCAACCTGTCAGGCTATGAGAAATTCAAGGAACTGTTTTCAGACAGGTTGACTGCGGCACTTGTGGTTGGCCCGGAGGGTCTTCCGCTTGAGGAATTCTTCTCACTTGACTTGAAGACGCTGTTCTTTAGGACTGGTACGGGCCGGTGCTGGTAGGTAATTTTACCTATTTCGGGGAGGGCTTCCGCCATTTTCCGCCATGCACCGCTTGCTGGAGGAGGAGAAATGCCTATATTAGCGGGACAAATGTCTGTTAAAGGAAAACACGCTATGAAAAAGTTTCTGTCCATCCTCCTGTCCGCAGTGCCGCTGTTGAGCGCCGTGGCTCTGGTGTCGTTGTCGCTCTCCTGCTGCCGCGACAAGCTCGAAGGGCAGGTGGAGAAGGTGATAATCACATCGCCGGAGGGCGACCTCACGCTCTATCAGGGCGACACCTATACTCTGGCCTGCGGACTCGTGCCCTCCAAGGCCATCTATTCCAATGTCGTGACCTGGTCGGTTGACCACACCGACATCGCTTACATCGCCGAGGACGGCTACACTCTCGTGGCCAAATCTCAGGGCGAGGCGACCGTCACTGCGACCTGTGCAGGCAAGAGCGCCTCGTTCAAAGTGTATGTTTATCCCGTTCCGGTGACCGCCTTCAGTCTCCCGTCGGAGGCTCTTGCCTTTGTGGGCCA
>CAVHXU010000027.1:0-28543 GCA_963640185.1 Lachnospiraceae bacterium | reverse complement strand
GAGAACATCCTGCGCAACACTATGATCTCGATGGAGCAGCAGAAGCTCAGCGTGCAGCAGGAAAAGCTGACTCTCCAGATAGAAGTCAGACGCACCAAACGCGCCTACGAGCAGAACAAGGCGCTGTACGAAGAGAAACTCATAGCCAGGGAGGAGTTTCTGAAAGCCTCGGAGGACTATGAACTCGCCAAGGACAAACTCGCGCTGGTGTGCGACCGGGCGCTTCAGGACAGCCTCTACCGCAGCGTGCAGATTGAGCAGATGCACGAAAGCCTGGAGAATATGCGCATCAATATGAATATGATACGCCGGAGAAAGGACAACCTGTCGGTAAAGGCTCCGATCAGCGGAGAACTGGGTCTGCTGGATGTGGAGCTGGGACAATCGGTCGCCGCCGGAGCCAAGATAGGCCAGATCAACAATCTGGACTCCTACAAGATCGAGGCTCAGATCGACGAGCACTACATCGACCGGGTGACAGCAGGGCTTTCCGCCACATTCGAGCGTCAGAACGAGAAATACTCCGCCGTCATCAGAAAGGTCTATCCGGAAGTCAGAAGCGGCAAGTTCAAGGCTGACTTCCGTTTCGACGGCGTCCAGCCGGACAACATCCGCAGCGGACAGACCTACTACCTCAATCTCCAACTCGGGCAGCCTGCGGAGGCCGTCATCATCCCGAGAGGTTCGTTCTACCAGAACACGGGAGGCAAATGGGTCTATGTCCTGAATGCCGACGGCACCCGGGCTACAAAGAGAAACATACGCATAGGACGCCAGAATCCGCAATACTACGAAGTGCTTGAGGGGCTGGAGCCGGGCGAGAGGGTGATCATTTCTTCGTACGACAGCATCGGCGAAAAAGATGAACTTATCATTAAATAGGACCGGATTGGGTTTACCAAAAATAACGACCAGAATAACAAGTACTTATGTTTTTGTTATATAGAAGAAGCGGCGGCGATAAAACGGAAGAAAGAGGTACAAGAAGATGAAAAGCTATTTTAAGTTTTTGACTGAAAATAAATTATATACATTCGTAGAGATTCTTGGGCTGTCCATATCGCTCGGCTTCGTCATCCTGCTGATGTCCTACGCGAGGACGGAGTTCAGTGTCGGTTCCCGCCAGCCCAAGTCCAGGGAGATCTACGCTCTGGGGATGGGCAGTGCGACCGGAATGACTCTCGGTACCGGAGAGGAATTCTTCCCGGGGATTCCGGAGATAAAGTCGTGGACCAGAGTAGCCGCCTACGGCGATGCCGACATAACGGCGGGAGAAGACTATTATGCGGTAAAGGCCGTGGCGCTGGACACCAATTTCCGCCAGCTGTTCGACTACAGGATCACCGGATGCGACGGGAACAGGATACTGGCAGGGGAAACGGACGCCCTCGTGTCAGAGAGCTTCGCCCGCAAGGCCTTCGGCGGGACAGATCCGGTCGGCAAGACCTTCGTCCTCTCAGGAAAAACATATGTCGTGACCGGCACCATTGAGGATTTCGGACCTTATGACGAGTTCTCGCATTTCGATATCTTCCTGAGTATGAAGACAATGGAGGGGATTCTCCAGAGAATGGACAACTTCGGGATGGTGCAGACTTTCGTCACACTCGCAGACGGAGCGGCTCCTGACGCTGTGGCAGGGAAGCTTCTGGACAAATATGTGGAGTATTGGAATAACTGGTATCACCGGGACGCTTCTGACGGCGGATTCCTTTACGGCTCCACCCTCACCCGTTTCGACAAACTCTATTTCTCCGATCTGGAATCCTACGCCCCGCTCCGCAAAGGCGACAAGAAAGTGGTGGAGATTCTCCTGCTTGTGGCCATAGTGCTCCTTGTCTCAGCCATCTTCAACTACATAAATCTGACGGTGGCGCAGACCGGCAGGCGGGCAAAGGAAATGGCCACGAGAAGGCTTCTTGGAGAATCTTCCGGAGACATAGTATTCAGATATGTCTGCGAGTCATTTGTCTTCACCGCAGGATGCTTCGTGCTGGGAGGCGTATTGGCCGCAGTGCTGAAAAAATGGTTCGAAGGACTGCTCGACACGGACATCGTGCTGGCCGCTGACGCCGGGAGCCTCGCGGCCGGACTGGGCCTGCTGGTGCTGATTTCACTTGGGTCGGCGCTTCTGCCGGCGGCGCTCATCTCGAAATTCAAACCGGTGGATGTGGTGAAGGGAGATTTCCGTCTGCGGAGCAAGATGGTTTTCAGCAAGGTGTTCATCGTCTGCCAGAATGTGATCAGCACCGTATTGATCGCCGTGTCACTGACTATGCTGCTCCAGATGAACTATATGGTGAACCTGCCTACTGGCTATGTGACCGAAGATCTGCTGAAGATCAACACCTGGTCGTTGGGATACAGGAACTCCGCCGCCCAGCAGGCTCTTGAGGACCGTGTGAGCGGACTGCCGCAGGTACAGGAAGTAGGGCGCTACACATCCGCACCTTTCGCCTGCGGCTCAAACGGAGTGCACATCGAAAACGAGAAGATTTCCTGGCTGAGACTCGCAGGCTTGGACAGCACGGCATTCAGGATGTTCGGATTCAAGGTGCTGGAGCAGTACAGCGAGCCTGTCGCAGGTGTCAGCTGCTGGATGACCGAGGACGCGAAAAATCGATACGGCGTGTCTGCCGGAAAGCCCTATGTCGGTGACGGGGAGGCGTACAAATGCTGCGGCATCATCGAGGATTTCAGAGTGAACTCAGCCTTGGACAAGCCTATGGAGGACAGCCACTGCGCCGTGATGATCCGCGACTGTTCGCAGATCTGTATGGGTCTGGTAATGAAGACGACGGGCAGCCACACGGAGGCCTTGGAAGCCGTCCGGGAAGCGTGGACCGAAGTGGCGAGGGAGTATCTCGGAGTGCCGTCCGAGCCGGAAGGGCTCGCATATATCGACGATTCCCTTAAAGACGAGCTGACCGGCACGCGCAACACGATGACGCTTGTGATGACGTTTATGCTGCTCTCGATACTCATCTCCGCGCTCGGACTCTTCGCGATGGCTGTCTATTACACGGGGCAGCAGTCCCGCGAAATCGCCGTGCGCAAGATATTCGGCTCAGGAGTGGACGAAGCGGCGATGAAACTCTCGAAGTCTTTCATCATCCTGACACTGATAGCGGCAGCGGTCGCCGTTCCGATAAGTGTCTGGGCAATGCGCTTTTACCTCGACGGTTTCTACAGCCGCATTTCTTTCCCGTGGTGGGCGATACCGCTGGCCGCACTGCTGACCTGCGTGATTTCCTGCATCTCCATCATCGCACAGACCCTGAAGACCGCCAGAGAGAACCCCGTGGAAGCATTGAAATCTGAATGAGGCGCCTCCATACGCTTTTTCAGAGACCGGGATCGGGCGCGGATATGCATCACTGAAAGACCAGCATGAAACTGGTCTTTTTCTCATCACTCCCCGCCAGTTTGATGACTCCCCCGTTCAGCCGCACCAGCTGACGCGACAGGCTGAGCCCCACTCCGGTCCCGGCGGAACCCTTGGTAGTGAAGAACGGGACAAATAGCTGCTCCCGGCTCGCCGGACTTATTGGTTCGCCGTCATTGGACACGGTTATCACCGTGCGGTCACGCTTGTCCAAATCGGCGGAGATTTCCACATTGCGCGCTCCGGCCTGCACTGCGTTCTTGACCAGATTGTTGACTACCTGCGAGATCTGGCCCTGATCGGCATAGAGGATAATGTCCTCGGAAAGTTCCTCATACACGACCCTGGCTTCAGGCCAGTTCACGGAAGCGATGTTTATGGCGTCCATAGCCACTTCTCTGAAATAGAACGCCTTGCGGACAGGGGGCGCAATATGCGTAAGGGAACGGTAGGACTGCACGAAGGAAATCAGTCCCTCGGATGAAGAGGCGATTGTCCCCAAGGCGGAACGCACATCGTCGGCGCTGTAGCCGGAGAGGTTCTGCGAAAGGGCCGAACTGAGGGAAGCAATCGGCGTGACAGTGTTCATTATCTCGTGGGTCAGGACCCTGATGAGGCGGGTCCAGGATTCAGACTCATTGTCCTCCATCTCACGGGTTATATCATTGAACGTCACTATTTTGACCTCAGAGGAATGAAGTCTCGCAAGACAGGAGCTCATAGACAGCTGCACAGCCCCGCGCTCGGAACTGAAAGAAGCCTGAGCCTCGCCGCTCCCCACGCTGCGGAAAGCCTCGGCAAGTTCGGGGGCGATCCTCTCTATCTGCCTCAGATTGGCGATATCCGACATCCCCAGAAGCCCCCTGGCAACGGCATTGCTGTACTCCACCCTGTCGCCGTCCAGCACTATGACGCCGCTGCGGACATGGTCAAGCATAAGGGCGAAATATCTCTCCTTCTCCGCGATGTCGTTCTTCTCCGCCTCAAAGACCGAACGCAGACGGTTCAGAGAACGGTTGAGCGAGAGATTGTTGCGGCTCGACTCCGAATAGCGGAAAGCCGACTCGCCGCTTGTCAGGGCATCGGACATAAAGTTTATCTTGGCGATGATCTTCCGCTTGGTGACAAAGCGTACGAGCAGTGACACAAGCACCAGCAGAACGACGGCGGCCGCCAGCCACAGCAGCAGAGCCGCAGTGCCTGTCAACCCGACATCCGGCAGTCTGTCGGGCACCGTCATATCCCGTATTTCTTAAGTTTGGAATACAAAGTGGGGCGGCTGATGTTCAGAGACTTGGCCACAAGGGAAATATTGCCCCCGCAGCGCTCCATAGCGGCCCTGATGGTCTTTTCCTCCATATCCTCCATAGTATCCTGCGAAGAAATGGAAGCGTCGCAGCGGCCGGTGCCGGGATCCAGCCCGAAACCCTCTATCACGGCTCCGTCGGAGAGGATCACCGCCTTCTCGATGCAGTTGCGCAGTTCCCGGACATTGCCCGGCCAGGAATAAGCCCTCAGCTCTGCCTGCGCCGCCTGCGACAATTCCCTGACATTGCGGGAATAACGCTTTGAAAACTCGTCCACGAAGCGCATGGCGAGCGGCACAATCGCATCCGCACGGCGGCGAAGCGGCGGAATCTCCAGGCTGATGGTGTTGAGACGATAGTAGAGATCCTCACGGAAGAGTCCGTTGCGGATCATCGACGGGATGTCGGCATTCGTGGCGCATATCAGGCGGATGTCCACCGGAATGCTCTTCGTGTCACCCACCCTCGTGACACTCCTGTCCTGAATGACTCTGAGCAGCTTGGCCTGTGACTGAAGCGGGATGTTGGCGATTTCGTCGAGAAAAAGAGTGCCACCGTCAGCCTGCTCGAACTTGCCGGCGTGGTCGCTTTTGGCATCGGTGAACGCCCCCTTGACGTGACCGAAAAGCTCGCTCTCGAACAGGGTGTCGGTGATGGCCCCCGCATCCACGCACACCATCTGCCTGTCGGCTCTGCGGGAAAGACGCTGAATCTCGTGGGCCAGCACATCCTTGCCCGTACCGTTCTCGCCTGTGATGAGCACCGTGGCGTCAGTGGCGGCCACTTTCTCCACATCTGAGCGGAGCTTGAGCATCTGAGGACTGTCCCCCCAGAACATTTCCGCACCCGCAGCGGCCGGCTTCACCTTGGGCGCGCCCTTGCGCCGGTCACGGATTCCGGTCAGAGTGTCGATCAGTCTGGCATTGTCCCAGGGCTTCACGATAAAGTCCGCCGCTCCCCTCTTCATCCCTTCGACGGCGAGCGCTATGTCCGCATAAGCCGTGAACAGCACCACTTCCTGCTCCGGCCGGCGCGCCTTGATCTCCGAGAGATAGAAAAGCCCCTCATTGCCGGTGTTGATGTCGGTCCTGAAGTTCATATCCAGCAGGATGACATCCGGACGGAAACTCTCTACGGTGCTTATGAGAGAAGACGGCGAAGACAGAAGCTCCACCTGTTCGAAACTGTTTCCGAGCAGGATCTTGAGGGCCTCGCGGATGCCTCTGTTATCATCGACTACCAGTATTCTCCCCTTTTTAGCCATAGGCTGCAAATATACTAAAAATAAAAGAGCCCCGCTATTCGGACTTGAGGGAATCCACAGGATTTGCAGTAGCGGCGCGAAGACTCCTCAGCGTCACGACAGCTGCCGTCAGAAGCAGCACGCCGGCAAGCGAGAGAGCGAACACCCACCAGTGGAGCGGCACACGATAGGCATAGGAAGCAAGGTAACGGGAGAGCACGAAACAGCTCAGAGGCGCCGCCACGATGAAACTTCCCAGCACTATGAATGCAAACTTGCGGTTGAACAGCAGCAGAATGTCCCCGACCCTCGCGCCGTGAACCCTGCGCACTGCAATCTCACGGCTCCGGTGCTGGGTCTCGAAAAGCACCAGACCGAAAATGCCCATAAGCGAGATGATGATTGCAACGGCGGTGAACAGGCCGATAAGCTGCGAAAGCTGTTTCTCCCTCTCATACTGCTGCCCGAGTTCCTTGTCGAAAAAGTCCAGCGAGTAAGTCTCCGGCTCCGCATCCGGACACATCTCCTGCACAGTGGATAGCACGAATCTGATGACATCGCCGGGATTCGCTCCGGGAGACGTGCGGATGTAGATATGGTGAAGTCCGCTTCGCCAGCTGTGCGCCTTGTCTCCGAAAATATAGAATGCAAACGGGGCGCGGCCGTACTGCAGAGGTTTGAAGTTGAAGTCCTTGCAGATGCCGACCACCTCGCACGCATCCCTGTGGCCAGGGCCCGGAGTCTCGAAGTCGATGTCGAATTCCCGGCGGGCCTGTTCGTTGAAAATCATAGAAGAGGTCGTGGAAATCTCGTCAGAAGCCGTGAAATCCCTTCCGTCAACTATGTCTATTCCCATAAAGTCAAGAAAGTTGTATGCCACCGGATAGCACTGGAAACTGATTGTCTTGTCCTTGTATGTCCGTCCCCAACCCATTCTGGAGGTGTTCACCAGATGTCCGTCCGCCCAGGTGATGTCCTTGATGTCGGGATTGCTCCTGAGCTTGTCTTCAAAAGCGCTGTTGCGCTCTCCCAGCCAGCAGATGCCTCCGGGGAGTTCACCCGCAAGCAGATTGGACTTGTCGAAGCCCATATCGTAGTTCATCATATAGCTGTGCTGCAGCCTCAGGAACGAGGCGCAGATGATGAGCGAGAGGGAAATCACGAACTGAAAGCCTATCAAGACATTGCGCAACCGCCTTCCCGAAGCGGATCCTACGGACGAGCCCTTCAGGACGAGTGCGGGCTGAAAGGAAGTGATGTAGAAGGCAGGGTAGAGACTGCCCGCGACGGCCGCCGCGAGAGCCACCGCCACAGTAAGCACGAGCACCGTCACATTGTCTCCGAAGGCGATGCTGCTGCCGAGAATGCCGGCGAAAGGACTCAGCGAGAAGCCGTAAGCGAGCAGTGCGGCAAGGATGAGCGAGATGAGCATAATCCCGACACTCTCCCCGACAAAGCTCAGCACAAGCGATTCCCTTGAAACGCCGAAGACTTTGTATGTGTTCACAGATCTCAGCCTTGCCGGCACAAGAGCGAAGAAGAAATTGATAAAGTTCACCAGCGCGATGAACATAATCAGCACGGCCACGGCCAGCAGAGTGATGTCCGTCGTGCGGTTACCGCTTCCTCCCGGCACTCCCGCGACGCTCTTGGAGTAGTAGAGGTCCTTCAGGGATACCAACGAGACGGCGAGTCTGTCAATGGTCTCGTCGGCATCCGCCTTGTCCCCTTCCGAAGCCTCGCCGGAGTCTATCCCATAGAGGCGATAGACGAAGTCCTTCATTATCTTCTTCGAGTTCTGCTCGAACGACTCCTTCTGGGAGGCATCGTGGAGTTTCACCAGATAGGTGAAGGACCATTCGCTGACATTGTCTATCGAGTAGCTCCCGAGATCCGAGATGCCTTCGACGGCGCCCATATAGCTGTTGCGCGGAAAATCCCTGAATATCGCGACCAGCTCCTTGACATTCCTTTCGCCCTGCGGGTCGCTAAAAGACATATTGTCCCCGACGGACACCCGGTCGCCGAGGGAAAGCCCGTTCGCCTTGGCGTAAGACTCGCTGACCGCGAATGTCCCGGGACCTGCAAGAGCGGCCAGGTCGCCCTCGACAGCCTCATATCCGAGAGCTTTCAGCCCGCCCTGGGAGTTGGAGTTGAGCGACAGCCGGAGTTTGCGCACCTGTCCGTCCTCCTGCCGCCAATATGCGAGTCCGGGATTCTCGAACTTGTAGAAATCGAAGAGTCCTCCGCACTCCACCTCGGGAGAGCCGTCCACAAGGGCCTCACCTATCGGCCGGCAGAGCCACAGGGAGTTCTGGCCCGAGAAATACTCCGAAGGAGTGGTGATCACGAAAATCCTGTCCGCGTCCGGAATGCTCCGGTTGAACCCGAGACCGAAACTTGCCTGGGTCAGAATGATGTAGAACGCGGCAGACGCCACCGCAAGTCCGGCCACATTCAGGAAAGTCGAGACGCGGTAGTGCCGCAGGGTGTTCACGAAATTATGAAATACGTATTTCATTATAGCTCGTTCTTGACATCGGAAACGATATGGCCGTCAAACAGGTCAATCGTCCTCTGAGCCATCGCCGCATCCTTCTGGGAGTGGGTCACCATCACGATGGTCGTTCCCTCGTGATTAAGCTCGGTCAGAAGGTCCATCACCTCCTTGCCGTTTTTGGAATCCAGATTACCGGTAGGCTCATCGGCGAGAATCAGTTTCGGATTGGCGACAACGGCACGAGCTATGGCCACTCTCTGCTGCTGACCGCCGGAAAGCTGCTGCGGGAAGTGTTTTGCCCGATGGCTGATGTTCATACGCGCCATCACGGCCTCGACTTTCTCTCTGCGCTCCGCTGCGCTGAAATTCATATAGCGGAGCGGCAGCTCTATATTCTCATAGACATTCAGCTCGTCAATCAGATTGAAACTCTGGAACACGAAGCCGATATTCCCCTTGCGGAACTTGGTGCGCTCCTTTTCTTTCAGCTGCGCGACCTCCTGTCCCAGAAGCAGGTAGCTGCCGGAAGTGGGATTGTCCAGAAGGCCGAGAATGTTGAGCAAGGTGGATTTGCCGCAACCGGAAGGTCCCATAACGGCGACGAACTCGCCGTCGTTGATTTCAAATGAAACGTTGTCGAGAGCCACGGTCTCGATTTCCTCAGTCCTGAAGACTTTGCAGATGTTTGTAATCTTGATCATAATATTAGGAGTTTTATTTATTATCCATTGATTTACAATTATTTGACATTCCCGCTCAGCACTATTCCGTCTTTATGCTTTCCGCAGGATTGGCATTCGCGATCTTCCTCACATAGGCATCGGACACCAGCGCCGTCACAGCCGTCACCGCGACAAAGGTCAGCACGAACACCCACCAGGGCAGCCCGACCTGCACGGAGAACTGGCTCTCCCACCTTGAGGCCACTATTCCCGCAATCAGGCAGCCGACGGCAATCGAAGGCAGGGCTATGGCCATCACATCCTTGAGGAACATCAGTCGGATCCCGCTGAACTGCGCCCCATTCACTCTTCTCACCGCTATCTCCTTGCCTCTGCGCCGCGCCTCGTCGATAGTGTAGCCGATGAGTCCGAGAAGCGCGATGATCAGTACCACGGTTCCGCCCAGCAGAATGGCGTTGCGCGTGTTGAGAGTGGACTCGCAATTGTCCAGAGCGAGCCTGCGGAACGGAGTCACCGAGTTTGCCTGATCCGCGAGAATCCTGCCGCAGACCTCCCGAGTGGCATCTATGGCTTCCGGAGTGAGATGGTGGTATCTGACAAAAACGTATTTGAAGTAGTGGGGAGAGTACTGCCCGGGGTCGAGGTAGAAGATCGCCATAGGACGATGTCCGAGTTCACGGTCTTCGATGAAACTGCCGTTGTGGATGTCCTCTATCATTCCGCATATCCGGCTTGTCCCGTGGGAAGTGATGTCTATGCTTCTGCCGACCACATCCTCCCAGCCGGCCATCTTCTTCATCATCGCGGCAAAGGAACGGTCCACGACCACCTCCGCATCGGCAAGCAGCCCCTCCTCGAATCCGCGGCCTGCGGCCATCCCGATTCCGAGTACTTTGAAGTAATGGGAGTCAACGTAGAATGCGTCCTGAAGATTGAAAAGCTGTCTGTCCTCGCCAGGCAGCGAGACATTGTCGCCCGAATAGTGAGCGAACGGATTCTGATAGGCGAAGGCCGCGTCTTCGACATCCGGCAGGGCACGGATTTCGTTCATCAAGACAAGCTTCTCCTTGTCTGAAGCCTCAGGCATAGTGACCATCGCCACATTCTCGCAGTCAAAGCCCAGATCGGCGGAAGTCATCCTGCCGTACTGCAACGATATGATACCGAGGACAACGGCCAGGAAAGCCGCTGAGGCGAACTCCACGGCCAGCAGAGCGAGTTTCCATACCTTTCGGCCGGAGCTCCAGTTCCTGAAAGCCGCCGCCACGGGGATACGGTTGAACACAGCTGCCGGAGCCAACGTATTCACGGCTGTCAGGATGACCACCAGAAAGATGGCCATAGCCAGAGGTCTGCCGGTGAACAGAGCCTTCACATTCACTCCGAGCACGGTCCCGATGATGTCCCGGAAAGCGAATATCAGCACGACCGCCAGACAGAGAGCCAGCAGCGTGTGGACAGTGGCTTCCGCGAACATCATAGCGCAGGTGTCGCCCCGACCGCTGCCGAGACATTTGCGGAGAGCCATTTCGCGGCCGCGTGTGATGGCCGATGACAGCACGATCAGCAGATAGTTCAAAGTCGAAGTGAGCAGGAGGGCAAAGGCGACAAAGGCGAGCACCATAGTCATATTCCTCTGATTCTCATCCTCGTTGTGGTATCTGACAAAAGGCTTGGCCACGAATCCGAGCTCATATCCCGCGGCCCTCGCCTCCTCCATCGGGAGATAGGCCTCCGCAAAATCAGGGAACCGCCCGTTCACCTCGCTGATGTCCGCTCCCTTGCGCAGTTTGATAAAGCTGCGGTAGCGGTCATTGCCGACCAGATTGTCCGAGCCGTCCCAGATGAAGTTCCCGATGCTCGGCATTGAGACCACCAGATCGGGACGGTAGCTGGAATTGAGAGGGAAAGACTCATAGATGCCGCTGACCGTCATTTCATAGTCTCCGTAGCCTGCGAGAGTGAACCGCTGTCCTATCAGGGTCTCATATCCACAGACGCCTGATTCCGCCGCAATCCTGTCGGCCGCGGAGGAGGAGAGCAGCGCATTGTCGGGAACCGAGAGGGCGTCCGTGATGCTGCCGGCGAGACATTTCCTGTCAAGAACGCGGAACAGCGAGGAATCTGCCAGCACAGCCCCTTTCAGATCGATTCTCCGACGGCTTCCGGAGAGCGAGACAGTGCATTCATCCGCGAACGCCGTGAATCTCGTGGCCTCCTCAATCTGGGGCAGGTACTCTTTCAGTCTCGGAGCAATGCCGCCGCTGGTCTGGGAATAGAGCTTGTATTTCCCGTTGAGATTGATGGCTTCGTTCAATGTGCAGATGCGGTCGGCACCGTCATAGAAGTCATCGAAAGTCTGCTCGAAGCACACCTTTGACGCCAGCACCAGACCGACGGCCAACCCCACTCCCAGAGTGAACACTTTCAGAATATTCCTTCGCCCCTTGGCGGGCAGAGTCTTCACCGCAGAGGCAAAATGATTCAGCAGATTCATACCGACTGTCCCTTATTTCACTACATTTATCCGGCCGCAGATGTGCCACAAATGTGCCAGCACAGGCAATGAGCTGCATTTCAGGGCATTACACAACAAAGCCGAGCCGCCTGCCTGTAAAAATACTTTACACTGCTGTAAAAATTGTTGACACTCGGAAATTCTTCGTATATTTATGACAAATTTGTCGCCTATGCCGGATAACTTGCTGCCTGCCCTACTGCTGCAGATCCTGGTGGTCGGATGCGCTCCGGGCCCCGCCAACATCTACGCCCTGACTTCGGCCATCCGCCACGGGAGGGTCAAATCCCTGCCTATGTGGTGCGGGCTGTTCACGGGAGCAGTGATAGCGGTGGGCATTATGGCGGTGCTGACGCATTTCATCGGGGAGGCTCTGGGCTCTTATGTGGTATGGCTCAAGTACTTGGGAGCCGCATATCTGCTATGGCTCGCCTACAGGATCTGGCAGACGGACACCGGCGCGGCAGGCGGCAAACGGGAATGCACTTTTCTCAGCGGGATGGTGATGCAGCTCACCAACGCCAAGATTCTGCTTCTCGAACTGAGCGTGTTCAGCAGTTTCGTACTGCCCTATTCCAGCGAGTTCAAGGATCTGATTCCGGTTGCGGCCCTGCTGCTGCTGGCCGGACCCGGAGCGAACCTGCTGTGGCTGCTGGCGGGCGGTTTCCTGTCGCATTTTCTGAAAAGGCACAGCAAGGCGGTGAGCGCAGTCTCCGCAGTCGCACTCGCCCTCTGCGCCATCTATATAGCATTCTTCTGACAATTCAAGCCCCGCATAGAGAGGGACGGATTCAATTATGGGAAAAGCGAAATACTATCTTAAGTCGATGAGGTTCAGAACATTGCCTCTGTCATTGTCCGGGATCATAATGGGTACGGGACTCGCCGCCGCAGACTATCACGCCGACTGGCTGGTGGTCGCGCTCATAGCCCTGACGACTCTCTTTCTGCAATGCCTGTCCAATGTGTGCAACGAATACGGTGACTGGAAAAGCGGGACAGACGGCGAGAAGCGCGTCGGACCGAACTATTCGGAAGGCATTCTGACGGAGAGGGACTACCGGGCTATGATTCTCGCGCTGGTGGTTCTGTGCTGCGCGAGCGGGACACTGATGATATGGCAGTCTTTCGGCACGCTGATGTGTCTGCAATCCATTCTGCTGCTGATACTCGGTGCGGCCGCGATAATAGCTGCGATAAAATACACCCTCGGCCACAATCCCTACGGCTACCGGGGTATGGGGGATCTGTATGTCTTTCTGTTCTTCGGCCTGCTGTCGGTGCTGGGCTCCTATTTCGTGGTGGCGCACGAAGTCAAGTCGTGGCTGCTCCTCCTGCCCGCCGCGGCTATCGGGCTGTTCAGCGTCGGAGTGCTGAACATCAACAACATCCGCGATATGAACTCCGACTGCGGCACCCGCAGGACGATTCCCCTGCGCATCGGCGGCCGCAATGCCCGGATCTACCAGAGCATACTGATCGCTCTCGGCTGGGCGGCTATGATGCTCTACACGGCACTGAGATGCTTCGACCCGTTCCACTATCTCTTTGTCCTGACCCTGCCGCTGTACATTGTCCATCTGACGGGGCTGTGGAGAAACGAGGGCGCGAGGCTCGACAAATATCTGCCCCTGCTGGTAATGTCCACCTTCGCTTTCGCCATCCTTTCCGCCGTGGGCTATACGGTATTCCTCTGGTAGGACAGTCCGCCTCCGCTTGCCACTGGCGCGGGAATTCACTACATTTGCCGGGAAATGACAGAAAAGGAACTCATAGCGGGAATAAAGCGTGAGACAGGCGGAGATGCCTGTTTCAGAGAGCTTTATGACTCATTTTACCCCCCCCTGTACAGATTTGTCTATTCCTGCGTGAAATCGGCTGACACAGCCAAGGACATCACCCACGAATCGCTTGTAAAGCTCTGGCTTCACCGCGAGACTCTGGACGAGAACCGTTCCGTCAGAGCCTATCTGTTCACGACCTGCAGGAACGCGCTCGTCAAAGAACTGCGCCGGCAGCTGAGAAACCCCAATGTGCGGGACTGGGTGGAGCTTTCAGCTATGGTGAGCGTGGAGTCCCGCATCTCCTACGACTACGATGCCTATCTCAAAGGCCTGAACGCTGCGAAGGCCACCTTGTCGCCGCGCCAGAAGCAGATTTTCAGGCTCAACCGGGAGGAAGGGCTTTCCGCCCGCGAGATTGCCGGACAGCTCGGCATCAGCGAACAGGTCGTCAGAAACCAACTGTCCGCCGCGCTGAAGAGAATCCGCGACTATCTCCTCAAATATATGCCTCTCCTCATCGTGGTATTACGTCTGACTCTCAACATTCTAAGCCGGAGCTGACGCGGCGATCCTCCTCTCCGCAACCTGTCGGTTGTGAGGACTTTGACAAGGAGCGTAGCGCGGCAATTCGCCTTTTAAGGCAGTTTCCTATGTTATAAAATGGCCGTCAGCGGATATATAATGCGTAACCGTCGAAACTACGCATTATGAGAACTCTGCTCTCCAAATACAGAAAAGGAAAAATCACCCCGGAGGAATTCGACCTGCTCGCCGAAAAAGCGGATGCCGCTTCGGACGGGGAGCTTGCCGACGTGCTTGAAAAGGAATGGATGGAAGAGGGGGCGAAGGGCCGCACAAGGCGTTTCCCTCTCTGGCTCGGCATCGCCGCCGGGCTTGCCCTGCTGGTCGCTGCGGGAATCGGCCTGAAAATGGCTGACACGGCCGCCCTCTCCGCACGGCTCGCCTCACGGGAGGTCAGAATCGATGCCGGAAACGACGACAGGTCAAGGGTGGTCCTTCCGGACGGGACTAAGGTCACTCTCAGCCCGAAATCACAGCTCCGTTACTCCGCAGGTTTCGGACAGGAGGACAGGCGGGTGGAACTTGTCGGGCAGGGCTATTTCGATGTGGTCAAGGACCCGCGCTGCAAATTCTCCGTCTTCGCCCAGGGGATGGAAGTCACCGTTCACGGGACGAAGTTCAACGTGTATGCGGACCCTGACAACGGGATGAAAGAAGTTTCGCTGATTGAGGGCTGCATCAGCCTGCGCTACGGGGACTCCGAAATGGAGCTCAGCCCCAACGAGAAAGTCATCATCTCCGGCAACACCGGCAGGATGAACAAAATGAGGACGGACAACTCTGTCGAGACCGCGTGGCTCGAAGACAGGATGGTGTTCATAAACAAGCCCCTCTATCAGGTCCTCGACATCCTTCAGCGGCATTTTATGGTGAATATCGAATGTTCCGGAAACATAAACCTAACGGACCGTTACACCGGTACTTTTACGGAACACCGGATCAGCGAAGTCCTCGACATTCTCAGAATGCACTACGGATTCACATACGAAATCCGCGGCAACCGCATAGAGATTCACAAATAACATTAAAAGTTTAACCAAATTCCAAAAACGACTATGAAACCATTGTCACTGCGCCCGGTGATTCTTGGACTCGTCTTCGCCCTGCTCTTCTCCGCATCGGCATACGCCCAGCAGGACAGGATAAGCCTGAACCTCCGGAACGCGACACTGAAACAGCTTTTCACCGAGATTGAAAGGCAGACAGACTGGAACTTTTCGTACAGAGACTCGGAAATCGAGGGTAAGGAAGCCGTAAACATCGCTTCCGACAATCTCGTACTCTCCGACGTGCTCAACGCTGAACTGGACAAGGCCGGCCTCCAGTACACTGCCGTAGGCAACAAGATTGTCGTGACCCCGAAACAGACCGCCACTGAGAACGTCACCGTCAAGGGGCGCGTCATCGACAGCAACGGAGAACCGGTCATCAGTGCCTCGGCACTTGTCAAAGGCACAAAAAACGGAGTCATAACCGATTTGGACGGAAATTTCAGCATCACTGTCAGAAAAGGTGATGTCATAGAGTTCGCGTCCCTCGGCTACACCTCGCAGGAGTACAAGGCCGTCCGCAACGCTGAAATCGAGATAAAGCTCGAAGACGACTCCGTGCTGCTCGAAGAAGCCGTGGCGGTCGGTTACGGAACCACTTCGAGAAAGAACCTGACCACCTCCGTGGCGACGATCAAGACCGAAAAAATCGCCAAGAGCGCTACCAGCAACATGTCACAGATGCTTATGGGCAAGGCGGCCGGACTCCGCGCCAACATCAGCAGCCCGCAACCGGGAGGAAACGTGGACGTGAGCATCCGTGGCGGCGGCACACCGATCTACATCGTGGACGGAATAATGATGCCGAGCGGCTCCCTTGAGGTGGGCAACGGAAGCATCGAAACCCCGAACTCCATCAACCGGGCCGGACTCGCCGGACTGAATCCGGGCGACATCGAGTCAATCGAGGTCCTCAAGGACGCATCGGCGGCAATCTACGGAATCAACGCCGCCAACGGCGTGATACTCATAACGACGAAGAAGGGCGCGGAGGGTGCTCCGAGAGTGACCCTCGAGTCAAGCTACTCCTTCGTACGCAACTACAAATACCTTCAGCCGCTGAGTTCATACGAATATATGAACTTCGCGAACGTGTTCAGCAAGGAAAGCTACCTCCTGAACCACGATATGAAGCCATACGGCATCAACGACTACGACGGAGGATGGTCGCCGGTCTTCTATCCGGACCAAATCGAGAGCGCGACGGACACCGACTGGCTCGACTACATCCTGAAGCCGGGAAGCATCAACAACCACTCGCTGTCAATCAACGGCGGAAACAAGTACATCAAGTACTATATAGGAGGAAACTACTACGATCAGGTCGGAACCGTAATCAACTCCGGAATGACGAGATATACGCTCCGCAGCAACCTCACGGCGCAGGTGTTTCCGTTTATGAAGATATCCGCCATAATGAACATCTTCTCCAACGACTTCACCAACTCCAACGCTGACGGAGGCGGTGCCGGAGGAGTGGGCAAGGATGCGCTCCAGTCCGCCCTGATGTTCCCGCCGAACTATTCTGTCTATGACAGCGACGGCAATTATATGCGCTACCGCTCGACGGCGAACCCGGCCGAGATGGCGATGTTCAACGACAACACGAAATCTTCTGGCTGGTATGTGAACCTCTCCACTGACATCAATGTCTGGAAAGACATCATCAAGCTGCGCGGAGTCTATGGACTCAACAGGGAGACCGCGAAGAGAAACCTCTATATCCCGACGACTATGCTCTGGTACGAGGTCGCAGGAGTGTCCAGAGGACACATCGGTGACGCTTCACGCGACGACCAGACCATCGAGGGAATGATTATGTACAGCCAGAAGTTCAAGGACATAGTCAGCATCGACGCCGTGCTCGGAATGGGGCTTTACAACCAGTCCGGAAGCGGTCTCGAAGTCGATTTCAAGAATGCGAACGACAACATAGGGACGGACAACATCTCCGCCGCCGAAGGTCCTTTCACTCCGACCTCCTCGAAATGGGAAAACGAGAAACGCTCCCAGTTCGGACGGCTTGCAGTGGATGTGCTTGACCGTTACATCGTTTCCGCGACACTCCGCCGCGACGGAACGGACAAGTTCTTCCCGTCAAAGAAATATGCGTGGTTCCCTTCCGTGTCAGCGGCGTGGAAAATCACGGGAGAAAAGTGGATGCAGAACGTCAAGTGGATCAACCTGCTGAAAATCAGGGCAAGTTACGGAGTGACGGGGCGTGACAACCTCGGCACCTCGCTCTACGGACTCTACTCCATGGCTCCGAGCTATGTGAAGTTCAGCGACAACACGGTGAACTACATCCCTTATATCAAGTCCGGTTCGGACTATCCTGACGTGACCTGGGAGAAGACCATAATGAAGAACATAGGTCTTGACTTCTACCTCCTCGGAAACAGGCTCTACGGAAGTTTCGACCTGTTCCGCAACGATGTCACGGATCTGCTCGGGCAGGCGCCGGGAGAGCCGCTGAGCATGGTCGGAACAAGGCCTGTCAACTACGGGCACTACTACCGCGCAGGATGGGACGCGATGATCAACAGCGTGAACATCAAGGACCTCGGAGGATTCACCTGGACATCTTCCCTCACGCTGACCCGCTACAATATGTATTGGGTCAAGCGCACCGAGAACTACGACTATCAGGTCTATCAGATTCGTGACAAGGAGCCGATGAACGCGCAGTACTACTACCACGTCACCGGCATAATCAACTCCGACCGCTCCAATATGCCGGACTCTCAGCTGAGTCTCGGAGAGAACTCGCAGAAACCGGGCTACCCGATCATCGAGGACCGTAACGGGGACGGAATCATCACGACTGATGACATCTATATGGACGATGTGCTCCCGAAAATCAGCATAGGTTTCGGCAACACCTTCACCTACAAGAACTTCGACCTCGACATCTTCCTCTACGGGCAGTTCGGGGCGACCAAGTACAACTACGCGCTCTCCTGGGCGAACGCCGGCTCGCTCTCCTACAGCCCTCCTCAGAACTCCAACCAGTTCGCCTACCTCATCTGGAACTCCCAGACCAATGACAAGGGAACCCTCGCCGGCATCGCCACGACGCGCGCCGACGCTCTCCCGGGAAATGCGGGATGGGACCTCGGCAGGCAGAACGCGTCCTTCGTGCGCGTGAGGAACATAACCCTCGGCTACAACCTCGACGGGAAACTGCTCGGCAAGGTGCTGTCGAAGAGAATCGAAAACATACGCATCTATTTCGACGCACAGAACCCTCTGACATTTACGAAGTTCTCCGGAGTGGACCCGGAAATCTACACTGGAAACAGTTCGTCTCCGGCAGGCTATCCGATGATTCGCAGCTACTCGCTCGGAGCAAAAATCAATTTCAAATAGAAGGAGGCCGTCACAATGAAAAAGACAATATGCATCATAAACTGCGCTGTGGCGCTTCTGCTCTGCGCAAGCTGCAACAAGGACTTCGACCCTAAGATTTACGGAGTCCTGAGCGATCAGAACTTCCCTGTCTCGGAGAACGACTACAAGTCCCTGATGATGTCCTGCTACATCCCGTTTACGAACACCTGGACCTATTCCCTCTACGCGTCGAGCGGCAACCAGCATCCGTGGTACATCCCCGCAGGAGGAGTGCTGAAGCAGTTCGACACCCCTTCGGACGTGGAGGCTCCGTGGGTGGACGGCGTGTGGGACATCAATTACAGGCAGTGGTCCGAGGCGAATTTCTCGTTGTGCCGCTACTATTCCAGAGGCACGCTCAGCGACACCCAGCCCAACAATTACCCTAAGACCCGCGAAGTGACCAGGTTCACGAGCGTCATAGGGTCCATCCAGAACGCATCGACGGAGAAAGTCTCCGAAGAGAAGAAAAGGGAGATACTCGCAGAGGCCCGCATCTGCCGGGGACTGCATATGTACAACCTCCTCCACGTCTATGGACCTGTGCCGCTGATTGTAAACCCGGAGGATGTCGAAAACAGCGAAGCACTCAACAACGCCGTGCGCCCGTCGCTTGACGACATCACGCAGTGGATTTACGACGATTTCGACTATGCCGCGCAATATGCGCCGGAAACCCAGTCCGACCGCGGCCGGTTCACAAGGGATTTCGCGAGATTCTGCCTTATGAGACACTGCCTCAACGAGGGTTATCACAAAGACGGATGGTATAGCAAAGCCGTTTCTCTCTACCGCGAACTGAACACCGGGAAATATTCCCTCTTCAAGTCGGGCACGAATCCCTACAAGGAGATGTTCCGCGAGGCCAATGACTTCAACTGCGAAATCATCGCGGCCATCAGCTGCGACCCTTCTTCCACGGGAAACACCAAGGAAGGCAGTATGAACCCGTTCGCAATGCTCGCGATGCCGAACAACGCCGCGAAGAAGGACGACCTCGGGAACGACACTCCGTTCGCCGTCTGCGGTCCGGGATGGGGTATGACCTTCAATCTCGCTCCGAAATTCTACGACACCTTTGAAAGCGGAGACCTCAGGAAAGAAAGCATCATCACCGAATACTACACGACGACCGGAGAATGGTGGGGGCCTGCGGAAATCGGGAGAAAGTCGGAATGGGACGGCTACATCCCGTTCAAATACCCGGCAGAAACGGCGACCGCCCCGTGCTTCGGCAACGACTTCCCTCTCGCGAGATGGGCGGATGTCCTGCTGATGTTCGCCGAGGCTGAGGTCCGCCAGAGCGGTTCAGCACCTTCCGCCGAGGCCGTCGCTGCGGTGAACGAAGTGCGCAGCCGGGCCGGACTCTCCGGACTCCCGTCCTCAAAGACCGCTTCTGCTGAGGCGTTCCTTGACGCCCTGCTCGACGAGAGAGGACACGAGTTCTGGTTCGAGGGAATGAGAAAAATCGACCTCATCCGCTTCAACCAGTACGCCACGAGGGTGAAGGCCTGCAAGGGAGTGATTCCGACCCATCAGTATGTCCCGATTCCGGACTACGCCGTGAACGAGGCGGAAACAATCGGAAAGACCCTTGAACAGGAGTACAGCCGCGAGGGATGGGAGAGCGACAAGGCCAAGGCCGCATCAATGTAATGTGGTGTTTTTCAATATATTCAATGTTTTAAACATCTATCGGATAAATATGAAAAATCTGACAATGAAATATATGGCGGCCGCCATCACACTCCTCTCCCTCATCGGGTGTGAGGACAAGGTGAACAAGGATGTCACCTGGCCGGAGTGGGCTTCACGTCCTCTCATCGAAGACGCCTCCGTCACCGCCGGCGGAAAGACCGTGATCGTCGCCGGAGAAAGCGTCAAGTTCAGCGCACGCATCAATGACGACTACAACGAGTTGAAAAGCTGGTCTCTAACAGTCAAATACGGAGACAACACCGTCGTCAGCCACGAGGCCGCGCTGTCGGGGAACGATGCTGAAATCGAGTACGAATTCGTGATGCCTTTCGCTGCGAATCTCGATGACGGCGGATTCTACCCGGAAGTGAGCGTCAGCGCGAACAATGTCGCAGGAGGCGAGAACTCCACAAGGATTTCCCGTGACAAGAACGTTTCCGTGTCACGCCCTGCGGCTCCCGCTTCCCTCCTGCTCGTGGACGAGAACGGAGCGCAGTTCCCGCTTGTGAAAGCTTCCGACTTCGTCTATAGCACCGCTGCGGGAACAGACCTCACGGCACTCGGAACCAAGGTCTATATCGCCGAGAAAGTCTCCGGCGGAAAGCCGGACTACAGCGGCTATGTCTGGGGAATGTCTGACGGCAAGATCAGCGTGCTCGAAGACGGCTCCGAAGGAGATGCCATAACAGTCCCGGACACCGAAGGATATGGTTTCAGCAAGTTCGGCTTCAACATCTACAGCTTTGCAATCGACAAGCTCGTCGGGCTCACGGTACACCTCGACAAGGAGACGCTTGAGTCACAGACGCAGAGCGGAGTGACCTACCTCGCTCTGGAAAAGGTACGCCTCGTGCAGGACTGCGAAGTGACCTTCAGCGGATTCGGCGCATTGGACAAGATGCTCCAGAGCGACCGTTTCGAGATTCTTTCAGATACATCCGCGAAGTTCACCGGACACAGCGCGAACTGGAGCTTCTACTACGACACGGACACCGGATGGATGATACTCAACTACGCCGTGTTCAACACTTCCAACCAGCTTTGGGTCACCGGAATCGATGCCTGCTTCCCGCTCGGGAACGACGGCAGCACACACGATCTCAAATATCTTGACGGGGACGGCAAGGTGCGCTACGCCACGCTCGCGGCAGTCAAGGACAGCGCGGGTGACTTCCGCATCAGGATTTATCTCAAAGACAAATATGCCATCCAGCTCTACCGCTGGGTCAAGTGGAGCACGCTTGTGGAAATGACTTCGATGACTCCTGAGACCGCCGCCATTTCCGCAGACGGGGTTTACATCCGCCCGGGCAGCAGCTTCAAGGCCGGTGTATATGAACTCCGCGTCCATTTCACCAAGGAAGCCGACAGCGGCGGAGACGGTAGCAAGGCTGACATCTATGTGACAGCACTTTAGGTTCACCTTTATGCTCACTGAATTTTTCCAACGATTATCCGGTGACATTCAGAATATGAAAGATATGAGACATATAAACGCAATCATAGCGGCGGTGCTTCTGCCGCTGTGCATCTCCTGCGCAAAGCCGGCGAAGACCATTCCGGTCATAACCTGGGCCGGAGTGTCGGCGCGGAACAGCGCAGAAGTTTTCCCTCTTCTCAAGGAGTGCGGCATCGATGTACATCTCGGACTTTACAACACGGCTGACGAAGCCGCGACCGCTCTTGACGAGGCGCAGAAAGCCGGGCTGAAGCTCATCCCGGGATTCCCTCAGGTCAAAGACTCGACCGCGCAGTCGGTCGCCCGCTTCAGGGAACATCCGGCGCTGTACGCCTGGCATCTGAAAGACGAGCCCGAGACCTGGGACATCCCGTGGCTGAAGGCTCTCGCCGCAAAGGTGGACAGCCTCGACGGAAAACATCCGTGCTACATCAACCTTTACCCCGAATGGGCCTGGGGAAGCGACTGCTACGAGGACAGGATCGAATATTTCGCATCCGAAGTGGATGTCCCGTTCTATTCCTTCGACCAGTATCCCGTCACGCAGAACGACGACGGAAGCATCACGATACGCCCGGGATGGTACAGAAATCTGGAACAGGTATCCGCAATGGCGAAACGGCACTGCAAGCCTTTCTGGGCATTCGCACTCACGACATCCCACCATCTCGGAGCACCGTCTCCGGAGGCGTTCTATCCCGTCCCGACCCTCGGACATCTGCGGCTGCAGGTGTTCAGCGACCTGCTCTACGGGGCGCAGGCCATCCAGTATTTCACGGCAGGCGGACTGTATGACGCAAAAAACCACTGCAAGACAGGAGTCTATGACCTTGTGAAGCAGGTGAACTCGGAAATAAAGGCCTACTCCCCAGTTTTCCTCGGATGCAATGTGGAGAATGTCTGGCACACCGGAGCTGAGATTCCTGCCGGGACGATGGAACTGAAGGGGATGCCGCACAGATGCGTCACCTCTCTTGAAGTTTCCGGCAAAGGGGCTGTCATTTCGCTCATCACCAATGGGAATCACGAATATCTCGCGGTGCAGAACCGCGACTGCACCGCTCCGGCAAAGCTTGACGTGAAGTTCAGCCGCAGAGTGAAACTTGTCAGCGTTTCCGGGCTCCGCCCTTTCGACAACGGTCCGATGACTCTGGAACCAGGAAATGTGGTCCTGTTCAAACTCAAATAGCAATTCGTTCGAAATCAGACAGCAATTTGCTCTGAACCGAATAAACCATTAACCCAATAATAACCAAATAATAACATTCAGTTATGCGTTACTTGAAATCATTACTGATAATGGCCGCGGCCTCCGTTCTTGCGCTTTCCTGCAACAAGGAAAACGGTCCGCAGGCAACGAAACCGGAAGCTCCGGTCATCGAAAACGCCTCGCTCAAGGGGCTTAACGGAGAGTCTGTCGTGATTGTGGGGAGCAAAGTCAAGTTCTCCGCCGATGTCACGGTGAAAGGCAGCAAACTCAGCGTCTTCAGCCTTGAAATCAGCAAGGGCGCGGAAATACTCGCCTCCTCCGAATTCACTCTGGAAGGAACTTCCGCCACTGTGGAGAAAGAATTTGACCTTCCTATTTCCGCGACTCAGATTGACGCGCCTTTCTTCCCTGAAGTGAAGATGAAAGCAGTGAACACCGACGAAATGTTCACGGAGAAAACACTCACGGAGGAAGAAAATGTCAAAATCACTACTCCTGAACTCTTCGACGCGCTCTACCTCATTGACAACAACGGGAAATGCTGGCAGATGAGCCCTACTTCCGTCAAGGGGAACTACCGCACGGACGGAGACCTCTCGGAAATAGGCACAAGCTTCACCATCGCTTCCAAGATTACAGAAGACGGCAAGGTGGACGCTTCCGGCAAGACCTGGACATTCGACACTCCGGATTCCGGGGAGTACGGACTCAGATGGATTGGCTTCGACCAGTTCACGGAGGAGCTCAGCAAGATGATCGACAATACGATAATAGTGGACTTCTCGAAAATGGCGACACACGGCGCACACTATGTCTATTGGTCATTCGTCCTCATCCAGGACAGCCGCGTCGTATTCCTCAACTACCCCGACGGTGCTCTCCTGCAGAGCGACAGGTTTGCCGATGTGGAGAAGAACACCGCCCGCTACACCGGACATACCGGACAGCTGTTCGAGATTTACTACATAGTTGACACCAAGTGGATTATCGTCAAGGAGCAGTACACCTGCAAGGATGCTCTCTGGGTAACAGGCGAGAATGCGTCCCTCCCGATGTCTCCGTATTGCGAGACACATCCTCTCTGCTGGTTTGCCGGCGGCGCGAATGAATCATTCGACGCGGCATCCTGCGTAAAGACTGGAGAGGGCAAGTTCAAGACTATGCTCTACCTCAAGGAAAACTTCGCGCTGAAGATTTACTCGGAGCGGGCCTGGGGGACAGAACTCGACTGGACATCCACAACCCCGGAGACTCTCATCATAACCGAAAGGAAAGCAGACCCCGAGACCGGCAAGATCGATGGCAACTACGGCAATGCCGGAGCGTCATTCACGGAAGGACTCTATGTGCTGAACTATGACAAGTCCACGAAGAACGTCTCTCTCGAAAAATACACCGGAGTCGTTCTCGCCGGGATGGAGACAGGCAACGCCGACCCTGATCCGTCTCCGACACCGGACCCGGAACCAGACCCTGACCCGGAAGTTCCGGACAGCGGCAATACTGTGACCGTGGACAAATCAGCGATGGCAGCCGACTGGACTGGCAGTGACGGCAGGCTCGCAATCTGGTCTCTCAAACTCAAGACCGGAGACATAGTGACTTTCACAAATTTCGACGCCAAGGTTTCTGAAATGCTGAATCTCGCCGTATTCTCGGAAGTTGATGACGAGAAGAATACGGCAAAATATACAGGTGCAGAGCAGGACTATGAGGTTTATTACCTCCCGACCCAGAAATGGCTGCTTCTCACTCTCAATTATCTTCAGACAGACAGATACGTCCTTATCGGAAAGAACGCAAGTTTCCCTCAGAGTCCGTACACGGATTATCCGCTGATTGATAGCAACATCCTGCCGACCCAGGGACAGGCGCTTCCGCTGAACAAGGTTTCCGAGGGCATCTTCCGCTCATATATCTACCTTGCAGACGACTTCGCTTTCCACCTGTATGCAGGCACCGCATGGGGGAATCTGGTCAGAGATTGGACTTCCGGCTCACCGGACTGCCTCGTAACAAAGTCTACAGAGACGCTTTATTACGGCGTTCAGGATGTGACCAAGACATTCACTCCGGGAATCTATCTTGTCGAATACAACAAGACAGAGAACAAAGTCACGCTTTCCGCGAAGTAATCAACTAACAGGATTATGAAAGCTGCAAAGCTCATTTTTTCACTCGCAGCCGTCGCCGTTCTGGCGGCGGCCTGCGGGAAAGACAACGGCACGAACGGCGGCGGCAAAAGTTCAAGCAAGGTCGATCTCACCGGGCTGACCGTTGACGGGCAGTTCCCGATCATAGCGTGGTCGGATATCGAACCGACCGATTTCGCCCAGAGGTTCACCACAATGAAGGACTGCGGAATCAATGTCTATCTCGGCTGGTATGACAGCTTCGACAAGGTGAAGCTCGCGCTCGACGGAGCGGAAAAGGCCGGAATCAAGCTGATTACCAAAAGCAACGAACTCATCTCCGACACCGAAAACACCGTAAAGGCGATGATGGACCATCCGGCACTTTTCGGCTACCACATCGAGGACGAGCCCGAAGTCAGCGAATTCCCGACCCTCGCGTCTGTCATCAAGAACATCAACGCAGTGGACGACAAGCATTTCTGCTATGTGAACGTCTATCCTAACTGGGCCTGGGGCAGCATTGACGGCTATATGTCCAAGCTCACATCGTTCCTCAGCCAGGTCCCGGTGAAGTTCCTCTCTTTCGACCACTATCCGGTCACGGAGGTGAACGGAGTGAGTTCCCTCCGGGCGGAATGGTACAAGAACCTCGAGGATATCAGAAGAGTGTCCCGCGCCCGTAACCTTCCGTTCTGGGCCTTTGCGCTTGCGCTATCCCACAAACTCGGCGACGTTCTCTACCCGATACCGACCCTTGCGGAACTCCGCCTCCAGATGTTCAGCAATCTGGCATACGGTGCGCAGGGCTTCCAGTATTTCACCTACTGGGGAATCTACCAGAGCGGCCCGACACAGGTCTATGAACTCGTCAAGAAAGTGAACAACAGCCTCCAGAAGCTGTCGAAGATATTTCTCGGGGCGGATGTCACCGATGTCTGGCACACCGGGACGAATCTTCCATACGGGACTAAGGCTCTATCCTCGATGCCGGCCGGAATCACGTCCCTGCACACCGGAGACCCCGGAGCAGTGGTTTCAAGAGTGGTGAAAGACGGGAAGGTCTATATTGCTGTCGTGAACAAGGACTACCGGAACAATATGACTCTTGAGATCGCGTTCAGCACCGGAGCAACATTCATAGACAACGAAGGCTACAAGGCCGAAGCCAAATCCGGAACCTACACCGTGAGTCCCGGCGACATAGTAATTTTCCAGATTGATTGACATTCACATATTCAACGACATTCATCGACATCCATAATTCATTGATATTCATCGACAATCTGTCTTATAAATTTTCACATATCACTCATGAAAACAGGAAGGACTCTTATAAAAGCACTTGCCTTGTCTGTCACGACATTGACCCTGTTCAGCTGCGCCCCGAAGGAGGGCAAGGTCTGGACGGCGGAAAAGGCGAACGGATGGTACGCCGAAAAGGGCTGGATTTCCGGCTGTGACTACATCCCGGCCTATGCCATAAACCAGCTTGAGATGTGGCAGGACGGGACATTCGACATCAACGCCATCGACCGCGAACTCGGATGGGCGGAGGACTTGGGATTCAACTGCATGAGGGTCTTTCTGCACCATGTGCTCTGGGAGACCGATGCGGAAGGACTCAAGGACAAGATGAACCTCTATCTTGACACTTCTTCGAAGCACGGCATCTCGACGATGTTCGTATTTCTTGACGACTGCTGGTGCGAAAGCTATGCTCCCGGAGTGCAGCCGGAACCGGTCAAAGGCAGCCACAATTCAGGCTGGGTCAAGGATCCGGGAAGCCTCTATTTCGGACTTTCCGGCAGCGGCTGCGACTACGCCGCCGACACGACCGCAATTGTCGGCACGCTCAAGGCCTATGTGACCGATATTCTCACCACTTTCAAGGATGACCAGCGCATCTGGGCGTGGGATCTCTACAACGAACCTGGCGGCGGGCAGGATCCTCACCGCTATTGGGAGCGCAGTTTCCCGCTTCTGAAGGACGTGTTCAGCTGGGCGCGCAAGGTGAACCCTTCGCAGCCTCTCACGGCCGGGGTCTGGAACTCGCGGCTCGGAGAGATGAACGTCTGGCAGATCGAGAACTCTGACATCATCACCTACCACACCTACGAAGACCCTGCGAGCCATCAGGCGATGATCGACACACTCAAGGCCTACGGCAAGCCTCTGGTCTGCACGGAGTACATGGCAAGGACTCAGAAGAGCACCTTCCAGGACATCCTTCCGATGCTCCGCCGCGAGAATGTGGGAGCCATAAACTGGGGCTTCGTCTCGGGAAAGACGAACACGATTTTCGACTGGGACACGATGCACAAGCCTTGCCCGACCGACGAGCCTGAACTGTGGTTCCACGATGTGCTCCGCCCGGACGGCACACCGTACAGCGCCGACGAGGCCGAATGCATCAAGGCCGTGAACGGGAAAAGCGTGGATGTGGTGCCCTGTCCGAAGGAAGTGAAGCGTCAGACCGGCTGGTTCGACGCCAAGGGGGCCAAGGTCCGCTGCTCCGGACTCTCGAAAGAAGAAAGGGAGCTTGTCCGTGAATTCGGACATGCTCTCTCCGGCTCCGGCGACGGGGAGAGCGGCGGAACGATCCGCTTCCTCCGCGACCCGGGACTGGCGGATGAATCCTACCGGATGGAGATTGGAACTGACGGAGTGACCGTCAGTTCCTCTTCGTTTTCGGGCACGCTCTACGCGGTTTCCACTCTGAAGCAGCTCCTTGCGGGCTACGCTTGTCCGGACACAGCCTCCGGCAGTCTGGCCTGCTCCGCAAAGACCGGTCTCTCCGGCCGCTTCATCCCCTGTATGACGATAGACGACAGTCCGAGATTCGCCTACAGGGGTCTGGAACTTGACTGCTCGCGGCATTTCTTCAGCATCGACGAGGTGAAGAAGCTGCTTGACCTGATGGCCGACTACAAGCTCAACCGCTTCCACTGGCATCTGACCGACGACCACGGCTGGAGAGTGGAAATCAAGAAGTATCCCCGCCTCACGGAAATCGGGGCGTGGAGGAACGGGACTATGGTCGATTGGGACGCAAACCACAACGACGGCATCCGCTACGGCGGCTTTTACACCCAGGAACAGCTGCGGGATGTAGTGCGCTACGCCCGGAGCAAGGGAATCGAGATTGTGCCGGAGATAGATCTCCCGGCGCATCTTGTCTCGGCTCTCACCGCCTATCCCGAACTCGGATGCACCGGCGGGCCTTATGAGGTTTACACCGTCTGGGACATCGCGAAGGATGTGCTCTGCGTCGGAAAAGAGTCTTCGTTCGAGTTTCTGGACAATGTGTTCAGCGAAATCTGTGACATATTCCCCGGAGAATACATCCACATCGGAGGGGACGAGTGCCCTAAGGAGAGGTGGCGTGAATGCCCGGCCTGTCAGGCGAAAATCCGGGAACTCGGCCTGAAGGACAGCGAGGACTGGACGGCGGAGCATTATCTCCAGAACTATGTGACGGCGAGGGTGCAGAAGATGCTTGCCGGCAAGGGCAGGAAAGTGATAGGATGGGACGAGATTCTCGACGGGGAACTCGCGCCGGGCGCGACCGTGATGTCGTGGAGAGGCGTGGACGGCGGCATC
>CAVHXU010000026.1:0-137670 GCA_963640185.1 Lachnospiraceae bacterium | reverse complement strand
AAGGCCGTATTAAGGTAGCTCCCACAAATAGACAGCGGGTGGCTTTGGTAAGCCACCCCGCTGTCTATTTGTGGGAGCAGAGGGATTCGAACCCCCGACCCTCTGCTTGTAAGGCAGACGCTCTGAACCAACTGAGCTATGCTCCCTGAAGCAATCCCGCCGGCATCACACCGCTGCGTCAAACGCATTTCCGCCGAACGGGATTGCAAAATTAGTCAAGTTCTCGAAGATTCCAAAATTTTTTCACCATTTTGTGACGAGAGGACTCGTGTAGGCGCTGTTGGCGCGGTAGTGCGGCGCGTAGAGGCACTCAATCTCCGCCACAGGCACTGTGAACACTCCGGCCTGGGATACATAGAAACTGTCCTCGATCACGCTGTTCTCCTCCGGATAGACATCGAAATAATAGCTGATCTTCGAGGAACGCACCTCGCGGTAGCCCTGCGGAGCGATCTGAGCCGACGGGAAGAACCTTGCCCAGTTACGGCCGGAATAGCCCGAGAGCTGATCCTCCGGGCGGAGGCAGGCATTGTACGGAGCGCTCAGACGGACAAAACTGCGGTTCTCCCCGCTCCATATCCGGTAGCGGACTATGATCCTGTCCCCAACGGACAGAATCGTGCCCGCTTCCAGCCTCTCTTCCTTCATAGTCTTGTCATCGACGGTGGCGCCCTCCCTGCGGCTGTCTTCGGCGCGAAGCACCCAAAACTCCTTCTCTATGCTCATCCCGTTGCCGGCAGCCCCGATTTCCCGGAACGGCTTCCGGTATGTCTTGCTCAATACAATCACCGATGTCTCAAGCAGCTCCGGCGAACCTGCCCTGACGGAGTTCACCGCATTCACGAATGACGGAGTGCTTTCCCACTGCTGGGTCTCTTTCTGCAGCATCAGCCACAGCCTTATCCCGTCAGCGATCCGTGCCGCCTCCCTGTCTCCGCCGTCGGTGCAGCTGTCCGTTTTCCACATCAGATCGCATATCAGACTGTGGGCATAAGCCTCGTTCTCCAGCAATCCGCGGAATGGCATCACTGCATTGGGATAGTATATCCCGCCCGATTTGTGGCTGACGGCATATTCTTTAAGCGACGCTATACTCCTGTCCAGCCCCCTGTACATACGCTTGCAGACGAGGCGTCCCGTGACCGAAGCGATGAACCCGTCCGAAGAAGCTTCCCGGAAGTTGAGTATGGCGGATGCGCGGCGGGCTTTGGCGAAAATCTGTCCGTTGAGCGCGTCATTCTTGGCTTTAGGGGCGAGATAGTTCTTAATCTCCTTGAGCCGCTCCGAGTACTGTCTGCCGCCTATGGCCGAGCGTATCTCGCTGCTGTTCAGCGCAATATCCGGGAACAGCGACCTCAGATACACATATTGTGCGACGGAGATGCGGCTGAACCAGTAGCCTTCCGCTCCGAAATAGGCTTTGTCCATATATCTTACCGCGTCTTCAAGCACAGACCGGTCGAGCTGCAGTTTGCCGCTGTCCCGGAGGATGGCCAGATGCTCGGTGACCACCGCAGTGATGAGCGGAGACGCCTTCATCCCCGCGAACCATCCGAATCCTCCCGAGGAAGTCCGGCAGGTCAGCACTTTCCCCAGAAGCGGGGCGGTCTCTCCGTTGCCGCTCATCGCCCTGACATACAATGTCCTGACAAGGTCGAGCACATTGTCCGTCTCGGGATCGGCCCCAGCGGCGAGCACTTCGTCCAGCATCTCCGAGATGTTCCTTTCACTGTGAACCGCTCCGAAATGGGAAGTGTTCACGAACGACTCCTCCAGACTGCGGAGCAGCGCATCCTTGTCCATACCGTGACGGTAGATGGCCGAATGGCTCTCGGTCAGGGTCTGGGCGTCGGGAAGAATGTCGATGGATGACAACAGCGCATCGGAATAGGACGTTCCCGTGTCATCCGTGGAGCGGAACACAAGTTTCACGCTGAGCGTAGCCTTCCCGGCCGCGGCATTCCACGAAGCCATCTTCCGGGCGTCGCCGGCCTGTATGCTGAATCTGACGCTGCCGGCTTCGAGAGCTTTCAGCGACACCGGTGCGCTCTGGACGAGCAGAGGGGTCCTGCCGGACAGGTCCCCGTCGGTGCCGGCATCGTAGAAATAGGCTGTCAACATCCCGCTGACATCTTTCCGGGTGTTGTTGGACAAGGATGCGGCGAGACGGTACTCATCGGAGGAATAGAGCAGAGCGGGCTCGTGAAGCGTCACTGACACAGGCATCTTCACCACAAAACTCTCCCTTGCCGCAGCGTTGCGGAAATCCCTGTCGTGAGCGTAGAGGGATATTATATAGGTGGAAAGCTTGTCGGAGGTCCTGAACCGCAGCTCCGCACTGCCGTCGGAGCCGGTGCGGATGAACGGCTCGAAGGCGAGCACGGTCCGGAAATCGCTTCTGAGCGCGACCACGGCATCGGCGGAGGGATCCACTCCGGTGGCATTGCCTTCAAAAGCCTTGGACTCCGCGAACATTACGCTTTCCTCCGCCGCGTCCGTGTCCGCGAGAGAGACGCTTGCCAGCGACAGTCCGGCATTCCTGTTCAGGCCCCGGGAGTTTCCGACAGGGCTGTAATAGCGGCGGGATGTGGAGTAGAAACTGTTTTCGCCGCTGTCGCTGCGGGAGAACAGTTCTATGGACGGGCGGCGCGGACTGACTGTGCTCCAGACATTCGGAGACAGGTCTTCCGTGCTCTTGTCGAACACGGAGGCGAGTATCTCGGTCGCCTTTTCGGACGAGATCCTGACGCTGTATTCGCTGTCGGGCCTGCATTCGTCAGTGAACGACGAGATCGACAGGACCTTGCCTGTGTCCCCGGAGCTGCGTTCATATTCGTGCTCGTAGCTGTAGAAGCCACCCCTGCGGAAATAGCCGGCTTTCAGCAGCACCTTTGCCGGCCACTCGGCCTTGAACGGCACTGATATCATTGTCAGCGAGCCTTCCAGGCCGGCGATGCCGTCGAGGCGGACAAGGCTTGAATACAGCATCCGGGAGTCCGTGCCGAAGACGGCCACGGTAGCCCAGACGGCGCCGTTGCCGGAGCCGAGCTGCAGCTTTATGTCCGATTCGGAGTCATAGACCTTGAACAGGCTCTCCACCGGCACATCCAGAGACCTGTCGTCTTCTGAGGTCAGCACAACATTCAGGGCAGACTCCACCGCGCCTCTCCCGCTGACGGCTCCCGAGCCGCGACGCTCAAGCGGACAGCTGGCTGTAAGTCTGTAAATCCCCGACGGCTGACCCCGGAGACTGAGCTCCGGCGCTTCCGCTCCGGCTGCGACCCTGCCGCTCAACACCGGTTTGCCGAGGCTGCCGTCAGGAAGGATCCGGCTGACGCTGTAGTCATATCCGTTTTCCGGGACGACATATTCCGCGTCGGCGTCTTTCAGCGAAAATGCCGGTGTGATGCGCCCGTCCTTGAGAATGACCGTGGAAATGCCATAAGGGAGGCCCCTGCGGCCCGCCACAGTGCCTGAACCCATATTTAGCCTGCCCTCCGCCTGCTGGGAGTCGGGACAGGTGATCTCAAGCGAGAAGTCATCGCTGACAGTCCTGCGGGTGCTGAATTCCAGTGTCTGCCCGGCGCTGTCGGTGACTTTGACCTTGATGGAATATGAAAAACCGTCTCGGGATGTGCTGACCGGGATCTCGAAACTGCCGTCCTGCCCGATTTCCAGACTGCCGGAAGCCGTCCGTGTGCCGGAAACATAGACTTCGTAGCCCACCGAGGCATCCGAAAGGCTGTTGCCCGCGTATGAACTCAGCTTGCCGCGGACAGGGACGACATCTCCCGGCAGCCATATTTTCCTGTCGCGCTCGAACTGCAGCGTGAACGCCGGAAGTTCATATTCATCGACGACAAAGAACTCGGAATTGACAGAACGCTCATTGCTGTAGGCCGTGAGACGCCAGTTGCCGTTCCTGTATCCGGCCTCCGGAAGCTCGAAAGCCCCCGCGACTGAGCCGAATCCGTTGGTCTCCAGCTCCCGGGATGCGACAGTCTTGCCCGAAGCATCGCTGAGCACCATCCTGACCCCGGTCCCTGCGGACGCTGTCTTCATCCGTCCGTCTCCCAGGTCGCTGTAGAGTATGGTCTTGAAATGGACGCTCTCGCCCGGCTGAAAAGCGCTCTTGTCCAGAAGAATCTGTGCGTTCACCTCCGGCTCCGGAGACTCGCTCTGGGATGTATGGCGGTAGATGTAGATGTCATCGCTCCTGCGGAGGATGCCATTGTCATTGAGGCTGCAGCGGAGGTATTTTGCGCTTCCGGACTCGTCCAGAGCCGTCATCAGAGCCGTGGGCAGCGGCGTGAGACCGTCAAAACGGACATTTTCCTGCCGCGCGACAGTCTTTTCGGCGGAAACAATCTCTATGTCGGCACAGTCCACGGGCTTTCCGGTTTCGCGGTCGGCAAGATACAGATACATCTGCCCCGCGCCTCCGATCAGCTGTGCGGCAATGCTGTAGCGGGTGAGCCTCGCGGAACTCTCCGTCCTGCCGCTGCTTGCGAAGAAGTGGTAATTGCCGTCGGACAGGGCGGGCAGATTCCACAGGAGGGTGTCGCGCCTGTAGTAGCTTTTCTCCGGATTGACAAGCTTCGTCGAATGCAGAAAGTTCTTTCCGTCGGCGTCGCTGCAGATTTTCACCTCCACTTCACCGAGATTTCTCGTCATAACCCTCAGACTGTCCCCGTCGAGTGAAAGGTCTATGCTTTTGGTGTCCAGCTCCGCGATGAGGTTTTCGGCATAGACTTCGTCCTCCAGCAGTGCCGCTTCCGGTCCGGAGAATGATTTCTGAAGCCTTACAATTCTCTCGGCTTCGGCACGGAGCGCCCTGTACTGCTCAGAAGTGGCTTCACCCTTTTTCTCCAGTTCATTGCGATGCAGCTGAAGCAGGCGGTTTTCCGCTATTGCCGTCACAGCCTTGCCCGCATAGCGCGAAACGTAGTCTTTCAGCCAGGCCTCCTCGTCTGTGGCTGACTTGTAGTTGTAAATGACTGATTCCCAATACTCCGCCAGAGCATTGAAAGGATAGCGGACGCCCGGCCCTTCGCTGAACAGGGACTTCAGGGCGTTGTAGGCGGGGGCATTGCAGCGTCTGAGCGCGGAGTCGAAAAACAGATCCGTGAGCAGGTATTCACGGTCGTTGCGGTAGAATCCGGCCAGGGCAAGCCCCTTGTAATCGGCCGGACGGCTGCTCCAGAAAATCTTGTGCGACCCGTTTTCAAGCCTTTTCCCATATCTGTCCAGGAACTCCGCCATCTCGTCTCCGTCGCTCGGAATGAGGCCGGCGACATACAGCAGGACAGGTTCGTCAAACTCCCGCAGTTCCTGTTCCTTCACCCTCTCAAGCGAATCCCTCAGCTTCCAGTTGCGCGACGATGCGACTGAGGGATAGAGGTTTACCGCGTCATAGTAGTCATAGACAAGTCTGCGGGACTTTGCCTGCTTCCTGATGTCGCCGAGAATCTGACACGCCTTTTCGGGCAAGTCGTTCTCGCAGGCCTTGTCGTATCTGTTCCAGAGAGATTTCAGCTCGTGACCGCTGTCTGTCGCCGGTGATGCCGCCCAAAATGCGCAGGCGACGCAGACCGTCAGTATCAGTGCAATGAAAATGCAGATAGTCGGAATCATCTTTTTCATATTTGGGAATCTATGTTTGTCCAGTTTCGGTTTTTGAGATATGCTTCAGCCTCGGCGACCACAAATGCGCTCCCACCGATATATATGAGGCTGTCCGGGTCCTCGACGGCCAGTTCGACGGCTCTCCGCACGGCATCCGCCACTTTCGGGACCGTCTCGTGGCACAAAGAGCGTGCCTCCGCATATTCGGCCGCAGCCGCTGCCGGGAGGGCTCTGGCGCTGTCGGCGGCGGTCAGTATGACGTAGCTGCGGGGAGGAATCATATCCATAACGCCGTGCCAGTCCTTGTCCGCCATCGTGCCATATACCACAATAAGTCCGGAATAGGGGCCCTGTCCTGACGAAAGCTCCGCGAGCCTCCGGAAATTGGCTGCCAGACCGTGGGGGTTGTGGCCGATGTCGGCGATGATTGCAGGATGTTCCCCGAGCTGCTCCCACCTGCCGTGGAATCCGGCCAGAGCCGCTGTATGCCGTATGCCGCAGATGACTTTGTCCCAACCCGCGTCAATCATCCGTCCCGGAAACTCCGATGCCCCGGCAAGCACTTCGAGGGACTTCAGCGCCGTGCGTAGATTGGCTCTCCGGTAGGGGCTGCGCAGATCCATATCCTCGGTGATCCGCTCCAGCGGGCCGGTCCTGTCCTCGAAGCCGACGGCTTCCCTATCCGCAAAATGCAGCAGCGACAGCGCGGCGTTCCTGTCCGCAGTGAAAACCTCGGAGCCGGCGTTCGTGTAGATGACCTTGTTCCTGAAGACGCTCTCCACATCGGCATCCCCGCTTTCTCCCACGACCACGGGCACTCCGCGCTTGATTATCCCGGCCTTTTCAAAGGCTATTTCCGGCAGGGTGTCCCCGAGCAGGTCGCAGTGGTCCAGCCCGATGTTGGTGACTACACTCAGCAGGGGGGTGATGACGTTGGTGCTGTCGAGGCGGCCTCCGAGTCCGGTCTCTATGACGGCGATGTCCACCCTCTCGTCAGCGAACCATTTGAATGCCAGAGCGGTGGTTATCTCGAAAAATGACAGGTGCAGATGGTCGAAGCTCTCCTCCCATTCCCTGCAGAACCGGTACAGGGACTCCCGGGGGATGAGCCGGAAGGTCCCGCCGTCCTGACTGTGGCTGAAATCCAGCACCCGGATCCGTTCCCGGACATCCAGAAGATGCGGCGAGGTGTAAAGGCCGACTTTCAGCCCGAGCGAGGCGAGCGCCACCGCCAGCATATTGGACACGGAGCCCTTGCCGTTGGTCCCCGCGACGTGTATTGTCCTGTATCGCCGCTCCGGGCGGCCCAGCAGCGAATCGAAAACCTCCATAGCCTCAAGGCCGGGATGGTAGGCCTCTCGTCCGGCGGTCTGGAAAGATTTGAAGCGCGTAAACAGCCTCCGGAGCAGTTCCTGATATGTTTCTTCCGAAAAATTGTCCTCCATTTGCCTCTAAACTTTTGAACGGATTGCAAAAATAACTAATTTTACAAAGTTTTTGGCCGTGTTGCAGGCCGGGTGGCACAAATCGCGATGAAAGAACACAATGACCCACTGAACGCCGTCTACATCATCGACGGCCGGAGAAACGAGGTGACTCCGCAGCAGATGCTCCACGAAGCTATGATCTGGCTTTGCGGGAGGGCTTCGGACGACGGCAGGCAGACGGCAGCCGGGGACATCGTCGATGAGAGCCTGGACATTCCGCCTGTCGTGAGGGCCTATGACGAGGCTCTGTTCCCCGAATATGTCTCTGTCTGTGCGGGACGGACCGGAGGGATGCAGGACCGCACGTTCGAGACTCTCTATCCGGAGAGTTTCTCCAGGAGCAGGATTGCCGCCGCCTTGATAGACACGCTGTGGCTTGAGGGAGAGTTCCGTCTCGAAGATCTGGAGCTGTGGATAGACTGGAAATGGAATGACGGCAGGACCGGCAATATGGCGGCGTTCTACAAGTCCGTCGAAGCGGCGTCCGACTATCTCTACAACCTCGGCGTCCAGCTGCGCGGCTATCTGTTCGAGGACGACGCCCCGCGCTGTGTGATGTCCTGTTTCCCGGCTCTTGCAGAGGCGGAGGACACCTGCACGGACGACCCGGACGAGGACAACATCCCCGACAAGGATTGGGAAATGGATGACGTGGAGGCCGGGGACACCAGGGTCTGGACAGTGGCGGATGCTCCGGCCGTAGATGACAATGACGGCAGGGATGCGTGGATGGGCGGCGACAGGGTCTGCCCGGCCCATTTCGTGGCGGAGGAAGACAGCGAACTGCTGTTCATCCCCTTCGACAGCTGCGGTTTCCGGCTCGGAGGTTCGATGCTCGGGGAGTGTTTCGGGGGCAATGAGGGCCTCCCGCCCAATGTGGCTGATCCCGACTACTTTATGGACTGTTTCGAGGTCGTGCGCGAGTTTTCCGAAGACGGGGTGATTCTCTCTGCAAGGACTGTCTGTGACGGCGGGATAGCCGTGGCGGCACGGAAGATGTGCAAGGACGGTATAGGCATAGACCTCAGCATCGGCGGGCTCAAGGCCGCCTATGGGGAAAGGGACAGCGTGCTGCTGCTCTTCTCCGAGGTCCCGGGGGCTCTTGTCCAGGTGCGTTCGTCAGATCTTGAATATATTGACACCCAGATGCTTCTGCAGGACATCGCATATTATCGTCTCGGTCAGGTGAGAGCCGGAGGCGGGGACGTGTCCCTGCTTCGCGACGGAGACAAGGGTATATGCGACATCCTGGCGTCGCTGCTGCACGAGGCGTCCGAGGGGGAGGACTGATTATGAAAGCTAAAATCTTCGTTCTGGATACCAATGTCATCCTGCACGATGCCGGCTGTATCCGCAAATTCCAGGAAAATGACCTCGTCGTGCCTATGGCGGTGATGGAGGAACTGGACAAGTTCAAGAAGGGCAACGACAATCTCGCCTACAACGCCCGCACTTTCGTTCGCGAAATCGACAGGCTGACCAAGGGCAGGAATTTCGGCCCGGACGGTGTCTCGCTCGGCAGGGGGCTCGGCAGCATACTCATAGAGATCAACCATCCTTTCCCGAAAGAGCTGGCGAAGTGCTTCGCGGACGACATCCCCGACCACAGGATACTCTCCACGGCGATGTGGGTGAGGGACAACAACCCCGGCCGTTTCGTGGCGCTGGTCACCAAGGATGTCAATCTCCGTCTGAAAGCCAAGGCCGTGGGGATGGCGGCCCAGGACTATCTGACCGACAAGATCGACGAGGCTCGCATCGAGGGCGCGAAAAATGAGATATCGCTGCTTTGCGATGTGCCCGAACCGGTGCTCCGGGAGCTGAACTACGGCTCCGGGGAGGTGGACTGGAAGCGTGTCGCGGAGGAGGAACCCGCCCCCAACAAGCTTTTCAGGCTGCGCTGGGGGAAGGGCGGCCAGGCCGGCTCCGGCGAGGCTTCGACCGTATGCGCGCGATACGATGCGGAGAAGCATAAAGTAGTGTTCGTCAAGGCATTGAACGTGTGCGGCATATCTCCGCGCAACGATGAGCAGAAGTTTGCCGTCGATGCCTGTATGAACCCCAAAGTGTCGCTGGTGTCGCTGACAGGCGGGGCCGGCACGGGCAAGACTCTGATAGCTCTGGCTTCCGCGTTGGAGCAGGAGGCTGACTTTGACCAGATTGTGCTGACGAGGCCGGCGGTGATACTGGGCAATCAGGACATAGGCTTTCTTCCGGGCGACCAGAAGACCAAGATGAATCCTTTCGTCCAGCCGCTGATGGACAATCTCGACGTGATACGCAATTGTTTCCGGCCGGGCAGCAAACAGGCGGCCAGGATAGACGCCATGCTCAGCTCCGAGAAGCTCTACATTTCGCCTCTGGCGTACATCAGAGGCCGTAGTCTGGGCAAGGTGTTCTTCATCATAGACGAGGCTCAGAATCTGACTCCGCACGAGGTAAAGACGATAATCACCCGTGCCGGCGAGGGCACCAAGATGGTGTTCACCGGAGATGTGTTCCAGATAGACCAGCCCTATCTGGATATGTATTCCAACGGTCTGACCCATCTGGGCGAGAAGCTTGCCGGACAGAAACTGTTCGAGCACGTGGATTTGAGAAAGGGCGAGAGGAGCGAGCTTTCCAACATTGCCGCAAGGCTCCTCTAATCCTTGGAGACCGTATTGCCCGGACCCCTTGAGTCGCTTCGCTCCGAGATTTGACTTTTGGGGCAGTCCGGCTTGATTTGTCCAACCCCCAGTCACCATCTTGACAGCCCAAGTACGATTTTTTGGCTATGTGGCCAAAATTTGCTAAATTCGCGGCGCGAAATTTCGGATAAGTAAAAACAATTAAAATACAGACAATCATTATGGAAGTTAGCAAGAAAAGAGTCTATCGTTTCGGCGGCAAGACCGCCGAGGGAAACGGGACTATGAGGAACCTCCTCGGAGGCAAGGGAGCCAACCTCGCTGAAATGTGCCTTTTGAACATTCCTGTTCCGGCAGGTTTCACCATCACCACCGAATGCTGTGCCGAGTACTACGCTCTCGGCGGAGGCTATCCCGAGGCTCTCAAAAAGGAAGTTGCCGAGGCTCTCAAGGCTACCGAGGCGATTATGGGAATGAAGTTCGGCGACAAGAAGAATCCGCTTCTGGTGAGCTGCCGTTCCGGTGCGAGGAGTTCTATGCCGGGTATGATGGACACCATCCTCAACATCGGCCTCTGCTCCGAGACCATCCCGGGGATGATCGAGAAGACTCAGAATCCGCGCTTCGTATATGACGCATACCGCCGTCTCATTATGATGTACTCCGATGTCGTGATGGAGAAGGCTGAGGGCATAGAGCCGGAGGACGGCAAGGCTATCCGCCAGCAGCTCGACAGGATGATGGAAGATCTCAAGGCGGCGAAAGGCTATAAATCGGATACCGACATCACTGCGGACGAACTCAAGGAACTCTGCGGCAAGTTCAAGCAGCGCGTGAAGGAGGTGCTCGGAGTCGAGTTCCCGGATTCCGCCGAGGCTCAGCTCTGGGGTTCCATCGGAGGCGTGTTCAAGTCCTGGAACGGAAAGCGCGCCATCGCCTACAGAAAGATCGAGGGCATTCCTGACGACTGGGGCACGGCAGTAAACGTGCAGTCCATGGTCTTCGGAAATATGGGCAACACTTCCGCGACCGGAGTGGCGTTCTCCCGCAACCCGGCCAACGGCGACAACAAGTTCTACGGCGAGTGGCTCATCAACGCCCAGGGAGAGGACGTCGTGGCGGGCATCCGCACTCCGAACCCTCTCAACGAGGCCACCAAGACTCCTCACAACGCCAATCTCGAATCGCTTGAGAAAGCGATGCCGTCCGTGTACAAGGAGCTTGACGACATCCGTCTGCACCTTGAGCAGCACTTCAACGATATGCAGGACATCGAGTTCACCATCCAGGACGGCAAGCTCTGGATGCTTCAATGCCGTATCGGCAAGAGGACCGGCCTCGCTGCGCTGAATATGGCTATGGATATGCTCGACGAGGGTATGATCGACGAGAAGACTGCTGTCACACGTGTGGCTCCGGCCCAGCTCGACGAGATTCTTCACCCTATCCTGGACCCTGCTTCGGAGAAGAAGAACACCTCCATTGCGAACGGTCTGCCTGCATCTCCGGGCGGTGCCGTCGGTGTGGCGGTATTTACGTCCGAGGCCGCTATGGCAGCCGCCGCAAAAGGCATAAAGGCCATTCTCGTACGCGAGGAGACCTCTCCTGAGGATGTCGAGGGTATGCGTGCGGCAGCCGGCATTCTCACGATGAAGGGCGGCATGACTTCACACGCCGCACTCGTCGCGCGTGGCTGGGGCAAATGCTGCATCGTGGGCTGCGAGTCCATGACGATAGATCTCGAGAACAAGGTGGCCCGCTTCAAAAGCGGAGCCGTCATCAAGGAGGGCGACCCTGTCAGCCTCAACGGTGCCAAAGGTCTGGTCTATGCGGCCAGGATTGCCACTATGGACGCTTCCGAGAACCCTCGTTTCGTGAAGTTTATGGAAATCGTCGATAAATACAGGACTCTCGGCGTTCGCACCAATGCCGACACGCCGGAGGATGCCGCACGCGCTCTCTCTTTCGGAGCCGAGGGCATAGGCCTGTTCCGCATCGAGCATATGTTCTACGGCCAGAACGCGGAGACTCCGCTTGCGAAACTCCGCAAGATGATTCTCTCCAAGACTGACGAGGAGCGCCGCGCCGCCCTCGACGAGCTGGAGCCGTTCATCAAGGCAGCCGTAAAAGGTACGATGAAGGTTATGGACGGCAAGCCTGTCACGTTCCGTCTTCTTGACCCTCCTCTCCACGAGTTTGTCCCGCAGGGACACGAGAAGAGGGAGGAACTGGCCAACGAACTGGGCATCAACGAGCAGGAAATAGAGAAGAGAGGAGAGTCCCTGCACGAGGTCAACCCTATGATGGGCCACCGCGGAGTGCGTCTCCACATCACTTATCCTATGATCTCCGAGACTCAGTTCCGCGCCATCTTCACTGCCGCCGCCGAACTCATAGGCGAGGGCTTCAATCCCAAGCCGGAGATTATGATTCCTGTCACGATCTCCGAACGCGAACTCAAGTTCCAGAAGGCTATCTGCGAGAAGATCAAGTGTGAAGTGGAGGGCGCGACCCACACTTCCATAGGCTACAAGTTCGGTTCTATGATCGAGATTCCGCGTGCGGCTCTGACCGCCGACAGGATGGCGCGTACCGCCGAGTTCTTCTCATTCGGTACCAACGACCTCACACAGATGACCTTCGGGTTCTCCCGCGACGACGTCGGCACGTTTATGGGAGACTATCTCGGCAACAAGATTCTGGACTCCGATCCGTTCAAGACGCTGGACACCAAGGCTGTCGGCAAGCTTATCAACTACGCCGTCACCGAGGGCCGCGCCACTCGTCCGGATCTCAAGTGCGGCATCTGCGGCGAGCACGGCGGCGACCCGGCTTCAGTGGAGTTCTGCTACAAGATAGGTCTGAACTATGTTTCCTGCTCGCCGTTCCGTGTGCCTATCGCCCGTCTGGCAGCGGCACAGGCAGCTATCAAGGACGCGCGATAGATGATAAAAAAGACAATCGCTCCGACAGTTCTCTGCCTCCTGCTGGCGGGCCTCGTGTCCTGCTCGCAGGAGGACTGGAGAGACTCTTCCCTCACTCCCGAGAGGCGGGCGGAGCTGCTGCTGGGCCAGATGACCCTGGAGGAAAAGGTCGGCCAGATGTGCCAGTATGTGGCTCCCTGCTATGTCGAACCGGGGAAAGGGTCCGCCCACAAGAACATCGATGCCACTGACACCAATCTGGGAGACAAGAATCTCGCAGACAAGGTGCGCCGGGGCGAAGTCGGAGCCTTTCTGCATGTGATGACGAGCGACGAGGCCGTGGCCTTGCAGAAGATGGCCCGGAGAAGCCGTCTGGGCATACCTCTTCTTCTGGGCATCGACGCTCTCCACGGCAACGCCCTGATCAGCGGCTGTACGGTCTATCCCACCAACATCAATATGGCTTCATCATTCAATCCGGAGATGATGGAGAGAATCGGCGCTGAGACGGCGCAGGAGATGCGTCAGAGGGGCCTTTTCTGGACATTCGCCCCAAATCTGGACATTGCGCGCGACGCACGCTGGGGCAGGATGGGCGAGACTTTCGGAGAGGATGCCTACCTCACTTCCGAGATGGGTAAATATGCCATCTGGGGACTCCAGGGGCGTGACGGCAAATATTCGGGAGACCACGTCGTAGCCTGCGCCAAGCATCTCATCGCGGGAGGCGAACCGGCCGGCGGCCTCAATGCAGCGCCGATGGACATTTCCGAGCGCAAGCTCCGTGAACTCTATCTTCCGCCTTTTGTCGCCGCGGTGCAGGAAGCCAAAGTCGGCACCGTGATGCCGGCCCACAATGAAATCAACGGCATTCCCTGCCACGGCAACAAGTGGCTGCTCAATGACCTGCTCCGTGACGAACTGGGCTTTGACGGCTTTGTCGTGAGCGACTGGATGGACATCGAGAGACTGCATTCGATGCATCACTGGGCGGCTGATTCCACCGAGGCCTTTGTGCTGTCAGTGGAGTCCGGCGTAGATATGCATATGCAGGGGGACAAGTATTTCGAGGCTGTGGTCGCAGCCGTCAAGTCGGGGCGTCTTCCTGAAAGGCGGATCGACCGGGCAGCGGGGAAAATCCTCGCCGTGAAGTTCGCGCTGGGCCTGTTCGAGCAGCCCGTGCCGGAGATCCCGGCGGTGCTGACCGGTGCGCAGGAGCATCGCGCCACTGCGCTTGAGGCCGCGCGGCAGGGCCTTGTCTTGCTGGAGAATGACGGCACATTGCCGCTGAAAAGCCCCCGCAGAGTCTTTGTCGCAGGCCCCAATGCCGACAGTCAGACCATTCTCGGAGACTGGGCCGTGCCTCAGGATGACGCGGATGTCATCACGGTTCTGGAGGGGTTGAAAGAAGCTCTTCCGGAGACAGCCATCGATGCGATGACTTTCGGCGGGATGATTTCCAACGTTGACGAAAAAGGGATAGGCCAGGCTCGCAGGAGAGCCGCTCTCGCGGATGTCAACATAGTGGTGGTGGGCGACAACTCCCAGCGCTATTCCGCTTTCGGACGCACTTGCGGCGAGAACTGCGACCGTGACAATCTGGATCTTCCGGGTCTCCAGGAGCAACTTCTCGAAGCCGTCGTGGCATCCGGCAAGCCTACGGTCGTGGTGGTGATGAGCGGAAGGGCTCTGAGCCTCGGCTGGGCCAAGGACAACGCCAATGCGGTGCTGAATGTCTGGGAACCGGGGCAGACGGGAGGACAGGCCATAGCGGAAGTGCTTACCGGACAGGTGAATCCGTCGGGCAAGCTCCCTGTGACCGTACCCCGCAATGTGGGGCAGGTGCAGACAGTCTATAACTACAAGCATTCCCAGTATTCACGTCAGTTCGCGACATCAGTGACCGGTGCGCTCTGGCCTTTCGGATATGGCCTGAGCTACAGCGATTTCACATATTCAGACGCTTCGCTTTCAAAATCGGAGATCTCGCCGGACGAGTCTCTCACTGCCCGTGTCACATTGACCAATTGCGGGCCTTATGACGGAGACGAGGTCGTGCAGCTCTACATCAGGGATGAGTATGCTTCCGTGACGCGCCCTGTCAAGGAACTGAAGGCTTTCCGCCGCGTGAGCCTGAAGAACGGTGAAAGCACGGAGGTGGAGTTCGGGATCACTCCGAAGATGCTTCAGTGCTGGGGAGCTTCTGAAAAATGGGCTGTCGAGCCGGGAGATTTCACCGTCCTGATAGGCTCCTCATCCGCGGACTCCGATCTCATCCCGCTGACGCTCACCGTCAAATAGACAGACAGGGGGATGACTAAAAAGGATTTTAGTCACCCCCTTCATTACATCTTAACCCCCGCAGACTGTCGTCTGCGACCCCTATCAGGGGTATCTCGCGCCTCCGGCGCGGTCCCTGCGGGACTTTTTAGTCATCCTCTTTACTGCAATCCCCTTTGTTAGCCTCGCCAAAAGTGTTGAAACCTTGAAAGTCGCTTGAAAAAATGTATATTTGCTTCGAAAAGTCGCTTGAAAAAGTGTAATATGCTAAAACGTAAGATAGATACAGTACTTCAGGAGTGGAAGAAGAACTCCTCCAGAAAGCCCCTTGTCATCAAAGGTGTCCGTCAATGTGGGAAAACTTTCTCGGTTCAGCGTTTCGCTGAGGAGAATTACAAGTACACTGTCTATATTGATTTCTATGAGATGGAAGAGGCCAAGTCAGCTTTCCAAGGATCCAAGAAAGTTGACGATATTGTGATGTATCTCACGGCAATGATCCCTGGGGCTACGTTTGTCCCTGGCGAAACCTGCCTCATACTTGATGAACTGCAGGAATGTCCGGAGGCTCGCACGGCTTTGAAATTCTTCAAGACCGATGGAAGGTACGATGTCATCTGCACCGGCTCTTTGCTTGGCGTCAGTGGCTATGGGACCAAGAAAAAGAAGAAAGATGAGAAGAAGGGCACATCTGTACCTGTGGGTTACGAGACCATCGTTGATATGACCCCTTTGGACTTTGAAGAATTCCTGTGGGCAAACGGCATCACGACGGAAATCATCGATAAGCTCCGTGAGTGCATGGAGAAGGAAATTCCCGTTCCCGAGGCCATTCACAATAGGATGAGTGACCTATTCCTGCAGTACATCGTTGTTGGCGGTATGCCTGAAGCCGTGGGCACCTTCCTGCAGAACCACGACGTCGGTCAGGTCCTGCAGGTGCAGCGCAATATCATGGACGAGTACAAGGACGATATGGTCAAGTATGCCGACGATGCAGATAAGCCCAAGATCCGCGAATGCTTTGAGTCTATCCCCCGCCAATTGGCAAAGGAGAATAAGAAGTTCCAGTACGCAACCATCCGCAAGGGTGCCCGCTCGTCGGAGTATCTTGGCAGCCTGCAGTGGATAGAGGATGCTGGCATCATCTCCAGGTGCTACAATCTTACTCAGACAGAGCTGCCGCTTGATGGTAATGCTGAGGATGACGTCTTCAAGGTCTATATGCGGGATTCCGGCCTTTTCCTCTCCATGTTGGAGCAGGGCACGCAGTCCGACGTCCTGCAGGGAAACCTTCTCGGTTACAAGGGCGCCATCTTCGAAAACATCATCGCAGATGCTTTCACAAAGATGGGACGCGATTTGTATTACTTCCACAAGGATTCCGGACTGGAGGTGGATTTTCTGATGCGTTACAAAGGTCAGATTACCCTCGTTGAAGTGAAATCAACGACTGGCAACATCAAGAGTACCAAGACTATTCTGAAGAACAAGGATGTCTATCACGTAAATAGTGCCATCAAGCTGGGCAAGTATAATGTCGGCCGCGATGGGGAGACGCTTACGTTGCCTTTATATTTGGCTTTCCTGCTAACAGCATATTGATTCTGAACGAGCGCACCCGCTTATTCCTTCAACGTGCAGCGCCGTGATGGCGGCTTTGCCTTCGTCGCTCAGGAGAAAGTTGCATCGAATTTTGTATCCTGGAACAAGTTCTCAATCAGTACTGCAGGACACATCGTGTGATTAAGGATGTAGAATCCGGACTCGAAGTCCGTATCGCCGTCAGAGAAATCGCAGCGCATCAGATGCCCGGGAAGGTTTCTCCCTGCTGCGTCACAGAGAAAGGGTCATCCTCTTTTTTGACGAAGACCGACTGTCTGCCCGGGGCTTTGTCCATTATACTGGGCTTTGCCCAAATAAAAGAAAAGAGAGGGCAACTAATCGGTCTTTCGACTTTTCAGTCACCCTCTCTGTCCTTTGTCCAACTCCCAGTCACCGTCGTGACGGGCCCCTACGGCTATCAGATGACACCCTGTTCCAGCATCGCGTGGGCGACTTTCATAAAGCCCGCGACATTAGCGCCCTTGACATAATTGATGCGGCCGTCAGGCTCGCTGCCGTATCTGACGCAGGTCTCGTGAATGTTCTTCATAATCTCGTGCAGCTTGGCATCCACATCCGCCGCGCTCCAGGAGATATGCATCGCGTTCTGGGTCATCTCCAGACCCGAAGTCGCCACCCCGCCGGCATTCACCGCCTTGCCCGGAGCGAACATTATCCCGGCTTTTCTGAAAGCCGCTATCGCCTCCGGCTGGCAGCCCATATTGGACACCTCCGCGCAGAGCATAGTGCCGGCAGCAATCAGCTCCTCCGCGTCCTCGCCCGACATCTCGTTCTGGAATGCGCAAGGCATAGCGATGTCGCACTTTATGCTCCAGGCCTTCTTGTCGGGAGTGAATGTCGCTGACGGGAACTTGTCGGCGAACGGAGCCACGACATTGTTGTTGGAGGCTCGCAGTTCCAGCATATAGGCGATTTTCTCATCGTTCATTCCCTCCGGATCGTAGATGACCCCGTCAGGCCCCGATATGGCGATGACCCGTGCTCCGAGTTCGGTAGCCTTCTTGGCAGTGCCCCATGCCACATTGCCGAAGCCGGAGACGGCCACAGTCTTGCCTTTGATGTCCTGCCCGATGTGATGGAGCATATGCTGCACGAAATACACGGCTCCGTAGCCCGTGGCCTCCGGACGGATAAGCGACCCGCCCCAGGTCATTCCCTTGCCGGTGAGGACTCCCGTATGCTCGCGCGCGAGCTTCTTGTACATACCGAAGAGATAGCCGATCTCTCTGCCGCCGACGCCCACGTCTCCCGCAGGCACATCCGTGTCAGGACCTATGTTTTTCCAGAGTTCCAGCATAAAGGCCTGGCAGAAGCGCATAATCTCGGCATCCGACTTGCCTTTGGGGTCGAAGTCCGAGCCGCCCTTGCCTCCGCCCATCGGCAGAGTGGTCAGAGCGTTCTTGAACGTCTGCTCGAAGCCGAGAAACTTCAGCATCGAGACATTCACCGCAGGATGGAAGCGGAGACCGCCCTTGTAGGGACCTATGGCCCCGTTGAACTGGACGCGGTAGCCGGTGTTGACCCGGATCTCGCCCTGATCGTCCACCCAGGTGACCTTGAAGGTGAAGATGCGGTCAGGCTCGACAAGCCGCTCCACAATCTTCGCCTGCTCGAACTCCGGATGCCTGTTGTAGCTGTCTTCAATGGTTTCAAGGACTTCTTCGACAGCCTGGAGAAACTCCTTCTGTTCAGGATACTTGGCCCGCAATGAGGCCATAATTTGACTCGTTTTCATGGTATAGCGTTATTATTCAAGTGGTTTTCTGTCACAGCATCGCCGCAACGCGACTGTCTGTCGCCCTATTTGACCTCCCAGGTAGAGCCGGAATGCAGCAGATCATCCACGCAGCGGATCGGCGAAGCCGCCTTCACCTTTTCCATCTGCTCCTCCAGCTTCCTCTCATATGTCATATATTCGACATTCCGGATGACTCCCAGAGCCACAGGGAAATCGGGATACTTCATATCGGCCAGGAGCATATGGATGCCCGGATTGCGGCTGTGCGCATCGTGCACCAGGATGTCATCCTCCGTGACGCCGTCCTCCCCTATCGTCACCGCTTTCAGTCCCATACCGTCCAGCACGAGACCCTTGTCGCGGTTCTTGCCGAAAATCATCTTCTCCCCGTGACGCAGAACGATGGTCCTGTCGGCGCGCGTCTCCCTGTCCGAGATGACTGAATGCGCTCCGTTGTTGAAAATCACGCAGTTGGTAAGCATCTCCATCACCGAGCAGCCGTCGTGGCGGGCCGCCTCCACCATTATCTCGGAAGTGAGCTTCAGCTCCACGTCCAGACTACGGGCGAAGAAAGTGCCCTTGGCTCCGAGCACCAGCGAACCCGGATTGAAAGGATGCTCCACGGTGCCGTATGGAGAAGTCTTGGTGATCATCCCATACTTGGACGTAGGAGAATACTGACCCTTGGTGAGACCGTATATCTGGTTGTTGAAGAGGACTATGTTTATGTCCACATTTCTCCTCACCGCGTGGATGAAATGGTTGCCGCCGATGGCCAGGGCATCTCCGTCGCCGCAGGCCTGCCAGACCGTCAGGGAAGGATTGGCCACCTTGATGCCGGTCGAGATCGCCGTCGCGCGGCCGTGGATCGAGTGGAAACCGTAGGTGTTCATATAATAAGGAAGGCGGGAGGAGCATCCGATGCCGGACACTACCACATACCGTTCCTTGTTGTAGCCCAGTATTTCCGTCACCTCCGGAAGAGCTCTCTGCAAAGCCGCGAGAACGGCGTGGTCGCCGCAGCCGGGACACCAGCGCACTTCCTGATCCGATTTGAAAATCTGTGATGTATATCTTGACATATCATTTCTCCTCCATAAGTTTAATCACCGCGTCCACGATTTCCGACACCAGGAACGGCTGTCCCTGCACTTTGTTGAGCCGCTCATATCTGAAGCGGGGCAGTTCTGAGCAGAGGAAATCGGCGAACTGGCCGTTGTTCAGCTCGCAGACGAGTATCCTCCGGTAGCGGGAGAACAGCTCCTCAGTATTCTTGGGAAGCGGGAAGATGTGGTCGAAATGGGCGAATGCCACAGAAAAGCCGGGCCCACTTTCGGACAGTTCCTCGAAAGCGGACTTGAGATGGCCGTATGTTCCTCCCCAGCCGACAATCAGCAGATCCGCCTCCTCCGGGCCCTCCGCCTTGAGAGCGGGAATGTCATCGGCGACCCTGCGCACTTTTTCGAGTCTCTCCGCCACCATAAGGGCGTGATTGTCCGGGTCTGAACTCAAGACCCCCTCGTGGTTCTTCTCAAGGCCTCCGACACGGTGCTCGAAGCCCTCCGTACCGGCGATGGCCCAGCGGCGCACCAGAGTCTCCGGATCGCGGTCGAAAGGATGGTAGGGAAGATCCGCCGCAGTGACGAAAGGCGGATGAATCTCTGGATAGTCCTTCATCTGCGGGATTCTCCAAGGCTCGGAACCGTTGGCGATGAAGCCCTCGCTCAGGAGGATGACCGGAGTCATATGTTCAAGGGCGATCTTGGCCGCCCTGAAAGCCGCGTCGAAGCAGTCGGCAGGAGAATGCGCGGCCATCACGACCAGCGGGCACTCGCCGTTGCGCCCGTACAGGGCCTGATTGAGGTCGGTCTGCTCCGTCTTGGTGGGGATGCCCGTGGACGGACCGGCACGCTGTACGTCCACCACCACCAGCGGGAGCTCGGTCATCACAGCGAGGCCGAGAGCCTCGGTCTTGAGGGAGAGTCCCGGACCGGAAGTCGTGGTGACGGCGAGGCAGCCTGCGTAGGCCGCACCTATGGCTGTGCAGATGCCCGCAATCTCGTCCTCCGCCTGCATAGTCTTGACGCCGAGGCTCTTGTGCAGGGCGAGCTCCTCCAGGATGCCTGTCGCCGGAGTGATGGGATAGGAGCCGCAGAAAAGCGGAAGCCCCGATTTCTCGGAAGCGGCTATGAGGCCCCAGGCCGTGGCCTGATTGCCGTTGATGTTGCGGTAAGTCCCTTTCTCCAGCTTTGCCGGACACACTATGTAGGTGTTGGGAATGGCGTGTATGTTGGAAGCGTAGTTGAAGCCGTCGAAGAGCACTTTCTTGTTCGGCTCCACGAGTTCAGGATGTTTCTTGGAGAACTTGCGCTCCAGATAGGCGCAGATGTAGTCGATGGGACGGTTGTAGATGAAGCAGGCCATTCCGAGAGTGAACATATTCTTGCATTTGTCCACGGTCTTGGCGTCCAGTCCGCTGTCCATGAGACTCTCCTGGGTGAGTTTGGTGATCGGGGCGGCGACGATGGTCCTGTCACCGAGATACATCTCCCCGATGGGATCGTCTGTCTTGAAACCGGCCTTGCGGATGTCTGCGTCATCGAAATTGTCCTCGTCGAGTATGATCATAGCGGTGCTCTTGCACCACTTGGCGTTGGCGCGGAGGGCGGCCGGATTCATCGCCACGAGAAGGTCGCAATAGTCGCCGGGGGTGCTGACCGCCGTGCTGCCGATATGCACCTGAAAGCCGGATACTCCGGACACGGTGCCGTGCGGTGCTCTGATTTCGGCGGGATAGTCAGGAAAGGTCGATAGTCCGTTGCCAAAGATTGCAGACATATCTGCAAAAAGAGACCCGGTGAGCTGCATACCGTCACCTGAGTCTCCTGCGAATCTTATGACAACATCTTTAGTGTCAATAACTTTGTGTTGCATAAAGAAGTATGTTGTCTCCCGTGTTACATCTCGGCCTGGGAAGCCTGGGCTCGTGCCTGAAGCTCCTGCTGGAGGGCTTCGATGGTTCTTCCCTCAGGCACTCCCACTTCCTTGCGGACATCTGGAGTGATGTCAACGCTCTGGGCAGGATCCACATAGACGACAGAATTGAGGTCGAATACATAGACGAGATTCTTGTCCTTGGCAATCTTGCTGATTGCATCCATAGCTTTCTGATACACAGGAGCCTGAAGCCTCTGCTGCATTTCCTGGAGCTCCTGCTGCGCAGTCTGGGCGAAATCCTCGATTCTCTGCTGGATCTCGGCGAGTTCGCGCTCCTTGCTCTCCTTGATGGACTGGGTCCAGGTGGCCGCTTTCTGCTGGTACTGCTGCCCCTTGGTCTGATACTCGGAAAGCATCGCCTGATAAGTCTCCTGAGTCTCTTTCTGTGCCGCATCCATCTGAATCCTGACGGAATCCATCTCCGGCATAAGCTGAATGACTTCAGTGGTATTGACGTGTCCTGAAACAGTCTGAGCCATTGCCGCTACCGGGAGCAGCGACGCAAAGGCGAGAAAAAGTGCTTTTTTCATTTCTATAAGATGGTTTAATTGATATTCTCTTAGAACTGCTGGCCGATCACGAAGTGGAACTGGCTGCCGCCGATCTTGGTGCCCGCAGCATTGTATTTGTCGAAACCGTAACCCCAGTCCACACCGAGCAGGCCGATCATAGGGAGATACACCCTGACGCCGACACCGGCGGAGCGCCTGATCTGGAACGGATTGAACTTCTTGATGTCCGACCAGCAGTTACCACCCTCCAGGAAGAGCAGCGCGTAGATGGTGGACTGCGGCTGGAGAATCACAGGGTAGCGGAGCTCGACGGTGAACTTGTCATAGACGTTGCCCGCGTAATAGTTGCCCGAAGTGTTGTACTGGGAAGTGCTCGTCGGGGTCAGGGAGTAGTTCTCATAACCGCGCAGCGAGATGATGTCGGAACCGTAGGTGTCGTAACCGGACATACCGTCACCTCCGACGCGGAAGCCCTCGAACGGAGAGTAGCCCCATTTCCTGTTGTAATAGCCGAGATATCCGAACTGGGCGCGGGCCATCAGGACCAGGTCGCCGACCAGCTTGGTGTAGATGGCTCCCTTGAACTGCCACTTGTGATATTCAATCCATTTGTATCTCGTGGTGGACGCCTGAAGATCGTAGTCGATGCTGCGCGGCTTGGAAACGCGGATCGGCTTGCCGTCGTCGTCGAGATTGCCGTAGTCCTTCCTGCGCAGAAGCGAGTAAGGCGGAGTGAGCTGCACCGAGAACGAGAAGTCGGACCCCTGGCGCGGATAGATCTGCTGGTCGGTGGAGTTCCTGGACAGGCTCAGCATATAACTCAGGTTGTGGGAAATGCCGGTGTTGAACAGGAAGTTGTACTGCCAGTTCTGAAGCTTGTAGGTCTGCCAGCTGATCTGGTTGTAGAGGACAAAGTAGTTGTCCGGCCATTTCAGACGGTTGCCGATGCCGGCCGCGAAGCCATAGACTTCCATATACTCGTTGTTGTTCAGGATGTTGAACGCAAGGTAGGAATTGGTCTGGCGCGTGTAGTAGAGCGAGATGTTGAGCGATGTCGGCTTCTTGCCGAAGAGCCAGGGCTCGGAGAAGCTGGCCGACAGGGAGGTGTAGTAGGTGCCGTTGGTCTGGAAACGGAACGCGAGGTTCTGGGCGTCTCCGAGCGGCACCGGTCTCCACGCCGTCTTGTCGAAGAAGCGCCTTGTGGAGAAGTTGTTGAAGCTGACTCCGACCGTGGCGACGAACGTGTTGCCGCCCCAGCCTCCGGAGAGCTCCAGCTGGCTGGAAGGCTTCTCCGTCACGTTGTAAACTATATCGACGGTGTTGTCCAGCTGGTTGGGGATGATGGAGTAGCCCCTGGACGCGTCAGCAATCGCCTCGGGATCGAACTGTCCCATAGACGCGATCTCTCGGATGGAGCGCTCGAAGTCCGACTGGCTGAACAGATAGCCCGGACGGGTGAACACCTGACGGCGGACCACTCTCTCGTTGGTGAGGTCGTTGCCGTTGATGATGATGTTGTTCAGCGTGGCCGGCTTGCCCTCGACTATGCGCATCTCCACGTCGACCGAGTCCCCCACGACATTCAGCTCGACGGGCTGGATGTTGAAGAAAAGGTAGCCGTTGTCACGGTACAGCTTGGACACGTCGTACTCGTTCTGCTTGCCTCCGCCGAAAAGCCTCTTCTCCATAGTGACCACATCATAGACGTCGCCCGGCTTTATCTGGAGTATCTCGTTGAGAGTCTCGGTGGGATAGACGGAATTGCCTGTCCAGGTGATGTTCCTGAAGTAGTATTTCCTGCCCTCGTCGATCTTGAAATCGATTTTGAGCCGGTTGGGCTCCATATAGTACACCGAATCGCGGACAATCCGGGCATCGCGGTAGCCGGCCTCGTTGAAGGCGGATATCAGGCCTTTCTTGTCGTTGGCGTACTCCTTTTCGTTGAATTTCTTGGATTTGAAGAAGTTTTGCAACCTCCTGTCACGGGTTTTCTTCATAGACCTCACGAGCTTGGACTCCTTGACATCGTAGGTCCCGCCGAAGTCTATCTTGCGCACCTTGACCTTGGCTCCCTTGTTGATGGCGAAATTGACCCTGATGGCGCTGCGGACCATCGTGTCCCGCTTGGTCTGGACATCCACGGCGACATTGTTGAAGCCCTTTTCGGTGTAGTAGCGCCTGATGATGTCCACGGAGGTCTTCTCCACATATTCCGAGAAAGCCCCTCCCCTCTTGAGGTTCAGCCTCTCCTGAAGCTCTTTCTGGTCGCCGCTCTTGATGCCGCTGAAAGTCCAGCGCGACACCCTCGGACGCTCGGTGATCTGAATCTGAAAATAGGCGGTGTCACGGCCCGGTGAAAGATGGTCCACCACCACGGCCACATCCTCGAAATAGCGCTGGAGCCACAGGCGGTTGACAATGGATGACACCTCCTCGCTCGGCACCGTAATCTCCATCCCCTCACGCAGTCCGGATATCTGGAGTATCTGATCCTGGCTGAAATAGCTGTTGCCCGAGACGGACACTCCTCCGACCGTATATTTTTTAGGATTGTTGTAGTCGACCACCACGCCTTCGGTCTGAGCGAGAGCCGCCAGCGGCAGCAACAGGAGAAGGCAGAGGCAGAACTTTCGACAAATTCTCATTTTCAAATTCGTTAACAAATGTGCAAATATAACAATTATTTGACTTTCCCGTATCTCCTGTCCCTTTTTGCGAATGCGGCGAGAGCCTCCCTGAATTCGTCCTTGCGGAAGTCCGGCCAGAGCGTGCCGGTGAAATACAGCTCGGAATAGGCTGACTGCCAGAGCAGATAGTTGCTGAAGCGCTGCTCACCGGAAGTCCGTACTATGAGGTCGGGGTCGGGAATGCCGGCTGTCACCAAATGAGAGGCGATGACGCTTTCATCAATCTTGTCCAGAGTGACACCCTGCTCGGAGACTATTTTCCTGACGGCCTGGGCTATGTCCCATTTCCCGCTGTAGGAGATGAACAGAATCAGCGTCATCGTCCCGTAGCCCCGGGTCTCGGCCATACAGTAGTCTATGGAGCGGTTCAGTTCCTCGGACAGACGCGCCCGGTTGCCCAGCACGACGAACCTGATGCCGTTTTTCCGGAATGTCGGAAGCTCGTTCTCCATACATTTGGCCATCAGAGCCATAAGCCCGTGCACCTCATCGGCCGGACGGTTCCAGTTCTCTTCGGAAAAGGCGTAGAGGGACAGATAGCTTATGCCCTCCTCGACGGCAGCCTCGCAGCAGGCGCGGACAGACTCCACGCCCTCGTAGTGGCCGTAGATGCGTTCCTTGCCGCGTTCCCTCGCCCAGCGGCCGTTGCCGTCCATGATTATCGACACGTGGACCGGTCTCGTCTTGTCATCCATATTTGTTACTTGCTGTTTCTGACATCGTCCCCCCAATGAAGCTTGGCTATGAGGGCGTTGATAAAGCTGGATCTGTCGAGCCGGACCCTTTTGAGCGAAAACTGTGCCAGCGACACGGAGACGGAGGCCTCCGCCGGCAGGTCAAGCGTCCGGTTGTCCGCCGTGAACACCACTTTGGGGTCACGGGAGCGGAAACTCATCCTGATCTCCGAACTGTCCGGGACGACCAGAGGACGGACATTGAGGTTGTGAGGAGCTATAGGAGTGATTATCAGCACTTTTGAATCAGGCAGAGCAATCGGTCCGCCGGCGCTGAGCGAGTAGGCCGTGGAGCCGGAAGATGTCGCGACCAGCAGTCCGTCGGCCCAATAGGTGGGGAGGGAGGCTCCGTCAACGCTCAGGTCAACGCCCAGCATTGCGGCTGCGGAGCGGTGGACCGAGATCTCATTGAGGGCGAAGACTTCCTCCACTGCGGAGTCCGCACGGTAAACAGCCCGGAGCATAGACCTGTCCTCTATGGAATAGCCCCCGCTCGTCAGAGCTCCGGCCACATCCTCGGGGCGGTTCTCCGACAGGAAACCGAGTCGCCCCAGATTTACTCCGAGGACGGGAATCCCGACTGACGCCACCGACTTGGCTGCGGACAGGAACGTGCCGTCGCCGCCGATGGATAGGATCATATCCAGCCCGGCATACAGCTCCGCAGCCTCATCTCCGGCATCATCCGCGTCGATGAGAAATGTCTCCATCCCGGCCTCCGACAGCTCCGTCAGCAGGCCGCGCACCGACGCCTCCCCGAGCAGTCCGCCATTTCTGAAATATACCCCCAGTTTCATAACAATCCCCAAAATTAACTATAAATTTGTAAAATATGCATAATTTTGCACGACTTAAAAACGAGTATTAATGACCAGACTGAGTGTCAACATAAATAAGTTCGCCACGCTCCGCAATGCCCGGGGAGGCAATCTGCCGGATGTCACCAAAGCGGCTCTCGACTGCGTGCGCTTTGGAGCTGAGGGCATTACGGTGCACCCACGCCCGGACGGGAGGCACATCAGGTACTCCGACGTCAGGGAGATACGCCCGCTCATCGGAGCCATTCCGGGGCAGGAATTCAACATCGAGGGCAATCCCGTGCCGTCGTTCGTCGCGCTTGTTAGCGAGGTGGTTCCGGATCAGGTGACCCTCGTTCCCGACGCCGCCGACGCGATCACGTCCAATGCCGGATGGGACACGGTCAGGAACAGGGCGTTCCTGACGGAGGTGTGCCGGGAGTTCAGAAGCCTCGGCATCCGCACTTCCATCTTCATTGACCCTGTTCCCGAAATGGCCGAGGGCGCGGCGGAATGCGGCTGCGACAGAGTGGAGCTTTACACGGAGTCGTATGCGAGGGTGTTCGCAGAATCGCCGGACAAGGCCGTGGAGCCGTTCGTGGCGACTGCGGAGAGGGCGCTCGGATGCGGTCTGGGGCTGAACGCCGGGCACGACCTGAATCTGGACAATCTCGCCCACTACCTGCGCTGCATTCCGCAGACCGACGAAGTGTCGATCGGGCACGCCATCATCTGCGATGCGCTCTATATGGGGCTTGAAAACACCGTCAAGGCGTATCTCGCCGCTACGGAGGCCGTAGGGTGACTCCTCCGGGAACACCTGCCGGTAAGGGGCCCGAAGCGCGAACATCTGCAAATATTCTTGGAAAAGACTCAAACAGATTCTATATTTGTAGGATTAACATTATAGGAATGGCATAATTCGTACAAACAACACAAAAAATAAACACAAACATTTCAAAAAATGAAAAAGACTGAAATTATTTCTCTCGCACTGAGCATCGTTGCAATCGTTGCAGCAGTGGTTTTCGGTGTCCTCCATTTCTGCGCCGACAATGACAAAGCCGAGACTGCGGCAGGAGAGAGCACTGAAATCACTGCCACGAAAGGCGACATCGTTTATTTCAACCTCGATGAAGTCCTCCAGAGATACGATATGGCGAGTGACAAGAGCGCCGTGGTTCAGGCCAAGGGAGAAAATATCCAGAAAGAGATAACCCGCAAACAGAAAAAGCTGGAAAAGGCCGCACAGGAGTATCAGGACAAGATGCAGAAAGGCCTCTACACCCGTTCCGTGGCCGAGCAGAAGGCTCTCGAGATCCAGAAGCAGGAAAACGAGTTCAACCAGTATGTGCAGCAGAAGCAGAACGAGATGCAGGAAGAGCAGATGGTGATGATGAACCAGCTGGGTGACGCCATCAAGACTTTCGTGGACAAGTACAACGAGGACAAGGAGTTCGCTATGATTCTCACCAACCAGGGCGGTGCGCCGGTCATCGTGGCCGATCCGTCTCTGGACATAACGGAGGAGATTGTCGCAGGGCTGAACGAGGAGTACATCAAGACCCGCAACAGCAAATCAGAGTAATCCGGAGAGCGACTTGAAAATAGCCATACTGTCCTGTTTCTACCCCTACAGAGGAGGGATCGCCCAGTTCAACGCCTGCCTTTTCAACGAACTGAGCCGGGGGAACGATGTCAAGGCGTTCAATTTCAGCCGACAGTATCCCGAGTTCCTCTTTCCGGGAAAGACACAGTATGTGACGGAAGAAGACGAGGCCGTGCCGATAGAGAGCGTATCCCTGTTGGACACGGCCAATCCGTTGTCCTATGTCAGGACTCTGAGAGCGATAGAGAAATGGGGGCCGGACCTGCTCATAGTGCGTTACTGGATGTCCTATCTCGCCCCGTCGCTGGGTTATGTATGCCGCAGGATGAGAGGCCGCTGCCGGGTGATTTCCATTCTGGACAATGTGATTCCGCACGAACCGCATTTCTTCGACAGGCCTCTCACCAAGTATTTTCTGGGCGGATCGGACGGCTGTGTCTGCCTGTGCGAGGCCGTGTCGAAAGACCTGCTCCGCATCAAGCCGGATGCCCGCTACACCGTCATCCAGCATCCGCTCTACTCCCACTTCGGGAAAGCGCTTCCGCGCCGGGAGGCGGAACGGAGGCTCGGGCTGCAGCCGGGCAGGCACAACATCCTCTTTTTCGGACTTATCCGGGAATACAAGGGTCTGGACATACTGCTTGAGGCCTTTGCAGGCCTGCCGGAGGACTATCAGCTGATTGTCGCGGGCGAGCCGTACGGCAGCTTTGCGGGGTATCGGAAGATCATCGATTCCATTCCCGGGGCGGCAGAGAGGATCCACTGCACCCTCGAATATATAAGGGACTCCGAGGTGGCTCTCTATTTTTCCGCGGCGGATCTCACCGTCCTCCCCTATCGGAGCGCGACCCAGAGCGGCATAAGCTCGGTGTCATACCATTTCGAGGTGCCTATGGTGGTGACCGACACCGGAGGCCTGAAGGAGACCATCGGCGACAGGGGCACTGGAATCGTGGCCGAAAAGGCCGAGCCGGAGACGATCCGCAGGGAGATTCTGCGCTACTTCGCCAATCCGGGGCTGAAGGAAGAATTCATCGCCAACATACGGCGGGAGAAAGAACGGCTGTCCTGGAGCAGGTTTGCGGATAATTTGCTTAACTTTGCCGGGAAAGGCATCTGATTGAAGGGCTTCCGCCCACTATAAGGACGACTATGAGGGAATTGACAAGATATCTGGCCGCTGCGGCCGTTATTGCCGCCGTATTGTGTGTATGTCCGCCCGCTGCGGGTCAGGACTATGTCGCGCCGCCCGTTACGGTGTCGAAAGAGAAAGTCAAGGTGGACGGGAAGATCTGCTATACGCACATCGTGCTGGAGAAGCAGACGCTGTATTCCATAAGCAAGGCATACAATGTCAGCGTCGAAGACATCTATGCCTTCAATCCCGGACTCAGGGAAAACGGCCTTAAGAAAAATTCCATAATCATCATCCCTTCACCGGAAGCCGCGGCGGACAGAAACGCCGGATCTGCGGGTGAACATGCCTCTGCATCGGGAGTGAACGCCGGGGTGTCGGGTGAAAATGCCTACGCGGCGGGAGGCGGCACCGGAGTCAGCACCGGGAATGAGCCGGGAAGCGGCGTCCGCCCAGACGACAACGGGAAAGCCTCGGCAGACCCGGGCCATCCTTCAATGACACATACGGTCAGATGGTATGAGGACATCGAGAGCATAGCGGAGAAATACGGAGTAAGCGCAGATGCCATCATCCGCGCCAACAATCTCAAGAGCCGCGAACTGAAATCGCGACAGAAACTCATAATACCGGAACACGGAGACTCCTATGTCGCTGCTGACAGTGCTGGCGAATCCGCCCCGGACACGGAGAGCACGGAAGCCGGAGGTGAAGAACAGGCGTCCGGCGACAGCGAACGGGGGACTTTCACTGCGAAAAACAGCCTGAACGTGGCTCTGCTGCTGCCGCTCAAGGCGGGAAGCGACAAGCCGGGCACGGGCAACTTCGACTTCTACTGCGGCGTGCTGCTCGCAGCGAGGGAAATGGGGATGAACGGTGTCAATGTCAATCTGGAGGTCAAGGACATAAGCGCCGAGAAGCCTGCGAACATCAGCAAGAAACTGTACCGCGAAAGCGATGTCATCATAGGGCCGGTGTCTTCAGCCGACATCGCAGCCGTATATACCTCCGCTGGCTGCTCACCGTATATAGTATCTCCTCTCGACCAGAAAGCGGCCTCGCTGCTCGCCTCACATCCCACCCTCATACAGGCTCCATCCTCCTACGAGGCTCAGTACAGGGATCTGTGCAGCTGGCTCAAGGAAGATATGACCGGCGGGGACAAGCTGCTGATAATCTCGGAAAAGACTTCCTCCGTGCCCGCAAACGTGAAGCTCCTGAAAAAGGCGGTCGCTGAGACCGGCATCGACGGCAGGGAGATTTCCTACAGCATCCTTGAGGGCAGGAAAATCATAGACAGCCTGAGGCCGGCGATGAGCGCGGAAGGCACGACAAGGGTGGTGATCTGCTCCGAAAGCGAGGCTTTTGTCAACGATGTGCTGCGCAACCTCAACCTGCTCATCCACGAGGAGTTCCGGGTTGTCCTGTACGGACAGTCGAAGTTCCGCTCATTCGACACCATAGAGGTGGAGAACTTCCACAATGCCAATATGCACGTGTGCCTGCCTTATTACATCGACTATGACTCTCCGGAGGTGATGCAGTTCATAAAGCGGTACAGGGCTCTGTTCAAGACCGAGCCTACCCAGTACGCATTCCAGGGCTACGACGTGGCACTCTACTTTATGCAGCTCTGCGCTGAATATGGCGACGGCTGGCCGGCTATGCTGCCGGAATGCAAGAGGGATATGCTGCAGGCATCGTTCGATTTCCCGGCTCCCGCATCATCCGGAGACGGCGAAGCGGCCGGCGGAGCGGAGAACGCAGGCGTGAGGAGAGTGGTCTATGAGACCGGCTACAGCATCACGAGGAAATAGATTGCCCCAGAAGTTCGCGGGCGTTGGCAATGGCCGCTTCCGTGACCGTGGAGCCGCTGAGCATTCTGGCGATTTCGGCCACGCGCTCCTCCGCCCCCAGACGGGAAATCGAGGACACTACCCTGCCGTCGGGACCGGTAGTCTTGGAAACGAGATAATGGGCATTGCCCTTGGCGGCGACCTGCGGCAGATGCGTGATTGCGAACACCTGCATATCCTCCCCCATTGAACATATCATAGAGCCCATCCTGTCGGCGGCGCTGCCCGAGACTCCGGTGTCTATCTCGTCGAAAATCATAGTGGGCATAGCCACGAAACGTGCCATCATAGCCTTGAGACAGAGCATTATGCGGGACATCTCGCCTCCGGATGCGCAGGAAGCGAGCGGTACGGCGTTCCTGCCGGTGGAGCTGAACAGGAAGCTGACACTGTCCTCACCGGCGGCGGACGGCCTGGCGGCGGATATCTCCGTCCTGAACACGGCGGACGGCAACTCCAGGGAGCGAAGCATCTTCTGCACCGAAGATGAGAAAGCCTCCGATGCGGCCCTGCGGGCGGCTGTGAGCGACCTGCCTGTTTCCGACAGGCGTTCCTGACACTCTCCGACGGCTTTTTCCGCCTCCGCGATACGCTCAGACAGGGAATCCGTATCCGAGACAAGCGAAGCATAGCGGTCGCGGACGGCAATGAGTTCTGCGATGCCGGAGCAGCCGTGCTTAGCCATCAGGTCATAGAGCAGCGACATACGGCTCTCGACCTGCGAGAGTCTCTCCGGGGAGGCCTCCACACCGGAAGCCAGGGACTCAATCTCGTCATTGATGTCGCTGACCTCCAGACGGGCCGAATCGAGTCTGCCGCTCAGCTCCGCGCACGAGGGGATGAAAGCGGCAAGCTTTTCCAAAGCCCTCGACGCTTCCTTGAGCGAAGTGGTCGCGGAAGGATAGTCCTCGCCGGGAGGATTGAGAGCTCCGTCCGCCTCCGAAAGCAGCTGGCGTATCTCCTCAGCGTGTGAAAGCCTGGAATGTTCCTCCTCCAGCTCCTCCACCTCTCCATCTCTCAGACCCGCGGAAACAAGCTGAGCGAGCTGTGCCGAGTTGAACTCCCTTTCCTTACCGAGAGTCTCGGCTTCAGCATTCAACGAGGCGAGGCTCTTCCGCAGAGCCTGCAGCTCGGCATAGCGCCCCGAGTACTCGTGCCTCAACTCCGTACAGCCCGCGAAATGATCCAGAAGCTCGATCTGGTAGCCTGGCGAGAAGAGTTGCAGCGTCTGATGCTGGGAATGGATGTCGATGAGACGGGCGCAGAGAGCCGGAAGCGACCCCACGGGGAAAGGACAGTCGTTCACGAAAGCCCTTGAACGCCCCGAGGCGGACACCACTCTGCGGAGAATCAGCGATCCGTCCGTCCATTCCGCTCCGGCATCCTCCACTATGGCCTTGAGTGCGGGATCGGGAGAACTGAACTCCCCCTCCACCACACAAGAATCCGCCCCTTCGGATATGAGCGAGGCGTCAGCCTTCGCCCCCATCAGAAGGGACAGAGCACCCAGAAGTATGGACTTGCCTGCTCCGGTCTGGCCGGAAATGATGACAAGACCCTCCGGAAAAGCGATTTTCAGAGAGTCTATGAGCACATAGTTTCTAACCTCCAGCAGACTGAGCATACTTCATAATCCGGCTAATCTTCGTCCTTGGCAGCCTTGCGATAGTTGATTTCGTTGTGCTCGAACTCGTAGATGGCCACAAGGCCCGGCTTCGGCTGCTTCTCGAAATACTTGGAAATCTCTATCTGTTCACGGTTCTCGAAGACCTCCTCCATAGTGTCGCGCTCGTTCTTGAAAGCCTCCAGCTTCTTGGAAAGCTCCTTCTTCTCCTGAGTGGAGATCTGGTTGGCTCTCTTTGACAGGATCACTACAGTTTCATAGATGTTGCCCGTAGGGGCCGCGAGGTCGCAGAGGTCTCTCGTAATCGTGTTTTTAGGCACTTTCTTAGTATCAATCATAGTATCGGATAATAATTTTCTACACTCTTATATACTGTCCCCGCCCGCGCTTTGTTTCAATTATTTTTTCTTCTCCAGAAATCTCTGCACCTTGTCGTGCAGGTTGTCCAGCTCCTTTCTGTGCTCCGAGTCGGGATATTCGCTGATGAAATTGAGATAGTCGTCGACGAAAGTCATATAGCGCTCCTTCTGCCGGGCAGCGACGCTCAGGTTGGCATACTTGTATGAGGACATAGCCATATAGTAGAGAATGTCCTCGCGGTACATATTGTCCGCATCGTCCTTGAGGATGTTGCGGAAAGCGACGCGGGAGGCGAGGTAATCCTCCATCCTGTAATAAAGTTTCGCCCCCTCGAAAGCTTTCCTGTCGAGACGCCCGTTCAGGTCATCGAGCATAGCCTTGCATTCGTCCAGATGGGCGTTCTCCGGGAACTCGCTGACATACTCGCCTATGGCCGAGATGGCCGTGTAGGTCGGAGCCTGGTCAAGCTCATAGCGCAGGGTGGAGCGGTACAGGCAGTCTATTCTCAGGAAGCGGGCCTCAGGAGTGAAAGGGCTGCGCGGATAGCTGTCCACGAACTTCTGGAAATTGGTCTCGGCAGTGTAGTAGTCTTTGAACTTGTAGTTGCTCAGACCCCAGTAATACTTGACGGTGTCGTCGCGTTCGGTGCCGTCGGTCAGCACGGAAAGGCTCTCGAAAAGAGCGGCCGCCTTGTTGTATTTGCGGTTGTTGAAATACTCGAACGCGGCAGCGTATTTGGCGTCGGCGTCGTTGCTGTTCAGAAGCGCCTCATACTGGGATTTGCACGAGAGGACAGCGCCCAGTGCGAGAACTGCCGGCAAAATCAGACGTAGATATCTCATCTTGAAAACTTTATTCCTTCAAAAATTTTTCAGCATCCAAAGCGGCTCTGCATCCCGAGGCCGCGGCATTCACCGCCTGACGGTAGGTCGGATCCTGCACGTCGCCTGCGGCAAAGACCCCCGGCACATCGGTACGCGAAGACTTGCCGTCAGTGAGGATATATCCCTGACTGTCAACGGACACCCACTTTGAAAACATCTCAGAGTTGGGATGGTGGCCGATGGCGAGGAAAAAGCCGTCCACATCAATATCAAAAACTTCACCATCCTTTCTCCTGAGCCTGACTCCGTTCACGCCCATCACGTCCCCGAGCACCTCGTCGGTGTTGCAGTTCCACAGTATTTCGATGTTTTCCGTGCCGGACACCTTCTTCTGCATAGCCGTGGAAGCTCTCAGCACATCCCTGCGCACAATCATATACACTTTCCGGCAGAGGCCCGCAAGATAGACGGCCTCCTCGCAGGCAGTGTCTCCGCCCCCGACTACCGCAACCGTCTTGCCGCGATAGAAGAACCCGTCGCAGGTGGCGCAGGCTGACACGCCCATTCCCCGGAACTTCTCCTCCGAGGGCAGTCCCAGATACTTGGCCGTAGCTCCGGTGGCGATGATGACGGTCTCGGCCTCGATGCTTTCCCCGGCGTCCGTAGTCACCTTGAATGGTCTGGAGGACAAGTCGGCCGATGCCGCGAGACCGCTCCGGATCTCCGCGCCGAGCCTCAACGCCTGAGCCCTCATCGCCGTCATCAGTTCCGTGCCGTCTATGCCATTCTCGAATCCGGGGTAGTTCTCCACCAGAGTGGTGGTGGTAAGCTGGCCTCCGGGCTGCATCCCTTCGAGAAGCAGCGGCGAGAGATTGGCTCTGGAGGCGTAGATGGCCGCAGTGTATCCTGCGGGGCCGCCTCCTATGATGAGGCACTTGGTCGATGTCATAATGCGGTTCCGTTTGTACAGACTGCAAAAGTAAGAAATTTCCGCCTAAGATTGGCAAATGTATCGGGCATTTACTTAAATTTGCAGATTATGGCCGGGAAAAAGTGTTTGAATATGACCGAATTCACGGATTTCCTCCGCAGCAATTCGCTCAAGGCGACCCCTCAAAGGATTGCTGTCCACAGCGCTATGCTCGAACTCGGACACGCCAGCGCGGATATGGTGGCCGGATTCATTTCGAAGAGGGCGCTTGCGGACGTGACCATCGCATCGGTGTACAACACTCTCACAAGCCTTGCCGAGATGGGGGTGTACAGCCACCGTACCAGCTCCAACAACAAGATGTATTTCGATGTCAACACCGGCGACCACATCCATTTCTACGACAGCGTGAACCACTGTTTCCGGGATGTGGCCGACGACGAACTTCTGGAGGCGCTCAGGGCGAGGCTGCGTAGGAAGCGCTTCAGGGGATTCAAGGTGGACTCGGTCGAGATACAGATAGTGGGACACCCGACCGGAAAGCGCCGCAGCCTTGAATAGCCTCTGCGGAGCACGGGCTGACGACGGGGCCGGGCTTAGGACAAGTGGCGCGGTACAGGGGTGCGGCACAGGTGGCGCGGTACTGGCGCAGGAAGCGAAACAGAATTAGACAGCAAAACAAGATTAGAAAACAAACTTTAAGTATAGGGATGAAAAGAAAATTGCTATTAGTTTTGACGGCGGCAGTGTCTGTGCTCTGCCTCGATTCGTGTCTCAAGAACGGCATTGAAAGCGTCAAGGGCTGGGAGTATGTCGGCACGCTCAAGGACGATGCGGCCACCGGAGAGAGGGACACCACCGTAATCTATGCGGACAACGGGATGGTTCTGCACATCACCGAACGAAGCTGCGAGGGGAGCATCAAGCCCTACAGCCGTATCGTGTTCATCTGCGACATCCTCAAGACGCTCGACGCGGACAACGAATACAATATCAAGCTCACAGGCTATGTGGGGATGCTCGCGGGCAACACTCTCAAGACCGGAGAGATACAATACCGCCGCGACTACGGCCTCGATTCGACGAAGGTGCACAACACCTGGGTGTCGGGCGGCTATGTCAACGTGCTGGCATCTGTCAAGGCGAGGAAAGCCCATTCCGATTCTCACAGTTTCAGCCTGATTTTCGACGAAGAACAGAACGACACTGACGGCGGGATGATTTTCTATCTCAGACACAATGCCGGAGGAGATGTGCCGACCGAGGAGACGGCCTCTGACTTCGTCTCACTGGGCTATTACCTGAGCTTCTCGCTGGAGGACATCGACTATAAGGCCTATACCACCTATCACATCTATGCCGAATGGGACGATGACGGTCCTGTGGAGCCCGGTGTTGACCCGGAAACAGGCGGCGACGGCGGGGAGACGGGCGGAATCGTGACGGAGTCCGTGAAAGGGTCTTTCGCTCCCCGGAAAACCATACCGCTATTCTGACACCGGGGCCCGGTGCGGCTTCAAATCCGGCCGCCGGCAGGAGCGAATCGACTTGAACAAACAAATGGGACAAAAAAGGAGGGGCAGTCACGATAGTGACTGGGGGTTGGGAAACCAAAGAGAGGTTGACCAAAATCTTTTGGTCAACCTCTCTTTAGGGTACCTGGTGGGATTCGAACCCACGACATTCAGAACCACAATCTGACGCTCTAACCAACTGAACTACAGGTACCATATCGGTTTGGGAATGCAAAGGTAGAAAAAATATTGTTTTCAGCAAAAAAAACTTTCGTCAATGAACAAGAGAGAGATAAAACTCGCGTTGGTTTACAGGGATATGTGGCAGTCCTCGGGGAAATATGTGCCGAGGGTGGAGCAATTGGAGAAAGTCGCCGGCCCGATCATAGATATGGGCTGCTTCGACAGGGTGGAGACCAACGGCGGAGCTTTCGAGCAGGTGAATCTCCTGTTCGGGGAGAATCCCAACGCAGCCGTCAGACGCTGGACCGCCCCGTTCCACAAGGCCGGCATCCGGACGCAGATGCTTGAGAGGGGGCTCAACGCACTGAGGATGAACCCCGTACCGGCAGATGTCAGAGAACTGATGTTCAAGGTCAAGAAGGCTCAGGGCACCGACATAGCGAGGTCATTCTGCGGTCTCAATGACCACCGCAATCTGCGGCTGAGCGTCGAATACGCTAAAAAAGCGGGAATGACATCCCAAGTGGCGCTGTCGATCACCCACTCCCCCGTGCACACGGTCGAGTACTATATGGGTGTGGTGGACAAGGTGGTGGAATACGGCTGCGACGAGATCTGCCTGAAAGATATGGCCGGCATCGGCAGACCGAGTTTTCTCGCCGCCCTCGTCACTGCCATCAAGACGGCATATCCTCACATATTCATTCAATATCACGGACATACGGGCCCTGGCTTCTCGGTGGCCTCTATGCTCGAAGTGGCCCGCGCGGGAGCGGACTGTCTGGATGTGGCAGTGGAGCCGCTGTCCTGGGGCAAGGTGCATCCCGACGTGATCACGATACGCGAGATGCTCAAGGCGGACGGATTCAGTGTGAAAGACCTGGATATGGATGCCTATATGGAGGTCAGATCCCTGACCCAGAGCTTCATAGACGATTTTCTCGGCTACTGGATAGACCCCAACAACTCGCGGATGACTTCGCTTCTTGTGGGCTGCGGCCTGCCGGGGGGAATGATGGGGTCGATGATGGCGGATCTGAAAGGCTTCCAGTCGGCGATCAATGCTTCTCTGAAGTCGCAGGGCAAAGCGGAGATGTCGCTTGACTCTCTGATGGTCAAGCTGTTCGAAGAAGTGGAATATGTGTGGCCGCGTCTGGGCTACCCGCCTCTGGTCACTCCGTTCAGCCAGTATGTGAAGAACACAGCGCTGATGAATCTGCTTGACTGTCTGAAAGGCAAGCCGCGCTGGCACTCCATCGACAAGGACACCTGGAATATGATTACAGGCAAGATGGGCCGGCTGCCGGGAGCACTTGACGAAGAGATAGTCAGTCTCGCCAAGGCGAAGGGATATGAGTTCTACGGGGGCAATCCTCAGGATGCTTTCCCGGACGCGCTTCCGCATTACCGCGAGATGATGAAGGCGGAAGGCTGGGACGAGGGGCAGGATCAGGAGGAGCTGTTCGAGTTCGCGATGCACGAGAGACAGTATCGCGACTACCGCAGCGGAGTGGCGAAGAAGCGTTTCAACGAAGATCTGGAGGCCAGAAAAGCCTCTGCGGGAGCGCCTGTGGTGATCAGCCGCAAGGTGGTGGAAGTCCCGGAGTTCGACATTGACGCTCTTATGGCGAAGTATCCGGGGGCGACCGTAGTGCAGGCTCCGGCGAAGGGGCAGCTGCTGTGGGAAGTGGATGTGGTGGACAAGTCCGCCGCTCCTGCCGTGGGGACTGCCGTGGGCAAGGAGACCGTGCTGGGCTATGTCCAGACCTTCTATGGAATGGAGGAAGTGACACCGGCCGTGGACGGAAAAGTGCTGGCCACTATGGCGCGGCAGGGAGAGAAAGTGGTCAAGGGACAGATTATAGCCCTGATCGGATAGTGTTCCCAAGTACTCTTCATTACGCTTCAGCGCTCTGAATTTCGGAAATATGGCACTTTAACAACCTATAACGATATGAACCTCAATTCAATGATTTTTATTCTGCTGGCTTCGGCGACGCTCGCACTGGCCGGCTGTGACAAACCGGCCGAGGCCGACGACAACTATGCATCCCTCAGCACCGTGATAGACGGCAAGACCTGGAAGCAGTTCAACGAGGGGGCAAGCCTTGACAACCGCTACGGCACTCTCTACACTTTCAAGGATGCCCAATCGGCCTGTCCGGAAGGATGGAGGCTTCCGACCCGGGACGAAGCGGCTTCATTGGGCGCGAATTCTTCAGACTGGACAAACGAGAATGGTACGCCGGGCCGCTGGCTCTCCGGCAGTCAGGAGTATTCCGTCTCTGTCCCGGCTGTGTTCCTCCCCGCAGAGTCGGCCTCCACGAACATAGGTCTATACTGGGCTACGGGGGACAGTGAGTCGGGTACAGGGACTATGTACTACCTTTCGGTCAATGAATACCGCATAGAGATAGCTCAAACCAGGAACAACCTCAACACTTATTTCGTCCGCTGCATCAGTAAGTAACGCAGCAATCCGCTTTTGCAACTTGACTCAATAGGCCGCTGAAATCCGCTTTTTCGGCGGTCTATATGCTGCTCATAAGCTCACGCAGAACAGCCAGCGACCTTATATTAAGCGCCGCATCCAGCTGCACTTCGATGTAGCGCAGCACCGCGTCGGAAAGAGAATTGCGCGAACTGCCGGACAGAGGCACAAGCATAGCCTCGGCAAAAGGCAGCGACATCAGTCTGCGCATCTCGGGATGCAGATTTTCAGGCACGAAAGGAGCGATGTCACGGAACTCGGGGCGGAAGCCTATGCCCACAGTCAGCTCCAGCAGAAAGAGCAGCGGGAAGTTGCCGACATCCTTGTCCAGAGCTTCCAGAAGCATTATCTGAGACACGCACCAGTCGTAAAGTCCATCCCCGGTCACCCCCTCCGGGATTGCCCGAAAAAGAACCTCCGCCATAAAGAGAGTGATGGAGGACTTGTAGAGATTGCCTCTGGTACGGGGCAGATTGACCCTGCGGGAAAGGGAGGTCAGCGAGGGCATAGTTCCGTGGAGATGAGGGAGTTCCACCACATTTCCCTCCAGAATCGCCATAGGGCTGAACAGCGAAGAGACCGGCGGGGCGGAACGGACGAAAAAGCTCCTGCGACCGAAATCCCGGCTGAGGCAATGGACCACAAGAGACTTCTCGCCATACTTCGTAGTGTTAAGAACTATCAGTTCGGTAGCTGTTTTCATTATTTTATGTAACTTTGCCGACCCCGGCAGGTAAACATTATCAGCCGCAGGCTTCAAAACATACAATTTATGGATTACGCGAACATCATAGGATACACCGCCAGCATCTGCCTTCTTCTGGGCTATCTTCCACAGACCGTACAGACCATCCGGACACGCTCCACCGATGACATCGCACTGGGCACGTTTCTACTGATGGGCATCGGCTCCATCCTGTTCAGCATCAACGGCTTTATGACGGGAAACTATCCCGTTGGCATCACCAATGGCCTCACGACCATAATGAGCGGGATCATCTTCGGAATCAAGATCAGCAACGATCTCAGAAAGAAGAAGCGCTGAGAGCCTCCGACATAGCCATCAAAGCCTTGTATCTGTGGGAGATGCGGTTCTTGAGCTCCTCCGGGATCTCCGCCAGCGTCCTGCCTCCCCACTCCGACAGGGCGTCCTCTCCCACCGCAGCGAGTTCATCGTCAGAGGGGATGAAGACCGGATCATAGCCGAAGCCTCCGCATCCTGCGGGAGACAGGGCGATATGCCCGGTGACATCACCGCTGAAATAATGAGGTTCGCCGTCAGCGAGAAGCAGCGTCACGATACAGCGGAACCTCCCCGAACGGCTTTCCGGCGTCTCCGCACCGACTTCCCTCAGGGCGGAAAGGAGCTTCACGGTATTGGCGTTGAAATCGTGCGCATCGCCGGCATAGCGTGCGGAATAGATGCCCGGCGCGCCGCCCAAAGCCTCGACTTCAAGCCCCGAATCGTCAGCGATGACCCCGTCGATGGCAGATTCCCCGGCAGGATCACATTCCCTGACAGGATCAGATTCTCCGGCAGGAAAAATCCTGTCCCACAGGTACTTGGCCTTGAGGTACGAGTTCTCGGCAAAAGTGTCGCCCGTCTCCTCCGCCTCACCGCTGATACCGAGATCGGCCGGACTGAGCAATTCATACTCAGAGCCCAGAATCTCCATCGCTTCACGGAGTTTCCCCCTGTTGCCCGTCGCAAAAACCAGTTTCATACTCTCTCCGAACTTTTCAATCGGGCAAAATTAACCATTTTCTTGAGTAGTTTTAGTATTTTTGCACCTCAATAACGGAGAAACTTCGATGAACGACAGACTTTTCATATTCGACCTGGACGGCACCCTGCTTGACACCATGGCGGACCTCTGCGCCGCCGGCAACCATACCCTCGAATGGGCGGGCTACCCGGTCCATCCCCTGGAATCCTACTACTCCTTTGTCGGAAACGGCATCGGGAAACTGATGGAAAGGGCTCTGCCCGAGGGACATAAGGACGAGGCGGAGTCTCTGCTTCCGGAGTTCAAGAACTACTACAACCGGCATCTCCACGACCTGACGCAGCCTTATCCGGGGATGGTCGACGTCCTGGAGTGGCTCAGCGGGAAGGGGGCAGCCGTCGCAGTGGCATCCAATAAGTATCAGGCCGCCACAGAGACCCTTGTCGGGCATTTCTTTCCGACCGTGCACTTCGCGGCGATCTGCGGCCAGACGGACGGTATGCCGAGAAAGCCGGACCCTGCCGTCGTGAGACTGATAGAGGAAAAGGCCTCCGTCACGGCGGACAAGGTCATCTATATAGGGGACTCGTCGGTGGATATGGAGACTGCCAGGAATGCCGGGGTGGAGGCCGTCGGGGTGAGCTGGGGCTTCTGCGCGAGAAGCGTGCTTGCACAATATGCACCCGCATTCATCGCGGACTCGGCGGAGCAGCTCAAGGACTACCTGAAAGGCAAAGAATAAACAGGAAGCATAACGGAGGGCAAAGGACAATGGGGATGGCCGCACTTGGAACAATTGTTGAAAAGTGAAAGGCCGGTTCAAAAATCGCTATAGCAAATGGAAAAAGTGACAAAGACACTGCTTGCAGTCATTTCTGCGGCAGCATTGACTTTCGGGACGGCAGATGCCGCGAGGGCTCAGAGCAGCGGATTCAAGCTCGGCCAGTGGAAGGAGATCGAGAACTCCATACTTCAGCAGCTCAGCCTGTACTATGTGGACTCTCTGGACGCAAGCCGCATTATGAGAGCCGGCATAGATGCTATGCTGGGCGAACTGGACCCATATACGGTCTATGTCCCGGAAGAGGAGAACGACGACTTCCAGATGATGCTCTCCAAGACCTACGGGGGCATCGGGGCAGTCATCCACAAGAAAAAGGGCGAGAACGTGGTGATCAACGAACCCTACTACGGGTCTCCGGCCTGGAAGAACGGGCTGGTCTGCGGGGATGAGATAATGGAGATAGACGGGGAGCCGGTCGCCGAGCTGACAAGCGCGGAGGCGAGCGAGAAGATGAAAGGCAAGCCGGGCACAAGCGTCAAGTTCAAGATCAGGAAAGTGCGCTCCGGAGAAGTCAGCGAGGTGACGATAGTGCGCGAACGAATCCATCTCCCGGATGTCGAATATGTGGGGATGCTCAACGACACGACCGGCTACATTATGCAGAGCGGCTTCACGGAGAATGTATCAGCAGACATACGCGATGCCTATCACAAGCTCAAGAAGCAGGGGATGAAGAGGCTCATTCTCGACCTCCGGGGCAACGGCGGCGGACTGATGGCCGAGGCCATCAACATCGTGAGTCTTTTCGTGCCGAAGGGTTCGCTCGTGGTCAGCGCCAGAGGGCTGTCAGAGGAGACGCGGGAATATCACACCACGACGGAGCCGGTTGACACGGAGATACCTCTGGTGGTGCTGATTGACGGCAGTTCCGCGTCTTCATCGGAGATTGTGGCGGGAGCGCTGCAGGATATGGACCGGGCGACGATTATGGGCAAGAGAAGCTACGGAAAGGGTCTGGTCCAGTCTATGAGGCCGGTGGTGTATAACGGTCAATTGAAAATTACCACCGCCAAATATTACACTCCATCGGGCAGATGCGTGCAGGCCATCGACTACAGCCACCGCAACGAAGACGGCAGCGTGGGGGCCATTCCGGACTCCCTCACCCGCGAGTTCAAGACCGCCCACGGAAGGACGGTCCGCGACGGTGGCGGAATCACGCCGGATGTCGAGCTCGGCAGCCCGCGGTACAGCCGTCTGATTTACTCTCTGGTATATAGCGGAGTGATAGACGGTTACGCGTTGGAGTTCGTGCGCCGGAACGCGAGCATACCGCCGGTGGATGACTTCCATTTCACGGATGCGCAGTTCGAGGATTTCGTGAACTATGCCAAGACCCAGACTTTCGACTACCGCAGCGGAGCCAAGGCGCTTTTCGACCAGATGAAGTCGGAGCTGGAGAAGGACGGCATCGCCGAGGGAGCCAAGGAGCAGCTTGATGCTCTCGACAAATATATAGAGATGGACAAGGAGCAGTTCATCCGTATGAAGAAGGATGAGATCATCCCGTTCATCGAGGAGGAGATCGCCGTGAGGTACTACTATCAGGAAGCTGGCATCAGAATCAGAATACGCTACGACCGGCCGCTGTGGGAGGCCGTCGGAACAGCGACAGAGGACACATCCACGGCAAAACGGCAGCAATAAACCCGAAGCGGCCCAAGGGCCGGGGAATACGATCCCCCGTGCCCTCTAATCTTTGAGTTCTTCGTTGGCTACCACTTTGCCTTCGCCCCAGTTGTTGCCGCTGATATTGTATGTGATGCCGGCAGCGAGAGAAGCGGCCTTCATCACTTCATTGTCCCCGTCACCTGAGTCCGTCGCCGTGTTGCCGGTGATTGTAATCTGGGTGTCGGCGCCTATATGCCCGAAGCGGATGATGCGGTCTCCAATCTGACTGAACACATTGTCCTGGATTACGACTGCGCCATAATTTGCCACGGCGTTTGTCTGTACCGCGATGGCGTTATGTCCGGTGGTTGTGAATGTAGAGTTTTTGACTGTCAAGCCATAGCAGTGATTTACATATACTCCCTGATAAGAATTGACAAAACTGCATCCTTCAACGACTATATTCCTGAATGAGTCGCCCGAACCTTCTTCATCATAAACACGCAGGCGGGTCCCTGTTGTACTTGTAATATCCTCTCCTTTCAAAAAGTTACAGTTTTTGAAAGTAAGTCCGGCAATTGTTGCATGACCTGCAGCATCCCCTTGCTTTGAGAAGTTCGCATTCTTCTGGAAACTGATGCCCTCAAATGAGATGTTCTCGAAAGTATAAGCGCGATAGTAACTTTTGTTGGTATCATAGATTTTCTCACCGTTGTCCCGAACATAATCATAGACAGGTACCGTAGTCGAGCCATAAATATGACCTGAGCCTGCTGAAACGCCGGCGATCTCGACACCCTCTGCGGCAGTGAACTTCACATTCTTGACTGCGCGGGTATAATAAGGTAGTGGAGTCCACGTTTGCGAAGACATATAAGCTACAAGTTCAGCGGCTGAACCAAACTCCTTATATCCTTCCGCAGCATCGGTGTATCCCGCGAGCATATATTTGGTATTGCTGGCGGCGAATCGCGTCGGACGGCCGAGGACGAGGACATCTGTGATGCTCTGTGTGAAATGGATGGTCTTGCCGTCGATACTGCCGTAGGCTCCGTCGAGAACATACTGCGCGTTTGCGGCGGTTACATTGACGACAGTGCTTGTCATATCCGGTCCTGTCGGGAGCAATGACGCATAGCCGTCTTCCTTGTAGCCGGCAGGAGAACCGTCGCTGTCAGGATCAGGATCGACGACAACCTCGAAATCGGCGCTGGAAGTCAGCACCTTGCCGATGATGTTGGTGCGCCAGTTGCGTCTGATAGGGGTGCTTGACTTTGCGAGCTCCACAGTCCTGTCTCCGACCGTGATCGTTGCCTTGATGTCACAAATCGCGCCGTCCTCCGGGGCAAAGACATAACCCATCACAAGGTAGTGATACTCGACCCCGTCCACCACAAGCTTCTCCTCAGGAGCGTCAGCCGCGCTGAAAGTGATGTAGTCTTCAGTGTCACCTGAGAGTTGGATCTCGGCAAGCGGGGAAAATACGGTAGGGATTTTCGCAATCTCCAGAGTTGACTTTGCACCGGTAATGCTGATTTCCTGAGTCGCATCGCCGGCTGCGATCTTGTCGTTGGACGCGATGTTGATCTGGGCGAATGGACGCTTGAGAGCCACAGTCTCCGAGATCGGACCGGTTATCTTCCTGTCCGCGACCGTAGCAAAGAATGCATCGAAATTCTCGTCGTTGGCGTTCTTGCCGCTGTAGTTGGCGGTGATTTTCTTGAGACCGTCGGTACCGTCAATAGTGTAGTAGCCTTCCTCCGGTGTCTGGGCCCAGAAGATGAAGCTGTAGGTCTGTCCCGTCACGAGCTGGAAGTTCACCTCGGCACTTTTGCCGACGAGGTCGGTGCTTTGAACGCCGAGTCCATTGATCGGGGCGCCATCGCTGTCGAAGACCTGATAGTAGAGTTTCGTTGCCGTGGTACCGTCAGCGATGTCTTTGGTCGCCGGAATGTCCGACAGTTCAATCATAAATGATACATCGGACTGCCTGTCAGAGTCAACAAGCCGATCCTTTGCGCAGGCTACCGCCAACAATGACAGGGCAGCGGCCGCGATGGTTTTGGGTGTTACCCCCCCCCATTTTCATAACCTTTTGTTTTAGAGTATATTAATATGCATTCCGCCTGATTTGTGCCCGGAGTGAAAAGGAGACAGATTCCTGCGTCAATTCTAAATCTTCCGGTTCCTACCGACGAGTCAAGGCAAATATAGACATTTAATCCAAATCCGCAAAAGAGCAAGCCCCGAATTTGCGGATAGTCACAATTTTATTGGCGATTGATCTTCCAAGTACCACCGAAGTTAGGCCCGACTCTTTCAATGATACCTTTTTCCTGTAGCCCAGCCATATGCTTGTGTGTGTTTTTTCTTGATAATGATAATGTTTCTGCAATCTTGGAAACGGAAACTGAAGGATTGGCGGAGATGATTGCAAGAATTCTTGTTTCCGTATCAGTAAGGTCGTTCACCCCTCGTTCACCCCTGTCGTTCACCCCTCGTTCACCCCTATCGTTCACCTCAGCGGCAGCAACATAGTCATTCCTCTGGAAAGTAGCCTTGAAGCATCCTCCGGATACTTCAAATTGAGGCTTCGGGACACCTGCGAGGTCGCATTCCTCGTTCATCAGCTCGATGCCTCGGCCCCAGGTCTCAAGATATTTCCCATAGTACATAATCTGTGCGATGAGCGGATTCTGTGCGTGCGAGATATGCGGCTTCATCATATCGTCCAAAGTGAAACCGACCGGTAGAGTCCCAAGATTCTCAATCTCGACCCTGTCATCATAAATCGCTATGCTCACAAAACCAGAAGGAGAATCGTACAGGCGATGTGCCAGACTATTCAGAAGACACTCCCTCAAGGCTTTGTACGGAATGGTCAGAGACTCAACGCGCTCCGGCTGACCGTCCACAAACGTTCCCGATATGTTCAGATGTTTGAACAAGAAAGCCATACCCTCATCGTAGAGGTGGAATATGTTCCCTGTCGAGCGTCTGTTGTCTATGAACTCCCTCTTGTTCGTCCCCTTGAATCTGGCCAGGCGAAGATGAAGCTGGATGGGAGCGTAGTCCTCTGTGGTAAACAGCGCTACTGATGCATTCTTGAGTTGGCCGTTCTCGCTCAATTTCATCTTGTCAAGGATTTCCGGAATGGACTTGATGCGCATACTCTCCGGAATCCTTCCAGATTGAATGCCGGAGGCGACAAGCCGCCTTACGGATTCTTCGTCAATACAGTCCACACTGGCTTTCGGATCGATTTCCTCCTCCCATTTTATCTTACGTGAATCTCTTTGCATAAGAAGTTCCTGGTACATAGACTGCGGCATCACGGATGTGGTGCTTTCGATTCTGTAATATGGCCTTCCGTCATATACATACGGACGGTGTCTGTTCGTGTCAATAGGCACATCAATTACAATGACATAGAAGTCAGGCTTCCCATCCAATTCAATGTAGTTCACATCCAATGAGACCGCAGGCTCAATCTTGGTCAGTTCGTGTGCAATCTCCCGTCGTGTGTTGTCCGTTACCTGCTGCCCTATAACTTGCAGAGAGTTAGGCGTTATGCCGAAAAGTAGTTGGCCTCCGACTGTGTTCAGAAATGCGCACACGGTGTGCATCGCTTCCTTAAGCTCTCCAGTGGTCTTCTTCAGTTCAAGAGTCCGGGTCTCGTCTTTGCGGATAAGTTCCTGTATTTCAGCAATCGTCATAATCGTCTCCTCCTATGTCGTTGCAAATTTATGAAAAGATATTGAAGATTCGGGGCTTGACAATTCTATTTCTTCCGATACTTCCCGTGAGCGATATCCTCGATTTGCCCAGAGTCACATTGGTGGCGGATGATGCGGTCGGCGGTGCGGAGCAGGGCCCGCGGAGTTTGGGGCGTATGTACCACAAAGTCAGGGAAAACAAAAAGGCCACAAAGCGCCGGTGCGGCGGTCTGTGGCCGTATTTTACCGCAGGCTCGACACAATCGGAGTGTCAAACACGGGCAGAGGCTATATCAGAGCTTCGCCGGTCATCTCGGCAGGCTGCGGGATGCCCATCAGCTTGAGGATGGTAGGAGCCACATCGGCGAGCTTTCCGTCCCGGACGCTGCCGACAGAGTCGCCGGCGTTGATCACCACGAACTGAACAGTATTCAGAGAGTGGGCTGTGTTGGGCGTTCCGTCCGTGTTGACGGCGTTGTCGGCATTGCCGTGGTCGGCCGTGAGCAGAACCACATAGTCATTGGCTATGGCCGTCTCGACCACCTTCTTCACGCATTGGTCAATCTTGGCCACGGCACGGCAGATGGAAGTGAAGACTCCCGTATGACCGACCATATCGCCGTTAGCGAAATTGAGAATGATCATATCCTCCTTGCCACTATTAAGCACCTCCACCAGTTTCTCAGTGATCTCGGGAGCACTCATCTCCGGCAGCAGATCGTAAGTCGGCACTTTCGGGGAATTCACCAGAATACGGTCCTCATTCTCGAACTGAGCCTCGCGGCCGCCGTTGAAGAAGAAGGTCACGTGGGCGTATTTCTCGGTCTCGGCAATCCTGAGCTGACGCTTGCCAGCCTTAGAGACAACCTCGCCGAGAGTCTTGTGTACATCCTCCTTTGGAAACAGGATGTGGACATTCTTGAATGAAGCGTCATAAGGAGTCATACAGCAGTAGTACAGCGGCAGAGTGTGCATACCCTGCTCCGGCATATCCTGCTGGGTCAGCACTGAGGTAAGCTCGCGTGCGCGGTCATTTCTGAAGTTGAAGAAAATCACTGCATCTCCTTCCTCGATGCGGCCGACAGCCTCGCCTGACTCGTCTGTGATTACGACAGGCTTGATGAACTCATCGGTAACTCCCTCGGCATAGGACTCTTCGATGGCCTGCACCGCCGACGTGGCCTTTTTGCCCTCGCCGCCGACGAGCATATCATAAGCCATCTTCACCCTGTCCCATCTCTTGTCGCGATCCATAGCATAGAAACGCCCGCAGACAGAGGCCACCTTGCCGCAAGTCTTGGCCATCTCCGCTTCCAGACCCTCCACAAAGCCCTTTCCGCTTCTCGGGTCGCAGTCACGGCCGTCCATAAAGCAGTGCACGAACACCTTTTCGAGACCGTTGTTCCTGGCCTCCGCGAGGAATTCATACACATGGGCAAGAGACGAGTGGACACCGCCCATTGAGGCAAGACCCATAAAATGCAGTTTCTTTCCGCTCTTTGCGGCATATTCAATGGCGGCCTTGATTTCGGGATTATCCATCAGCTTATGGTCGCGGCAGGCTATGTTGATCTTGACAAGATCCTGATACACTACCCTTCCGGCTCCGAGATTGAGGTGTCCCACCTCGGAGTTGCCCATCTGGCCGTCCGGCAGCCCCACATATTCTCCGCAGGCCTGAAGATGCCCGAACGGATACTTCTGTCTCAGGGAATCGATGTACGGCGTGCCCTGGGTGTAGATGGCATTTGTCCAATCGTGTCTGCCTTCTCCCCAGCCGTCGAGAATCATAAGTAGTACTTTTCTGTCCATAATATCTGATATTTTTTACTAATTTTGCGACCGAATTTCAAAATCACGGTTTTGAGAACTGTCTGATTCTTGTCCTGTTATTGGACCCGAGACAGGTTCGCACTCAAAAACCGCGCAAAGATAGCAAAATATGTCAAGAAAGAATCACAGCAGAAAGCAGCAGCCGCAAGGGAAAAGAAAAAACAAGGAAAAGAAAGTATTGCCGGTGTTCGAGGGAACGGTCCAGATGACCCGCGAGGGATTCGGATTCGTCATTGTGCCGGGAGAGGAAGATGACATCTATGTCAGGAAAAACCATATGTGCGGCGCGCTCAACGGAGATACCGTTCTGGTGGCTGTGACCCACGCCAAGACCGAGCATTCACGCCGCGAAGGCACTGTGAAAGAGATACTTGTACGCTCCCGCAAACCATTTGTGGGCATTCTCCACACGATAGGAGAACACTCATGGGTGCTGATGCAGAGCAAGGTGATGCCATACGACATCCAGGTGGCGAACCTCGATGAGTTCCCCGCCGCCGAGTCTGGAATGAAAGTGTCGGCCGTGGTGGACTACTGGAAGAGAGGCGACGCCTGCCCTACCGGACATCTGGTGGACGTGCTCGGAATGCCGGGAGAAAATGACACCGAGATGCACGCCATTCTGGCAGAATATGGACTTCCGTACCGCTTCGAGAAAGCGGTTGAAGCGGAGGCTGAGACCATTCCGGCAGAGATCGGAGGGTCAGACCTCGCAGGAAGAAGGGATTTCCGCGCCACTCTGACATTTACCATAGACCCCGCTGACGCCAAGGACTTCGATGACGCCCTCTCTTTCCGCACGCTGGACAACGGCAACTTCGAAGTGGGAGTGCACATAGCCGACGTGACCTGGTATGTCCGCCCCGGGATGCTGATGGACGATGAAGCCCAGTCCAGGGGGACATCGGTGTATCTCGTTGACAGGACTGTGCCTATGCTGCCCGAGAAACTCTCGAACAGGTTATGCTCCCTGCGCCCCAACGAGGATAAGCTGACTTTCTCCGCAGTCTTCGAACTGAGCCCGGATGCCAAAATAGTGAACCAATGGTTCGGGCGCACCGTCATCCGCTCGGATTACAGATTCGCCTATGAGACCGCGCAGCAGATTATCGATGCCGGAGAGGAGGCTATGAAAACGGAACTGCGCGGAGGGACAGACGGAGTCAATGCCGCTCTCGCCGACCCGAAAATAGGATCCGACGCCGCTATGGGTGAGGGTATCACCAGCGGCAACATCATCCCGGACAGGCTGAAATCCGCAATTCTGATGCTCAACGGCCTTGCTGCCAAGCTGCGCAAGAAGAGATTCGCCGCGGGAGCCATCTCGTTCGAGCGTCCGGAGATGAAAGTGCTGGTGGACGAAAAGGGCCGCCCGGTGGATGTATATCAGAAAATCTCCAGAGAAGCCAACTGGCTTGTTGAGGAATTTATGCTGCTGGCAAACCGCTGCGTGGCGGAGTTCGTCACCAGAAAATGCAAGGGCAAGACTTTCGTTTACCGTGTCCACGACGAGCCGGACAGGACCAAGATAGAGTCGCTGAGGGAGTTCGTGGGGAACTTCGGCTACAAGATGGGAGCCACCAATTCCGGCAAGGAGGTCTCGAAAGCGCTGAACGGACTTTTCGCGGCGGCCAGGGAGACTCCGGAGTTCAACGCCATCGAGCTGCTGTCCCTGCGGTCAATGGCCAAGGCGCGCTACGATGTGGACAACATAGGGCACTATGGTCTGGCTTTCAAGTACTACACCCATTTCACATCGCCCATCAGGCGCTACCCGGATATGATGGTACACCGTCTTCTGGCGCACTATCTTGATGGCGGGGAGGGTGCCTCCAAGGAGAAATATCAGACTCTGTGCAAGAAATGCTCGGAGAGGGAATGTGTCGCGGCCGATGCCGAGCGTTCAAGCATAAAATACAAGCTTGTGGAGTTTATGCAGGACAAGCTGGGCTATGAGTTCGACGGGCACATCTCGGGTCTCACCGAATGGGGAATGTATGTGGAGGTGGAGCCTACCAAGATCGAGGGAATGATTGCCCTCCGCGACATCCGCACGGACTTCCTGGAGTTCGACGAGAAGCACTATCGCCTCGTCGGGCGGCACTCGCACAGGGTCTATAATCTCGGAGATGCGGTGAGAGTCCGGGTCAAGAAGACTAACCTCGAACAGAAGCAGCTTGACTATGAGCTGATTGACACAGAGGCCGAGTCCCGCGGTGAGTCGCGTAGTGCATCCCGCAGCAAGGCTCGCAGTGCGTCCCGCGGCGGGGTCCGGAAAGAGGCCCGCAGAGAGTCACACAGAGAGTCGCAGAAAGAGATTGGCAAGATGTTCTCCGCCGGAAAGGCCTCAGACAAAGCCACAAACAAGGCCTCTGACAAAGCCGATAGGAAGGCCGGAAGAAGCGGAAAAGCCGGAGACGGTGTCAAGACGGCTAAAGCGCCGAAATCTAAATCTCCGAAAAAGGCCGGAACATCTCCGAAAAAGTCTGCAGCCAAGAAAAAATAAAACGGCAGCAGAATAGCAGTCTCCATCCCATCGGGGTCTGGGGAATCCGGTCCCCAGCAATGAAAATACGGGCTGGCCGGAATCGCTTCCGCCCAGCCCGCTTTTTATCCGGCCTCTACTAATACAGGTCGTTCTCGCTATTGGAAGACTCTTCCGCCTTCGGAGCATCGTCAGCCGGCTTGCGATCCTCGCGGCGCGGACGACGGTCATCGCGGCGTCCCTCACGAGGGCCTCTGCGGTCATCACGACGCGGACCGCGGTCTCTGCGGTCACGGTCATTGCCTCCGCGCGGCTTGCGCTCAGGCTCGACATATCCCTCCGGCTTCTCCATCAGAGCCCTGCGGGAAAGTCTCATCTTGCCAGTCTTGGCATCGATTTCAAGGAGCTTGACATCCACCTCGTCGCCGATGTTGAGCACGTCCTCGACCTTGTCGGTCTTCTTCCAGTCGAGCTCGCTGATGTGAAGCAGGCCTTCCTTGCCCGGCAGGATCTCCACGAAGGCACCGAACTCAAGGATTGAAACGACCTTGCCGTGATATACCTCACCGACCTCAGGCACTGCGCATATATTGTTGATCCAGGCGAGAGCCCTGTCCATATTCTCCTTGTTTTCTCCGAAGATATCCACAACACCCTCGCTCACACCGTTGTTCTGCTCCTCGGTGATCGTGACGACAGTGCCGGTCTCGCGCTGAATCTTCTGGATGACCTCGCCGCCCTTTCCGATGATGGCGCCAATAAACTCGCCCGGAACGCGGATCTGGACAATGCGCGGAACAAACGGCTTGTAGTCCTCGCGAGGCTCGCTGATGGTCTTCATCATCTCGCCCATAATGTGCATACGGCCCTGACGCGCCTGCTCAAGAGCCTTGGCGAGCACCTCATAAGAAAGGCCGTCCACCTTGATGTCCATCTGGGTGGCGGTGATACCGTCCTTGGTACCTGTCACCTTGAAGTCCATATCTCCGAGATGATCCTCGTCTCCGAGAATGTCCGTGAGGATGGCGTAGCGGTCGTTAGGTTTCTCGGCATCGGTGATGAGCCCCATAGCCACACCGGCAACCGGTTTCTTGATCTTCACGCCGGCATCCATAAGCGCAAGGCAGCCTCCGCAGACGCTGGCCATAGAGGAAGAGCCGTTGGATTCGAGAATGTCCGAAACGACGCGGACGGCGTACGGATTCTCCGGAGCCAGCGGAATCATAGGCTTGAGTGCTCTCCACGCGAGGTTGCCGTGGCCGATTTCACGACGGCCGACACCTCTCTGTGCCTTGGCCTCACCAGTCGAGAACGGAGGGAAATTGTAGTGGAGGACAAACTGCTGAGTGCCCTGGACGAGCACCTCGTCGAGTTCCTTCATATCCATCTTGGTGCCGAGAGTGACGGTCGCAAGCGACTGGGTCTCTCCACGGGTGAATATCGCGCTGCCGTGAGCATAAGGCAGATAGCCAACCTCGCACCAGATAGGTCTGACCTCGGTGGTATGGCGGCCGTCCAGACGGATTCCCTCATCGAGGATGAGATTCCTCATAGCGGCCTTCTCGACTGCGTGATAATATCTGTCCACCATCATCTTCTTGGCCTCGCGCTCCTCCTCAGGAATGGTCTCCATAAACTCTTCCCTGACGGCGTCGAAGGCATCGCTGCGCGCGTGCTTGTCCTGACCGGACTTGGCGATGGCGTAGCATCTGTCGTAGCAGAACTCCTCCACGGCCTTCTTGAGGTCGGCATCGTTCTCCTCGTGGCAGTAGGTCCTCTTGACGGTCTTGCCGCACTCCTCGGAAAGCTCCATCTGCACTTTGCAGTGCTTCTTGATTTCCTCGTGCGCGAACTTAATCGCCTCAAGCATATCCGCTTCGCTGACCTCGTTCATCTCGCCCTCGACCATCATAATGTTGTCGTAAGTGGCTGCCACCATCAGGTCGATGTCAGCGTGCTCCATTTCGCTGAAGTTCGGATTGATCTTGAATTCTCCGTTGATGCGGGCGACCCTGACTTCGGAGATCGGGCCTCCGAACGGGATGTCGCTGACCGCGAGGGCTGAAGAAGCCGCAAGTCCTGCGAGCGCGTCCGGCTGGATGTCCTTTTCCGCAGAGATGAGCATCACCTGCACATACACCTCCGCGTGGAAATCCTCAGGGAAAAGAGGTCTGAGAGCCCTGTCCACAAGTCTCGCCGTGAGAATCTCGGCATCGGAAGCCTTGCCTTCGCGCTTCATAAATCCGCCCGGATATCTTCCCGCAGCATAGAACTTTTCCTTGTAGTCCACCTGGAGCGGCATAAAGTCCACATCGTCCTTGGCATCCTTGGCCGCTACCACTGTGGCGAGAAGCATTGTTCCGCCCATCTTGACCACAACGGCACCGTCCGCCTGCTTGGCGAGCTTGCCAGTCTCGATTTCGATTACCCTACCGTCGGATAATTCGATTTTCTTGTTGATTACGTTCATTAAAATGTTGTTTCAACCTGCCTTCCCCTATTGGAAGTGAATGATTAATAACTGTTTCGTACTATGTATTTATATGATTCCGAACGACCGCCGCAGGTTGAGCGACTGTGTTGACGGTGACGGACGATTGTCTGAAAGGCAGAGATACACAGCAATATATCCGAAGGGGCTTGACCCATTGATCCGGCAAGCCCCTTCAGACAATTGTCGTCTATCGGCGGAGACCGAGCTCCTTAACGATGTTTCTGTACCTCTCGATGTCAATCTCCTTGAGGTAGTCAAGGACACGACGTCTCTTACCGATCAGTTTCTTGAGGGAACGACGTGTGGAGAAGTCCTTCTTGTTGGTCTTGAGATGCTCGGTAAGATGAGCGATACGGTAGGAGAACAAAGCCACCTGACTCTCGGGAGAGCCTGTGTCCGTGTTGGACTTTCCGTACTTCGCGAAAATCTCTTGCTTTTTCTCCGGTGCCAAATATTCTGCCATAATGCAAAGATTTTATGGGTTAATGATTGAAAACACTTTCGAGCCACCCTACTGTGGACTCAAAGCGGGCGCAAAGTTACTATAATATTCCAAATTAACAATGATTTGACGGCAAAAGTCCGGGAGAATCACCGGTTGTGATACTTGACCAGACCGTCAATCGGAGACTTTATGACGTTGCCGAGCCGCATCCCGAACTCGGCTGCCACCTCGCCGAGAAGGTCGCGGCAGTTGTACCCCACGGAACCGACACAGTTGAAAGAGTATTTCAGGTAGTCCGGATAGAGACAGACGACGTTGCGGAACATATCCCGGAACGCATTTTTCATCAGCGCATTGCAGTAGGGATAGTCGTGCCTGTGGTCCCCCACCCATTTGCAGAACTGCGCGCAATAGCTGTTGGCCTTCGGCTTGTGATAGACCTGATCGATGATTTCCTCGGCATTCTTGCCCACAAGTTCCTTGACCTCGGCATAGATCTCCGGCGGCATATTGCCCCTCCCGTAATCCCGGAGAAGCAATTTGCCGATATATCCCCCGCTGCCCTCGTCTCCGAGCACAAAGCCGAGCGAATCGATGTAGTGGGTCTCTTTCTGCCCGTCGTAGAGGCAGGTGTTCATCCCGGTGCCGAGAATGGCGGCCAGGCCCGGCTTGTCCCCGAGAAGGGCGCGCGCCGCAGCCAGAAGATCCATCGCGACAAAGACAGTTCCGGCCTGAGGGAACACCCCGGACAGGGTCTGCCGCATAAAGTCATATTCCAGTTCGCTCACTCCCGCTCCATAGAAATAGACCTCGGACACATCCGAAACATCGAAGCCCGCCGGCAGATTACGCCGTATATCCTCCTGAATCTCAGGACCTGAGATGAAATTGGGATTATAGCCGAGGCTGTAAAAAAACGACGGCTCAGAGCCTTTGCGCATATAGGCCCAGGCGGTCTTGGTGGATCCGGAATCTGCAATGAGTATCATAATGTCTATTTTCTGATTTTATAGCTGTCGCCCACATAGCGGACATCTCCGCCATAGACATACTGATCACCGACACTGATTTCCCGGAAGACAATGTACGGCAGTTCGAGGCCGTCGGAGTGAAGGTCATCCGGGTGTAGAAAGTAGCGCCGCGCTGCTACAGCAGTGCAAGGGCAGCAATGCGGGGGCCACACGCGAGTACTCACCGCTTGTTCAGGGCGCGCTGGAACTCGCGGGCGTTTCTGAGATGCTCGGTGTAGCCGGCGGCGAATCTGTGGGTGCCGTCGAATGCCGGAGAGGCGCAGAAATACAGATAGTTGTGGCGGGCCGGATTCAGCACGGCATCTATGCAGGCCTTGGGCGGAATGTTGATCGGCGCAGGCGGCAGACCGGCATATTTGTAGGTGTTGTAAGGAGAATCTATGCCGAGGTGCGTCTTCAGCACCCTTTTCAGTTCATAATTGTAGCAGAAGCATACGGTCGGATCGGCCTGCAGCTTCATTCCCTTGCGGAGACGGTTGAGATACACTCCCGCGATGACAGGATACTCCCCTGCCACCAGAGTCTCACCGCTCACGATCGAAGCCAGTGTTGACACCTCCAGCTGACTGAGAGACAAAGCCTTGGCCTTGTCGAGCCTGTCCTCCGTCCAGAATGCGTCATACTCTTTACGGAATCGCTCGAATATCTCCTCCACGCCGGCCGTCCAGTACATCTGATAGCTGTCGGGCAGAATCAAGGCGAAGACCGTCTCCGGAGTGAAGCCGAAGCGGGATAGGAAACCGGCGTCGTTCAGGGCGTCGGCCACCTGCAGCGAATCCACCATCATCTGCGCAGATATCTTCTGCGCGAGCCTTTCCCGCGAGCGGATGGTGCCGGATATGACCAGGTTGCCGGGAGTCTGCCAGCCGTTGGCCAGCATACGGGCCACATAGATGCTTGTGTGGGAGGTCTTTATCTGATACCTGCCCGGCTTGGGAGCCTTGACTTCGGCAAGGACGCGGCTCAGACTGCGGACATTCCTCACGTCCGCCCCGGAGCGGAGAGACTCCGCTATTTCATCCACCGGAGTGCCCGGATAGACATAAAGCAGCATTTCGCTGCGAAAATTGGGCATCCTGTGATCGACATAATACCTGCATCCGATGATACAGAGCGCGAGGGCAGCCGCGGAGGCAAGCGCCAGGATGGTGAGTTTCAGTTTCCTGCTCAGCATAGTCCCGAAAATGCTATTTCCTGAGGTTAAGCAGGTCGCCCTCGATCAGCTCGGACTCCGACTCGACGCCGTTCATCTTTTTCAGATTCTTCAGGCGGATGCCATAGCGCTGGGACAGTTCCCACAGCGTCTCTCCTTTTTCCCAGACATGCTTTTCAAGCCCTTTGGCGGCCTGACTCTTCTTCCTCTGAAGATAGACCACCGTGCCCGGGTCAAGAGGCCGGGCTTTGTCCAGATCGTTGAAGGACAGAATCTCGCGAGGGAAAAGGTTGTACATGGAGGCGATGCTCGCATAAGTCTCGCCCTCAATGGAATAGACGAAAGGAACGCCGTTCTGCGAATAGAGCTGACGTGACAGATTGAATGAGAATTCCTCCAGCGGGGACTTGTCCAGCGGCTTAGGCTCCTCGATGGAGCGCGGAGACGGCGGATATTTCTTCGTTCCCGCCTTTCTGGCCGTCCGGGCCGGTTTTGCCGAACCCGATGATGGCGCCGCTGATCCGGCGGATTTTGAACTGTCCCCGGCGGCGGACAATGCCGCATCATCGGAAGATCCTGATTTTTCTGTCCCGACGGCAGCCTCCCGGTCAAATTCGTACAGCTTGTAATCCTCGATGAGCTTGATAAGTTTGCGGGGATAGGCGGGGTCGGTGGCATAACCGGCTTTCTTCAGGCCGTAAGCCCAGCCCTCATAATCCGTAATCTCCAGATCGAAGAGAAACTTGTAGCGATCCTTGTAGCGCAGGAAATCCGAATGGTCGCGGAAAGACTCGGACGCGTTCCTGTATTTTCTGAAACACTCCCCTTTCGCATCGTCGTCGTGATGTATCCTGCCCCCTGTCCAGTTGTGGCACTTGATGCCGAAATGGTTGTTGCCCTCGGTAGCCAGACGGGATTTCCCCGCGCCTGACTCAAGCAGCCCCTGAGCGAGAGTTATGCTCGCGGGAATGCCGCTCCTGTACATCTCGGACACGGCCACTTTGGAATATGTGCGGATGTACTGCTCCTGGTCGGAGAGCCTGTCGGCGGATGCCGTGACTGGCAGCACAAGCAGCGCCGCGCAGAATATCGCAATCAGAGGGCGTCTCATATCGGTCTTCATTTGGTTTCGCGAATATACTCAATGTCGAATACATCGCCATCATTTGTAAGGTATGTTTCCGGAAAAATCTCCCTTGCTTCGGAGAGCAGATCGCCGAGAGAAGTGTAGCGCGAGGAGTAGTGGCCGAGAAGAAGCCTCCCGACACCGGCGTCGCGGGCACATAGAGCGGCATCGCGGGCGGTGGAATGATGCCGCGCCGCTGCATCGGCCTGCATCTCCTGCATATAGGTGGCCTCGTGATAGAGCAGATCCGCTCCCTCCAGCCAGCCGGAGAGCTGCGGAAACGGCGCGGTGTCCGAGCAGTAGGCGTATGAACGCGGAGAGAACGGACGGTAGGTGAGCTCCTGATTGGGAACCATGAGCGGTTCGGACGTACCGGAGAATTTCCTGAAACCGGTGGCTATGCCCGGCTCGATGTCCGGACCAGGCTCTCGAACCAGATCCTCCCCGCGCTTGACGGCGGCGATTTCCGCCAGTGTAAGCCCATAGCGTTCAATACATTCCTTGCGCACGTTGAGCGGCGGGAGCTTTTCCCGCAGCATATAGCCGTAGGTCTCTATGCCGTGGTTGAGAGGGAATGCCGAGATCTCGAAGAACCCACCGTCACAGATGACCTGCGGTTCACGGCAGGAGACGGGAGTGAAGTCGATTCCGAAGCCTATTCCCTCGCCGTAGTAGGACAGGAAGAACTTCAGCATCGCCCCCACCGGATTGGGTCCGAAGATCCTGAGGGGAGTCCTGCGGCCGTAGAGCCCCATTGTCGAGAGCAGTCCGTACAGCCCGAAGATGTGGTCTCCGTGTATGTGGGAGATGCATATCGTCTCGATTTTCAGGAATGAGAGATGGCGTGCGGCTATGCGCATCTGCGTTCCCTCCCCGCAATCAATAAGAATCAAGCGCCCACGTATGTCCAATACTTGAGCGCTTGAAAATCTATTTGCGGAAGGCTTGGCCGAAGCCGTGCCCAATACGTTCAGAGTGAAATTCATCTATGTGTCATTCACCTCTCCGGGGTTTATTCGCCTTTCTGGAGCTGTTCCTTGAGAGCTGCGAGTGCGTCGATGTCACCGAGAGTAGCCTTCTCTATGTTGGTGTTGATCTTCTTCACCGCTCTCTTGGTGGCGTCGGCGTCGGAAGCGACTTTTTCAGTCTTGGATGCCGCTGCGGCGGAGTAAGTCTTCACGTGCGAGAGAACTATCCTCTTGGCGCTGCGCTTGAGCTCGGTCACTCTGAATTTGAGGGTCTCGCCCTTGACCGGCATAGTGCCGTCTTCCTTGACGAGCTCCCTGTTGAAGCAGAATGCCTCCACTTCGCCCTCCACATTCACAGTGGCGCCTTTTTCATTGATGCTCTCCACAGGAGCCTCGAACTCGGTGCCCACTGCATATTTCTCCTCGATCTCATCCCAAGGATTAGGAAGGAGCTGCTTGTGGCCAAGGCTGAGCTTGCGGTTCTCCTCGTCGAAGTCGTTGATGATGACATCTATCTTGTCGCCCACCGAAACGAGCTCTGAAGGATGCTTGATCTTGCTCCAGGACAGGTCGCTGATGTGGATGAGTCCCTCGATGCCCTCTTCAAGCTCCGCGAACACGCCGAAGTTGGTGATGTTGCGGACGATGGCGGTGTGGCGTGAGCCGACAGGATATTTGTCGCGGATGTTCTCCCAAGGGTTAGGCATAAGCTGCTTGAGACCGAGGGACATCTTCTTGTCCTCCCTGTCGAGCGTAAGCACCTGTGCCTCCACTTCGTCTCCTACCTTGAGGAAATCCTGAGCCACGCGGAGCTTCGGAGACCAGGACATCTCGGACACGTGGATAAGTCCCTCCACGCCCGGCTCGACCTCTACGAACGCGCCGTAGTCAGCGATGAGAACAACCTTGCCCTTGACCTTGTCACCGACCTTGAGGTCTGGGTCGAGAGCCTCCCAAGGATGCTTCTGGAGCTGCTTGAGGCCGAGAGCGATTCTCTTTCTAGCCTCGTCGAAGTCGAGGATGACGACCTTGATCTTCTCATCGAGATGCACGATCTCCTCAGGGTGATTGATACGGCCCCAGGAGAGGTCAGTGATGTGGATGAGACCGTCAACACCGCCCAGGTCAACGAAGACTCCGTAGTTGGTGATGTTCTTGACGGTGCCCTCGAGAACCTGACCTTTCTCGAGTTTGCTGATGATCTCGCTCTTCTGAGCCTCGATTTCAGCTTCTATGAGCGCCTTGTGCGAAACGACGACATTTCTGAACTCGTTGTTGATCTTGACGATCTTGAAGTCCATAGTGGTGTCCACGAACTGGTCGTAGTCACGGATAGGCTTGACGTCGATCTGGGAGCCAGGGAGGAATGCCTCGATGCCGAACACATCGACGATCATACCGCCCTTTGTGCGGGTCTTGACATAGCCCTTGACGATCTCGTCAGCCTCGTATGCTGCATTGACCATATCCCAGGAGCGGAGCTGACGCGCTTTCTTGTGAGAAAGGATGAGCTGGCCCTTCTTGTCCTCGGTGTTCTCCACCAGGACCTCCACTTCGTCACCGACCTTGAGGTCTGGGTTGTAGCGGAACTCCGGAGCCATAATGACACCCTCGCTCTTGTAACCGATATTGACGATCACCTCTCTCTTGCTGATGGCGGTAACCGTACCGGTAACGACCTCACCCTCAACAACTTTTGAAAGTGTCTGGTCATACAGCGCGGCATCTTCAGCCCTGTCGGACGCTGACTCCTCGTTTTCGAGTGAAGCCCAGTCGAAATCCTCAGGGGCGACGGATGCGTTGGTGCAGACCTTGGCGGCAGTCTCCGCCTTCACTTCCTCCGCCGGAGCCTCGGCCTTTGCGGTCTCCACAGCGGGTTCCGCTGCCTCAGGCGCAACAGTTTCCACCGGAGCCTCGGCCTTCACGGTCTCGACAGCGGCTTCCGCTGCCTCAGGCGCAACAGTTTCCACCGGAACGGCAGTCTCCTGTTCAATTGTCTTGTTTTCTTCCATAATGAATTTGACTTTAACAAATTAGTGATTTAACATTATCCCTAAAGTCTTCTCCCGCCAACACCGGACCACAGCCGGAGGGGCGTTTGATAGACAAAAGCGCGCAAAGATAAGCATAATCTTTGAATTTCCACCATTTCTGACTATATTCGCCGAGCATTTTTCAAAGATTCATCATTATGGACAAGGTACTTGAAAACATCCTTTCGCGCAAGAGCGTACGCAAGTTCACTCCGGAGAAAGTGACAAAAGACGAAATCGTGACGCTGCTCAAGGCGGCTATGGCGGCCCCCTGCGCCAGGAACAGCCAGGTCTGGAGATTTGTGGTGGTGGACTCGGCTGAAATCTTGGCAAAAATGGCGGCGAAGCTTCCCTATGCGAGACTGGAGACCGCGACCACAGCCATAGTCGTGTGCGCCGACTCGACCGGATACTGCAAGTTCTGGGAACAGGATTGCGGGGCGGCCACTGAAAACATACTTCTGGCCGCGGAGTCGATGGGGCTCGGATGCTGCTGGACGGCCGCCTCCGACGAGGAGCGCGGGGCTGTCGTGATGGAGGCGCTGGAGCTGCCGGAGGAGATTCTCCCGTTCTGCGTCATCCCGGTGGGGCATCCAGACGGTGACTTCAAGCCCAAGGACAAGTGGAAACCGGAAAACATACATTACAACAAGTGGTAAAAACAAACAGCGGTAAAAACCGACCGGCAACATACAACAACCGACAATAAAACAAAAGCACTTCGCGATATGAAAAAGACACTGATTCTGATTGCGCTTGCGGCCCTGACCGCCTCCTGCGCACAGCACAAGACCCCGCAGCTCATCCCAGCAGAGAATTTCGACACGGAGATAGACGGCAAGCCCGTCTCGCTCTACACCATCTCCAACGGCGACATCACGGCACAGATCACCAACTTCGGCGCCCGCGTAGTGAGCACCTGGGTGCCCGACAGGAACGGGAACTATGAAGATGTGGTTCTTGGCTATGACAAGATCGGAAAGTATGTCTTCAATCCGGGAGAGCGCTTTCTCGGAGCCATCGTGGGCCCCTACGCCAACCGCATAGCCAAAGGCACGTTCACCATTGACGGACAGAGCTACCATTTCCCTCTCAACAATAACGGACAGACTCTCCACGGAGGTCTGAAAGGAGTGGATATGCTCGTCTGGGATGTCGTCGAGAAAAACGACAGCAGCCTCGTCCTGCACCTGCTCCATCCCGACGGACTGGACGGATTCCCCGGCAACATCGACATCACGCTGCGCTATGCCGTCACCGCTGACAATGCATTCACCCTCCACTACACGGCAAGCACCGACAAGGCGACATATTTCAACATCTCCTACCATCCTTTCTTCAACCTCAAGGGTGAAGGGAACGGCACCATCCTCGACAATGAGATGGTAATCAACGCTTCCGCATATATTCCTATCGACGAGGTGTCCATCCCTACGGGGGGCACGGCGGCCGTGGAGGGCACTGCGTTCGATTTCCGCAAGCCTCACACCATAGGCGAGCGCATTGACGCCGATGACATCCAGCTGAAGAACGGAGCCGGCTATGACCACAATTTCTGCATCGACCGCAAGAGTGCGGACGGCATCGAGTTCAACGCTTCTGTCTATGAGCCCGCTTCGGGACGCTTCCTGGAGGTCTATTCCGACCAGCCGGGACTGCAGTTCTACAGCGGCAACTTCTTTGACGGGAGCACGACGGGCAAATACGGCAGGACACTCAATTACAGGGAGTCGCTTGCACTGGAGACCCAGCACTACCCGGATTCTCCGAACAACCCTGACTTCCCGTCAACGGAACTCCGCCCGGGCCAGGTTTACACCCAGACCAGCATCTATAGATTCTCGACTAAATAAATAGGAAGGGGCTGACCAGTAAGTAATTCTGGTCAGCCCCTTGTCTTTCGTCAACCCCCAGTCACTGGCGTGACAGCCCCACCGGGGCACTGGGGACCGGATTCCCCAGACCCCTTGGGTCGCTCCGAACCAAGTGATTTTGGCCAGCCCCACTCGATTCTATCATATTTGAGAGGTTGGCTAAAAGATGGGGTGCAAGGTCCCCCTCTCTACCAGCGGTTGAGGGGCATACCGTGAGTATGCATCCGAACGGATTCCCTGACTCCGGCGATGGTTTTCTCATACTCCTCGCGGCCCTCCTCAGTACGGCCGGCTATGAGGTCGAGGTGAGCTGCGGCTGCCGAGAGTACAGTGTCAATGGCGGCCACGATCCACTCCATATCCTTCTCGATGAAGCCGCGGGAAGTGATGGCCGGAGTGCCGACACGGATTCCAGAAGTGGAGAACGGCGTGCGGGTGTCGAACGGGACCATATTCTTGTTGACCGTGATGTCAGCCTTGCCGAGCTCCTTTTCAGCCACCTTGCCGGTGAGCTCCGGGAACCTCGTACGCAAGTCTATCAGCATCAGGTGGTTGTCAGTACCTCCCGACACGATCTTATATCCTTTCGCTGCGAAAGCCTCAGCCATAGCTGCGGCATTGGCTATGACAAGCTTCTGATACTCGACGAACTCCGGCTGCATAGCCTCGTAGAATGCCACGGCCTTGGCTGCGATGCAATGCTCCAAAGGACCGCCCTGCACTCCCGGAAAAACGCTGGAATTGAGGATCTGCGACATCTTCTTCACCGCGCCTTTAGGAGTCTTGAGCCCCCACGGATTGTCGAAATCCCTGCCCATCAAGATGATACCGCCGCGCGGACCGCGGAGGGTCTTGTGGGTGGTGGAAGTGACTATGTGCGCATATTTTACAGGGTTGCTGAGAAGTCCTGCCGCGATAAGCCCCGCAGTATGGGCCATATCCACCATCAGGATTGCCCCGACTTTGTCAGCTATCTCCCTCATCCTGCCGTAGTTCCATTCGCGGGAATAGGCCGAGGCTCCGCCTATGATCAGTCTGGGTCTGGTTTCCAGTGCAATCCGCTCCATCTCGTCATAGTCAATCATCCCGCTCTCTTCGTTGAGTCCGTAAGGAACGGCGCGATAGAGGATGCCGGACATATTCACCGGTGAACCGTGCGTAAGGTGTCCGCCGTGGGCGAGGTTAAGTCCCATAAAGCTGTCACCCGGTTTCAGGCAGGCCATCAGCACGGCCATATTGGCCTGAGCGCCGGAGTGAGGCTGGACGTTGGCATACTCGGCATCATAGATCCTGCATAGCCGGTCGATGGCGAGCTGTTCGATCTTGTCGATGGTCTCGCACCCGCCGTAATACCTGGCGCCGGGGTAGCCCTCGGCGTATTTGTTGGTGCAGACTGATCCGAGCGCCTTGAGCACGGAGTCGCTGACATAGTTCTCTGATGCAATAAGCTCAAGACCGGCACTTTGTCTGTCTTCTTCCTCGCGGATGAGCCTGAATATTTCCAAGTCCTGTTTCATCTTTTTTATGGCTTTAGTCCAAGGTCTGTCTCCCCGGCTGCCGTTCCTGCCCTTGCGGCACAAGCCCCTGCCTGCGGGTTCAACCCACAAATATAAGAAATTTTGTACATTTGCACCCGTTATGCACAACAGGAAACTGCTCAACATCGAACTGGGCCGCATCAGGGCGGAAGATTACAGTTCCCGTCCGGAGTCCGGGCTGGTCGTTGTCGCCGACAATATCCGTTCGGCCCACAATGTGGGTTCGCTTTTCCGTACGGCCGATTCTTTCGGTGTGGACAAGGTGTATCTGTGCGGCATATCGGCAGCGCCTCCCTCGGCGGAGATCCACAAATCTGCTCTCGGGGCGGAGAACAGTGTCCCCTGGGAGCATTTTGACGACACTCTGGAGGTTGTTGGGAAGCTCAGATCGCTCGGCTACACCATCGTTTCAGTGGAGCAGACCGTGGATTCCGTGATGCTGGACCGGTTCATTCCCGACGAGCGCAGGTATGCCCTGATTTTCGGCAACGAAGTGGACGGAGTGCTGCAGGAAGCCGTGGACGCGTCGGATTTCTCCATAGAAATACCCCAGTTCGGCAGCAAACATTCGCTGAATGTTTCCGTCGCGGCAGGAGTCGTTGTCTGGCAGTTCTGCCGTCTGAAGGGCAAAGCGGAATAAATCTTATATTTGCAGCAGCAACCTAACAAAAAAGATTATGAAGATCGTCAGAAATTTTATGCCTGCATTGGCCATAGTGTCGATGCTTGCGCCGCTTTCCTGCAGACAGGCCGGAAATGAGGACACCGCCGCCCAGACGGAGGGCATCACCTCCCCTGCCATCGAGACCATTATGGCCCGCAGAAGCGTCAGAGCCTACAAGCCTGTTCCTGTCTCCCGGGACACGATGAACGTGATTCTCAAGTGCGGCATCAACGCTCCCAACGGGATGAACCGCCAAAGCTGGGAAATCCGGGTCGTGGACAATGCCGCGTCCATCGCCGAAGTGACATCCGCATTCCTGGCGGTCAATCCTGCTTTCGGCGAGGCTCCCGGCTTCATAAATATGTTCCGCAACGCCCCGACCGTGGCTTTCATCGCCTGCGGCACGGCTTCGGGAATGTCACAGATAGACTGCGGACTGCTCGGGGAGAATATGGTCATCGCGGCCCGCTCTCTCGGCATCGGCTCCTGCTGTCTCGGCGGTCCTGTCCAGTTCATCAAGTCTCCGGAGGGCAAGTTCTTCCTCGACAAACTGGCGTTCTCGCCGGGCTACGAGCTCCTCTACGCCATCGCGTTCGGCTACCCTGCCGAGGAGCCCGACGCCAAACCGAGAGACGCTTCCAAGATCGCCTTTGTGGACTGAGCCGCACCAATAGCCGAATTCTGCAGCACAATGACTACGAAAAAACCAACTCATTGAGTCATAAATTCGGAGCGAAGCGACCCAAGGGGTCTGGGGAATACGGTCCCCAGCGCCCCAGTGGGGCTGTCACGGCAGTGACTGGGGGTTGGATAAACATAGAGGGGACTGACCAAAACCACTTGGTCAGTCCCCTCTTTTTTAGGCCCCACACGGGGCCGGATAAGACAAAGATTCCTACAGTTCCCAGGCCAGAGCCGACGCTCCAAGTATAGCTGCGTCAGACTCCTTGAGAGAAGAATAGACGAGCTTCACCTTGTCCTTCCAGATGGACAGGACATTGCCGTTCATAGCCTCAAGGATAGGCTCGGTAAGGAACTCCTTGCTGCGGGCCAGACCTCCGAAGAGGACTATCGCCTCAGGCGCACTGAATGCGATGAAGTCGGCGAACGCTTCTCCAAGAATATGCCCCGTAAACTGGAACACCCTGAGAGCCAGCGCATCTCCCTCTTTGGCCGCATCATAGACATCCTTGGAACTCAAGTTGTCCACACCGCGCAGCAGCGAAGGCTCGTCCGTCATATCCATCCATTCGCGGGCCGTGCGAGCCACTCCGATAGCGGAGCAGTAAGCCTCCAGACAGCCGCATCTTCCGCAGCCGCAGAGACGGCCGTTGTTCTTGATCACGCGCACGTGACCGAGCTCGCCGGCAAACCCGTCGTGGCCATAGACCACTTCGCCGTTGATCACGATGCCGCTTCCGACACCTGTGCCGAGGGTGATCATTATGAAGTTCTTCATACCGCGCGCCACGCCGTAGGTCATCTCGCCCACCGCAGCGGCATTCGCGTCGTTGGTCAGTGCCACAGGGATGCCTCCCATCTTCTCCTGGAGGAGCGTAGCCACAGGGACGGCCTTGGTCTTGGCCCATACCACATTGGGAGCCATCTCCACCATACCGGTGTAGTAGTTACCGTTAGGAGCGCCTATTCCGATGCCGCGAATCTGTCCTTCCACACCGGCGTCGGCGATTATTTTCTTCAGAGCGGCCGCCACCTCGTCGAGATAAGGCTCCGCATCATCATAATTGTCGGAACGGATCACCGTCTGCGCAACCACCTGCCCACGGGCGTCCACAACGCCCATCTTGGTCGTCTGACCGCCGACATCTATGCCGACAACATACTGTTTGTCAATTGATTCTGACATAGCAAGTCCTCCTTAAGCTTTCTTAGGTTTTGAAAGGAAGAGGGCGAACACGAGCATATACGCAACGGCTGCCACCACTACCCAATAGCCTGAAATGATTGAAGTCGCATCGGCAACAGCTCCCTGTATGAGAGGAAGAATGCCGCCGCCGCAGACAAGCATCATAAACACGCCGGAGGCGAGTGAAGTGTATTTGCCGAGACCCTCGACGGCAAGGTTGAAGATCGCACCCCACATAATGGAAGTGCAGAGACCGCAGAGGATGAAGAACACCACGTTGAGCGGGATGTCGGCAAGCGCGAACTTGAGATCGGACGTCACTGAAGGGAACTTGACCAGCGTCGAAGGCAGGAACATTCCCAGAAGCAGGAGAATGATGGCCACGGAAGTGGTGGCGACCATCATAGTGCGGCTTGACACCTTTGCACCGATGGCGCCGCCGAGCAGACGGCCGCAAAGCATCAGCAGCCAGTAGATGCCCACTACGGCACCCGCCACAGACGCCGCCACTCCGACATCCGGAGAGGTCAGATAGAGATTGACGAAGTTCGGAATGCCGACCTCGACACCCACATACACGAAGATGGCGATAATGCCGCACACGAAGTGACGGTATGAGAAAAGATGTGCAAGCGAAGCAGTCATGCTCTCCTCGGATCCGGTCTTGCCTGCAGCGGCCTCAAGCTCCGGCTCCGGGATGTGGGAGAATATGAGGATGATGAACGCGAGGGCGAACACACCCATAGCGATGAACAGAGCCGGGTTGGCGTCAGAGATCTTGGCCTGTGCCGCGTCACCGATGAGATAGCCCACAAGCACAGGGACTATGGTGGCGCAGAGAGAGTTGAAGGAGCCGCCGAGCTGGATGAGCTGGTTGCCCTTGTTGCCGCCGCCCGCGAGGGTGTTGAGCATAGGGTTCACCACCGTGTTGAGCATACACATCGAGAAACCCGACACGAAGGCGCCGGTGAGATACACCCCGAAACTTCCCATAACTCCTGAAAGCCAGGAAAGCGCGACCCCGATGAAGCCCACCGTGACGGCTGCGAGAGCCGTGAATTTGTAGCCTTTACGCTTCAGGATCATACCTGCCGGCAGACCGAGGAAGGCATAGGCGATGAAGTTGGCCGCATTGCCGAGCTGCGACATAAAGTTGGACGCCCCGAACTGTGCCTTGACGATGACACCCATCGGGTTCTGGAGGCCGGTCACGAAAGATATCATTCCGAAGAGGAAGAACATTATCGCGATGGCGAAAACATTGGCTTTTTTGTTACTCATTGATTATTGTTTTTGATTATTGATTTGATATGTTTCTACTCTGTCGGCTCCAAAGAGTTCTGTCAGCTCCGGAGAGTTCCACCCGGCAATCCGGAAAATCTCTTTGCCTGTCTCCGTCGCTGCGCCGGGGCTATTGGAGCGAGGCGAGATTCTGCGGATTGACTATGTTCTTGCCCTCCGGAGTGTAGGAATACGCCAGTCTGTCCGCATAGGCCTTCTCCACCTTGCCGCGGACTATCTTCATCGTGGAGTTCACCATATGGTTCTGCTCGGTGAAAGGCTCCGGAAGCACGCAGACAGCCGAAGGAAGCCATCTTTCAGGGAAAAGTCCCGCCAGTGCGCCTCCTTTCCTGTATGCGTCCAGCTCCGACTGGATCTTGAGAAGCTGCTGTTTCCTGCCCTCCTCCGATGCCGGATCCACGCCCGGATGATTCTTCTGCACATACTCCTTGAGGGCCTCCTTGTTAGGCACCATCAGAAGGGACACGTACGGATCCTGATTGTCGTGGAGAACCACCTGCGAGATATAGTTCGAATTGGCGACAAGAGCCTCCTCAATGCCCTCCGGAGAATACTTCTCGCCGTCACTGCTGATGAGCAGGGACTTGAAGCGACCGGTCACATAGAGGAACGTCTCGTCAAGCATATATCCCATATCGCCGGTGTGGAGCCATCCGTCCACAACGGTCTCGGCAGTGGCCTTCGGATTCTTCCAGTAGCCCGCCATAACGTTCTCTCCATAGATGACGATCTCGCCCTTCTCCCCGTAAGGAAGCGTCTTGCCGTCGGCGTCGCAGATCTTGCACTCCATAGGCTTGACGATGACTCCGGAAGAGCCCAGCCTGTGTCTCTCCATAGAGTTGGCGGAGATGATAGGAGTGGCCTCCGACAGGCCGTAGCCCTGGAAAATCGGCACTCCGATGGCATAATAGTATTTCTGCAGGTCGATGCCCAGCAGAGCGCCTCCGCCCACGAAGAACCTCATCCTGTCGCCGAAAGCCGACTTGCGGATGCTCCTGAAGAGAATCCTGTCGAAAAGCTTCACCAGAGGCCATCTCCAGAAGTCCTTGCCGCCCTTGTTGTAGCCCTCCTTGTTGTAGGCGATGGCATTGCTGACCGCGAAATTGTACATCTTGTACAGGAACGGCCCCTTCGCCTTGACCGCGGACTCGATGCTCTTCTTGAAACTCTTGGAAAGAGCCGGAACGGAGAGCATAACCGCCGGACGGGTCTCCCTGATGGCGATCGGGATGTTCCTGAGCGACTCCATAGCGTTGCGCCCCTGAGGGACGGTGGCGATGGAAGCTCCGAACGACATCATGGTGTAGAAGCCGGCCACGTGCGCGAAACAGTGGTCCAGAGGCAGGATGATGAGCATCACGTCTTCCGGATTGACACCTATCACGGAGTGGGCCTGTTCCACGTTCGCCGTATAGTTGCGATGTGTGAGGAGTATGCCCTTGGGGTCGGCGGTCGTTCCCGAGGTGTAGCTGATGTTGGCGTAGTCATCCGGCAGGACTGAGGAGTAGCGGGCCTTGAGCGCGGCCGGGTTCTCGGAGAGGAATGCGTCTCCCGTCTTGAGGACTGCGCTCATAGGGATCTCCCTGTCTCCATTTTCCGGCAGATCGTCAAACACTATGACTTTCTCCACGGCGGGACACTCGGCAAGGATTTTCCTGATCTTGGGAAGCTGCCCCTTTGAAGCCATCACATATCGGGCGTCCGAATGGTTGATGCGGAAAACCAGGTCGTTGCTTTCCTCAAGCTTGACTGAAAGGGGTACATTCACCGCCCCCGCATACAGGATGCCCAGTTCTCCGAGAATCCACATATTGCGACCCTCCGAGATGAGCGCGACCTTGTCTCCTTTCTCCACTCCCAGAGCCATCAGACCCGCCGCGATGCGATACGCCTGATTCCTCGTCTGCTCAAAAGTCGTTTCCTCCCATTTTCCATCGACCTTTTCGCGAAGAAAAACGTTCTGCGCAAAGCGATGAGTGTATTTCTCTACAAAATCAATAATAGTAAGTCTCTCTGCCATAATAAATTAAAAACTAATTGCCGCCCGAAGGGACGGCTAATGACACTATCAGAAAAGTCCGAAAAGCTGCGCGTCTATCCTGTCGCAGATTTCACGGAAATCGTCAGGGTTGTTTTCAAATTTGAGTCTGTCAACGTCGAGAATCAGGAGCTTGTGCCCATAATCCTTTATCCATTCCTCATACCTTTCGTTCAGTCCGGCGATATAGTCTATGCGTATGCTTTTCTCGTATTCGCGGCCCCGCTTCTGGATCTGACTGATGAGGTTGGGAATGGACGAACGCAGATAGATCATCAGGTCGGGCGGATTGACGAGAGATATCATCAAATTGAACAGATCCGTGTAGTTTTCGAAGTCGCGGGTGCTCATCAGCCCCATTCCGTGCAGGTTCGGGGCGAAAATCCTGGCGTCCTCGTAGATGGTCCTGTCCTGGATTATGGCATCGCTGCTTCTGGAAATATCGACGACATCCTTGAAGCGCTTGTTCAGAAAGTATATCTGGAGGTTGAACGACCATCTCTCCATATCCTCGTAGAAGTCCGCGAGATAGGGATTGTAGTCGACTGATTCGAACTTGGGCGTCCAATTGTATTGGGCGGCGAGCATCCTCGTCAGAGTGGTCTTTCCGCTGCCGATGTTTCCGGCGACTGCTATATGCATAGGTTCACGCGTTTTAAATACAAACGGACAAATTTAGCAATTCATTTTGTAAATTTGCCCAATTAAACCGAAAAAGATGATACAGCTGAAAAGATTCGAGTTCAACTTCTTTGCAGAGCATTGCTACCTCGCGTGGGATGAGAATGACGCCGGAAAGGCGGAAAAACCCTGTCTGATAGTGGATCCGGGATGTCAGAGCGCGGAGGAGAATGAGACGCTGAGAGCCTTTATGCAAAAGGAGGGGCTGCAGCCCCTGGCCATACTGCTGACCCACGCGCACCCCGACCATTGCTTCGGAGTGCCGGGCCTTTGCCGCGACTACGGAATAAAGGTGTATATGAATCCGGGAGAACGGATCACTCTGGACGCCATGCACAAGCTCTGCATCGGGATGGGGGCGGACGACATAGAGGATTTCTCGGAATGGACGCTGCCGGCGAAGGACGGCGACCGCTATGAACTGGGGCCGTTCGATGTCAGGGTTCTCGAGACTCCGGGGCATTCCGCCGGAGGAGTCTGCTATCTCTGCGGCAACGTGCTTTTCAGCGGAGACACTCTCTTTGCGGGCTGCATCGGCCGCAGCGACCTCCCCGGCGGAGACTATGACGCGCTGATAGGGAGCATACTCACCAAGCTTATGCCTCTGCCCGGCGACGTGGATGTGCTTCCGGGTCACGGGCACTCCACCACCATAGCGGACGAGCGCAGCAAAAACCCTTTCCTTATGCCCTATAACGAGCCGTACGAAGAGGACGAGTAAAGAGGGTTCAGGAGAGACCGACCCCAAAATGTAAAACTCGAAGCGGAGCCGGGACAGAAATCCCTACAGATAAGGGCCTGTGACTGAGGCCGGATTTCTGGAAAGTTCCTCCGGAGTGCCCTGAGCCACTATCATTCCGCCTTTGCGGCCGCCCTCCGGCCCCATATCGAAAATATAGTCCGCGCTGCGCAGCACATCGGTGTCGTGCTCTATGACTATGACCGTGTTGCCCTGATCCACCAGCTTCTGCAGGACTTCGAGCAGCTGCTTGACATCCTCGCTGTGGAGCCCCGTGGTAGGCTCGTCCAAAATGTACAGGCTGTTGCCGGTCGATTTCTTCGACAGCTCCGAGGCAAGCTTCATCCGCTGGCTCTCGCCCCCCGAAAGCGTCACGGCGGACTGGCCCAGAGTCACATAGCCAAGACCCACGTCCAGCAGAGCCTTCAGACGGGCCGCTATGGACGGCACAGGCCGGAAAAACTCATAGGCCTCGCTGATGGGCATCTCCAGCACCTCGCTGATGTTCCTGCCCTTGTAGCGCACCGCCAGAGTGTCCTCCCTGTAGCGGCGGCCCCGGCACTGGGGGCATACGACATTCACCGAAGGCAGGAAGTTCATCTCTATCACCTTTATCCCCGCGCCCTTGCACTCCTCGCAGCGGCCGCCCGACACGTTGAACGAGAAGCGTCCGGCCTTGAAGCCGCGCACTTTCGCGTCGGGGGTGTCCTCGAACAGGCTGCGGATGTCGTTGAACACTCCAGTGTAGGTGGCCGGATTGCTCCTCGGTGTGCGCCCTATCGGAGACTGATCCACCTCTATCACCTTGTCTATGTTCTCCACCCCCTCTACAGACCCGAAAGGCAGCACCGGCAGTTTGGCGTGCATCAGACGGTTCTTCAGCAGGGGCATAAGCGTCTCGTTCACGAGACTGGACTTGCCGCTTCCGCTCACTCCCGCCACACCTATCAGCATCCCCAGAGGGAATGCCACGTCTATGTTCTTGAGATTGTTGCCGCACGCGCCGCGGAGCGTCAGGAACTTGCCATTCCCCCGGCGCCGTACCGCAGGAGGCACGATGCGCCTGAGCCCGCGCAGATAGTCCAGAGTGACGGAGTCTCCCAGTTTCCAGTGCTTCGACTCGGGGTCGTCCGCTAAGGAAGCCGGGGCGTCGGAGAGAAGCACGTCCAGAGGTGCGCTCGCACAGATGTGACCGCCCTCCGCGCCGGCTCCGGGCCCCACGTCCACCAGCCAGTCCGCGGAGAGCATAGTCTCGTCGTCGTGCTCCACCACGACCACGGAATTGCCGTTGTCCCTGAGCTCCTTGAGAGAGGCTATCAGCTTGATGTTGTCGCGCTTGTGCAGCCCGATGGACGGCTCGTCAAGAATGTACATCACGTTGACAAGTCTGGAGCCTATCTGCGTGGCGAGTCTGATACGCTGGCTCTCGCCTCCGGAAAGGGACGACGTGGGACGGTCGAGGGAGAGGTACTCCAGCCCCACGTCCAGCAGGAACTGCACTCTGTCGTCAAGTTCCTTGAGGATGTCGCGGGCGATGGCATTCTCCCGGACCGAGAGCTTCGCGGGCAGGTCCCGGAGCCACTGCCGCAGGTCGGTAATCTCCATAGCGGCCACCTCGGTGATGGTTTTCCCGTCCACCTTGAAATTGAGGGCCTCCTTTTTCAGCCTCGACCCTCCGCATTCCGGGCAGACTGTCTTGTCCTGAATGTCACCGACTATGCCGTCAAAGCTTGTCATCTCCGACTGGGCGCCCTCGCCCACCCTGAACAGCTCGTCGGAACCGTAGATTATCAGTGACAGAGCCTCCGGAGGGATCTCAGAGATGGGGTCATAGAGAGAAAAACCGTATTTCCTCGCGATGGAGCGGATTATGTCGAATTTGCGGGTCTCCCTCACCGCACCGAGAGGCACGATGCCGCCGTCCGCTATAGAACGGCTCCTGTCCGGCACGATGGCGGCCTCATCGACATTGACTATGGTACCGAGCCCCTTGCAGTGGGGGCAGTAGCCCTGAGGGGAATTGAACGAGAAAGTGTGCGGAGCGGGCTCTTCGAGCGAGATGCCGCTGTCGGGACAGACCAGATGCTTCGAATAGTGTCGCACCTCCCCGCTCTCACCGTCTATCACCGCCACTGAGCCGTGGCCGATGTTCAGAGCCGACATCACCGAATCCCTGATCCGCTTCTCGTCCTTGGCGGCGGGCTTGAGCCTGTCCACCACGAGTTCGATGAAATGCGCCTTGTACCTGTCCACGGCCTCGATGTCGGACAGTTCCAGAATCTCGCCGTCCACCCTCATCTGGGTGTAGCCGCGCTTGCGGTACTGGGCGAAGAGTTCCTTGTAGTGTCCCTTCCTGCCGCGCACGAGAGGAGCCGTGAGATAGCATTTCCGCGCGGCGAACCGCTCCATTATCAGCGACACTATCTGCTCGTCGGTATATCTGACCATCTCCCTACCAGTGACCGGAGAATAGGCTCGCGAGGCGCGGGCATACAGAAGTCTCAGAAAATCATAGATTTCGGTGATGGTGCCCACCGTCGAACGCGGATTGTTGCCGGTGGTCTTCTGCTCTATGGCTATGATGGGGCTGAGCCCCGTTATGCTCTCCACCTCGGGCTTTTCCAAGATGCCCATAAAATGTCTGGCATAGGTGGACAGCGTGTCCATATAGCGCCTCTGGCCCTCGGCATAGAGAGTGTCGAAAGCCAGGGAGGACTTGCCGCTTCCGCTCAGACCTGTTATCACCACGAAACTGTCGCGGGGGATGTCGAGCGAGACATTCTTGAGATTGTGCGAGGAAGCTCCCTCTATATGGACATAGTCTTTTCCCATTTTTGTATATTTGCGCCTCCGGGGCCTGACAGTCACCGCAAAAGGCACCCGCCTCCGCGGCCGCGCACAGTTCAGCGCGAATTTTGCAAAGTTAAGCAGCGGTTTTTATTTTTTACAGGATATTGTCATAAAATCTGCGATGGAAACGATAGACATTTACTGCACGAACACTTCGGAGCACTATGAGTTTGACCGGTTCACCACCTTGAAGGAGATGTCCGACAGGATTCTCGGAGGAGTGCTTCCGGACGGCGGCAGAATACTGGCCGCATACTGCGACAACCAGCTCAAAGGATTGAGCTACAAGCCTCTGCAGGAGATGACCGTGGAGTTCCTCTCATACTCCAATCCCAACGGCCATCGCACATACACGCGCTCGCTCTGCTTTGTGCTCCAAAATGCCGTCAAGGATCTGTTCCCCGACAAATGGCTGCGCATCGACTACTCCCTGCCGGGAGGCCTCTACTGCGAAATCCGCGAAAAGGAGGTACTGGAAGACGGACGGCCGGCTGTCTGCAGGATAAGCGCAGATGACATAGCCCGCATCAGGGAGAAGATGCGGGAGACAGTAGCCGCGGACCTGCCGTTCGTCAAGGTGAAGATGAGCACGGAAGACGCCTGCAAGCTGTTCAGACAGAACGGCTTTCCCGAAAAGGTGAAGCTGATGGAGAGCCTCGGCAGGTTCCACTGCAGCGTCTATTATCTCGACGGCAGGGCCGACAGCTATCACGGCCCTCTGCTCCCATCCACCTCCTATCTCGACGTCTTCGATCTGGAGGCGTTCAACCAGGGATTCTGCCTGAAGTTCCCGATGCCGGGGGCCGGCAGAAGTCTCCTGCCGCTTGCACGCCAGTCCATCATAGCCGATGCGCTGAAAGAGCACTCCGACAAATGCGCGATCATAGGAGTGAGCAATCTGGGCACCCTCAACCGCGCCATCCAGGAAGGCTGGGCGGTCAAGCTCATCAATCTGTGCGAAACCAACCACGAGAGATCCTATTCGACCATCGCGCAGGCCATCAGCGACAGGCGTGACAGCGTGAAAATCGTGTTCATCGCCGGGCCGTCGTCATCGGGCAAGACCTCGTCGTCGCTCAGGCTCGCCCTCCACTGCAAGGTGCTGGGGCTCAACCCGAAAGTCATAGAGCTGGACAACTATTTCGTCAACCGGGAACACACCCCGAAGGACGAGAACGGGGACTATGATTTCGAATCCCTCCACGCGATGGATCTGGCCCTGCTCAACAGGGATCTCAACGCTCTGGTCAAGGGGGAGGAGATAGACATCCCAAGGTACAACTTCAAGACCGGGGAGAGGCATTATGACGGGAAGCGTATGAGGCTGGAGGAGAATGACATACTGATTATGGAGGGCATACACGCGCTAAACCCGGAGATGGTGCCGGGAGTGGACGCCTCCAGGATTTTCAGAGTCTATGTCTCGGCCCTCACCTCCCTCTCCATCGACGAGAACAACAACATCTCCACCTCGGACAACAGGCTGTTGCGCCGGATGGTGCGCGACAACAGAGTCCGGGGGATAAGCCCGGAGGAGACCATAACGAGATGGAGAAGCGTGCGGCGCGGAGAAAGCCGCAACATCTTCCCTTTCCAGGAAAATGCCGACGCCGTGTTCAATTCCGCCCTGCTGTTCGAGCTGCCTATGCTGAAATACTACGCCGAGCCGCTTCTATGGCGCATTTCACCGGTGTCCCCGGCTTTTCCGGAAGCCAGCAGGCTGCTGAAATTTCTGGATTCGATAGTGGCTCTGTCTCCGGAGGAAATCGCGGCCATCCCGCCCACTTCCATCCTGAGAGAGTTCATCGGAGGGCAGACATTGTAGCAATAATTGCAATGATAGTACTTGTTTCCTTAGGCTCCATTGGCTAACTTTGCGCGATTCAACAACCACACGATGAGACACGGAAACATTACGGCAATCGCGCTCGCGATGTCACTGACAGCCTGTTCGGGAAACGGCTCCGATTTCTGGAGCGTCAGGGATTCACAGTTTTACAGAGGAAACGGGGAACCGGTCTATTACATAGGCACCAATATGTGGTACGGGCCGCTGCTCGTCTCCGACACTTTCGCCGCCGACCCGGCCAGGCTCGGGACGGAGCTGGATTCGCTCAAGGCACTGGGGCTCACCAATCTGCGAGTGCTCGTGGGAGCCGACGGCGCGGCCGTGAAGTCAAAGGTCGAACCGGCGCTCCAGACCGGGCCGGGCGAGTATGACGAGGATGTGTTCGTCGGGCTCGACAGGTTTATGGTCGAGCTCGGCAAAAGGGATATGTCGGCCGTGCTTTTCATCAACAACGCCTGGGAGTGGTCGGGCGGCTTCGGCCAATATCTCGAATGGGCGGGAGCGGGCAAGGCCAAAAGCACCGTGGACGACATTTGGAGCGACTACTGCTCGTTCACCTCTCAGTTTTTGGTGAACGACAGCGCCAAGGAGATGTTCCGGAACCATCTCATGACCGTGGTCGGGAGGGTCAACAGCATAACTGGCAAGCCCTATCGCGACGACCCTGCGATCTTCTCCTGGCAGATTTGCAACGAACCGAGATTCTTCGTCAGCGACCCCGAGCTCAAGGAGGCATTTGAAGAATGGCTCTGCGGGTGCGCCGCTCTCATCAAGTCCATCGACCCGAACCACCTCGTGTCCACCGGCAGCGAGGGGGCGTTCGGCTGCGAGGGGGATATGGAGCTGTTCAACCGGGTGCATCAGTGCCCTGACATAGACTATCTCACCATCCACATCTGGCCGCTCAACTGGAGTTGGGTGCACGGGGACAGCCTTGAGGAAGACCTGCCGTCGGCCATCGCCAATACCGATGCCTACATCGACGCCCACATAGCGGCGGCAGAAGCTCTGGGCAAGCCGCTGGTGCTGGAGGAGTTCGGCTTCCCGCGAGACGGCTTCAGCTTCTCGAAGAGCACCCCCACGACTCAGAGAGACCTCTACTACCGGCACGTTTTCAAGCGTCTTGTCGAGTCGCATGAGAACGGAGGGCCGTTCGCCGGAGTCAATTTCTGGACCTGGGGAGGACTGGCGGAACAGTCCGCCGGCCACATATACTGGCAGAGAGGGGACGACTACTGCGGAGACCCGGCTCAGGAGCAGCAGGGGCTCAACTCCGTCTATCTCTCTGACACAAGCACATTGGACATCATCAGGGACGCTGTCGCCAGGCTGGCGGAATAACGTCGTAAATCCCGGATCAAATACAGGAATATGGCAAAGGTAAAATTCTCGGAAAAGATAGGTTACGCTCTCGGAGACGCGGCTGCGGGCGGTATAACCTGGAAGATAATGTCAATCGCGTTCCCGCTGTTCTTCACCAACGTGTTCGGACTGACGTTCGCCGACGCGGCCACGCTTATGCTCGTGGCAAGGCTGTTCGACGTGGTGACCGACCCGCTGATGGGAAGTCTCGCGGACCGCACCCAGTCGCGCTGGGGCACATACCGTCCGTGGATCATTTTCGGGGCGATACCTCTGGGGCTAGTGTTCGCGCTGCTGCTCTACACCCCGGACTTCGGACCGGCGGGCAAGAGGGTGTACGCATATACGCTGTATCTGCTGATGATGGCCGTCTATACCATGGTCAACGTGCCTTACGGTTCGCTGTTGGGCGTGATGACGGACGATGACAACGAGAAGAATCAGTTCTCGTCCTTCAGGATGGTCGGGGCCTATGCCATGGGGTTCGTGACCCTGCTGTCATTCCCCTACCTCCAGAGGCTCGTCGGAGGCACCGAGGCTCACCAGTACGCTGTGCTCGCCGCCATTTTCGGAGGCGTCGCGGCCCTGATGACGCTCGCCTGCGGACTGCTGACCAAGGAAAGGCTGAAGCCGGTCCGCGCCGAGAAATATTCTCTCAAGCAGTTCGCCGACCTGTTCAGGAACAAGCCGTGGATTTACCTCACGCTTATGGGCATCTGCACCAATTTCTTCAACGGATTCCGCTATGCCGTGGCCGGCTATATGTTCACCTACTGTCTGGGAGGCGACATCACCGCCGGCAGGCTCATCATCAACTACACTGTGTTCATGACATTCGGAGAGCTGACCTGTATGATAGCGGGGGCCGTCTCCCCCTGGTTCACCAAGGTGGCAGGCTCGAAGAAAAAGGCGTTCGTATGGGCCGCGGTCATCTGTCTGGTGTCCTCAGTGGTGTTCTTCTTCGTGCCGATGAAGGCGTCTTCCATCTATGTGATGATCGCTCTGGTGATTGTGACCTCGATAGGCATCGGCATCTACTCCCCGCTTCTGTGGTCGATGTACTCTGACGTGGCGGATTACGCCACCGAGAAGAACGGCACATCCTCCACGGGGCTCATATTCTCTTCCGGAACAATGGCCCAGAAGCTCGGCACCGCCGTTTCAGGCTCTCTGGTGGCTCTGTTCCTCGGTCTGGCCGGCGCACGGACCATCACCGACGAGATAGGCAACTCTATGGTGGACCCCGCCTCGATCACAGACTCAGTCCTCGGGATGATCTGGGCTCTGTTCTCCATCATCCCGGCCGTCATCGCCGCGCTGATGCTGCTGCTGACCTACCTTTACCCTATCAAGAAATAGTCACTGATCTTTCTGTCCTTTCAGCAGGTCGATCAGGATTTTCTCTACAGCCTTGCGCATTGAGGCGCCGCTGCCGGTGCCGTTGTTCATCATTATCGAGAAGACTATGATTTCCCCGCCGTCCTTTGCCGGCAGGAGGTAGCCGCTGTAGCACATCACCCCTTTCATAGAGCCGCTTTTCAGATGCAGTCTCGCAGAGCCTTCCATTTTGCTGAGATCCGGCAGCAGGGCTCTCGTGGCCGCATCGGTCGCGGGTGAAGCGAGACTCCTGACAAAGGCCCCGAAGCATTGCTCCCGGCTCATCGCGCTGAGATAGCGGCAGAAGAAGTCCGGGCTGAGGAAGTTCCTGCGGGACAGGCCGCAGCCGTCATCGATACTGATGCCGCCGGTGCTGACCCCCATCTGTCCGAGCTGCTTGAGCTCCCAGGCTATCGCTTCCTGCGCGTCAGTGAAGAAAGTCCCGGCGGAGGAGCGGGGACGCAGAAGCAGCAGAGTTTCAGCATAGAGATTGTTGCTCTCGAAATTGGTCTGCCCGGCTATCCTGTCCAACGGCGCGGAAACGGAGGTATGTATGACAGTCAGCGAGTCCGGCAATTCTGCGGGTCCGAGCCCCCCTGACAAACGAGCGCTTGACCTGCGGTCGCCGTCGAAGATCCTGAAAGAGAAGCGTTCCGCTCCGTCCTCCACTTCGCAGACCGGATGGCAGTCCTTCAGGACGCTGACTCCCCTGCAGAAAATCCCCGTCCTTTTCAGATACTGCGCGAACTCGAAGGCGCAGGTGAATTCGGGAAAGCGGTTGCAGTAATGCACTGTCTTGGAGGGCTTGCCGAGCCCGTAGCTGCCCACGAAACAGGCGCAGCCGCTCAGCGGACTTCCCATCAGCCAGGTCCTGTCCCCGCTGCCCGTCGCTCCTGTCGTGCAGGCATTGTCACAGACCATCCACGGCATCTGCGGATACTTGGGGGCTATGTCCACCGGAGCCCCGACTTCAGTCCCGGGCGTCACCGTGAAGTCACAGCGGTTCTCATAGAAGCACAGGCCGCTCGGGCTGACTCCGTAGTATGTCCCCAAATCCTCCACCATCCAGCCGCCGTTCGGCGAAGCGACTTCGAGAATGCGGGGATCGGCGATGATCCGGCCGTCGATGCATCTGATCCCGGCCCTGCCGACGGCTCCCGCCCATTCCGCAAAAACGGCTGATGCCGTCCCCGAAAGCGGGGAACCGGATGCCAACGTGGGGTCGCCGCCGCCTGTTATGTACAGATCTCCGTGCAGGCAGCCGGCAGAGTCCACCTCGCCGCTGTAGGCCAGTTCCGTCCTGAAGCGGAAATCCGTCCCGGCCCGTTTCAGGGCGAGCCCCGTGGTGATGATTTTCAGATTCGATGCGGGAATGAAATTAAGTTCCGCATTGCTCTCCCTGATGCTCCTCCCACTTACGCTGCGTATGCAGATGCCCATCTGAGGCTCTCCAGCCAGCACTTCCGCGCCTGTCGCCAAAGCCGATATTCCTGCAAACAATGCAGCCGCCGCTGCCCAAGCCATTCTCATATTCACTGCCGTTTTCTGCAAAATTAATGTTTTTAATGCTAACTTTGCCGCTGCTAAAATCTGAAAATTATGTCCAAGAAAACTGTGCTTGTTTCCGGTGGCGCCGGCTATATCGGCAGCCACGTTACTGTGGAGCTGATTTCCGCAGGCTACGATGTCGTGGTGGCAGACAATATGTCCAACTGTGATATGACCTGTTTCAACGGTGTCAAGGAGATTACCGGCCGCGACGACATCCCTTTCGTCCGTATGGACTGCTGCGATGCAGCCGCCGTGGACAAGCTGTTCAGCGACTACAGGATAGATGCGGTAATCCATTTCGCCGCATTCAAGGCCGTGGGCGAGTCAGTGGCCCAGCCGGTCAGGTACTACAAGAACAATCTCGGCTCTTTCCTGAACATTCTGGAGGCTGCGGAGAACCACGGAGGCTGCAATGTCCTGTTCTCGTCCTCGGCCACCGTATATGGCGAGACCGACAAGCTTCCCGTCACCGAGAAGTCTCCGCGCCAGCCCGCCACTTCCCCCTACGGAAACACCAAGCAGATATGCGAGGACATTCTCCGCGACACGGTCAAGGCTACAAAAGCCTGCGGCGATACTGTGAAGGCCGGAACCGATGAGCACGGCCCGATAAAAGGCATAGCCCTGCGCTATTTCAACCCGATAGGAGCGCATCCGTCAGCCCTCATCGGAGAGCTTCCGCGCGGAGTGCCCAACAACCTCGTCCCGTTCATCACCCAGACCGCCATCGGCAAACGCGCCTGTCTGAGCATCTTCGGCAAGGACTACCCCACCCCTGACGGCACCTGCCTGCGCGACTACATCGACATAGTGGATCTCGCCAAGGCTCACGTGGTGGCGGTGTCCCGTATGCTCGACGGCAGGATGAAGGAGGACTACGAGATCTTCAACATCGGCACCGGCCGTCCCGTTTCAGTCTATGAGCTGGTGAGCGCGTTCGAGAAAGTCAACAAGGTAAAGCTGAACTACAAATATGCCGACCGCCGTCCTGGCGACGTAGTGGCCATCTGGGCCGACACCTCTCTCGCCAACACCGAGCTCGGCTGGAAAGCGGAGCGCAGCATAGAGCAGACCCTCGCTTCCGCCTGGGCCTGGGAAAAGCACCTCGCCGAAACCAAATAGCTTATCTGGACCGGGAGGCGAAAAGCCTGCGGCAGAGTTCGCCCACATCGGCTATTCTCACGACCTCGATGCCCTCTGGAGAGAACTCCTCCGTGGAGAAGGAGGAGATGAAGATTCTTTTGTACCGCAGCCGGGCCGCCTCGGTGATCCGCCTTTCAGTCTGTGGGACGGGGCGGATTTCTCCGCTGAGGCCCACTTCGCCTGCGAAGCAGACATCCGACGGTATGGGACAGTCGATATTTGACGACAGCACGGCGCTTATCACGGCGAGGTCACAGGCCGTCTCGCTGATACGCAGGCCTCCCGCCATATTCAGGAACACATCCTTCACTCCGAGTTTGAAGCCGGCACGCTTTTCAAGCACGGCCAGCAGCATATTCAGCCTCCTGGTATCGAAGCCGGTGGCGGAACGCTGAGGAGTGCCGTAAGCCGCCGAGCTCACAAGCGCCTGCACTTCAATGAGGAAGGGTCTCGTCCCGTCCATAATCACGCCCACGGCCGCACCGCTCAGGGACTCGGAATGCATCGGTATCAGCATCTCGGACGGATTAGGGATCTCGACGAGTCCAGTGCCCGTCATCTTGAACACCGCTATCTCGGAAGTCGAGCCGAAACGGTTCTTGATGCTGCGCAGAAGCCTGTAGGTGCCTCTGTTGTCGCCCTCGAACTGCAGCACGACATCCACGATGTGCTCCAGTATCTTGGGACCGGCTATGCTTCCCTCCTTGTTGATGTGCCCGATGAGTATCACCGGAATGCCTGTCTCCTTGGCAAAGCGGAGCAGCATCGCCGCCGTCTCCTTGACCTGCGAGACCGACCCGGGAGAAGACTCCACATACTGCGAATACATAGTCTGCACCGAGTCCACCACCATCAGATCCGGCTTGATGCTGCGGGCTTCCGAGATGATGTTCTCCATCAGAGTCTCGCTGTATATCAGACAGTTGGACAAGTCGGAAACCTGATGGCCCGAAGACGGGGCTATCCTCTCGGCGCGCAGCCGCACCTGCTTGGCGGATTCCTCGCCGGACACATACAGGGTCTTGAGTTCGGGACAGGAAAGCGGGATCTGGAGCGACAGCGTCGATTTGCCTATGCCCGGCTCGCCGCCCACAAGGACGAGAGAGCCCTCCACGAGTCCGCCGCCGAGAATGCGGTCGAGCTCGCCGTTGTGGAGCGAGATGCGGCATTCGCCGTCAGTCTCGACCGATGAAAGCGGCTGAGGCTTGGATGAGGACGATGATGACAGGGGGCCTCCGGCAGTTGAGCGCGTCTTCCTGCCAGTAGCCACAGTCTCCTCCACCATAGTGTTCCATTCCCCGCAGGCGGGGCAGCGTCCCATCCATTTCGGGCTCTCGTTCCCGCAGGAAGAGCAGAACCACACGGTCTTCATTTTTTCAGCCATAGGTCCATGAATTTTTCCATTCCCTTTGTCGCCACATCCTGAATGTGTACGAGACGCCTGTCCTTAACCGCGATGTCCGCCGGGTCAATGATATAGATCGGAGTGTCCGCTCTGGCGAAACGGTAGAGCCCGGCTGCGGGATACACCTGCAGCGACGTGCCCGCAATCAGCAGTATGTCAGCCTTGCCGACCAGATCCATAGCCCTGCCTATCTCGGGAACAGGCTCTCCGAACCAGACTATGTGCGGGCGGAGCTGCGCGCCGTCGGGAGCGAGGTCGCCGATGTGTATCTCCCCGTACCCGATGTCGAACACCGTCTCCGTCGAGAAGTTGTCCCGGTCGTTGTAGCGGTCCTCGGGACGGACTTTGGTGAGTTCGCCGTGCAGATGCACTATGCGCGTGGAACCGGCCCGCTCGTGCAGATTGTCAATGTTCTGGGTGATCACATCCACGTCATAGTCCCTTTCAAGGGAGGCTATGGCGAGATGGGCCGCGTTGGGACGGACTTCGGCGAGACGCTTTCTGGCCTCGTTGTAGAATTTCAGCACCAGAGCCGGGTCACGCCGCCAGCCGTCTATTGAGGCGACATCCTCTACCGGATAGTTGTCCCAGAGGCCGTTCCCGCCCCTGAACGTGCTGAGGCCGCTTTCCGCGCTCACCCCAGCCCCGGTCAATACCACCAGTTTCTTTTTCATATTTCCGAACAACCTTTTATTTCACGCCCAGTAATAATTGCGCAGCCAGTACTCGAACAGCGGATCCACGATGAACGGCTCCTCCTTGCCGTTGAACCCGACAATCTCCTTCTTCATCAGGGCATCCTTGAGCCGCTTCACATTGGCCGAGGAATTGAACCCGTATTGCTCTATCACGTCCGAGGCGCTGAACTTCACCACTCCGTCCAGCACGGCCCGCACGAAGCGCAGCTGATAGTCGGTCAGGTCATTGACCAGCCTGAAAAACTTGGGCCTGTGCAGCGACACTATGGTGGAGAGAGCCTCGTCGAGTATGGCGGAATTGATGTAGCCGATGGCCTTTGAGCCGCAGATGGACGCCAGATGGTTGAGATACCACATATTCCCCCTCAACAGTGTGAACGGAGCGTGAATCAGCGGACGCTCGATGGACTTGCCGACGCTCAGGAAACCCCTCACTATGTGCTCGGTGACCTCCCTCTCCTCGATTGGACTGAGCGGCAGGATCTCCACACTGCGGTGGAACAGTTTGCGCACCTCGAAGATGCTCTTCATAGCATTCATAAAGGAGCCGGAGAAGATGTAGCACGCGCCGCAGCCAGGCTGCTTCACCCGCGCCTTCTCGACCGCCTGCATAATGTCCAGAAGCCTGTCGCCGCCCTCGATGTTCTCGATAGCGCTGAATTCGTTGAGGATAAAGCATATACGCTGCTCCAGAGTCTTGGCGATCCTGTCCGGCAGGCTCAGGCACGCCACAATGTCCTCGCGGGAAGGCTCGCTCCGGCACAACGCTATGCGGCCGAAGTTCTCGTAGGCCTCCGCGTCAAAGCCGAAACAGCTGTCCGGAAGATAGCGCGTCAGATAGCTTTCATACACGTCCGGGCTCTCGCCGAGCACGGACAGAAGTGAGCTGAGATAGCTTTCCAGAAAAGCCTTCACCGAGCGGACACGGATCACGTTCATCCGGGGAGTCAGAATCCGCGTGCCGGAGGTCTGCAAAGAAGTGAGAGTCTGGCGTATAAGGGATGTCTTGCCCGTCTTGGGGGCATCATAGAGAGCCACGTTCTCCACTCCGGCGAGCAGGTTGGCGAGAGCCCGGCAGTCCTGCTCGCGTCCGACAAAGTACTTGCCGGTCACATACTTGTCATATCCAAATGCTTCCATTCGACATTGGTGTTATCTGTTTCCGATACGCGTACCCGCGCATCGGGACAAAATTAGTAAAACAATTATGTTATAGCAATACTCCGGCAATAAAATTTCAGGCAAAATGCTTACCTTTGCAACCTGGAAACCGGCCCCCGAAGGGCGTAAGGACTGTACATTTTTCATCGCGCGGATTATGAAAAAAGGCTACAAGACGGCTCTGATAGCCGCAGGAAGCATTCTGGGAGCGTGGGTACTGATTCTCGCAGTGCTGCAGATCGTGCTTTCTCCCAAGATTCTGACATCTATTGTGAACAAATACGCCAACGAGTATCTCGACGCCGAGGTCTCCTTCAGCAGCGCTGGACTGTCTATGTTCCGGGCATTCCCCAATGCCTCGCTGAGGCTCGACAGCTGCAGCGTCACCTATCCTTCAGACAGGTTCAGGGAATATATCCAGGACCCCGGAACTCTGAAAATGGCCCGTCTGGGCACGGCCGCAGGATTTCTCGGCTATGAGAGGGACAGCATCCCCGACGGCACGCAGGACACTCTCGCCGTCTTCAACAGATTCGACGTGTCCATCAATCCTTTCGCGCTTCTCGGCTGGAAGCTGAAGATCAGCCGCCTCAACCTCGAGAAACCGCGCATCTTCCTGCACAGCTACAGCGAGGATCAGGCTAACTGGAACATCTTCGGAGAGAGCGGAGCCAGCGACAGCACGGAGACTTCCTTTTCCCTGCCGCGCATAGTCCTGGGCACCATCAGCCTGAGCGGGAGGCCGCACATAGTCTATTCGAGCACGCCTGACACCGTATCCGCGATTATGGATATGAAGAGTCTGACTCTGAGGGGGATGATCGACGACCGGCTGCGGGTCACCAGAAATGTGCACATTGTGATGGACAGTATGCTGGTGGCCGGCAGAGTGACCGCCGACACGCTGATAGCAGGTGTGGATTACCTGAGGATAGACGGCAACAGGCAGCAGGTCTTCAACACCGATCTCAACGCCACGGCGTTCTGGGGATCGGGGAGTTTCGGCAGGCTGCGCATCCCGATAGGGCTCAAGGGCAGGATCAAAGTGGAGGAGGACAGCGTGATGACGGTCGATATCCCGCATCTGCACGCTTCAGTGGCACATATTCCCTTTGTGCTCAATGACAGCAGGATGGCGTTCCACAGCGACAGCCTCTACCTCCGCCTGCACCTCAATGCGGATGAGGTCTGTCTCGACACCCTGCTGCGGAACTACGGCAGACAGATCATTATGGAAGAAGCGGCCAAGCTGCACACCGACGCGCGGCTGAGCCTCAACGCGGATATGGACGGGTGGTATGTATATGATCCGGTGAAATATCCGCCTCTGAGCGGCAGCATCCGCATTCCGGAGTCCCGCCTCAGCTACGACGGGATAGAACAAGATGCCCGGCTGGAGCTTTCCGGGAAAATCGAGACTGACGGGCGGAACAGGTACAATCTGAGATTTGACAGGATCGGAATGGCCGCCCTCGACAGCACCTATCTGAAAGTGAAGCTGGACATCGAAGACCTGCTGGGCGAGGATATGCTCCTGAGGATAAATGCGGCCTTGAGGACAGATCTCGACTCCATAGCGGGACTGCTCCCCGCCGAAATGGGTATCAGCGCCGCCGGAAATATGGAGGGCAGGCTGAGCGGAGCGGCATATCTGTCGCAGCTCGATATGAAGAACATCTGTCAGGCCGACCTCAACGGCAGCTTCACCGCCGACCGCATTTATGTCAGGGATGTGCCGGACTCCATAGACCTGCATATAGACGCGCTGAACATCGGCCTCGCCTCCACCGGCAACCGGGACAACGAGGATATGAAAAGCGGCGAGAGGGTGCTGGAGATGAAGGTCAGCGCGGACAGCATCGCCGCCCGGTACTGCGAAGCCTTCGACATAGGACTGAGCCGGCTCGCATTGTCGGCCCAGAACTCCGCAGGCATAATCAGCGAGGGCAAGGAAGGGAAATACTATCCTTTCTACGGCAAGCTCTCGCTCGGAAAGCTCAGCCTGACCGACAGCGACAGCACCGCCATCCGGCTCATAGGGAGCGAAAACAGCTTCCGCATCACTCCGAAGAAAGTCAATCCGGACATCCCTGTCCTGCATCTGAGCAGCAACAACTGGAGGATTTTCCTGAAAAGCGTCGACGGCCGTGTGGGGCTGAAGAATGTGAACCTCTACGCGACGGCGGCTATGAACACCATAGAGAGGAACGCCAGGAAGAAAGCCCTGCTGGACTCCCTCGCCGCAGTCTATCCCGACACCCCGCGCGACTCGCTGTTCAGAAAGGCATTTGCCGGCAGACAGCGCGGAGAGATGCCGAAATGGCTGTCCGACAAGGATCTGGAAAAGGGCGACATCAACCTCAAGCTGGACGAGAGCCTGGCGAAATATTTCAGGGAATGGGATCTCAGCGCCTCGGTAGGCATCGGGAGCGGCCGTCTGACCACGCCGTATTTCCCGCTCAAGACCAACATCGCGGACGCGAAAATGAGCGTCACCAACAACGACATAACACTCAAGAGTTTCTGTCTGACTTCGGGAGAGTCCGACGTGGACTTGAACGGAGAAGTGACGGGGCTCAGAAGGGCTCTGCTCGGCAGAGGACCGATCGACCTCAACCTGAAGATTGTGGCGAGTCGGCTGAACTGCAACGAACTGCTCACGGCCTACTCTGTCGGCTCCAATTACCATCCGTCCGATCAGGCCACCTCCCTGGACGATGCGACCTACGAGAAACTGGTGGCGAAAAAGGCAGAGACCGTGCAGGAAACCGACTCGGAGCCGAGCCTGTTCATCGTGCCGGCCAATGTCAGGGCCACAGTCAATCTGGAGGGCTACGACGTCAGCTACGCCAATATGAACATAGACTGGCTCAACTGCGACATCACTATGAAAGAGCGCTGCGTGCAGATTGCGAACACGGTCGCGGCCGCCAACCTCGGCAACCTGTTCTTCGAGGGCTTCTACTCCACACAGACCCGCAAGGACATCTCCGCCGGCTTCAACCTGAGCCTGATGGACATAACGGCGGGAGAGGTGATAGAGATGCTGCCGCAGGTGGACACTCTGCTGCCTATGCTGAAGTCATTCGACGGGCTGCTCGACTGCGAGATCGCCGGCACTGCGGCTCTCGACGACAACATGAACATACTTATGCCTACGGTGAACGGCGTGATGCGGATCAGCGGCAAGAACCTGTCGCTGCAGCAGGATGAGGATCTGCGCAAAATAGCGCGAATCCTGAAGTTCCGCAACCGCAGGGAGTTCAACATCGACAAGATGTCGGTGGAGGGCATGGTCAAGGACAGCCGTGTGGAGATATTCCCGTTCGTGCTGGATCTGGACCGCTACCGCGTGGCGATGAGCGGCGTACAGAATCTGGATATGTCATTCAAGTACCATGTTTCCGTGATCAAGTCGCCTATCATCTTCAAGTTCGGAGTGGATCTGTACGGCAAGGACTTCGACCACATCAAGTTCCGTCTGGGACGCGCCAAGTACCGCAACGCGAGGTCGATACCGGCATTCTCGGCGACCATCGACCAGACCCGCGCCAACCTGTCCGAGTCCATAAAGAGGATATTCGAGAAGGGCGTGGCCAAAGCCGTGGCGGAAAACGAGAAGCAGGCGGCGATAGAGTCGCACAAGACGGACATCGACTACAAGCCGGTCATCGACCAGCCGCTGGAGGCTCTGTCGGCTGAGGAGCAGGCCAAGATGGCGGAAGAGGAACTCGAACTGGACAAGCCCGACACTGATGATGAAAACAATCAGCCTCAGCCGGCTGCCGCGGAGACAGAGACTGAGGCTGAATAAGGAGACAGGCTCGGATTATCAGGCCTCTTCAGTGAGAGTCGGTGCCGCGTCAGGATTGATATACCCGTCCACATCTTCGCGTACGCCGTCCGTAGCCTCTATCAGCACTGTGTCGCCGCTGAGCGGCACTATGAAGAAATTGGGCATATCGGCAGGTATCAGCACGGTCTCCCCTTTTTTGATGGCATATACGTCCTCTTCGGACTTCGACGGCTTGCCGTCCTGTTCGATGTAGATGTTAGCCCCGCCGCTCACACATACATAGACTATGTAGGACTCGAATTTCCCGGTGAAGACGTGCAGCGGCTCACGGAGTGACAGCCTGTTGACGGAGAACTGCGGGCATTCCACCAGTTTCTCCGAAAAACCGCTGTCGTGTGCTGCCGCACCGGTGGCCGAACGATAGAGCGAAGTGTCGTAGGCGGAATAGTTTATGACATCGATCGCCTCATCCAGATGCATCTTGCGCGCAGTGGCGGGATTGTTCTCCCGCCCCCAGTCGTAGAGACGGAAAGTCAGGTCGGAAGACTCCTGGATCTCCGCCACCAGGATACCTCCCTCCGCCGCGTGGACGGTGCCCGGCTTGATAAAAAGCGAATCGCCCGGCTTCGGATGGATCACATTCAGGAGGTTCTGGGCAGTGCCGGCCTTGCAGGCGTCGTAGAACTCCTGAGCGGAGGTCTCCCTGCGGAAGCCCATATAGATCTTAGCCTCCGGCTTGGCGTCGAGGATGTACCAGATCTCCGCCTTGCCGAGGGAATCGTAGCGTTGCGCGGCCACCTCGTCATCGGGATGCACCTGCACCGAAAGCTTCTGGTGGATGTCCAGAAACTTGATGAGCAGCGGGAACTGGCGGCCGAAATAGCTGAATACAGGGTCGCCCACGATCCTGTCGAGATAGGTCTCCATCAGTTCGCTGATGGTGTTGCCGGCAAGCCATCCGTTGCCGAGCACGGAGTCCTGCTCGCCCATATCGGCAAGCTCCCAGCTCTCGCCAATCAGATCGTTCTCAGTCAGCGGCACTTCGTCACCGTTTTCATCGGTCTCGACGAACTCCTTGCCCAGAGTCTTGATGAGGGCATTGCCGCCCCAGACCCTCTTCGAAGGTATAGGGATGAACTTGAAGGGATAGAGTTTCTTCTCCATAGAACTTTTCATTCAGCATTCAACGGATTCTCACTTGAGCCGGGCGCGCAGCGCGGCACCCTGAGCCTCGTATCCAGGCTTGTCCAGCAGAGCGAACATATTTTTCTTGTAGGCCTCCACGCCCGGCTGGTTGAACGGGTTCACGCCCAGGATGTATGCCGAGATGCCGCAGGCCTTCTCGAAGAAGTAGAACAGTTCCCCGAGATTGTACTCGTCGATTTTCTCCACGCTCACTCCGAGCTGAGGCACACCGCCGTCGATGTGGGCCAGTTTCGTGCCGAGCTCAGCCATAGCGTTGCATTCCTCCACGTGCTTGCCGGCGAGGAAGTTGAGCCCGTCGAGATTCTGCCCGTCAGTCCCGATGACGACGCTTCTCCTGGAGTTCTCGACCGTGACGACGGTCTCCATAAGCATACGCTCGCCGTCCTGGATATACTGTCCCATAGAATGAAGATCCGTGGTGAAGCTCACTGAAGCGGGGAAAATGCCCTTCCCGTCCTTACCCTCGGACTCGCCGTAGAGCTGCTTCCACCACTCTCCGAGATACTGGAACTTGGGATTGAATGACACCAGAATCTCCACTTTCTTGCCATATTTCGAGTAAAGCAGATTCCTCATTGCGGCATACTGCAGCGCCGGATTCTCATTCGACGGCACGGCACAGGCGGCCTCCATTGCGGCGGCACCCTCGAGCATAGCGCGGATGTCGAAGCCCGCGAGCACTATCGGAAGAATGCCGACCGGAGTGAGCACCGAGAAGCGGCCTCCGACATTGTCCTCTATGACGAAAGTCCTGTAGCCCTCCTGTGTGGAGAGAGACTTGAGCGCTCCGCGACGGGCGTCTGTCACCGCCACGATGCGCCGTGCGGCCTCGACCGCGCCGTAACGGGACTCTATATGCTGCTTGATGATGCGGAACGCTACGGCCGGCTCCGTGGTGGTGCCCGATTTGGAGATGACCACGGCGGCCACGTTCCGCTCGGAGACGAGATCCATCAGTTCGGAGAGGTATTCCTCGGACAGGTTGTTGCCCGCGAAGACGATCTCCGGCGCGCCGCCCTTGTCGGCGAGCTGCTTGGCGAACGAGTGCGAGAGAGCCTCAAGAGCGCATTTGGCGCCGAGATAGGAGCCGCCGATGCCGATGACCACCACGAGATTCACACCCTTTGACTGCCAGTCGTCACGGATAGCCTCGCAATCGCTGATGAGAGAGTCGGGAGTCCGGGTGGGAAGGTGCTTCCAGCCGAGGAAATCGTTCCCGGCACCGCTTTCATTTTCAAGAACTTTCAGAGCCTCCAGGGCTTTGGCCTCATATTCGGCCACTTCCGCAGCTTTGACGAAGGTGCTGCAGCCACCCATATTTACCTTTAACATAACCGTTGGAATTTTCTTCAAAAAGCCGTGCGAATTTAGAAGATATTTCCAACTTATGCAAGCGGGGGAATCTATTTCAGATGTTCCGCGACGAAATCCACGGTCTTGAAGAAAATCTCCTCCATCCTGTCGGAGCTTTTGGAGCCGAGATTATGGTCATAGAACCGGTACTCCTGCAGATCCACGACATTTTTCCTGTTGACGGACTGGAGTTTACGGGCGAATTCCCGGCTCTGGGAGCACTCCACGACTATGTCGGCCGTACCGCAGAACAGGAGTGCGGAAATGCTCTTTTTCTTCGGGACGATACAGTACGGGGAAGCGTCCCGAAGGACCTCGGGGTCACGATCCTCGAAGTAGGCGATGCGCTGGGCGTCCTTTGTGCGCTGAGCGATGGCGGCCGTGGTCAGGTCATAGATGCCGGAGACTCCCACAAAGACCTTCGCCCGGGGACATTTCATCGCAGCAACCGCAGCCAGATGCGCCCCCGCTGAAGTCCCGTAGAATCCTATGACATCGGGATTGACGTTCAGTTCGGCGGAATGGCTGCGCACATACTCCACGGCATCCAGCACATCCTGTATGCTCACCTCGACATTGGCGCCGGGCTGCGGAGCGAGCGTATATGAGACTCTCACCCCCGTGACTCCCTTCTGCTGAGCCAGATAGCGGGAAAGCGAACGCGCCGAGTCGAAACTGCCCCGTGCCCATCCGCCGCCGTGGAGATAGAACATAACCGGAGACGGAGTGTCCGAGACGGCCTTGTCCACAGCTATCTTCAATTCATACGAGTCGTGCTTCTTATAGACGAACTCTTCTGTCTCGACATTCTTGTAGTCCTTGCTGCGCAGCCTGACACTTTCGTGGGTATAAGGGGTGCAGAGGTCCGGAATCTCCGACAAATCCACTATTTTAGCGTAACGGGCTTCATTGATGAGGGAGTATGTACCATCTTCATTTTCAGAAAGTTTCATCGAATAGCGGTTGGTTTTCTGAGGTGTGGTGGCATTGGCCGCCCCCCGGTCTGTGCTCGTGGCGGCAGGATTGCCGGATTGGGCGGACAGCGGGAGAGGAAGTGCGAGAGCCGCCAGAAACACAGCGACCCCGGAAACCAACGTGGAAAAGACGGACGAGGAAAAGGACTTCTTCATAGCAGTGTTATCGAATTATTTGATTATCTTTGTCTCCGTGAAATTGGTCAACCAAATTCACGATGCAAATATAACAAGAATTAATGAAGCGCAAGCATAATATGACACTTGAATTGATATTGGCGACAATGCTCGCTTTCGGCTGCAATGATGATTTCGTGATTCCAAGTCCCGTCGAGAAGCCCGATACGGCCGGGGATGAAAGCGGCATACCGATAGTGGAACCGGGGCCGGGAAAACTTGTGGCCGACGGGAATGATGCGGAAACCTACCTGCTCATAACCTCCTGCGGATACAATTATGAGACGCCCGACAACTCCGGCCTGCACTCCGCCGCCCCTTTCCGCCACATCACCCAAAGCTATGATGAATTCCTGCGGAGACCTGTGTTCAACTTCATTCTGCACATAGAGAACGATGATGACAGGGGCAAGGAGGAAATCATTGACAGACAGCGCAATGAAATCAAGACTGACGCCAAGTCACCTGCGGATATGGTCGCCGCCGAGGGGGAGACATTGAGGATGAGCTGGAAATTCCGTCTGCCCGAGGGGATGCTGACCACCGCCAAATTCAGCCATATACACCAGTTGAAAGGCATTGACAACAATGAAGGTACGGCCGATGTGTCCACGCCTCTCATCACATACACCGTCAGAAGTCTGACCGGGGGGAAACAGCAGTTTCAAGTGATTTTCAACGGTCCCGCGGACGAGGGTCCGAAGAACGAATATCTGGCGAAAGCCGACTTGGATGGTTTTCTGGGAGAGTGGGTGGAGGCGACCGAGATCGTCACTTTCTCAGAGGACGGGCGGTACAGTCTCAGCATCAGACGGTTGGGAGACGGCCGGGAGCTGGTGAACATCAGCCGCGAGGGGCTCAACCTGTGGAGGGAGGGCTCCGCCGGTATGAGGCCGAAATGGGGCCTGTACCGCTATTTCGGTGAAAACCGCTCCCTGCAGTCGCAGCTCCGTGACGAGACTTTGAAATTTGCCGATTTCCGGATCGAGAAGCTGTAGATTCGCCGCCGTGGTCGAGAAAAAATTGGTAAAATTGGTAAAATTGCCTAAATTCGCGGCTCAAATTCAGCAAAGACTAAGATATGACAAACTCGACCCACGCAGTACAGGTCAACGATGTACTTCAGCATATACGCACCCTGCTCGACTCCGGGAGACTGCTTCCCGGCGACAGGCTGCCGGCAGAGAGGAAGATGGCGGAGCAGCTCGGAGTCAGCCGGGCACACGTCAGGACAGCCTTCCAGAAGCTGGAGTTCTACGGCATCGTGAAGACCTACCCCCAAAGCGGCACCATAGTGGCTCAGCAGACTGTACAGGTGCTGGAAAGCCTCATCTCCGATCTGCTCCGGATTGACAGCTACGACTTCTATTCACTGGTCTATGTGAGGGTGCTGCTTGAAGCGGAGTCAGTCAAGCTCTGCGCCGTGAACAGGACAGAGGCCGACATCGAGACGATGAAGGCCGCGCTTGAGGAGTCCGACAGATTTCTGGGAACCGACCGGCAGGTGGAAAAGGATTTCGCCTTCCACAGCAGCATTGCCCGGGCGGCGCACAATCCTGTGATCGCGTCTCTCCTGCTGGTGATCACGCCGGATGTGCTCAACTATTTCCGCCGCTTCAGAGTCTGCGAAGTCAGTCAGGAACAAGTATATGCGGAGCACCATCAGCTTCTGGATGCGATTGTCGCCGGTGACGCCGAGGCTGCGGAGAAGGTGCTGCGCAAGCATCTGCAGGAAATCTCCCTGTTCGCCACGGAATTGAAAGACAAGAAAATGACCGCTGCCGGGAGATAGCCCGGCGCGGTCCGTGTAGTTTTTTTGCCAGCCTTTTCCTTATGAGAAGAGGCAGCCGCCATTTATATCGATGTTCGTTCCCGTGATGTAGGAAGACTCCTCGGATGCGAGATAGCAGACGAGATCCGCCACCTCATATGCCTCACCCTCGCGACGGAGAGGAGCGGAATGGTGCAGGCTCTCTCTTGCCTCCGGCTTGGTGAAGCGGTCGTGGAACGAAGTGTTGATCATACCCGGAGCCACGGCATTCACACGTATGCCCTTGGGGCCGAGTTCCTTGGCCATTGCGCGGGTGTGGCACATCACGGCCGCCTTCGCGGTCGCATAGACGGAAGCCCCGGGACCGCCGCCGTCACGGCCCGCCTGTGAAGAGAAGTTCACTATGGAACCGCCGTTCTTCATCATCGGCACGACCTCGCGGGTGCAGAGGAACACGCTGCGCATATTGACATCCATCACGAAATCATACCAGGCCTCATCCTGCTCGGTGATGAGCTTGCGGCCGACAATGCCGCCCACGACATTCACCAGAATGTCAACGCAGTCGCCGAACGCCTCGGCTGTCCGGGCAAAAAGGGCCTTCACATCGGCAGCCTTGGTCATATCGCCCTGTACGGCTATGGCGGTACCTCCCTCGGACTCAATCATAGCCAGAGTCTCCCGGGCATCTTCTTCGTTGTTGAAATAATTGACGCAAACTTTTGCCCCTTCGCGAGCAAGTTTGACTGACACTGCGCGACCGAGGTCGCGGGAGCCGCCTGTGACGACGGCCACTTTCCCTTCTAACTTTTTCATTTTCAATAAAATATAATTAGTTATCCATTTTACTTTCTATTTGACTTGCTGCTCGATGCGGCCTCCGAAGGCGAACACGCAAATGAGGCTGAGAGGCACAAGCAGAGCACCCATTATGAAGAACGGCACCCAGTTGCTGCCGGCAGTGAGGACCGGAACTAGCAGGATGGAGATGATGGTGCCGACCGTGGCGGCCGCTCCACCGAGGCCGGCGAGCGAACCGACGCTCTTGCCCGTGAACAGATCGCTCGGCAATGTCTGGATGTTGTTCATACTGAACTGATAGCCACAGAGTATCACTGCCATGCATATCACGGCCCAGACAGCGTCATTGACGAACGCCACGACCACCAGCGCCGGGAGCGTCATCAGAGCGCCCACCACGATGGAGAGCTTTCTGGAGAAATTGACGCTGTGGCCTTTGGAAACGAGGAATCCGGAGAACCATCCCCCTGTCAGCGAACCTATCGCGGCCCCCACATAAGGCACCCAGGCCGTCATACCTATGTCCTTGACATTGAAGCCATAGACATCGAACAGATAGATGGGGAGCCAGGTGACGAACATCCACCATATAGGATCCAGAAAGAAACGGCCGAGGATGACGGCGTAGCTCTTCCTGTTGGAGAGCAGCTCTTTCCAGGACAGTCCCTTGTCCGAAGACACCTTGCACTCCGGCTGACCGTTGATGATGTACTCCCTCTCCTCTTCAGTGATCCAGGGATGCTCCTTGGGGCCTTTCTTGTTGATTATGAGCCACGGAACGATCCAGACCAGACCGAGACAGCCCACGACCACGAAAGTGAGTTTCCAGCCGCAGAGCGTGTAGAGCAGCGCGATGATTATCGGAGACAGAATCGCTCCTATGGACGCACCGGCATTGAAAAGTCCCTGAGCCATAGCACGCTCCTTCTGCGGGAACCATTCCGCATTGCTCTTGGTCGCGCCCGGCCAGGGTCCGGCCTCCCCAAGTCCCAAAGCGGCACGGAAGCCGCACAGGGATTTGACTCCGGAGGCGATGGACGTGCAGGCATCCGCGATGCCCCAGACAAGTACTGAAGCCACAAAGCCCCTGCGCGTGCCTATCCTGTCATACAGCTTGCCGGACAGCATCTGGGAAATGCCGTAGGCGACCATAAAAAACATATTGATATAGGCATATAGTTCCTTGGTCTTCGTGCTGTATTCATCGGGGGTGAGCCCCTCCTTGTCGATGAGTCCGAGACTCTCCACAATGCCCTGCCACATAATGGCGAGAGTGTTGCGGTCCAGATAGTTGATGATGGTTATCGCCACTATGAGACCGACGATCCACCATCTCAAACCCTTGATTTTCATACTTCAGACCGTTATTTCTTCAGGAAGTCCTCCCTGTGCGGAGAGAATGTGTCAATCAGGATGCCCTCTTCGAGGCAAAGGCAGCCGTGAATCTCGTCCGGAGCCACATAATAGCCGTCCCCGGCTTCGAGGACCGCCTTTCTGTCGCCGATCTGAAGTTCAAACCTGCCGCTTACCACATAAGTGACCTGACTGTGGTAATGTGCGTGGAGCGTACCGACGGCTCCCTTGTCAAAATGTACCTTGACAATCATCAACTGACCGTCATATCCCATAATCTGCCGCCTGACACCGGGTCCCGGCGTTTCCCACTCAAGTTCTTTCCCGAACTGGAAAGTCTCGCTTCTTGTTGTCATAATTATAGTTTAATTGTTTATAGATTGTTGTCATAGAAGATTGCGGCCGCACCGTCCCACGACAGGGTCTGTCCGCCCGGCAAAGCCACACAGTGCGGACAATCCCCCGGAGCATAGGCGAATACCAGCGAATGTCCGCCCGCGAATCCGTATTTCACTACCATACAGCCAGCATTGTCCACCAGAGTCTCTATCGATTCGCAGGAATGCACCAGATTGGCGGACTGCTCCACCTGCAGGTCATACCTGCCGTGGGTCTCGATGCAGGAGGCGAAAAGATGAGATGATCCGCCGTTTTCGCGCACTATGTACACAGGTTCGCTGCGGAGGTTGAAATCAGGGTCATTGGCACCGCTTCTGGCGAGGAATACCTCCGAGGCGGAACTTGTAGCCGTGCTTATGCTGTACATCCTGTATCCCGTAAGCCAGGTGTATGTGGTGACGCCGTCTCCGCCCGCAGCCTCAGCCTCTTTCCAGAGGTGCTGATAGCCGTTGGCTTCCCCGAGTGTGGTCATAGCATTCAAAGCGCGCCTGTACGGGACGCTGAGACTTATCATCTGGCCGTTGTAATGAATCGGGTAGTCATAGCGGTGAGGTTCTGCACTTTCCGCCTTGAGCAGATCAATGATAAGAGGATATTCCAGAAACGGGACATCCGCATATGCCAGCACACGGCGCATCTCCACTCCCTTCACGGCATTGGTATCCACAGCCGCGACGACCTGAAAGCCGGCATCGTCAAGCGACACGTACTCGACCGCAGGCCAATGCTTGGACGACTCGTCGAAATCGCCGTCGAAATGGCTCTTCCCGTCCGCCACAAGCGTGTTGTGCGCTATCGTGGACATAGCGTACGACTTGTTCTGCCGGGTGTAGTGGCCGTTGTATTTGGCCTCGATGTTCAAAAAGCGGGAGGCCCCGTAATCTGTGATTATCTCATTGCCGGCATCATAGTAGGCAAAGGTGAGTTTGTCATAATGGCCGTGGCTCAGACCGTGGGAAGTGGCCTTGAAAGTGAGCGCGGAATTGAGGTCCGGTCTGGCGGAACGCATTATGGCGAAGCCTCCCTGAGTCCCGTCGCCTCCGTCACGGAAGAAGCGGCTCCTGTACTCCATAGGTTCCGCCTCTCCATCCTGAATCGCCTTGGCTACCGCATAGCCGGCGTCGGAAACCAGCACCTTGTTCTGATACAGCTCCGCCACGGACAACAGAGCCTTATCGGATCTGTCCGCGTTGTAGGCGATATCCACGGCATAAATCAGCTCCTGAGCGTTATATGTCTTTTCGAGGGCGTCGTTGAAACGCATAATCACCCCGTCGTACGCCATCTGGAGCAGGGCGTCCACCGCCTTGAGAATGATGCCGTCGCGATAGCCGAAGATGTCGAGTTCAGGGCGATAATTGCTGATGCACTGGGCGAAAAGCACGAAAGGCCAGATGGCATAACGCTGATAATAGGCACCTTCGGTGAAATAGCCGTCAGGAGAGAAGAGAAAATCGAGCTGCCGGATGAAACCTCCGTTCTGCCCGGTCCTGTCAGAGCCGTACAGAGCCTTGTCCAACAGTTCATCGTCCCCCATAGCTATGGCAATCATCCCCACAGCCGCGGTCGCCCAAGTGCCGTGATTGTGCATCTTGTTGAAAATCCGGTTGTTTATCCTGTTGTCCGGAGTCCCGTCCATAATGAATTCCGCGACCGGATAGAGCAGGTTCTTCTCAATGGAACTCCGTTCGCCGGCACTCAGAAAGTCATAGACACAGTCATAGGCGATGGAAGTGTGCACCAGCCACACGCTCTCGTTGAGGGTCTGCCAGAAAATCCGCCCCGGAGTCTTGGAAAGTCCGAGAGGATGATAGCCGAGAGCCGGATAGAACCCGGCGTAGGCTTTGAGCAGTTCCTTCACCTTATCCGCATAACGTCTGTCGCCTGTAAGCTGCCAGGCCACGCCGCAGTTGTACATATCGTAGTAGTTCTGCTTGTGCATTTCGTGGCTGTACCCGCCGCCACCGTCCGTAGGCTCGGGCAGACACAGCGGACGCTCCAGGGCGGTCTGAGCCGAAGCCAGGAGTTCCGCCACCGATGCGTCGAAACGGGGAACGCTCCCCTCCGCGGCCTTGATCCTGCTCAATCCGTTCCGGGTCAGCAGCAGAGTGGGGTGCTGTCCGCGAGTCGAAGTCCGGACGGCAGCCAAGTCTCCGGATGTCTCCGGAGTCTCTCCGCAAATGGCATCCGGAATAGTGCCGTTGGATATTATCTTGCCGGAATTGCTGAAGCTCAAGCCCTCGAGAGTTATCTTCTCCCACGGGGCCTCGTCCAGCCGTATGGAACAGCCTCCCCTGCCGCTGCCGATGAACCGGCAGCCGGCGATATGAAGTGTCTGGGCGCCGATTATTCGCACCACGGAACCGCGGACCTTGTTGCAGCAGTCCGTGAATGTGCAGGACGAGAGATGTACATACGGCCCTGCAGTGCTCTCGTCGCTGCCTCCGCGACAGACATTGACCGGTATGCCGAGTATGCGCTCAAATGCGCAGCCGCTGATTATGAGATCATCCGCATTGTAGCGTCCCTTGTCGTCCGTTTCGGCGGCGAAGTTGATAGCATCGCCCGAAAGGGCTGAGAATGAGCAGTCAGCGATCTCGACCCGGTGGGCGAATGTGCCTTTCAGTCCCCGGACTGGAATGAATCCTCCCTCTCCGCAGTTCACGAAACGGCAGTCCTCTATCTTGAGATTGTAGGTGTCAATCATATCGGCATCTGTGCTGATCATAGCCTTCGCCAGTCGTCTTCCGGCTGTGAGAGTGCCGTCGAAGCAAATTCCGCGGACATAGAGTTCTCCGCCGTCGCAGATTGTTATCATATTCTCGGACTCCCGGCCGGCATACGTCACTGTAACCTCACCGCCCTCAGCTTTCATTGAGACCCGGGATCTCAGCCTCAGGCCTTTGTCGAGAACATATTTCCCGGGAGCAAGCAGGATCTCAGTGCCGTCTGAGGCTTCATCCACAGCCGCTGCAAGTTCTGCGGCATCGGAGACTCTGACTGTTCTCGCGGGAGCGGCATCCCACACATAGCCGGGCTTGTCCGGAAGCGTCAGGCAGTTGGATTTGTCCTTGTACCACAGGGCACCCTTCCCCTCCCGGAGACTCCCGTATAAGGGCGCTGCCGGTGCCGGTTCTGACAACGGGCGGAAACCTCCCGGCAACTGGACTGCCGGGGAGGACAGATGAGCCTTGTTGGACCTGAACTTCACGCCGCTCACCGATGAAACGGCCTCATAGGGAGCCGACAGACTTTCATTCCACAGTTTGTTGGACTTGAACAGGACTCCTGTCGGAGCCAAGGTGCGCTCGCAGTCACTGCCGCAGCCGAACTCGATGGAGGCGCAGTCCACGAACGAATTGCCGGCAATCTCCACGTTCTTCACCTGCATATATCTGTTAGGCAGCGAATTGGGCACTGCGTTCATCAGAGCCAGCGCAGAGAAGAATCTGTCTCCCGAGAGACCGAAGAACATATTTCGCCGGACTTTCTGGTCTTCACCCACGATGCGGACTCCTCCGGTGTTGCGCACTCCGTTGCCGATGAACACATTGTCCTCGACGATGTTCCTGTCACCATGCCTGAGCGCGAGCACACCCTCGGATTCGTAGAAAGCATTGCGCGCGATGAGATTGTCGCATGACTTTATCGAGATGACCTCCACCTCGCCGTTGCAGCGCAGAAAAAGGTTGTCGCAGATGTCCGTGGCGGAAGTCCGTGTGCATTGCTGCGAAGTGCCTATTCTGATGGTTTCAGCCCCGTTGGAGCCATATACTTCACGGGGGCCGAAGAAATTGTGGTCAATGCTGTGGTGATTGTTCAGGCAGCCCTCATAAGTGAGAATGCCGTAGATGACCACCCCCAGATTCTTTTTCCTGAGGAAAGAGCAGTGGTCCACCCTGTTGTGCCGGCCGTACAGGGCCACATACACGGTGGTCCCGTCTCTGCGGACAGGGTTGAAATCATCTATCACGCAGTCAGTCAGCCGGCAGTGCTCGGCGAGTTCGTCGTCTTTGCGGAACTCCACGAGACTGCTTCGCGCCGGACTGCCGCCGATGAATCCCAGACCCTTGACTTCAAGTCCGGTCCCATACAGACGGAGGTAAGAACTGCCTGTGACGGTGACGCCGCCCTCCGTCTCCGGGCACACTACCACCGGACGCTCCGCCGTGCCCCTGCCGAACCAGTTGAGCCGGCAGTCGGAATATATGCCCTCCGCCACGAATACGGTGTCTCCCGGAGCCGAGCTCTGCAGCACGGTCTCGACCTGCTTCAACGGAACAGTGACATTGCGGGCGGAAAGCTCAGAAGGGCGGAGTGCCGCGAAAGAGACGGCCGCGACCATAACTATTGAAAACACAAGGCTCATCACAGGGTTCATTATTTAATTCAAGACATTGGACCAATACAGGTCAAACTCGACATAGCCGCTCCTGTCAGCCAGCGCTGCGCCATTCGCATCGGCACAGGTTATGTCGCGGATGTAAATATAACCTATTTTTCTGACCTGGGAACGGGCCGTTATCTTGCCGCCTGTAGTGTGGGCGTGGTCATAGCCCGCATACTGCACGCAGATCACGCTGCCGCTCACAAAGGTGCCAGAAGCCTCGGAGGCGGCACAGGCCGGAGCGGCAGCTCCCGCATTCTGTGAATAAGCCGTTATGTCCTCCAGAGTTTCTGCCACAACTGAGGCCTTGAAATCGGCATCGTCATCTATGACTCTGAACCAGACGTTCGGTGTCCCGAATACGCCCAGAAGAGAGGTAGAACCCGGATAGCGGTGACATTTCAGCTGACTGTTGGAGTTCGAAGGATTCTGGAAAGCGAGCTTGTTGGCGGAATTTGCAGTCAGCATAGTGTAGGGCAGTGCGCTGTAGTATTGGTCGGCCGTAGCCCCTTCAGCCAGTTTGTTGCCACTGGCAATCAGGCTGTTCGGTGAGGTCAGAGCATAAGGGTCAACAGGTGTCTCCTGCCAGCTCTGCACGGACATCACCTCACCCCTGTCAAAGACCAGAAAGGCGTTTTCCCTCGCGAACTCAGTGTAGGTCGATACCGAGCCGGAACCGACACCGATCCGCAGTCCTCTGGTGTACATAAACGGATAGACGGTGATCGTGCCGAACTCCGTCTTGTTCCCCCCGTTCCAGACCGCGACAAGAGTCATCTCCCTTTTGGCATTGCCGCTCACGGCAGGCATCGTGAATCTGGCGGAGCGGTCATCCGGAGTGCCGTCAAGCACCGCCTCGACGCTTTCTGAGCCATCCGCGGAAGCGATGATGAACTTTTCCACAGAGGCCATATTCTCACCCGTCACAGTCAGTTCACGGCCGATGAATATCTTGTCATATCCGGTGTCTGTCGGAGCGATGGAGCCGAACACAGGCTCGGCAGGTCCCTTAGGAGTGGTGTCGACCGCAAGAGCCGGAACGATGGAGAGGCTCTGCGGAGGAGTGCCGAATGTCGCGGAAAGAGCGGCTGTCGTCACCGCAGGATTCGTCCTGTCGATGTTGGTAGGCACGGCCACCTTGAGGCTTGTGGCCGTACGGCCGTCCAGAATAAGGAATTCGTGATTTCCCCAAGTTATCGACTGCACAAGGTCCAGATTCCGCCCTTCGAGAGTAAATTCATCCCCGAGGACGAAAGGCTCCGACCGGGTGAATTCGTTGAAATATGGAGTGAGCATAGTAAACGCAGTCTCTCCGTCGGCCACAATGATGTCGCCGGCACTCCAAACGGCCTTGACGGATACGGGAGTCTGATCCGACGAGAACGGGAGCACCGGAAGCGCCACCTTTATCTCCGCATCTCCGCTGCCCTCCGCGAAGTCTGCGCTCACGACCTCCACATCATTGAATTTCACGGAAGTGACCTGTGACAGATTGCGTCCGCTGATGGTAATCTCCGTACCGATCGTACCAGTTTTCGGAGAGTATGAGGTCACCAGAGCATCGGTCACCGGGACAGTGACATAGTATGGCCAGGTGAACACCGGCGTCTCGCAGTCTGCGTCAAACACTTCGAGCCTGACGCTATGGGGAGCGTCCTGCTGAGACAGTTCCAGCTGAGGGATCTCAAATGTCAGCTGCTTTATGCTCCGCTCCACGATGGAGGCGTCGGCTCCTCCGACGCGCACTGCCCCCACTTTGTCGAGATTGAATCCGAAGCAGGTGACACGGGTGCCGATATATGCTCTCACCGTGCCGCTTTCATCCGCCGAAGGTTCAAGGCTTCGGGTCGTGACATCGACTGCCGGAGTGTTCTTGAGCACCTCCTCCGTCTGGCAGCCCGCAAGCGCGGCCGCAGCCAGAACAAGGCACAACAATATGTTGGAATGACTTTTCATAACGTTTTCAGAATTAAATGCCGACTTGGAATCGGATACTAAAGTTTGCTGTAGTCGTAATCGTATTTCTGCCAGTAGCAGTTGAAGGTAATCTGGCTGCCGCGCAGGTCTCCCGCCGACAGGATGTAGTCTATCCTGGTAATGTGCACAAAGCCTATCCGCTTGATGTTCTGCACCTTATTATCGGCATTGAAGCCATTGCAGCTGTAGTAGGCCACCATCAGCACCACATCCGCCCCGGACAGGTCGAGAGTGGAATTGACCATAGGGTCGGGAGCCGTGACCGAAGGCCATTTCTGGTTTGAACTCTTGCCGCCGCCGGCAGCCGAGGTGAATCCTACTCCGCCGATGGTCATTGCAGTCTCATCGACAGGGAAAGAGGCTTCATCTATGTTTTCCAGACTTCCGCTCACCACCTTGGAGATGATGTCCGCTTCCGTGGCATTGCCCGCGCTCAGACAGCGGAAAGCGAGAATCGGAGTGCCGGATGCAGGCGAGCTGTTGTTGCCCGGGACTCTGTTGGTCGAGCTTATGTTGCTGTCATTGAGAAAGTTCTTCAACTGGCTGTTGGAGTTGGCCGGAGAGTTGATCTGAATGTCCTTCTGGCTCACGACCGAGAAGAAGAAATAAGGGAGCACGGCATTGTACTGTTCTTCCGTCACCGTACCTTCCTTGAACTGGTTGGCCGCCTTGAACTGGGATCCCTGCAGGGACATCGCGAGCGGGTCAAGCGTCGTGGCCCAAAGGGAATTGGCATAGGCCCGGCCGTTCTCCGGAGAGAAGAAGGAAGTGAATGTCCCGTTTACGGCATCCTGCGACTGACATTCGAGAACTATGTTTTCCCAGTATCTGACAAACGGCACATACACGGTGAAAGCATCATCCAGAACCAGTGTCTCATTGCCCTCGAAATACTCCGCCTTGAGCTCGACGACAGTCTCGCCGTCACTGAAATCACCGGAAGGGATGGTGAACGTGATGGAATTGGCCGACTTGGAAGCGATCTGGGCCTCGAAGCCGCCCACGGTCACTTTCTCGACATTGTTGAGGTTCTCGCCGCTGAGAGTCAGGGACTTGCCCACCGCCGTGCGTTCAAATACGACAGGAGAGAAAGTCGGGACCTTGCGGATCACCGTTATCCGCGGTGCTGTCGCGGAATCAGTCTGCACGACTTCCGTTCCGTCATAGTATGTCAGAGTGATGACAGCCTCCCCGTTCTCGACATACGGCACCTTCACGACCAGTTCCTCGTCCGAACGGGTCACAATCTCCGCCGTATGGCCTGCCGTCTCGCCTTTTGCCGTGAACACCACCGATTTCGCCGAATTGAGCGACGACCCGGTGAGAAGGATGGTCTCACCGAGTTCGGCGGAGCTCTGCACCAAGGAGTTTATAATCTCAGGCACCGCGAAAGAACACTCGAAGACATCCTCCGAACTGCCCTTGCCGACAGGGTTGACGAGGACTATCTTCCCCGAAGTGACATCCGAGCCGACCTTGATGGACATCAGTTTGTCCGAAACCTTGGTCCGGATCTCGACCTGAACATCGCCGATATAGGCGGCGGAAACATTGTTGAGATTCTCGCCAGTGATGACTATCTCCGAGCCCACCGGCGCCTTCACAGGGGTGAATGCACTGATGAACGGAGGTTCGGAAGTCTGCTCATCCACGCTCAACCTCTCGCAGGAAGCGAGGGAAAGCAGTGTCAGAGCGCTTAACGCATATATATGTATCTTTTTCATTTCCAATAACTTTAATTTCCTGCAGCGCTAAAGTCCGCAGGCTCTGTTCTGCTAATATCCCGGATTCTGCGCTATCTTGTTGTTGATGTTGATGACGGTCATCGGTATCGGAAGCCTCGTCTGCCAGTCGGAAATCGGATTCACCTTGTAGTCATAGCCGGAATAGAAGGCTTCGTTAGCAAGATAGTCGTTGATGACCGATGTGGCGGTGTTCCATCTCAGCAGGTCGAAGAAGCGCTGGTTCTCCATCGCCAGTTCCAGACGGCGCTCGTTTCTCACGGCCTGTCTGAAGGCGTATTTGGAGGCGAGTTCACCGTCGGCATAGACCGGCACTCCGGCACGCTCCCTTATCATATTCAGATACTTGAGGGCCTCTCCCGTAGGGCCGGAAAGTTCATTCACTATCTCGGCGTACAGCAAGATGACATCTCCGAGCCTTATGACCGGCCAGTCGTTCTCGGCATCGTACTCAGTAGTCATACTTGTCTGTATGAACTTGTTGCAGAATCTGTCATTGACAATAGCGGAAGTGGTGGCATTCCAGTAGCTTTCCTGCAGCACCACATCCTTTCTCTTGTCTCCTGGGTTGGCCGCATAGGCGGCTATGAGATTGTCGGAAGGGTAATTGTAGTGCTTTGGCGCGCCGACCACCACGTTGCCTCCGTTGTTCAGTGGGCCGAACAAAGTGGAGAAAGGACATCCGAGCCCCTGGTTTCCGGACAGGTAGCGTACGGCGAAGATGATCTCCGCATTCATCTCGTTGTCCGGAGAGAAGATCCTGTCGTAGGGAACGAGCGCAGCACCCGAAGCGGGAGCACCGCAGAGTTCTATGACTTCGGAAAGAAGAGTCCGTGCAGCCTCATATTTCTCCGAACCCACCTTATAGTGAGTCATATAGACCTTGGCGAGAAGCGCCTTCGCAGCCTTGAGGTCGGCACGGCCGAGCTCCGAAGATGTCATAGTGACAGGCAGAAGCTCCCCGTCCACGACTGCCTGCAAGTCGCTCTCTATCAGTTCGTATATCTCAGCCTCCGTGGATCTCTGCATCGTCCTGGCCTCGGCGGGAGAAGGCTTTTTGTCCACAAGAAAGACCGGTCCCCAGAGTCTCACGAGATTGAAATAGAGATGGGCCCTGAGAAATCTGGCCTCTCCCTCGAACTGGGATTTGCGCCGAGGGTCAGCGACCACGCCCAGATTGGAGAGGACATTGTTGACTCTGTAGATGGCAGCGTAGGTCTTATCCCAATAGTTCTGCACCCAGGCATTTGCGGTGAGGATCGTCCCCTGGTCCAGCTGCTCTATCAGCTTGGAGTCGGCGGATGTGGAGTTGTTGACTCTCATTCTGGAGTTGTCGCTGCGAAGCTCGGTCATCGCCCATTCGTAGTACATCACTCCGTGCAGAGCATTGTAGGCGCCTATCACCAGATTGTTGACAGAGGCCTCATCCTTGACATAGTTGTCCGCCGCTATCTCGGAATACGGATACTTGTCCAGATTGCAGGCTGACACTGCGAACAAGGCAGCCAGCATATATATGCATTTCTTCATAATATCTCGGGTTTAGGGCTAAAACTTAAAGTCAATGCCGAAAGTGACCGTGGAGGTCAAAGGGAAGCCGCCTCTCTGATAGCCGGATATCATCGGGGTGGCGTAGGAGCCGGAGGTCATTCTCGATTCCGGGTTTATTCCCTTGTAGTCCCTGCTCCAGATGTAGGCGAGGTTGTTGCCGGAAAGGTAGAGACGCAGTCCGTTCATCCTGTTCTTGAGATCCTTCTTGGAGAAAGTATATCCGATGGTGGCGTTTCTGAGACAGATATATGACGCATCCTGAAGCGGATAGTCGGTCAGCATAATGTCGTAGCCGTACTTCATATAGGGAGTCTTGCCGTCGCCCCGGACGGATTCACTGATCCAGCGGTTCTTGACATAGGCCTTGTTGTATTTGTGGGTCTCATTGTAGAACACGTCCCCGTTATAGACCGTCACGCCCTGCACCCCCTGAATCAGGAAAGAAATGTCCAGTTTGCCTATGCGGAAAGTGTTGGTCATTCCGTAGCTGAAATCCGGATATGGATCTCCGAGCGCCACACGGTCATCATCGGTGAGCTGGCCGTCCCCGTTGGTGTCGGAGATTCTCAGACCTCCCGGCACGTCAGATGAGAAGTGCGGATTGCTCTCTATCTCCTCTCGCGTGTTCCAGACGCCCTCTGTTCTGAAGCCATAGTACTGAATCAGAGGCTCTCCCACGCGGGCGATGTAGTTCTCGTTCCTCTCTCCCTGAGTGATCATCTCGGACTCTCCGCCGATTTCCAGCAGACGGTTGCGGGTGAGGGAGAAGTTGATGTCGGTGGTCCAGGTGAACCGCTTGCGGTTGAAGTTGACGGTGTTGAGCTGCAGTTCCACACCTGCGTTCCTGACCTTTCCTATGTTGTTCCAGTACTTGGTGAAGCCGGTGAACGACTGGGTGGGCTGCTCAAACAGGAGGGCGCGGGTGATTGAGTAGTAGGCATCTGCCGTGAGGTTGATCCTGCCCTGCAACACTCCGAAATCCAGTCCCAGATTGAACTCGTCGGTCTGTTCCCAGGTGATGTCCGAGTTGGCGAGAGTCGATGAGATGTTGGCCGTTCCCGGGGTCAATGTGCCGTTGCCCGAGCCGGTAGGATAATTGGCGCCGCTGAGCACCTCCAGAGAGGAGTAATACTCGATGTTGTTGTTGCCCGTGACACCGTAGGATGCCCTGAGCTTCAGCGCGCTGAGCCAGTCCACCTTCTTCAGCCACGGTTCCTCGGACAGTCTCCAGCCTGCGGACACGGACGGGAACCAGGCGTTCCTGTGCCCCTTGGCAAAGAGCGAGGACCTGTCGAGACGGACGGAAGCCGAAAGCAGATATTTGTCGGCATAGCTGTAGCTGGCGCGGGCCAGAGCCGATTCCAGTATCTCGTTGGGGTAGCGGAACGTGCCCGTGCCGGCTCCGTTGCCGTTGTTGGCGGAGGCGAGTTCAAATACGGTGGCGGCGTTGAGAGTGTGGATGTCGTCCGTAGGAAAGCCCGTTCCCGAGAGAGCCACCTTCTGCACTCGTGTGTTCTCAAGCGTGTAGCCGGCGAGAAGATCCAGCCGGTGCTTGCCGAAAACGGCGTTGTAATTCAAGGTATTCTCTGTCAAGAGATTGATATACAATGTGCTGTTGAATGTCGCCGTACTCGGGAGATTGTCCTTGGTGGCGTTCTTGTTGGCATAGTAGTATGACGGGGAATACTTGAAGTTGACTCCATTGGAAGACTTGAAAGTCAATCCCTTGCATATATTTATCACCAACCAGGCATTGGCGAGGGCCGCCATAGACTCGCTCCATAGCTCGGTGTTCGCCATCACGCTCTTGGGGTTGTTGTTGGCGGAGTTGAACGGAGACACTTCCTTGTCCCAGGTAGGGTTGCCGTATTCGTCCGCCGCCCCGGTGGGTGTGGTGATCTTGTTGAAATGGCTGCCCCGGGCGAATCCGGTGTAGCCGCCGGTGAATGCCGTCGTCCAGTCGTTGTGATACACCGGCAGGAATGAAGGAGTCCTGTAGAAATCTATGAAATTGTTCTTCGGACGGGAAACTTTCTGATAGGTGCCGGAAATGTTGTAACCGAAAGACACGATCCGGGACAGTTCGACATCCATTTTGGAACGCATCGTGACCTTCTGAGTCTCGTTCTGAAGCATAATGCCCTTGTCACGGGTGTAGGCTGCGGAGGTGTAATGCCTCACGCCTTTCTTGCCGCCGGACACTGCAAACTGCACGTTGGTCATATCGGTGTAGTTCCGGAGTCCCTCGCGCTGCCAGTCCGTAGCACCTATATTCTCTTCAATCCAGGCCGCCGCCCTGTCCTGTCCCTTGACCGCAGGGCCGCCGACCGACTCCTCATACTCCTGCAGCCGGAGATATTCGGTAGCAGTCATCAGATCGTGCAGCTTGTAAGCATATTTGAGACCTTGATAGACCTTGACGGTGTAGCTCGGAGCCTCCGCGCTGCCGCTTTTTGTCGTGATCATTATGACGCCGTTGGCGGCACGGGAACCGTAGATGGCAGCCGAAGCCGCATCCTTCAGCACCTCGATCGATTTGATGTCGGAGGCGTTGACCGAAGAGAGTCCCTCCGGGACAGGATAACCGTCCACTATGACCAGAGGAGAGCTGTCGGCGGAAATGGAGCCCGTGCCCCTGACGCGGATCGTAGGAGCGACACCCACTTCGGAAGTGGTGTTGGTGACATTGAGACCGGCTATCTGTCCCTGCAGCGCCTGAGTCACGTCGGACACAGGAAGATCAATCAGAGATTCGCCGCCGATCTTGGAAATGGAACCGGTCAGATGAGATTTGGCCTGCGTGCCGTAGCCGATGACCACTACATCGTCGAGGACTGTGGCATCGGGAGTCATAGTGAGGTCGATGACATCGGAGGAGCCTACTGCGACTTCCTCTGTCTTGAACCCGACGAAAGAGAATACAAGGACGGCGTCTCCGGAGACTTTCAACGTGTATTTTCCGTCCAGATCCGTGGATGCGCCCTGGTCCGACGCCCCCTTTACTACGACAGACGCGCCGATGATGGGGCCGAATTGGTCAGAGACGACTCCTGAAACCGTTCTCTGCTGTGCTAATGCCGAAAAAGATGCGAGCAGAGCCAATGAGCCCGCCGCAAACAAGTTTTTCAGCCATCTACAGGTAAACATAAGCCTTGGTTTTAGCTGTTATTAGTGTTATAGTCAAATACTTGTAATTGGCTCACCAATCTGGTTAACCAATTTCTGTCTGCAAATATGAAAATCTTTTCGCACAATTCCAAGGATTTTTCGAATTTGCGATGTTTTACACCCACAACCCGTATGGACAAAGTGAATCAGGTTTTGAACTTGTTCGGTGAAGAATTGAAACCGGCTCCCAAAAAAGAAATGACATCTTCCAAGCAAGACACATTATGAAAAGGGCTGGACAAAAAGTGATTTTGTCCAGCCCCCAGTCGCTGCGCTCCGAAATCTGACTTTTTGGTCCTCTTTCGGTTATCAGTCAATTCTGCTCAGACGGCAGACCCAACCGCCACCCGGCGCCAGATGTATGTCTATCCTGCGGTCTGCCGGCACCGCGGCGGTAGTGTGGACATAGTCCCGTGCCGCCCTGTCGGCGTTGATGCCGTCCCGGAAGATCTCGGCCTCCCATTCGCCCCCGCCGAGGAAGCTAAGATCGAGAGTGAGGTCGCGTGCATCCCAGCCTGTGAGCGAGCCCACATACCACTCGTCACCGCTGCGGCGTGCCAGAGTGATGTACTTGCCTATTTCGCCGTTCACTGCGCGGCTATCATCCCAAACAGTAGGGCAGGCGGCTATGAACGCCGTACATTCCTCCTCGCGCATATAGTTGGACGGAGAGTCGCAGAGCATATTGAGCGGAGACTCGAACACCACATATTCCGCCATCTGACGGCAGCGCGTGCCCTGACTCATACCCTCGTTGTCAACCGGACGGTAATTGCCTCTGGTCGCGTTGCGCATCGCCCCCTGGGTGTAGTCCATAGGACCTGCCGCCATACGGATAAAAGGAGCGGTCACATCGTAGGTCACCTGATCGACGCTCGGCTTGCTCCACTTCATCTGCTCAAGTCCGAAGACAGCCTCGTAGTTGATCACGTTCGGCCAGCGGCGGCTCAGCCCGGTAGGCTTGTAGGTGCCGTGGAAGTCGATCATAAGCCCGTACTTGGCGGCTGTCGCGGCAGCGCGTGCGTGGAAGTTGACCATCAGCTGGTCATCCCTGTCCATAAAGTCCACCTTGAAGCCCTTCACACCCATCTCGGAGAAGTGCCGGCAAAGTCCGTCCATATCGCGGTTGAACGCATAGTAGCCGGCCCAGAGGATGAGCCCCACTCCGCGCTCCCTGCCGTAGTCCACCAGCTCCTGCAGATTGATTTCCGGAATCACCTGCAGCAGATCGGCCTTGCCGTTCACCGCCCAGCCCTCGTCAAGTATGACATACTCGATGCCGTGCTGTGAGGCGAAGTCTATGTAGTACTTGTAGGTGTCGTTGTTGATACCGGCTCTGAAGTCCACGCCGTAGAGGTTCCAGCCGTTCCACCAGTCCCAGGCCACCTTGCCCGGCTTCACCCAGCTGTAGTCCGTTCCTGCATCCTGTGCCGGAGCGAGATTCCAGACCATATCGTTCACGGCGAGCTGCGCGTCTCCGGTACTCACCATCACCACCCTCCAAGGGAACACGGCATCACCGTGCACCTTGGCGATGAAGTCCTCGCGCTCCTCGACTATGCCCTGGAGCATATTGTGTCCGCCCTGGACAATGGTCTTGGGATAGGTGGCGAACACGCCTTTCAGCCCCTTGGAAGCAGGCTCTCCCATCAGGTACATACCCGGATAGTCCGTGAGGTCGGCCTCGGTGACCAGCACCTTGACTCCCCCGTCAGCCGCCACGGCGATCGGCAGGAAAGCGAGCCTGTCCTTTCTCCACTGCGAAAGAGGGCTGACCGTGTAGAGATTCTCGAATGAGTTGCGGAACTGTCCGCTCACAGTCTCGGCTCCGGACATCACATAGGGAATGAACGCCGTCCAGTCCTGCTCGAAATTGAACTCGGCCTGCTCGTTGATGACCCTATATTCCTTCTTTTTGTCCAGACGGCTGACGAAACGGTAGGCCACGCCCTCGTCGTAGGCGCGGAAGATAAGATTGAACTCTTTGTAAGTCAATGTTATCTGGTTGTAATTATCCCTCACCTCCGCCTTTTTGTAGGCGACGGTCGGATATGTCTCGTCAACTGAACTCTTCGTCACCTTGCGCAGCTTGTCGTTCTGTCCGAAGGCGATGCCGTCGGAAAAAGTCATCGAGATGACCGAAGGGGCTATGAGCTGCTGTCCGTCCCTTGAAACCATAAACCTGATGTCCGTCCCCGGGACAACCGTAGCCGTAATATGGCCGTCCGGAGATGTCACTGAAACAGTACCGTCATTGGCGAGCGACGGGATTGAAAACGCGAGGGCGAGCGCCGCCGCAGCAAGGAAATTTTTCATTGGCATAATCTGTATTATGTGATTGTTTATTCCTACTCGATCTTTCTTCCGCCTGCGCTTCTCTCCTTGGACAGTCCCGGAGAAAGCCGCACGAGCACAGCTCCGTGAGGAGCGACCTCGGTCTCCCACTTCTGAGTGTTGCCTACCTTGGCCACATCCTGCTGTCTCCACACGTCACGCACGGTGCAGGTGCCGATGATGCCCATTGACTTCGGCACGAAACCGAGGGTCTGCGGAGTGTCGGAGAGGTTGAATATGGCCACGGCGAGAGTGCCGTCCTCAAGCGGCTTCGCATATATGGCGTGGGTGTCGTCTCCCCCGACGCGTCCGGCGGCATAGCCGAGAGGGTCCTGATTTATGTCTATGACCTCATTGTTGCTCAGAAGACTTATCGTGAAATCGTCAGCCACGGCGAGGTCGCAGCCTATAAGCAGAGGAGACGCCTGCATCGCCCAGAGAGTGATGTGCGAATACTGCTCGTCCGGAGTAAGTCTCGTGTTGCGCGTCTTGCCCGTGCTCCAGCCGACATTCCCGATCACCAGCATATCGGCGTCAGGCCAGTGTCCGGGACCGGAATAGGGAGCCCAGCCGGTGTTCCTGCCGAAACCGATGCCGGAGACGCTCTGCCAAGTGTCCCTGATGTCTCCGGTGGTGCGCCAGCAGTTGGCATATTTCACATACTCGGCTGCGAGAGGAAGCCGTGCCGAATTGGAAAGACTATAGACGACATCGTGCTTGTACTGCCGGAGAGCGTCGTGCATCTCCTTGATGCTGTACCAGTCCTGCGGGCCCCAGTCATATTTGAGATAGTCGAAGCCCCACTCGATCCACTGGCGGGCATCCTGAGCGGCAAAGGAATATTTCCCGAAATAGCGGAGCTTCCTCTGGCCGCCCTTGTCCTCCGGATCGTAGAACTTGTAGTTGGAGTTCACGCGCCCTTCCTCTATCCAGAAATATGTCCCGTCGGCATTCGAACAGGAGCTGCCGATATGTCCCGCATAGGTGACCACCCACGGTCCCGAATATATTCCCGCCTTGAACCCCATCGCGTGGAGAGAATCGACAAGGGCCTTCATATCAGGGAACTTGGCGTTGGTCTGGATGGCATTGTACTTCCCGCCGCGTACTCCCTGCCAGCCGTCGTCGATGTTGACATAGGACCAGCCGTAGTCCGCCAGGCCGCTTTCGAGCAGGGCTTTCGCGGATGTCATCACCTTCTCGTGGCTGACGGTGTTGCCCCAGCAGTTCCAGCTGTTCCATCCCATCGGAGGGGTCAGCGCAATCTTGTCCCCCACGACAATCCGGAACTCGCGGCTGTTCTCGCCCAAACTGTTGGCGGCCTTGAGGGTGACGACATAAGTCCCCTCTTTCTTTACCTTTCCGGTGATTATTCCGGTCTCGGCATCCAGTTTCAGCCCTTTCGGCAGATTCTCAGCGGAGAAAGTCATCGGACGCACGCCGGTGGCCGGGATCCTGAACAGGAAGTCGGAACCGGGACGGACACCGAAAATCTTCGGACCGTTGATGCGGGGAGTGTCCGGCGCCTTCGGGGTGAGGATATATTCGGAATAATCCGGTGTATCCGATTCTTCGGATGGCTTTTCCTGCGCATATCCAGTCAAGTGGGAAGCAAACAGGAGCGACACTGCGGCGGCAGTCGCCATAGTCAGTCTTTTTATCATAGCTCTATAGTTTATTAAATATTTAGTTATCAATTATTTATTCCTTATGCTCATCAGTCGGCCGGTTCGTCCGTCTTCCGTTCGCTTGCCGTTCGTCTTCCATCCGGTTACCGTTCGTCTTCCGTTCGCTTGCCATCCGTCTTCCGTCTGTCTGCCGTCCGTTTGCCGGAGCGGCGCCAACGCGCAGTTTCCTGAGACGGCTATCGCTCCGACCCGGCGGAGAGCACCGTCACGAACTTCACCGTCTCGCCCCCGGGAACCGTCGCTGTGAAGCCGGCGACCGTCATCCCCTCGTAAGGAGTGTCCCAGGAGTTGGCTCCGCAAGCCTCCCAGACCGTATATTCCGGAGTGACGGAAGGGTCCGACGAAGAAGCCTTGAGGCGGAGCGTCTTGCCGTTCTGTGTAAGCACCTCCCCGTCAGGGAGCACCTCGACGGAAGCCTTTGTCACCATTCTCCACTGGATGGCGGCGTCCAGATCCGGCCTGGCGGTGATCTCGTCAGTCACATAGAGATTCCCGTCATCTCCCAAGACAAATGTCCTGATGGCGGACTCCACCTGATCCCCGAACACCGGGGTCATATTCAGCCTCGCCCCTTTTGCGGCATCGTCATCGTAAACCTCCTCAATGGGAACGAAGCCGTCGGCGATGAAATCCCTGCCGTTGACCGTGAGCGTGCTGTGCCCCCGGTTGTTGAGACTCCATACCTGCCAGCGCAGGGAGTTCTGTCCCATACTCCAGTATCTGCCACCCGCCGCCTTCAGAGCGTTCTCAATCGTCGCATATGCCGGGCGCGGCACATCCTCCGACCAACGGCAGCCCAACGCGTCATAGACGAACGAACCCGCGTCCATATGCCCGTGGCTCTGAGATGCGCGCCCTCCCTTGAATCCGAGATAGCGGTCAGAGTCAGTGTTGCTCCAGTCCCCCCGGACAAGCACAAGAGGGACTTCGCCGTCCGTACTGCTGAAAAAGCCGCCGCTTGACGCCACAGGATCCGCTCCGGCAAAGGCAGCGGCTACAGCATCGAGATTCTCAATGTCGTTGGCGCAGGCGATGGCCATAGGCAGCAAGCGCATCTCGGCCATAGTCGTCTTGTAACGCCCTATGCCCATCTGGTAGAATTCGTGGCGAAGCAGCGACGGATTGCCGTAGTGCCGCGCGAACCACCACATAGCTGATTTAGGCACGGCCGTCTCGCCCGAGGAGTCGCCGTAGCAGTAGGAACGGTTGCCCACGCCCACCATCATCAGCATCCACTCCGGAGTCCTGGCCAGCCCTTCGGAGCCGTCCATTCCATAAAGAGTGCCGAAAGCCTTTTCGAGCAGAGTGAATATGACTGCCTGATAGCCCGTGCCGTAACTCCAGTAGGAATATCCTTCCGGATAGACCCCGTCCGGGTCATAGAGTTCCCGGATGACCTCGCCGTTGTTGGCAATCACATCGTTGATGAGCCCACCGCACTGCGTCTTCTCCTTGCCATAAACCGCTATGGCGGCGGCAAGGGTGCCTCCGTAGCAGACTTGGTTCCAGTTGCTTGCGACGATATTGGAGGAATGCCCTTTGACAGCGACGACGGCCCGCTCAAGCAGAGCCTTGCGCAACTCGACCCTCAAGTCACAGGGCAACTTGTAGTAGAGCCAGTCATAGCCAAGGGCCACGGCCAGCGACATCTCCCCGACATCCAGAAAATGGCTCGGATTCCAGTCCTTGAACGCCACCACGGTCTCAAGGTCGCGCACGGCCCTGTCCAGATATTTCGCCTGCCCGGTCATCCTGTAGGCGTAGGAGCAGGAGCCTATGCGCCGGAGAGCTTCGCGGGAACGCTGCAGCAGACGCTTGCCCGCCGCATCCAGCTTATATACTATCTCTGTCCCGGAGTCCACCGACTCGTCGGCTATCGTCATAAGCATAGTGTGAAGCCGGTAGAGAATCACATTGGACTCGGCCTCCTTCGTCACTTTTCTTTTGAGTCTGCTGAAATCCGAGGCGTTCATCAGCAGTCTCGGGTGACCCATATTCCCGAAAACGGAAAGATCCGCAGTCCCGGCAGGATCATCCTCCGCCGATTCAGGCTCCTCGATGAAGCCACGGGGTACTCTGTCGTAGAGAGCCGCCCGCGACCGCATCGAAGACGAACCCTCACAGGCATAGCCCGAAGCACAGCAGACCATCATAAGGAACGCCACTGCGGATGCCAAAACCGGTTTACAAGTCATAAATCCTCTCTTTCAGATGAATCAGATATCCGGACGGACAATACTAAAGCTTCAGATCCTTGTCCGAGGTCAGCACGGTCACGAAAGTGACAGTCGCGCCAGCGGGCACCGTCACCGTGTAGCCGGCCACGGTTCTGCTGGAGTAATCCTTGACAGCGTCCCATGGGTTCGTGCCTTTGGCTTCCCATGAAGTCAATGCCGGAGTGACAGCCCCGTCCGAGGTCTTCACTTTCAGGTACATCTGTTTGTCGGACTGGGTGAGGGTCTCCATATCCGAGCCGACGGAGACCGACGCGCTCGTAATCATCCGCCACTGGACTGCGGCCGACTTGGAGGACAGGGCCGTGATTTCATCGGTGACATAGAGGTCGGCTCCGTTCCTTATCTCGACGGTCCTTAGCACGGATGCGGCCTGTCCGTCAAACACGGGAGTCATCAGAAGCTTGACTCCCCGTGACGCCTCGGTGTCGTAGGTTTCGACGATTGTCGCGGCTCCGTCAACCCGATGGTCGGCTCCGTTGATTGTCAGAGTGCTGTGACCCAGATTGTTGAGACACCACACCTTCCAGCGGTAGGAGTTCTGGTCCAACGCCCAGTAATTGCCGCCCGCCTCGGACAAGGCGTTGGTGATAGACGTGTAGTCCGGTCTGTTGAGGTCTTCCGACCAGCGGCATCCCAGAGCGTCATACACAAAAGAGCCGGCATCCATATGCCCGTGGCTGTGGTTCGCTTTCCCGCCCTTGACTCCGAGATAGCGGTCGCTGTCCGTATTGTCCCACTGCGTGCGGAAAAGAGCCACCGGCACGTCTCCCTTGCCGCAGTACATCGTCTGCTTGTCTCCGGAGTCGTCCGTGACGGAGTCAAGGCCGTCTATGTCGTTGGCGCAGGCGAGCACGACAGGAAGCATACGCACTTCGCTCATCGTGGTGCTGTAGGGGTTGACTGACGATGCGTCCGTAAGCAGCCGCAGCTCATTGCGCAGCAGCGACGGATTCTTCTGGGACTTGGCGAACCACCACATACCCATCTTGGGCTGGTCGTAGTTGCCCGTGGAGTCGCCGAAGCAATAGACCCTGCCTCCCACTCCGGAAGACATCAGCATCCACTGCGGGGTCTTGGCAAGTCCCACGGAGGAGTCCATACCGTAGAGAGTTCCGAAGACCTTCTCCAAAGACGCAAAAATGAAGGTCTGGAATCCTGTGCCGAAGCCCCAGTAGGCATAGCCCTCGGGATAGACCCCGTCAGGGTCGTAGATTTTGCTCACTATCGGGCCGTTCCGGGTGATGCATTCGTTGATGAGCGTTCCGGACTCTGTCTTTTCCTTGCCGTATATGGCTATTGCGGCCATCACGCTCCCGCCGTAGCACACCTGATTCCAGTTGTGCTCGGCAGTGGTGAACCAGGCCGTGTGAGCAGGTATCACTACATAGTCGAGCAGCACCTTGCGCACTTTCACCCTGAGGTCATAGTCGAGCGCATAGTACAGCCAGTCGTAGCCGAGCGCCACGGCGGCGGCCATCTGAGCCGTAGTCAGGAAGTTGGTGGAAGCGTCCCAAGTCGAGAATCCCGCCACTGTCTCCATATCCTTCACCGCCCTGTTCAGATACTTCTCCTGCCCCGTCATCCTGTAGGCGTAGGCACAGGAGCCTATCCGTTTCATCGCGAGCTTCGCCTGATCCTGATTCTTGTCAGTGTTGGAAGTGTTGTACTTGATTGCCGTGGTGGAGGCGGCGGACTCGTCAGCAGCGGCTATCATAAGCTCGTGAAGCAGGGTCAGATTCCTGTTGCCTCCGGGATTGTTCACGACCTTGTCCTTCAGCCTGTCGAAATCCGCCCTGTTCATCAGCAGCCTCGGATGTCCCATACCATTGAACACTGAAAGGTCCGCTGTCCCCGCCGGGTCGGCGTCTTTCGATTCCGCTTCTTCGGCGAATCCGGACGGAACGTCGTCATAGAGCGACGGCGAAGAAGATGCCGCCTGGGTGAAGGTTATATCCTTGGTTGTCGTGCCGACATAAACGGTGATGACGGCCGTACGGCTCTTCGCGGTGCTGTTTTTCTCTGCAACGAACTTGATTTCGGACTTTCCGGCCGCTCCCCTTTCGGGAGAAAAGGTGAACCAGGAACTGACATCCCGGACACTGCAGGCGGTCCAGGACACAGCCGTGGTAAAGGGGTAGATTCCGGGGGCATCTGCTCCGCACCCCTCCGCGGGGATGGCGACACTTGTCGTTTCCGCCTCGAAATCCGCCTTTGACGGCAACTTCTCTCCGCCGCAGGAGACCGCAGCGGAGAGAGCCGCCCCAAATACAAGCAACTTTCTGATGTTCAACATTCTAAAACACTACTTATTAAAACACTACCTACCGTTTCCAGGGCATCGCCCGTCTCTTGATTACTTGAAGAGAACTATGTCGTCAATATAGACTATGGCAAAGTAACCTGAAACAACTGTGGTCTTATTGACCGTGCAGACAGGATAAATCTTCAGCATTCCTTCTCCGCTGAAATCCACACTGTATGTCAGACCCACCCATATAGGCTTGCAAATATAGTTCCAAGGCGTGCGCTCAATACCCGCATCCCCGGTACCCATCTTGATTGTTGACACGGAACTGTACTCTTTGGAGTAATCCTCCTGGTATGCCACACAAGGTGAACGGGCTGCGGTTTCAGACAAAGTACTGCCCTCACCACCGGCAAGGCGTCCGCTGAACTTGATGCCCTTGAACTGGGAGATGTCAATGCCGTTCTCGGCAAAATATTCATTGCGCAGGATGATTCCGCCTCTTGTCTTGTTATTGCTGTCGTTGTGCCATTTCAGCACTTTTCCGTGTCCGTCACCGTCATAAGGACTGTCAACGACTGCCAGGCTTTCTTTCGCCAGATACGATGCGTTCGCATTGTGAAGCTGGAACAAATCAGCAGGATCAACTTCGGCGTTGCCGTCATAGACTATGTCCCAACTCTTCTCCACTTTCTCACCCCGGGCATTGGTACATACATAATCAACCGTATATGTTCCGGTTTGCTCAACAAGCTGATTCAGTTTCTCGTTCTCGGCTGCCAGTTTCCCGTCAACATACCATTTGTGGACAGCACCGGTGCCTCCGTGAAGAACATTGGCTTCGAATTTTATGCGGTATGCTGTTTTGTCAATGGTGAACCGCAGTTCAGAACCATTGTACTCGTAATAAGGCAGAACCACGGAATTGTTCTGAAAACTGATTTCCAGAGGCTGTTCCACGACACTGACTTCAATGGTCTGGGTGAACTCGCCGACGGAGTTTTTCCCCTTATAGACCACGGTGTGCTTCACGTTAGGATTCGAGAGATAGTACGAACCGAAATAGGCTCCGTCGCAGACCTTCTCGCCATCAACAGTCCAGGAATGGGTCACCTCGCTGCCCTTGTCCACGATGGCATAGAGCTGCAGAGTCGTGAGTTCCTTGCGGGTGATGGCTGTGGAGTCCCCCACGGAAAGGTGCATCTCCAGAACATCCGAGACATTCACCGTGTACTCCTTCTCCTCGGAGCCCGCGCCATTGAAGACGACATATTTCACAGTGTATGTTCCCGGTGTTTCAAAAGTGTAGGTGAAATTGTCCGATGCACACGTCAGAACGCCGTCAACATACCAGCTTTTTGTCAGATGGTCTCCGCTCACGGTCTCCGTCTTGATGGTGACCGGTTCTCCGACTTTTGCCGAGATGACTTCATCCTCTGTGATGAAATTCACCTGCGGAGCCGTAAAGCTTAGAGGCTCATCCTCCTTGAACGAGCACTGCCACAGGCAAAGGGCGGCAGCGGCTGCAGAGGCCATTATGATATAAAGTCGTTTCATATCGTTCTTCTGATTTTATTTGTAATTCTCCTGGTTTTCGTCCTGCCACTCGTTCACGCCGTCACGCAATCTGTTGCGGAAGGTGAGGGTGTCCGTAGCGTGCCAGACTGAACCGTCGTCCTTGGTGAACTTGTAGTTGAGGTAAATCTTGCGGTTCTGAAGCAGACGGGCGCGGTTGTAACTGCTTTCTCCGTCCGGAGATACGGTGTAGGTGGCGCCTGCGACCGACTCGATTTTCACGTTGCCGTCCTCCTCAAGCGTAAGTTTCATCTGCGGGAACGAACGGTTGACCTCATTCGCCACGGCATTGGCGGTCAGCGAATGCGGGGCGACAGTGGTCAGCGTCCAGACAAGATTGCTGGACTGAGGAATCTTCGTGGAATAATAGACCGTGCTCTTTTCGCCGGACACGGACTCCACGACAGCCTTGCCGCCGTGCCACCAGTTGCCGAAGAGCATATTCTCGTAGCGCACCCCGATGACTGTGGTTTCATGGTCCGAGATAATGCCCAGAGCGCTCTCGTTCGTTCCGGTAATTCGCAGAGGTATGACAACCTGAGGAACAAGACTGGCCGAACCCGACGTTCCGAAGAATGCGGTTGAATCAATCTTAACGGTGATCCTGCCGGAATGCTTTCCCGACGGAATGACCGTGCATCCTTCCTTTCCCCCCTCGTTCACGAGCGTGTATTCAGCAGACGGAAGAGCCTTGATCTCAGTGACGTCGGCCATAAGCGCATTGATGTAGGAATGCGCGTTGATTTTCATCGCCTCAAGTGTCTCCACGCTTGCGAGGCTTCTGTCAACGGAATAACTGATTGTCCTGTCCTGTTTGTTATTGATGACTCCGCCAAGAGCCACGGCAGTGGAGAACTTGAGCCCTTCCCCGACAATCACCGACCTGACGTCGGTGGCGTTGGCGAAACCCACGCCCTGAGTGGAGGAGTCCTTGATGTAATCTTCATAGCAGGAGGTGAGAGACAAGACCGCAGCTGCTACAAGCAATATATTTCTTTTCATATTTCTCTGATTTTTCTGTCTGTTACTGCCAGCTTTCCCATCCTTCGTTCTGTACAAGTCCCTTGAGGGTCAGCATCTCCGTGTAAGGAATCGGGAGATATGCCGAACGGAACTGGCGGGTCTCAATCACATAGTCGAGATTATAGTCATAGCTGCCGTCCTCCTTCCGCTCGATCTGGGCTCCGTGTACGTCCTTGTTGAGGTCCGCGAGCGAAGTGGACCAGCGGCGCAGGTCGAAGAACCAACTGCCTTCGAAGCAGGTCTCGATGCGGCGTTCGTTACGCAGGAATCTGTCGAAAGCCTCCTCGCCGGCAAGGGCGATCTCGTCAAGATAAGGGTCGTCGGTAATGCCGGATTCTCCATCGTAGGTGTTGCGGCTGCGAAGATAGGAAATCGCAGTCTTTGCAGACAGCCCGTCAATCTCGCCGGTGGCTCCGACGGCGTGGTTCGCAGCTTCGGCGAACGCGAGAACGATGTGCGCCCAGCGGATGAAGAATCTGCAGCGGGGCATTTTTTCAACACTGCTCTCGGACCAGTTCAGGCCGCTGTACACAAACTTCTTGATGTGATAGTTGGTCAGGGAGTTGGTCGAAAGGGCCCACGCGGCATCCTTTCCTCCGTTGGACCAGTTTTCAAAAGTGTATTCCTTGTCCAGCTTGGCACCTGTCCGGATGGTTCTGCCGTTGTAGAATATCACGCTGTAGAACCTCGGGTCGCGGTTGACATAAGGATTCTGCGGGTCGTAGGCATAGGTCGGAGACTGACCGAGAGGGTAGCCGTCGGCCATTCCGAAAGCGTCCACCAGATCCTGTGTCGCGCCCATCTTGCCGTCACCCTGGAAACTTCCCGGGTAGAACATCTTCTCCATCGCATCGGTCTTGGCCGTGTAGCGCGAAGCGTAGATGATGCAAGGGTTGTTCGGGTCGAACCAGTCCACCTGCCTGGACTTGTCGAATCCGCCGGCAACCGCGCCGTCAACATTGATCTTGAAGTCGATGACCTCCTTGGCATATTCGGCGGCTTTCCGCCAACGCGTGACGTCGCCGTCCGGATTGAAGAGCGGGCTCGCCCATGTCAGGTAGAGCAGAGCCTTCACGGCGGTCATTGTCGTACCGTCGAGTCTGCCGTAGCATCTGGAGCCGAGCACCCTGAGGTCGCTCACATCCTCCACGAGAAAGTCCCTGTGGGCCTTGGGAAGATACGCTATGGCAGTGTCGCAGTCTTTGAGTATCTGCTTCACGCAATCGTCATAGGAGGCTCTCGGGAACTCGAAATTCCTGATTTCCTCGGCATCCTGTTTCCAAAGTTCAACCGGCTCAAGCACGAGCGGGACTCCGAGCAGCTTTCCGTCCGTTCCGCGTCCGCCGAACTTGGTCAGAAGGTCGAAATAGAACCACGCCCTGAGCGCGTGAGCCTCACCCCAAAGCCTGTCTGTCAGCAATTTGTTGAAATGTTCATCCACCATATAACGGACATTGCGCCCGTTCTCATTCTTGATAAAGAGATTGACATTGTAGATGCCCCTGTAGTCCTGCTCCCAATAGGTGCTGAAAGGGTTGTCCGTCGGCTGGGTGATGCCCACCGCCATACGGCTGTAAATGCTGGTTCTGGAAGTGATGACGGCGTTGTCGGTCAGACAGTCGAGATAGGCGCCTTCATTGGTGTTGTAGTTCGTGGCCATATAGTCATAGCACTTGTCCACAAGTCCCTGCATCGTTTTCTGATGATTGAGGACATAGTCCTCATCGCGAATCTCGGTAGGATACGGATCAAGCAGAGAACAGCCGGACAGGACGAACATCGCGGCCGCGAATATGATATTGAATCTTTTCATCATCTTGTTCCTGATGTTTTAGAATGTGAATTTGAAGCCCCCGACGAAAGTCCTCATAAGAGGATAGTTGTTCAGACCGGAATTCAGAGCCTCAGGGTCAAGATCCTTGATCCCCGACAGAGTGAAAAGGTTGTTGCCCCTGAGATAGACTCTCATACCTCTGAGGCCCTTTGTGATGTTGAGCCTCTTTATAGGCAACTCATAGCCCAGTTCCACAGTCTGAAGCTTGAAAAAGCGCCCGTTCCTGAGCCAGTAGCTCGAAGTCTGGTAGTTGTTTTCGACCTTGTTGTAGGTCAGGCGCGGATGTGAGGCGTCATTGGCGTGATCGAGGGTGTATTTCGAGTAGTTGGCCGTCCCCCAGCCGTTCCAGTAATAGCTGTTGTTCATCAGCAGGTCGCAGGAAGAACGTCCCGTCCCGGTGAGAAGCAGGTCGAAATCGCGATATCTGAAATAGAGGCTTATGCCGTAGTTCACCGCCGGGTTGCTGTCACCGATGGCGCAGATGTCGCTCGCATTGATGACACCGTCACCGTTCATATCCTGATATTTCAAATCCCCGGCTTTCAGCTCGGTGTCGAAATACTGGGTCACGGAGGCGGCCTCTTCATCCGTCAGATACTGGCCAATGCAGCGGTAGCCCCAGATTGTAGTCATAGAACGTCCCACAGCGGAGCGGTACGGCTCGCTGTATTTGAGTTCATCGTACCTGAGCCTCTTTGAGAACCTCCCGGCTGCCCATCCGCTGATCGAGTAGGAGAAATCCCTGCCGACATTGTCTTTCCAGCCGAGAGCCACTTCATAGCCCTGAAGCGCGGTCTTGTCGTAGTTCATATAGAAGCTTCCGCTCGATGTGCCGACAATCATCGGAATGACATTGGAAAGCGTGGAAATCTGCCCGTCGTTCACCGAGTTGTAATAGGTCAAGGACACGTCGAGCCTCCTGCCGAGGAACAGACCGTCAATGCCGACGGAGAATTCCGGACGTTTCTGCATCCTCAAATCGGGATTCCCGAGCATAGATATGACCGTACGGTTGACATCGTCGCTGACTGTCTGTCCGAACCACTGGTTGGTGGAGTACGGGCCGAATTTGCTGCCTGACGTATTCCAGGAATACTGGTCGATGTCGAGATTCACGGACGACATACTGTCGTAGTAGAGCAGTCCGCCCTGAGCCCTTATCTTGAGGAAGTCCACTCCCTTGACATCTTTGAGCCAGTTTTCCCGTGACATTATCCAGCCGAGTCCGAACGTCGGAGAGAAAGCCCACTTGTTTTTCCTGAGGAAATAGGTTCCGTGCTCGTTCAGCGCTGTCTGGAAGATGAACCTGTCATCATAGACATAGCCTGCGTTGAAGCCGAAGTTCATCTCGCGCTGATGCTCGGTAAGACCCGAGGCGGAACGTGAGGTGAGCATATAGTCGGCTCCGGCACTCACCTGATGCTTGCCGAACGTGCGGTCATAGGAGAATTTCTGGACAAGGTAGAACCTGTTGGAATAGTAGTCCAGAATCTTCGACTTGTCGGAAGTCTGCACGACATTGTGGCTCGAACTCTTGACCGGAGTCATCACTGTTTCGCCGCTCCCGTCCGTCGTGGCCTTGAGAATGTAGGCCGCATAATCTTCGCTGGTCCCGAGCCGCACGAGGTTGGTCGCATCGTAGGCGCCGTAGGTCATCGACTTGAGTCCCTTGGTGATGAATGACAGATCCACGTTCAGCTTGAGGTTCATAAGCCCCTTGCGCGTGGTTTCGGTGTAGGAACCGTTCGCGAGGATGTTTCCTATCGGGTTCTGCGTGTAGAGCGAGGTCACGGCATACCACGGAGACTCAAGCTCCGGGTCATTGTTCGCATAAATCGGGAACGTGATGGCCGGAATGGTGTTGACGTCGTTCAGAACCGTAGGGAAGTCGTTGGTGTAGGAGGTGTTGTATCCGTAGTGCGGAGAGCGGCGTATGCCCACGGAGGAAATGATGCCGAAATCCGCGGTGATGTACTTGTGCAGCTTCACGTTGAGGTTGGCGTTGATGTTCACCCTGTTGTAGTCGGCCGCAGAACCGATTTTGTACATATCATCCTCACCAGCATAGCCCAGATAGGCGTAATAACGCACGATGTCGTTGCCGCCTCCCGAACTGATGCCGGCCTTGCGGTAGGACATCACCTTCTTGAGCATACGGCTCTTGAAATCGACGTTGGGATGCGTCAGACTGTAGGCGTCGCCCTGTGCATACTGATTTATGTCAGACTCGGAGTAGAGAGGCGTGAGTCCGGAATTGATTCTCGCGAGATTGTTCAGGCGGGCATAGTCCTCTCCTCCCACCCATTCGGGCATCCTGTCGGCCACATTGACTCCGGCTTCGGCATACACGTTGATGGTCCGGGTGTTGGCCTGCCCTTTCTTGGTCTTGATGTGGATGATTCCGTTCACCCCGGAAGCACCGTAGAGAGTTCGCTCCATAACGTCGCGGATGATGGTGATGGACTCAATCTGCTGGGGGTCGAGAGGGGTCTCCGCGAAATTCACCGGGACATCGTCCACCATAAACATCATTGTGCGGCCGCGCGAGGTCACGCCCACCCTGGAATCATTATTGGCGTTCACTCCGATTCCTCCGTGGTTCTCGGTCACGATGACACCCGGGGCGATGGCCGTGAGCGCGTTGCGGAGATCCGTGGAGGAATATTTCTCCAGTTCCTCCCCGCTTATGACTATGGTGTTGCCGAGAGAGTGTCTCTTCTGCATTTCCATATACGGGAGAGAAAGCTTCTCGGAATACAGAACAGGTCTGTACAAGGTTATGGTGCGGGAGTCGGCCAGAGCCGCCACCTGCGAGTTTATCGTAAGGAAACCCTCAGCCTCCACTCTCGCCCTGTCGGAGGAATTGGCCGTGAAGACAACTTTGCCGTCTGCATCCGCCCTTTCCCGGATTGTTCCTTCGGCGACAATCACATCTGCGGTAGGGATGGGATTGCCATCCGCATCCACGATCTGAACTGACACGTTCACCTCGCGGATTGCCTTCGACCTTGACTGTGCCGACGCGTCCTGCCCGCAGATCGAGAAGACTGCGGCGCAGCAAAGCAGCACGGAAGCCGAGAAGCGGGCAACAGTCGCTATAATATCTTGTTTCATAAATATTCTTGATTTTAGGATTGCTACCAGCTCATCTTAGGTTTATAGTTCTTCATCTTGACCAAATCCGTCGAAGAGAACGGAACATAATACATTCCGTCGTTCTTCCAAGCTATCTGGCGCGTGGCGGGAAGAGCGAAACGCTCATATCTGAATCCGGTCGGATAGACGGCGCTGTCGTAACCGGCGTTCAGTTTCACGGCTCTCAGACCGTAGAGCGTGCTCCGTCCGAGTGCCGGAGCGTCCGTCCATCTGCGGATGTCGCAGTAGTAGTGGTCGCCCTCGAAACAGAGTTCGACGGTTCTCTCGTTCTTGATGCGGGAGCGATAGGTCGCGGCATCCGTGCAGTATTCGCTGCGGACATCCGGCATACCGACTCTGCTTCTCACCTTGTTGAGCGCCTCGACGGAGGTCAGATCCGCGCCGTCAAGAATCGAACTGCTGCTGCCGCCGAACTCGAAGATGGCCTCGGCGTAGTTGAGATAGAGTTCGGCGAGACGGATGACAGGATCTGTCATTGTCACCACATAGCTTCCGCCGGTCGCATACGGACCTCCGAGAGACTTTACTTCATAGTAGAACGTCTCGGACACTCCGTCAGTCGCTCCCTCTCTCTTCCTGATGAGGGAAGCCGCCGGAACGGTACCGTCTTCGTTGACATAGATGGATGCCGGAGTGCTTTTGCCGGCGTTTATGTTATAGACCGTACAAGGCTTCTGGTTGTAAAGCACGGCATTGTCGAAACGCGGGTCTCTCTTGACAAAAGGATTCTGCTCGTTGTATGAACCTGCGGCAGTGGCAATCTCACGCTGCTCCTCCGTATTCAGGGCATAGCCGTCGATGGTCTCGAACTTGTCCACGAGATTCTGGGTAGGACAACGGCCGGAGTTGGTCGAACCGCCCGTAAACGGGTAAGGGACGAGTGTATTGAGCGATGAATGCGAACATTTCAATGCACCGGAATATACGCCCCAAAGCTGCTCGTTGGTATGTTTCGTACCATAATAGTTGTTGGTGTACTTTGAGAAAGGGAGCAAATCATAGCCGTTCTCAAGGGCAACCTCAAGAGCTTTCCAGTTGGCTTTGGCGGCAGCTTCCCATCTGGTCTTGTCGTTGTCGGGATTGCTCAGCGGACTTGCGGCATAGAGCAGCGCACGGCCTTTCATCGCCAATGCGGCGCAACCGCTCGGGCGATCCTGATCGGAGGCGTTGAGATTGCCGTTGGGATCGCGGCGCATCTTGCCGGCCTTTTCGAAGTATTCGGCCGCGCGCTGGAAATCATCGGCGACTCTGCTGAGGAATTCGTAATCCCCGATTGCCGGAAGGTCCCATTCGTCGTCAGCCCCGAGAACCTTGTCCACATAAGGGACGGCTCCGAAGAAACGGAAAACCTCAAAGTTGACATACGCACGGATGAAATAGGCCTGAGCCAGAAGGTCATCCCTGTCCGTTTCCGTCGCATCCTGGAGCCTGTCAATCTGCTCTATGGTCTTGTTGCATTTGCGTATGATCTTCCACGCGTAATAGGCTTTCCCGGTTTCCTTTCCGGAACCTTTCTGATATCCCACTTCGCTTCTCACCGTCTGACCGTCTCCCTGCTTTCCCTTGGCGTCATTCGCCTGACGCCCCATATCGCAGATGTCCGTCAAGGCATCTATCGTGAATTTGTGGGCATTGAACGTGAACTTGAGCGGATAGTAGCCTTTGAGCTTGGTCTCCTCCCCATCATAGACCCCGTCGAAATAACTCTTGAAATTCTTGTATTTGGTGAAAATCTCCTCCTCCGTAAGCCCGGAATCCGGAGACTTGTCCAGATACTTGTTCAGGCAGGAAGTGGCCGTGGGAACAATGCAGCACAGTGCAGCCAGCCCCAATATATGTCTCGTTATTTTTTTCATCACTTGAGAATTTAGAATGTGAACTGAAGACCGAGTTTGACTGTCCTCATATGAGGATAGGCGCCGTTGGTGAGAACCTTCGACTCAGGGTCGCCTTCAAGCAGGCCTGTGAAAGTGAGAAGGTTGTTCCCGGTGGCATAGAGTTTTATGCTCTGCATTCCCGTCTTCTGCCTGAATTTCTTTCCGCTCCAGGTGTAGCTCAAGGTCGCTTCCTTAAGTCTCACATAGTCGGAACGCCGCCAAGTCTTCCCCTCTATCAGAGAGCCGCCCCAGCTGGTGTTTACACTGCTTTTCGAATAGTGTACGGCCGCGTGGTTTCCGGACGTGTTGGTCGGAGACCAGTAATCGAGCCCCGACTTGTAGGTTATGTAGTTACCCTCAATGAAAGGGGTCTCATAAACGCCTCCGTATTGGGTGTATTTGCCGGCATAGCCCTGAAACAACACGCTGAAATCAAGCCCCTTCCAGGAAAATCCGGTGTTGAAGGCGAAAGAAATCGGAGGATAGTAGGAACCTCGGATGAGGCCCTTGTCGTCCTGGTTGATTACACCGTCTGCGGTAATGTCCAGATATTTATAGTCTCCGACCACAAGATTGTCCATAGTTACAGGAAGAAAACTGCTGTGGATGTCATCAATCGAGACAAGATAGCCTCCGTCTATGAGATAGGTGCCCGTCTTGGCCGTTCCGATCGGCGCTCCGATTGTGCGTTGATGGTCAAGCGCATAAGGGGCGTCGTCCGCATAGACCACCCGGTTCTCGGTGAACGAGAAGTTTCCGCCGATGCTGAATCTCCAATCCTGACCGAATTTCTTGCTGTAGTTGGCTTCAATCTCGATACCGTGCTTTTTGATTGCGCCCTTGTTGAGTTCCTTGGAAGTGATGCCGAGCCACATCGGAGTGTTGTTGTCCACGGTTATCAGCATCTTGTCCCTATATTCGTCGAACAGGTCCACATTGATGGTGAGGTCATTGTTGAAGAAGCCCATCTCGATTCCGAGATCCTTTTTCAGAGCCTGTTCCCACTGCGCGGAGGTGTTGGCGGAAGAATCCTCCTTGATGTAGCCGTTGGCGTCAGTGGAATATCCGCTGATGTAAAGCCACCTGTTGTCAGCGTAGTCGCTGCCCACGAGACCCATCGAGAAACGGAACTTGAGTTTGCTGAGCCACGGCTTCAAAGGCTGCATGAACTTCTCCTCGCTCATGACCCAGCCCACTGCACCTGACGGGAAGAAACCGAAACGGTTGCTCGGGGCGAACCTTTCGGATCCGGTGTAACCCATATTGAACTCCACCAGATACCTGTGGGCATAGTCGTATGTGGCGCGGGCGACGAGGGCTTCGTTGTAATAAGGGAAGTCCGAGCCTTTCATCTGCTCCTGGCGGTTGAACAGGAAGAGTCCCGTGACATTGTGGTTGCCGAATGTGCGGTTGTAGTTCAGCGACAGGTCGTAGTAGAGGTCAAGGTAGTAGTTGCCCTGAAGGCTGTTCGGAGCGGTGGTGATCAGGGTGTTCTCCTCATCCACGAATCCGCTGGAGTTCGACCTGTCCCACGGGTTCAGCTCGGTGCCTATCCTGTCGAAATAGAGTTTGAACTCCGGACGGCTCAGCGAAGTGGTGAGAGTCGCGTATTTGTAGTAGGTGCTCAGCGAAACTTTCCCCTGTACGGAAAGCCCCTCGGTTATGAAGTCGAGCTTCTGGTTCAGAATGATGTCGGAGAACACCTTGGTGTCGGTGTACTGCTTGGAGTCTCCGGACATCATCATCGAGTACGGGTTGAACGAATTCTGGTCTTCACCGCTTACAAGCCTGTCTTCGTTAGCATCCGGATAATCCAGATCCGGCACCTCGCTCAGCACCCAGGCCGGGAAGTACATCGGATACCGCGACGTACTTGCGGCGAACATGGATTTCCAAGCCTTGTCAGGATAATTCTCGATAAGGGTCGTACCGCTCCTGACTCCGACATTGCCTCCGAGTTTGAAGGACAGCGTCGTGCTTCTCGTAAAATTGAAATCCACGTTGGTTCTGAAGTTGAACCTGTGGTAGCTGAAGCCCGTGTTCACCTTGTCGTCCGAAAGTTCCTTGAATATGGAGCCCTGATTGGTGTAGCCCACGGAGGCGAAATATTTCACAAACTTGGTTCCACCGCTGATGTTGAAGTTGGCGTTGGTGGTCGGCGCGAAAGACCTCGTAAGTTCCGAAATCCAGTCCACGTCCGGGTAACGCAGGGCGTTGAGAGCGCTCGAAGGGTTACGGTACTCGTTGAGCACCGCCTGGGAACTGAGTCCGTCGAACTCCTGATCGTTCATCAGGGCGACGTTCATCAGCGACATCGTGGTGTAGGAATCCACGTGCTTCGGGAGATTGATCGGCATCGCGAAACCCTGCTGCACGGAAATCTTCATCTTCGGCTTGCCTTCGGAACCCGTCTTGGTGGTGACGATGATCACACCGTTGGCTCCCTTCGCACCGAAGACCGCCGTCGCGGACGCGTCCTTGAGAACCGAGATGTTGTCCACCTCGTCCGGGTCTATGGAAGCGAAGTCACGCTCCACTCCGTCAACGAGCACGAGAGGGCTGTTGTTCCCGAAACTTGAAACGCCCCGGATGACAATCTCGGCGTCATCGGCTCCCGGCTGACCGGAAGTCTGAAGAGTGGTCACGCCGGAGAGTTTGCCGGAAAGGGCGTTGGTGATGTTGGAGACACCCGAATTGACGAGAGTCTCGCCCTGCACCTGGGAGATGGCGCCCACGACGCTCTCCTTTTTCTGCACACCGTAGCCGACCACGACCACATCGTCCAGCAAGGTGGCGTTCTCTGTCATCACGACCTTGTATTTGTCTCTGGATGCATTGAGGGTGACATAGACCGTCTCGAAACCGAGGCAGGAAATCTCAAGCCGCCCCGTGCCGGGCACCTGCATCGTGAAACGGCCGTCAAGGTCGGTCATCGTTCCGGTGTTTTTAGTCCCGACAAGGACGATGTTGGCCCCGATCACCGGCACACCTGCGGCATCGGTAATGACTCCGGAGATTGTCCTCGGAGTCCCCCCATCATCAGCCATTGCAACTAAACCACTGGAAAACAGCATAATGGCAAAGCAGGCCAAAAGCTGACGGATAATAGTTTTCAACATTACTGAATTAATTATTGGTTTACCTTCATCTGTGCATAACGAATGTGGTCAGAGTGGTTAGTTCCGGACTGTGTTCGTACACAACAAGGGGCAAAGTTAGACAAAATTTCGATAATCATAGACAAAATTCTGACAATCTCCATGTTTTTGCGCAGACTCTATGTTTTTGCGCAGAAGACCTTGAACTGCTCCGAAATCTCCACGCAACAAAAAAAAGATATTGTTCCCTTGAGGACAATACCTTTCTTCAACTGTGCCGGAATCTCCGGCAGGTCTCCCGCCCGGGGGCGCGATGACTACTCTGCAACTGCAGCGCTGTCGCACTTTGCCGTAGAGTCGCAGCAAGCCTTGGTGCAGGAGTCGCAGCATCCGGTGCACTCAGTGCATTCGGTGTTCTCTTCAGCGGCTGCTTTCTGATTGTTGTTGCAGCAAGTGCAGGAAGAAGCGGCGATCATCATAGCCACAACTGCGAAAGACATAAATACCTTTTTCATAGCCTTTAAAATTAATTGTTAAACAAAGCTTCATTACGAACCGCAAATGTAAGTATTAAATTGAAAGCAACAAACAATGAAATCAGAATTTTAACATAATATTAACATAGGCACGCTTTCGGCAAGTGGCTAATTCTCAACGGTCAAGATTGAACACTTCCATATCGCTGATCTTTCGGCCCTCGATCCGGAAGCGCAGGGCGGTCCGCACGACGTGAAAACCTTGAAGTCCGGCCGCCCCCGGATTGATCACAAGCATATTCAGAGAGGGGTCATTCACCACTTTCAGTATGTGGGAATGGCCGCAGACGAATATGTCGGGGCGGTAACGGAGTATCAGCGACAGGGCCCTGCGGTCATAATGGCCGGGATAGCCGCCGATATGGGTCAGCAGCACCGTCATCTCCTCGCATTTGAAACAGCGGTAGAGAGGATAGTCGTAGCGGAGGTCATAGTTGTCGCAATTGCCGCTGACACCGACCAGAGGCTTGAATTCCGCTATCTGCGCCGCCGTGGCAAAGCCTCCGCCGAAATCGCCCGCGTGCCAGATCTCATCGACGGGCTGCAGGAATTCACGGAACTGCGGGTCAAAGACTCCGTGCGTATCTGAAATCACCCCTATGTACATAGCCGCAAAGTTAAGGCATCTGTTTGAATTTTTTCCGGATATGCGTAAATTTGGCGCGATATGCCCGGCCGCCCGGCACGATATGCCACCTCCGGAGCACCGCTTCGGGCGCGTCTGCGGCGGGGAATACAGGATGTGAGACGGAACTGTTCAACGTGAAATGGAACTATTCTATATAAAGGAGTGGGACGGCCGCTCGGGCACGCTGCCGGAAGACGAGTCGGGACACTGCGTCAGGGTGCTCAGGCACCGGGCCGGAGACGAAATCAAAGTCATTGACGGCACCGGCGTTCTCTACAGATGTGTCATCACCGATGATTCGCCCAGGAGAACCGCCGTCCGATGCGTCAGCGTGACCCGGGACTGGGGAGCCCTTCCCTATTTTCTGGAGATGGCGGTGTGCCCCACCAAAAATTCCGAGCGCTACGACTGGTTTGTGGAAAAGGCTACGGAAGTGGGGGTGAGCGGCATCGTACCCGTAATCGGAGAGCATTCCGAGAGAAAGGCCGTCAAGCCGGAAAGGCTGGAAAGGATAGCGGTCGCGGCGGCGAAGCAGTCACAGAAAGCCTCGATCCCGTCCATCGCCGATGCGCTGAGCGTCCGGGACTTCATACTGTCGAAGAGGGAGAGTGACGCTCTCCGGCTGATCGCCTGCTGCTTTGAGGACGGGACTTCGCCGAGGGAGTCCGTAATGGATGCGCTGAAAGAATATTTCCACCCGTCCCACTGCGGCCAATCGGACAGAATGTCTCAAAACGGGGAGGCCGAAGCGGGTAGGAACCTGCAGGAAGACGGACGCTGGCCAATGCCGCGAATCACCGTCCTGATAGGCCCGGAGGGCGATTTCTCCAAAGAAGAGGTCAGACTTGCCGTACGGGAGGGCTGGAAGCCGGTGCATCTCGGCCCGTCGAGGCTCCGGACAGAAACCGCCGCCCTGACCGCAGTCGAGGCCGTCTATCTGGGCGTGATGCTACTTTCTGATAATCACAATCTCAGAGTCTATACCGACCTTGAGGATTGACGAGGCTTTGCCGGTCGAGCCCTTTTCAAGGCCGGGGGCGACGGTGTAATCTACAGCAGCCTTTATCGCGTCCGATATTTCCGCGAAGCGCTTTGGGGCGGGTTCGCCCGAGATGTTGGCCGAAGTGGAGACAATCGGACGGTGAAGCCGGTGCACAAGACTGCGGCAGAAATCATTCATCGGGATGCGGATGCCCACCGAGCCGTCTTCAGCTATGACATTTGGGGCGAGGCCTATGGCTCCGGGATACACTATCGTCATCGGATCGACATTGACCTCGACCAGTTGCACGGCTATCTCCGGCACGACCTTGACATAGCGGCAGACCATATCCATATCCGAGGCAAGCAGCACCAGCGATTTGGAGTCGGACCTGTGCTTGATTCCATAGATCTTCGCGACGGCCTCTTCATCGGTGGCGTCACAGCCCAGGCCCCACACCGTATCAGTCGGATACAGCAGGATTCCGCCCTTTTTCAGCACTTCCAGAGCTTTCTGCAGCTCGGCCTCGACCACGGATTCATCCCCGGATGCCGCAGCGGCCTTTTCATCATAACGAGTCTTTTTCATATTTCTCAAATCTGTTTCTCCAGGCCGTACACTGTCAGTCTTTCCCGACTCTGATGTCGGAAATTATGGGATAATGGTCCGAATAGTCCACCTTGGGCGTATAGTGGCTGACAGGGCTTGTCCCCTCAGGACAGAAAATGTAGTCTATGCGGATGAGAGGCCAGAATGCCCGGTAGCTCGCGCCGAATCCGTGCCCGGCCACCGTGAAGCTGTCGCTGCGCCCTTTAGCCAGACGATAATAGGTGTTGGAGATGGGGTTGTCGTTGAAGTCTCCGCAGACGAAAGACTTCGTGTTGCTGTTTTCGATGCTGGACAGCACGTTGTCCACCTGCATCGGACGCTTTATGATTGAGCGCCTCATCTTGCGGCCGGTCTCCTGAAACATCTTTCTGTCCCCCTTGACCGCTTTCCAGACATTTGACAGGGAAATGGCGTAACTCTCCAGATGGCAGTTATATACGCGGAACTTCCCGCCGCCCAGCGCATATTCGGTGTAGATGGCGAGATTGCGGCTTTCCGGGAACAGCAGCTTTCCTTTGCCGAGCACGGGAATACGGCTCAGGGTGACATTGCCGAAACGGCCGTATTTCCCGCTAAAGAAATAGTAATCGACATTGTATCCCGGCAGATACTTTTCCGCGAATGCGCTCAGCTCGGCAGCGTCCCTTCCGAAGTACTCCTGCAGACAGATGATGTCTGAGTTGGTCTGCGCGAGGTAGTTGAACAGCGAATCAGTGCGCTGAAGCCTGTCCCCCTTTATGTCGGAGATGGCGAAACGGCCTATGTTGTAGCTCATTATCCTCATCCCGGACGACAGCTCGGCGCTTCGGGTCTGCTCCGGCTTCGCCGTCTGCACGAAGAATCTGAAGAAAAAGCAGGCGGGAACGATGGCCACGAGCGGGATCAGGAAAGACAGCGACTTGCGCTTCATCGCCCACGCCATCAGGAAGATGTTGAGAAGCAACAGGGGCATATACATCATCCCGAGCACATTCATCAGCCACACCTTGGCGGGATTGACCGTCACCGACAGGCAGCTGAGAATCATCAGACCGGCGAAAACCGACAGCACAACTCTCGCGGAGATTCCCCAAAAACTCCATTTGCCGTCACTGCTCCGGCTCCTGCGCCGTCGTGTCCGACGGGATGACCGTTGTGCAGGCAGTCTCTCAGATCCTGTCTTTCCAGTCCGCATAAGAATACAACTTGTGGGTCTTCTTCCAGTAGAGAATGAGCAGGAAGCCGAAGAGCATACCCCCGAGATGAGCGAAATGGGCGATTCCACCACCCTTTCCGAAGATGCCGGTGAGCAGCTCGATGACCGCGAAGATGATCACGAGCCACTTTGCCTTCAGCGAGATTGGAGGGAAAAGCAGTGTGAGCACAGAATCGGGATACAGCATAGCGTAGCCGATGAGAACACCATAGATGGCGCCTGACGCCCCCACTGTCGGAGTCATATAAAGCTGTTGGAGTTTGGCCTGTCCCATAACTGCTGTCGCGGGGTCGGCGATGAGACCGGTGTAATGGATGGCTTCAAGCCACTGGACTCCGGTGTGCAGCAGGGCTGCGCCGAGACCCGTCACGAAATAGAACACGAGGAACTTCTTAGGTCCCCAGGCACGCTCCAGCACACATCCGAAGAAAAAGAGAGTGTACATATTGAAGAATATGTGCCAGAAGCCTCCGTGCATAAACATATGCGTAAGCGGCTGCCACCAGTGGAAATAGGGCGAAGCGGGATAGAACAGGGCGAAATGCTCGTACATGAAGTCTGGACGCAGTTCCGTGATTATCAGCACCAGTACGTTGATGATAATGATATTCTTGGTGACGGCGGGCACATCCCCGAACATCCTTGAGAAGAATCCCCCTCCCCTGTTGTATTCAAAAGCCATTTCGAATCTAGAATTTTGATCCTATTTCATTGTCCGGAACTATCGTCAGCACCCTGCGTCCTGAAGCCGTGTAATCCGGGGTTCCACAAGCGAAGAGGGCATCTATCAAGCATTGTGCCTGTTGGGGGGAGGTCAAGTTTTCAGCATTCGCAGCCCCGAGACGCGCCAGTTTCTCTGCCATTGTGGCATTCAGAAGCTCCGGGAGGGCGGGATTCCCGTCGTTGAGTATGAGCAGCAGATCCGACACCATCGTCTCTATGCCGCCCTCCTGCGTGGAAAAGCCCTCCGGCACGCCGTTCACGACGATGGTGTCCGTGCCGAAGCAGGCGATGTCGAATCCCGCCGCAGTCAGTGTCTCCGAAGCCCCGTCCAGCAGCAGCACGTTCTCTACGCCGACTCTGACCGTGACCGGGAAAAGGACGGGCTGGGTGTGGTGTCCGCTTCCGGAGAGCGCATCCATAAACCTGTCATAGAGCACGCGCTCGCGGGCCCTGTGGATGTTTATGATCATAAGCCCGGATCTGGACGGGGTGATGATATATTTCCCCCGGAAGACGAGGCACTGATGGGCGGTTAGCATCTTGTCCTCGAACAGTTTCCCGTAGTCCTCACGGCGATCCACCGCGTCCCGTGGCGTATATGCCTGACTCCCGGATGCTCCCTCGAACTTCTGCTGCTCCCAATGCTGTTCGTTGGGAAGTCCGTCCGACTCGAACGGATTGTAGGTGGGAGCCGGAGTATCCTGCCGGGCATAGGGGTTCTGCGGGCTGAATTCATCGAAACTGCGGCTCGTCTGCGGCAGCACTGCCGACGACGGCTGGTCGAAGTCTATCCTGCCGATGTAGGAATTCTTGCCGAGGCACTCTTTCAGGCAGGCGAAGAGAACCTGAAAAATGACGCTGTCGTCCTCGAACTTTATCTCTGTCTTGGTGGGGTGGATATTGACGTCTATCGAGGCCGTGTCCACATCGAGATAAAGGAAATACGAGGGCACGGACCCGTCGCTGATGAGGTTCTCGTAGGCTTTCATCACCGCCTTGTGGAGATAGGGACTGCGGAAATAGCGGCCGTTAACGAAGAAGTACTGGTTGCCCGGACCTTTCCTGCAGTTTTCGGGACGGCTTGCATAGCCTCTTACGGAGACCACCGAGGTCTCGGCCCCCACATCGAGCAGCTCCGACACCAGAGCCGGGCTTGTAAGCTCCTGAATGCGGTATTTCATCGATCTGGCGCCTTTCAGCACATACAGCTCGCGGTCATTGTGGGTCAATGTGAAATCCACATCGTAGCGGGTGAGCGCCACCCGTGTGAACTCTTCCACTATATGTCTCAGCTCCACGCTGTCGGATTTGAGGAACTTGCGTCTGGCGGGCACATTGTAGAAGATGTTGCGCACCTCGAAGTTGCAGCCGACGGGCACCGCCGCCTCCTCCGTGGATATGTGGCGGGAATCCTCGAACTCCACCCTGCAGCCGAGTTCCTGCTCCTTTGTGCGGGTGCTGAGCCGTACCTGAGCCACTGCCGCTATGGACGGCAGAGCCTCTCCGCGGAAGCCGAAAGTGTGCAGGGACAGGAGGTCGGTAGCAGAAGTGATTTTGCTGGTGGCGTGGCGTTCAAAGGCCAGCACGGCCTCATCGGGGGTCATTCCGCAGCCGTTGTCTATGACCTGTATCAGAGTCCTCCCGGAGTCCCGCACCACGACCTTGACCGCAGTGGCCCCGGCATCCAGCGCATTCTCCATCAGTTCCTTGACTACGGAGGAAGGGCGCTGCACGACTTCGCCGGCCGCGATCATATTGGCGACATTGGAAGGTAGTATCCTGATTTCCATAGAGCTACATCCCGAAGGCCGTCATCAGCACCTGAAAGTACTTGACGAAAAGCATCAGCATCACGAACACCAGTATCAGAGACACCAAGCCCAGAATCTTCTGGAGCTTGCCCTTCTCGTGGGAGCGGTGAACATTGGCGTTGCGGAAACTGCCCCGGATGTACGATCCGGGGACATAAGTTTCCTTGTTGTCCATAGAGCCGTCCACGTGGCCGAATTTCTGCTTCAGAGCCTCTTTCTGCTCATCATAGTAGCGAGGTCTGTACTTGAACACGCGGTGTTCCGAGGTGCCGAAGAATCCTATGTTGAATAATCCCATATCTCTGAATTTCTGTTGTCAATCCGATGTCTGACTCTTCCCTGCCGCAAATATAAGCATAACTTGGCAATGTTGAGCCGCCACGGCCCTTATCTGCCGAGCAGAACTGTAGCCCAGACTTCGCAGCCCTCTCCTCTGCCCACAAAGCCAAGCCTTTCAGTGGTAGTGGCTTTCACGGACACGCGGCAGATTCCGATGTCAAGCAGGCTGGCTATCGAACGGCGCATCTCCTGAATATATGGGGCGATCTTGGGCTCCTGCAGGGCAATCGTTATGTCGGCATTGACGACATCCCATTTCCCGCCCGGCATCTCATTCAGCAATCCGACGGTCCTTTTCAGCAGTTCGCGGCTGTCGATGCCCTTGAATTCGGAAGAATTGTCCGGAAAATGCCCTCCGATGTCACCCAAAGCGGCCGCACCCAAAATGGCGTCGCACAGGGCGTGGATGGCCACGTCTCCGTCCGAATGGGCGACGAATCCCCTCGGGGAGTCCACGTCGACCCCGCACAGCCTCATCGGGATGTCCTCCGCCAGTCTATGTACGTCGTATCCGTTGCCGACTCTGAATTCTGTCATTTTACTCCACTTTATTTTACACCCATTAAACTGTTATAACGGCTTATCCTTTAAACTATCCGTCTTTCACGAAGGCAAACTTACATAAAATCTGTCGATTTTACGCCCATTCATACACATAATCTTGCTGCCGCTCCGAAGCCGCCGCTATGGTAAAATCGCAGATAAGCGGTAAAAATCTCGGAAATTATTTGCTATTTCATAAAACCTTCGTACATTTGCACTCCCAAAACGGGAAAGAGCATATTGAGATATGGTGTAATGGTAGCACTACAGATTCTGGCTCTGTCAGTGAGGGTTCGAATCCTTCTATCTCAACCAAGTTGCCGGACTTCACAAGCCACTGCAGCGCAAGCCTGACGGTACTGTCGGGTCAGCGAACGAAATGGCGGGGTAGCTCAGCCGGTTAGAGCGCATGATTCATAATCATGAGGTCCCCGGTTCAATCCCGGGTCCCGC
>CAVHXU010000025.1:0-43432 GCA_963640185.1 Lachnospiraceae bacterium | reverse complement strand
AACAAAATAGCATAATTTCTACGGGCTTAAGTATTGGCGATGTTTGTTTGGCGGATTTGTTTTAATCGAATTCTTTTCTAACTTTGCAACGACGGTAAAATTTACCGCCGTAAAATTTAAAAGGTATGAGATTTTTCGACAGGACACAGCAGCTCTCTGAACTTCGTGAGATGAGAAAAAGGTCCGAGGACAGCCACTCTATGCTGACAGTGGTGACCGGACGTAGACGAATCGGCAAGACTACTCTTATCGACAAGGCTATGGACGGGGAGCCGTACCTGTATTTCTTTGTCGGCAAGAAGAACGAGGCGGTGTTGTGCGATACCTTCGCCGCAGAGATACGCGCAAAACTTGGGCTGTTCGTGCCGCAGGGTGTGAGGTCGTTCAGGGACATATTCTCCATTCTTATGCAGGAGGGCGGTCGCCGCACATTCACCGTGGCTATCGACGAGTTTCAGAATTTCAGTGATGTCAATCCGTCCATATTCTCCGACATCCAGGACATCTGGGATCGCTATCGTCTGAACACTCGCGTGAACCTCATCGTCAGCGGATCGGTGTATTCTCTTATGACCAAGCTCTTCCGAGACAAGAAAGAACCCCTGTACGGCCGTGACGACAAGACCATCAAACTACAGCCGTTCGCGCCGTCTGTGCTTAAGGAGATAATGACGGAATACGCTTCTGGATACACCAATGATGACCTTCTTGCCTTGTATACCTACACAGGAGGAGTCCCGAAATATATTGAACTCTTAGTCGATGCCGGAGCACTGACGCGGGAGAAGATGATATGTTTCATCTGTAGCGCGGATTCTCCGTTCATAGAGGAGGGGCGCAAGCTCCTCATTCAGGAGTTCGGAAAGAAGTACGGGACCTATTTCTCTGTGCTTGAGGCGATAGCGGAGGGTCACAACACTCAGGCTGACATATCTTCATATCTGGGCGAGAAGAGTATCGGAGGGCAGCTTTCGAGGCTGGAAGAGACCTACAACCTCATATCCAAGAAGCGTCCGATTTGGGCCGGGAAGAATACTCAGACCGTCCGATATGAAATCAGCGACATCTTCCTGCGCTTCTGGTTCCGCTACATCGAGAAGAATGAGTCGATGATAGAGATAGGCCAATATCCGCTGCTCGCGAAGGTGATGACCGATGACTACCCGACATATTCAGGCGACACGCTTGAGAGGTATTTCCGTGCAAAGCTTGCCGAGTCTCAGGAGTACCGTGCGATAGGCAGCTGGTGGGATACGAAGGGGTACACGGACTCGAAGGGGAACCACCAGCAGGGCGAGATTGACATCGTGGCGGTGGGTGCCGATGACAAGAGCGTGGATATCATCGAGGTCAAAAGGAATCCGGACAAGTATGACGCGAACCTGCTGAAAGAGAAGACCGGGTTCTTCGCCCGCAAGGAGAGCCGACTCGGCAGGTATCGCAAGGTCCTCCGCTGTCTGTCGCTTTGTGATATGTAAGTTAGATTCCGGACAGCAGGTCTTTGGCTCCCGCCAATGTCTTCAGACCCTCGTCCGTGACTGTCAGCGGTTCGTCAGTATAGACGAAGTAGAGTTTGCTACAGGTCGGATGCCCTATTCATCGCCGAAGGTTCCCCCTGTGGCCGTGCCGACGAGAGAGTCGGCACAGCCATAGTAGAGATGCCATTTGCCCTTGAAGAGAACGAGTCCCTCCACGAAAACCGTCCCGGCGGGATACTGTCCGCACTTCTCGAATTCTTTTTCCGGGACGAGAAACGGTTCGTCAAGGCGGTCGAGCAGTCTGCACGGGTCCTTCCGATCGAAAAGCATCTGCCCGGCGCAATAGGAATTGGCAGCATAGCGCCTGTCCCTGTCTTTCCCTCCCCGGTTGCGCCCGTTGTATATCAGGAGTATGCCCTTGTCTGTGATGAGCGCGGGAGGACCGCATTCTGTCATATCGCTGTCGAAGTGCCCTTTTCTCGGGACGGCGACTTTCAGGATATCTCCGTTTTCATCCAGCAGGGGAGTCCAGTGGACGAGATCTTCCGATGTCGCCACATTGACGAACCTCTCGCCCCAGTACATAATGTATCTGCCGTCTATCTTCGCCACTGTCTGCCTGCCGTTTTCAACCTTTGTCAAGATTGAAGCGGATTTGCAGAACATATCCTTGAATCGGCCGTTGTAGGCTGCGGCGAATGCCGGACCGTGCTTTGTCCAGTTTCTGAGATCCTTGGATGTAGCCACTGCCAGCCTTGCGGTTTTCCTGTTCCATTGCGTGTACATCATCACATAGAGACCGTCTTCCGTCACTGCGACCCTCGGGTCTTCACATCCGCCCGGCCACTCCAGATCGTGCTGGGCGTCCCGGTCCGGATACATTACCGGTTCTGCCGCTGTCCGGAAGCGGATGCCGTCCTTCGATGAGGCATAGCCTATGCGGGAAGTTCTCTTTCCGATACCCTCTCCATAGTCGTCTTCGGCGCGGAAGAGGAGAACAATCTTCCCGTCACGCACAACAGCCGCAGGGTTGAAGGTGTCCCGTCCGGCCCAGGCGACCCTTTTTCCCGAGCAGGGGCAGTCAAAAGTCAGACTGCTGTCCGGGGCGATTGCCGGTCCGAAGCCTTCGGGACGGATGAAGCCTGTCAAAGCCCAGCCCGGTGTCCTGTCATTCAGCTCGCTGCCCTCCAGCGCTCTGAGCCATTGTCTTTTCGTGCCGCCGTCGCACTTTATCTCCTTTCCTGACAACCCGGACCACAGCGCGGCGGTCTCCGTATCGAGCGGACTGTCAAGACTGGCTTTCCAGTCCGGGAAATAGCCTTTCAGCGCCAGCATCTGAACCTGTCGGAAGTCTTTGTCCGACGGTGTCAGATCCTTGAAATAGACGAGTGTCCCTCCGTTGTCGAGGATGTCTCCCTGTATGGCCGACACAGGGACATCCCGGACTGAACAGCCGTTCCGTACGCAGTATGCCGCAGAACACCCTGCAGCCTCCCCGAGCGCCATCCAGCACGGTTCCATCCTGAGTGTGGAAAAGCCGACGTGACTGCCCGACACCGCCACGGGAAACAGCAGGTTGTCAACGGTTCTGGGAACCATCACCCCATAGGGGACAGTATAGACGGCCGTCGGGTGGCTGAAAAAGCCGTCCAGATGTACCCTGCCGTCTTCCCTTTTGCGCACCGCGTGGGAATCAAGAGCGTAATGGCTGGAAGTGACGGATTCCGGATGCACGGGCGGTCTTCCGCCTTTTCGCTGCGGCAGCACGTCGTGCGCCGTGAAAAAATATGTTCCCTCAAGCCTGCGCCCCTCGCGGACATAGACTTGCCGGGGAAAATTGTCGTTGTCCGTGTATTCGTCTGCCGCGAGCCCGTAGTTCAGACAGTCTTTCCTGAAACTCTCAGGCAATGCATCATCGTGCTGCGCGAACCACAGCAATCCGAGAGTATATTCCTTGAGTCTCTGCGCGAATATGTCCCGCCATTCCCAATCTGCCGTAGGCCAAGGCCGGTTTTCTTCCGGGAGATCTGTGGATATGAGCGCCAGATGCTGATTGTTCGCATCTTTTTTCCTACCCGGCAGCGTCACCATATTGGTGACTTTTGACAGGCCGCGGACATCTCCCGGAATCGCCGTCCTGCCTCCGGCAAGAATCCGCTGTCGGTTTTGCTCCATCTGTTCCGGTGTGACATCTCTGAAACGCACATCGGTGTTGCGCCCTGTCAGCACATCGTCCACAAGGGACAGGTATTCGGTCCTGTCATAGTTATCCGGTTTGGGAATAGGCACAAGGTTGGACGGGTCGTCGGTCAGACACAGGCGATAGTTGTAGGCCTGAATGGCATCGTCACCACCGTAAGTCGTACCCTCTTCGTCCGGGCCGTTCTTCCACCACCTGTAGATTTTCCCGGCACAAGGTTCTCCGAACTCATCCCGTCCCTCGCGCCCGAGCCTGAACGGAATCCCCGCAGCCGCCCCGAGGTCGCCCTCGTATGTCGCGTCGATGAAGACCTTGCCGCGATAGCATTCAATTCTGCCGCTTGTCCGGTCGAGCACCCTTATTCCGACAACCCTGTTGCCCCGGATGATGACATTCTCGGGGGAGGAGTCGAACTGCTTCATCGTCAGGACGGTGATGTCGCCGCCATAGTTTTTCCCCAGCAGTTTCTCGAAGCTCTCCTGAGCCACGTGCGGCTCGAAATGATAGCCGTCACTGCAGTCGGCCACTTGGGAGGAATCAGCGCCGTAAAGACTCCTGTAGTGTTCGAGATTCAACTTCGTAAACTCCGTGAAGAGTCCCGTGGTCGCTCCTCTGGTGGCGATGTCCGTAGCTCCAAGGCCATTTGCCGGCAGGCCTCCTATATGCGAGGTCCTTTCGAGTATCACGCAGCTGCATCCTTCGCGGGCGGCGGCTATTGCCGCAGTTATCCCGGCAGGAGTCCCGCCCACGATGACGACATCGCTGGACTGCTCCCCGTGGCAGTGCTTTCCGGCGGCCGTCAGACAGCAGCAGATGGCAATCAAGGCTGTCGCGGCTTTCAAGACCGGCTTATGCCTGCCTGCGAATCCTGAGGTGACAATCATTTCAAAAAAGTTTAAAGAGCAAGACGGTTTTCTTTCTCGGGTATGTTATATCCATTCAGCACGAGCCGGTTGCCTTCTCCCGACAGCATTTCCGTATCGATTGTCACATACCGGATTTCTCCCGGCAGCATTGAAAAGAAATTGTCGGAATAGAACGACGGTCTGACCGGCCTGCCGTCGGAGTCCAGCAACTGGAGACGGGTGAAGAACGCAATGGCGCGTCCCGTGTTCTTGAGCCTGATGTCGATGATATGCTTTCCGTCTTCTTCCCTTATGCCGTATTTCAGGGACACGTTTGTCTTGCCAAGACGGCAGATGCTCTCGAAACCGGCAGTGGCGGGTCCGGTAAGGGTGTTCCGGCCCTGGTATTCGTCGGTCGATCTCCAGTAGAAGTTGCTGCCGATCTCCTTCCCTTCGGCGAGCAGCCGCAGTTTGATGAAATGTACCGGGCTTATGTTCTCGGGGAATTCGATCTTCAGAACATCGTTCGCCACTCCGTCCGCCGGCAGATCGACGGGAGCGGAGAAACTTCCGACCCTCCGGGAACTGATGTCCCAAAGTTCGGCGCAGACCTTCAGACCCTTGAATTCTTCGGGATAATCGTTGATGACGGAAACGGTGTTTTTCAAGTAGTCGAACTGCGGATGCAGCGGTTCGCAGGCATTTGCTGTGGCGTAGAGCGCAGCCGTGGGCTCAAGAGACCAGTCCCACATCCTCCCGCAGACCTGACGCACGGCAGAGTTGTGATACCAGAAGAGGAAGCCGGAGGCGTAACGGTCGCCGTATCCGAGTTTGTTGTAGTTCCACACCTCCCAGATGCTTTTGTACATCATCGCCCCCACGAACTGGGCTTTCATCGCGAACTCGTCGATGCTGCCTGATTCTCCATACTGGTTGACAAGATCCTTGTACAGCGTGGACATCTGGTGGAATCCGTTTCCGTCGCTATAGTCCCAGACTTCCCGGTTTATCGGCCACAAGTCTCTCTCCGGCATCATCTCCCTCAGGCACTCAACGGTCGGGAGGCAGGGCGCGCCGTATTCCGGATTGAACCCGTCCACTCTGCTGCCTCTTTCCGAGGCGGTGTTCTCGTAGTGCCGCATCGGATTGACGGTCTTGTACGGGCTGCCGTCGTGAATCCCGGCACATTCGGACTGCATCTGATAGCCTCTCGTGCCGTCAAGCGAAGCCAGAAGTTCCCTTATCCCCGGCATTTCCGTGGACTCGTTCGAGCAGACATAATAAGCCAGGCTCGGATGGTTTCTTATCCGTTTCACCGTTGACTCGACATTCTGGAGGTAGAGTCCCCGATCAACGGGATGCTTGGTATCGCCCGTCATCCAGAATTCGGTCCATACCATTATCCCGAGTTCATCGCACAGTTCATAGAACCGGTCGGACTCCGTGATTCCGCCTCCCCATAGCCGTATCAGGTTTATTCCGGCTTGCGAGCTGTACCTCAGCTCCGCTTCCGTGCGTCTGTCGGATGTCCGGAGCATATTTTCGGGTATCCAGTTGGTTCCGCGCACGAAGATCGGTCTCCCGTTCACGCGGAATGTTCTGGATTTGTCAGGTGTGTCCGTTCCTGAGGTGATTTCGCGGATTCCGAAACGAGTGCTGATGCTGTCCAGAACACTGTCTCCCTGCACCGCCTTGAGCGTCAATGTGTAGAGTTCCGCCGTCCCCTTGTTCTTCGGCCACCAGAGCCGGGGATTCTCAATTCTGAGGGCGGGGAAATCTTCCGGACGGAACTCCACGACCTCGCTCATTCCGCGCTGGACAGACACTGTTTTCTCGAAATCCACTTCCGCTTCGGGGATGCTTCCGATGATCCTGACTTTCTGGGTTCTGAATCCCGGGTTCACAATCTCCACGGACACGCTTTCTTCCGCCTTGTCATAGTCCGGAGCGTTGAGAGTGCTCTTGATGAACGGATGGCGCAGGGCCAGACTTCCTGTCCTGAAGAAGCGGATGTCTCTCCATATACCCGTGTTCCTGTCTCTTATACCGTCGAGGAAAGTGAAGTCCCATCCGACTGTCATAAGCATAGTCACATTTTTCCCGATTTCCCCGTTGCCTCCGTTGCGGAACTCTCCGGCGGCTCCGAAAGACTTGGAACTGCCCTTGCGCGGGCCACCGGGCTCATCGACGGGATAGACCTTTACCGCGATGACATTGCTGTCGGATCTGACATAATCCGTGACGTCAACGGTCTCCTGCCGGAACATCCCCGAGATGAAACAGACCATTTTCCCGTTGAGCCAGAACTCGGCCCTGTAGTTCACTCCGTCAATCTGCATCCAGACCCTGTCGGCCTTTCCCTTGGGGATGCCGCCGAATTCGGCACGGAACCAATAGGTGTAGAAGTCCCTCCCCACAACGCTTATGTCGGGGATCAGGCCGCTCGACATTTTGTTGTTGAGGCCAAAATACGGTTCAGGATACACTCCGTTATAGACAAGGGAATTGAGTACCGTTCCCGGAACAATCGCCTTCATCCATCCCTCGACATTCGCTCCGGGCTGCGAAAGCCTTTCCGCCGGCAGACCGGCTTCGTCGGCCTTTTTCATCAGCCATTGGGTGTTTCCGGCGTGTCCGTCGGCGGAAGTCAGGGAAAACAGATAGTCTCTCTCCGCGGCGGAGGCTGAAGCCCCGAGTCCGAGAAGGAGGATGACAGAGGATAGTATGTGTTTCATAATCGTGTTGTTACTCTTTGTCGTTGTGCCGGAGACTGCCTACAAAGTCCTTGGGCTGTATTCCGAACTGGCTGTGGAAGCATTTGGCGAAATAGGACGGCGAGCCGAATCCCACCATATAGCTGACTTCGCTTATGGACAGATCTCTTTCGACGAGCAGTTTGGCGGCTTTTCTGAGTCTTTCCATCTTGAGGTAGTCGTTGGGACTTATGTCCAGCACTCCGCTTATTTTCCTGTAGAAATTGGCGCGGCTCATATTCAGCATTTCTGCAATGTCGTCCATCCTGAACTTCGGGTTGTTCAGATTCTCGCTCACGACATCCTGCATCCGCTTGAGGAACTCTGTGTCGCTCGGGGCGATGTCTGCAGGGCTTATGGACGCGAGCGGGTTTTTCAGAAAAGTTTCTTTGATCCGCTGTCTTTTCTTGAGCAGATTGGCAATGACTGAGACAAGATAAGGCAGCGAGAACGGTTTCTCGATATATGCGTCCGCCCCGACATTCATTCCTTCAATCTTGGATTCGAGCGTGGTCTTCGCCGTGAGCAGGACCAGAGGAATGTGAGTGAAGCGTATGTCGCTCCTGACTGTTCTGCACAGTTCGATCCCGTCCATCTGCGGCATCATAACATCGCTCACTATGATGCTGACATTTTCTTTTTCGAGAATCTTCAGAGCCTCCTTTCCATTGCCTGCTGAGACCGTTTTCCATTTTTCTCCAAGGGTGTCGCCAATGAAGCCGCACATCTCGGGATCATCCTCCACGATCAGAATCAGGGTGTTCTCCATGCCTGTGACCATCGGGACTTCGGTGCCGTTGACAGAAAGTCCGGAGACTCCGCTTTCCTGCTCCGGAGTCTCCCGGCCGACGGCCGGAACGGCACCGCTGTACAAAGGCATCCTGAGGACGAACTCGTTGACATCCGGATCGTCCGTCATCGCCAGCCTGCCTTTCTGCAGTTCCGCGAGAGACTTCGACAGGTACAACCCGATGCCTGTTCCCGACTGGCCGTTGGCGTTGGAGTATCTGTAGAACTGCGAGAATATTTCGGTTCTCTTGTCGAGGGGCACGACCGGCCCGTCGTTGCCGACGCTCAGCAGGAAATCTCCGCCGTCTTTCCGCAGAAGAATGTCTATCCGTGAGCTGGAGTATTTCATCGCGTTAGTCAGCAGGTTGCTGATGATTTTCGTCAGAGATTCCCGGTTCACCATAGCGAAGATATCCCTTTCGACGATGTCAAGCCGGCATTCTCTGCCCTTGTATGCCATCGCATCGGAGAATCTTTCCACCGTTTCTTCCAACAGTTCCGGAATGTTTTCCACCGACAGTTCAAGCTGCAGGTTTTCCTTTTCAATCTTCTGGAAATCAAGGAGCTGGTTGACCAGAGACAGAAGCCTGTCAGTGTTCCTCTTCATAATGTTAAGATCCCGGATAGTGGCGGCATCGGTGTTCCCCTTTGAGAGGATGTTGTCGAGAGGGCCCTTGATGAGGGTCAGAGGTGTCCGGATCTCGTGCGTGATGTTGGTGAAAAACGCGATTTTCGTGTCATACACTTCCTTTTCCTTGGCAAGTTCGAACGCCTTGATGTATTTGTCCCTTTTCGATGACTGCCGCTTGTAGATCAGCCGGATGCCGGCGGCCAGCAGACAGGCGCAAAGCAGTATGTAGAACGCGTTTGCCGGCACGGACTTCCACCAGGGCGGAGTTATGAGTATGTGCAGATTCTTTACCGTTTCGGGATGGTCTTTCAGCCTGGCACAGAACACATACTCGCCGGGCGGCACATTGGTGTAGGTGATCATTCCTCCGTCCCAGTCTCTCCACAGATTGTCATATCCCAGCATTCTGAAATCCATACGCACGTTTTCCGAGAATGTCAGCGAGGAAATCCGCAGTGAAAACGTGTTCTGGTCGTATTTCAGCTTAAGGGACTCCGTATCGGAAATCTCCTTGCCGGTGGGGACATTCCCGACATCCTTTCCCGATATGGCGAATTCCGTCACGCATATTCCGGAGAGCTTCTTGCTCGCCGTTTTCCAGCGAAGTTCCATCGGATTGAAAGAGACAAGCCCCTCGGTGCATCCGAAATACATATTCCCGTCGCGGTCCTGACAGAAGGAATTGCCGTTGAACTGGTTGTTCAGAAGGCCGTCATCGACCGTGAAAATCTTTTCCACCGCATAACTTTCCGGACTTATGAGCACAAGCCCGTCGTTGCTTGACAGCCACATATAACCTGCATCGTCTTCCGCAATCTGGTGGACGACATCGCCGGGCAGTCCGTTCCGCGAATTGATGGTCGTGAAACCGTTGTTATCGGGATTCCAGCGACAGATGCCGCAGCCATAGACGCTTATCCACAGATTTCCTTTCGAGTCTTCGAAAATGCAGTTGACAGTATTGCCCGGAATGCCGGCGGGATCCTGTCCGCTGATGAACTGCTCCCACTTCCCGCTGTCGCTTCGACGCAGATAGAGCCCGTTGGACAGCGTGCCGACCCAGAGATTCCCCTTGGTGTCTTCGAGTATGTCATTCACCATTTTACCCCCGTTGATTTCCGGGACATAGCCGAAGCCTCCGGTCGCCCTGTCGTAGTATTGCAGACCGTGCATAGTGCCGACCCAGATGAGCCCGTCGCTGCTTTTGGCCAATGCGAATATGTTGTTGCTGAACAGTCTCGGTCCCGGTTCCTTGACGAATTCAAAGGAGCGTATCCTGGAGGTTTTCACGTTCAGCACCTTTATTCCTTTGGAGAATGTCCCTATCCACAGTTCGTCTCCATCGGGAAGCAGAGCCTGGATGTTGGAGAAATCCCGGCTCTGCGCAAGGCGGCGGAACTTTTCCGTCTCCGGATTGAAGAGGAAAAGCCCCGCATCCTCTGACGCGACCCAGATGTTTCCGTTACCTGCCGGGCATAGTTTTCTGACTCTGCGCCCTCCGAGACAACCGTCCGATCCGTTGTCATAGAATTTTCTGAAGTCCGGGAATCTGTGCGGGAGATAGTTGATGCCTCCGAAAAATGTGCCTATCCAGATGCCGGCGTCCCTGTCCTTGTAGATCGAGTGAATGGCGTTGTCGGACAGTGACCATTTGTCCTGCGGGGAATACTCGAGATGCCGCGCTGTTCCGGACGGGATGTCCCAAATGAACACTCCCGACTCCGTGCCCACCCACAGTTCGTTCTGGGAGTACTGCATAATGTTCCTGACAAACGGTGAGGGTTTCCCGAGATTCAGTTTTTTAAGAGTCTTCGCGCTCCGGTTTATTTCCACAAGTCCGTTGCTTTCAAGACCGAGATAGATCCGGTTGTATCCGCTGAAGAGTATCGATGATATGATGTCTTCCGGGAACACTTTGCTCCCGTCCGCGAGCAAGTACGGCGAATAACTCCCGAAGGAGTCCTCGGTGCAGTACAGACCGCCTCCGGACCAGGCGAACCATACGGCACCGGTAGACTTGTCCACTTCAAATGTCCTGATCGGGCTCGTGCTTTCGAAGACCCGGCTGAGTTCCGTTTCTCCCTTTTTCATACAGTATATTCCGAGCCGCTCCACCGACACCCACATACTCCCGTCGGGGCCGCGCCTGATGGCCAGAACTATATTGGAGCTCCGCTTTCCCTCGGCATCACGTACGATCTTGGCCTCGAATGTGCCCGGAGTCGGGCGGTATATGTACAGTCCGGAATTTGTGCCTGTCCAGATGTTGCCGTCGTCGTCTTCGGCAAGACATCTGATCTGGCTGTTTCCCAGTCCGTCCTCCGCTCCGGGAATGTGCCTGAAAGTCTTGAAATGCTTGCCGTCGAATCTGTTCAGACCGTCTTTCGTGCCGAACCACAGGAAGCCGTCCCTGTCCTGGAGGATTGCCTGGACGGTGTTTTGTGACAGCCCGTTGCGCTTGTCTATATGTTCGAAACAGATGTCCTGGGAGAACGCAGGCATCAGGATGCCGCAAATAAATGCGATTATGAGCAGTGTCCGCTTCATCTTGTGGTCGTAGCGTAGGTGTTATCGTAAGTGTTGTCGGCTGCAAATATATCATATATTCTAAAGGTATGTCCGATGTCTGTGGTGGTTTGATACGATTATCGCCGTCTTTGAGATGATTTTTTGTCAGGTAATGAGTTTCTTTGCACCGTAAAAAACCATAGGATTGATGACACGGACAAAAACAATTTTGGGACTCGTCTCCGTTTTGGCATTGAGGGCGCTTCTGTTTCCGGAAGCAGTCACGGCTTTCGCGGAAGATAAGGGAGATGTGGAGACACGCATTCTTCTGAAGACTCCTGGCAATCCCGCCGTGGAGTATGTCTTGAATGCGGAAGGGGAAAGTCTGGCTTCAGGGCTTGGGAATTCTCCCGTTACAGTTGTACGCCGGGTTGAAAAAAGGGGAGACAGGACGGTGCTGGAACTGACTCTCAGCGCAAGCGGAACCATATATTATAATATAGGTCAGAGATTTTCAACAGGCATTCCGTCAGAAGAGAGCCTGTTCTATATGCCTGGATTCTGGTACCGGAAAAACGAAAGGTCGCCCGAGTCGGCCCCGTCTTTCCGCATATCGGACAGCTGGGCTGTCCGCGAGGACCGTTTGAGCACGCCTCTGACCGGGGTGTTCAATGAAAGAAACGGAGAGTGGTGCACGGTGATGCGGACAGATGATTCCGGTACGGATGCCCTTGCAGCGCACGGAAGCGGCGAGGTAATACTCTCAGGCAAATCTTCCGTCGGTTTTACGGGCTTCGGCAACTCGGACTCCGGGGCGGCGATTGTCTTCGGCTTTCCGTACAGGGAGACTCCGCGGACATATCTGAGGAAACTCACTCTCGCTCCGCCGGTCACGGCGTTTGAAAAGCTGGAGGCAGGTGAGACCAGGACCCTCGTTTGGGAAATCCGGACAGGGGCATCAGCTTCCTGGTCTGAGTTCGTCGCGGCCGTGTGGGAAATGTCGTACGACAGGTTGCGTCCGCGGCCGGTGGACATAAAATATACTCCGGAAGCAGCCAAGGCGGCACTGAGCCGCTATTTTGACAGGTCCTTCGTGGATGCGTATCCGCTCAAGTACTATTCAGGGGTCGGTCTGGAGACGGCTGACTGCCGGAGCAACGGCGTTGCCGAACTCGGCTTTGTCGGGCGTGTGCTTCTCAATGCCTTCAACGCCTTGGAATATGGCTATGAGACCTCTCGCGATGATATGGTCGGGAATGCGGAGTCTGTGTTTGACAGCTATCTTGAGAACGGTTTCACTCCGGGCGGACTGTTCAGGGAACAGGTGGATTTCGTTTCCGGAACGGAAAGTCCGGTATTAAGCATCCGGAGGCAGTCGGAGGCGGCCTGTGCAGTCCTGAACTATCTCAGTTATGAGAAGAATGCCGGACGGCGCCATCCGGAATATGAGCGGAGAATAAAGGCGCTCCTCGAACGCCTGTCGCTGCTGCAGAATGCGGACGGCAGTTTCCCGAGAAAGTTCGATGACAGCCTCGTCGTGGCGGACTCGTCCTACGGCAGCACTTCGTCGGCTGTCCTGCCTTTTGCTATGGCCTCATCGTATTTCGGCGACCGAAAGTGGCTTGAAACGGCCCGCAGAGCATCGTCATACATAGAGAACAGCATCATCACGCCGGCGGACTATTTCTCATCCACTCTCGACGCGAACTGCGAGGACAAGGAAGCCTCCCTGTATGCCTCGACTGCGATGTATTATATGTACCTCGCGGAGAGCAACAGGGCCCGCAGGGAACATTATGCGCAGCAATGCCTGAAGTCCGCGTATTTCGCCCTGTCCTGGTATCATCTCCGTGATGTCCCGTTCGCGCAGGGGCAGATGCTCGGGGATGTCGGGTTCAAGTCCAGAGGCTGGGGAAATGTTTCCGTGGAGAACAACCACATAGACGTTTTCGTGTTCGAGTTTGCGGATGTTCTTGATTTCCTTGCGGACAAGTTTGACAAGCCGTCTTTTTCCGGGTTTACTGCCGTTATGAGGACTTCTCTGCTCCAGCTGATGCCGGAGAGGGGCGATATGTTCGACATCGCGGCGGAGGGCTATTATCCGGAAGTCGTGCAGCATACGAACTGGGATTACGGAAAGAACGGCAAGGGCTTTTACAATGACATATTCGCTCCGGGATGGACCGTGGCCTCCCTATGGCAGATGTTGAGTCCGGGCAGAACAGAAAAATTCTTCAACGAATAGACTATATGAACAGATTATTTGAAATCCTCCTTACTTCCCTGACGCTTGTCGCAGCCGGATGCAGCTGCGCGAAATCAGAAGAGGCACAGAAAGAAAAGCCATACCTCAGGCTGAGCGTTTCGGAGAAGATAGTGAGCTGCAAGGCAGGGTCTTTCGAGGTGTATGTCAACTCGAACACTTCATGGAAAGTGACATCTCAGGCCTCGTGGCTTCATGTGAGTGCGGAGGAGGGGAACGGCAGCCGGAACATTGTCATATCGTATGACTCCAACTATCTTGAAGACGGTGTCACTCCCGCCGTAGAGCGCAGCGCTGCGGTGCGGATTGCCCCGGACGGTGCCATCCCGTCGAGGGTAAGCGTGAAGCAGGGGGTCCGGACATTCAGGAATCCCGTGTTTCAGCCTATGCCGGATCCTTATGTATGGAGGGAGGATGACGGACAGAGCGTCACATATTATCCCTGCAAGTCGAGCGGCAGCGGAGTGAATCTCGGCAAGACGGCAAAGCTCACGGAGTTCGGCGCGACGAAAAAAGTATGGAGCTGTCCTGCCGACGGAGCGCAGAAAGTGTGGAACCGGGCCAATCTGTGGGCTCCGGAGCTTGTCCGGATTGACGGAGTATGGTACATCTACTATGCAGCGGGGCGGCCTTCTTCCGACCTCGGGCCCGACGGAAATGAAGTCGGTTACAGCACACAGAGGACCGGGGTTCTCCGCTGCACTTCAGCAGACCCGACCACAGGCAAGTGGGAGGATCTCGGGATGCTCTTCACAGGAGATGAAGATGACTATAAAAGCTACAGCACCGGCGAAGGACTGTCGGTTGACAACACCATCTATGCCATCGATATGACAGTGTTCAGACTCGGTCAGCAGCTCTATGCCGTATGGTCCGGAAACGTGTCCAAGACGGACGGCAACCAGCGGCTTTACATAGCGCCGATGGAGAATCCGTGGACGATAAACGCTCCCCGCACCGAACTGTCCAGACCGGACTATGCCTGGGAGAAAGTCAGCCGCAGCATCAATGAAGGGCCGTCGATTCTGTTCAGTCCGGACGGGACGAAACTGTTCTGTGTCTATTCCGCAAACGCGTCCTGGACAAAGGCCTATTGTCTCGGCTGGCTCAAACTGGATCTTTCCGATCCGCAGAAAAACGATCCTCTGGTCAAATCCAACTGGCAGAAATCTCCCGAACGTGTGTTCTGGCGTTGCGACAATGTCTCCAAATCCACCAATCCGCAGGCTGACAATCCGGCTAACGCCTCCACAATGCACATAGGCGGCGTGCACGGTGTAGGGCATAACACATTCACCAAATCCCCTGACGGCACCGAAGACTGGATCGTCTATCATACCAAACGTTATATAGAAGACGGTTGGGACAACCGCGACTGCTTCCTGCAGAAAGTGAACTGGAAAGAGGACGGCACTCCGGATTTCGGAACTCCTGTCGGATGGCAGGTGGAGCTTGAGGTTCCGTCAGGGGAGCCGCTCTAACTCCGGAACGGCTTGCAGCCCGGTGAGTCCGGCAGTGACAGACGACACTTCCGGCAAGCGGAATAAGTTGATACTGAGAATATAACAAATATAATAACACGATGACCGCTATGAAACGAATACTATCCGTTGTGTTTCTCTCCTGCCTTGTCTTCACGGCGGCTTTCGCCCGTAACAATCGGGATCTGAAGAATTTCCCGTCAGGCAGCCGTCCGGAAGAAATAGGGCGGAAACTTGTGGAGCACTATCTTGATACGCCGCATTCTCATTGGGGGGATGTCAGGTCCAAGTATCAGGTGAAACTTGTGACATATCCCGATGTTTGCGCGTGGCTCGGCTCTCTCTGGTTCGCTCAGGCCACCGGTGACGGGGAATTGCACGACAGGCTTGTCGAGAGGTTTGAGCCTCTGTTCACTACCGATGCCAATCTTCAGCCCGAGATGTTTCCCAAGGCGCACAATGTTGTGGATTTCTATGTCTTCGGAGCAGTCCCGCTTGAGATTTACAAGACCGTTCCGGAAAGGAAATATTACGATCTCGGGATGAAATATGCCGACGGACAGTGGGTTATGCCGGCGGCTCCGACTCAGGAGCAGCGTGGCTGGCAGGAAAAGGACTATTCCTGGCAGACAAGGCTGTGGGTTGACGATATGTTTATGATTACCGAGCTTCAGGCACAGGCCTACCACGTGACCGGTGACCGGAAATACATAGACAGGGCCGCCAGGGAGATGGTGCTGTATCTGGATGAAATCCAGCGTCCGAACGGACTGTTCTACCATCACACGGGTACGCCGTATTTTTGGGGAAGAGGTGACGGCTGGATGGCTGTTGGTATGGCCGAGATGCTCAGGCTGATGCCGAAGGACAGCGAATATCGTCCGCGCATCGAAGAGGCTTATCATCTTATGATGAGCACGCTTCTCCGCTATCAGGATTCCGACGGAATGTGGCATCAGATTATCGACAATCCGGACACCTGGAAGGAGTCGTCCTGCACCGCTATGTTCACCTATGCGTTCATTGTCGGGGTGAAGAACGGCTGGCTTGACGGGAAAGTCTATGGAGAAGCCGCACGCAGAGGCTATCTGCGCCTGCTTTCCTACCTTGACGAGAATTGGGAGCTCCGGAATGTCTGTGAGGGTACGGGTGCGAAGAACAGTCTGGATTGGTATCAGAACCGGCGGAGGCTTACAGGAGATCTTCATGGTCAGGCGGCGCTCATCTGGTGCTGTCAAGCTCTCTGCGGGGATGTGAAACCTTATAAGATAAAGCAGCGATGAACCTTTTGAAGAAACCGTTGGCGTTCTGTCTGTGTCTGTCTCTATGCGTCTGGGCTTGTTCCGGGCAGGACGATTATCCGCCGACCGACGGGGGTGGATACAAGAAGAACGACCCCGGAGACGGCCAGTCCACTCTCACGGGCTTTGAGGGGAAGGCCGAGCCGGTGGGCTGCGGCAAGAATCTCGTCAGACGGTTCATCGAGATCCCGCAGTCCAACTGGGGACGGACTGACGCAGGCAAACAGCCGAGTTCGTTCGTGACATATCCCGATGTGTGCGCATATCTCGGCGCGTTCTGGTTTTTGGAAGCGGCGATTGACAAGGCTGTTGCGGACTCAGATGCCGAGGCCCGGGACGAGGCTCTCGCCCTGATGCAGGGAATGGTCGATAAGTATGATGCCGTGATGACGGGGAAAACCACCTACAAGGATTCGCAAGGCGATGACAAACCCCTTTTCACGGACCTGCTCTGGCGGCACGAGAGCAACAGGGTCGATTATTACATATTCGGAGCGATTTCCCTGCACATCGCCTCCATTATGGAAAACCCGCTGTATTCATCAGTCAGTTTTCCGCAGACGCGGGAGGAGTACCTGAGTTTCGGACTCGAATATGCCGACAACCAGTGGAACCCCCTCACAAGGACTGAATTTGACGCCCGCTTCAGCAGCAGCGCGTACAATCACAGCGGAACACTGTTCAAGATGAGCGACGGAGACTGGGCGAAATGGGAGAATTACATCAGGAACGGATACTCCTGGCAGACCAGACTCTGGATTGACGATATGTTTATGATAACGGCTCTGCAACTTCAGGCCTACAACGCGACGAAGGACGATCCGTCCTGCGACAGCGATCCGTGGTGGCCGGCAAAGACCAACTCCGAAAACCGGTATTTGGATCGCGCAGTCAGGGAGATGAAGCTTTACATAGAAAGTATCCAGGGCTCGGACGGACTCTACTGGCACTCCCCGTCGGCCAAATTCTTTTGGGCAAGGGGCAACGGCTGGATGGCTGTGGGAATGCCGCTGATGCTCAAGGCGATCGACGGGAATCCGGCCTATGCTGAAGAGGCGGCTCTGCTGCGCAGGGAATATGAGACTATGATGGCCTCACTTCTCAAGTATCAGCAGATGACGGGGATGTGGGCGCAGCTCGTGGACAGGACCGCGATGTGGTCGGAAACCTCCGGCACGGCGATGTTCACATACGCGTTCATCGAGGGAGTGGCCAACGGATGGCTCGACGGGGACAAGTACGGCCGCGCGGCCGCGAAGGCCTGGAAAGCGCTGATGTCCTATCTGAACCCGAACTATGACATCCGGGAGGTCTGCGAGGGCACCGGGACGGGCACGACCGAGCAGTACTACCGTGACCGCAAGCGCTATTCCGGGGACACGCACGGACAGGCCGCGATGCTCTGGTGCGCATACGGTCTCACTAAAATGGCGAACAGCCGGGAATAGACACCGGACGGTTCTTACCATATCGACACTGAAGCAAACAGAATAACACTAAATATCAAACTGATGAAAAACTTTTACAGATTATGGTCGCTTGTCGCCCTGCTTGTGCTGACCGGAATATCAGCGGCGTATGCTCAAGATGGTGGCAAACGCCGAATTACCGGAACTGTCACAGACAGCAATGGCGAGCCTCTCCCCGGGGCGTATGTCGTCATCAAGGGGACAAAAGTCGGTACGACTGCCAATATTGACGGTATGTATGTCATCGACATCAATCCGAAAGACCAGCTGACTTTCTCTTTCGTGGGTTTTCTGGAGCAGACGCTCAAACCTGCCCCTGACAGCAGCACTCTCAATGTGTCATTGTCCGAGGATGCCCTTATGATGGAGGAAGCCGTCACGGTCGCGTATGGAGCCCAGAAGCGTCAGGCCGTGGTCAGTTCATTGTCCACGGTGACATCGGACAATCTCAAGGTGACCTCGACGAACCTTACTTCAAGCATTCAGGGACAGTTGCCGGGACTAATCGCAGTCCAGAGATCTGCTGAACCGGGACGCGACGATGCCGAATTCTGGATTCGCGGTGTAAGCTCGTTCAAGGGTGGGACATCGCCTCTGGTGCTGGTTGACGGCGTTCCGAGGAGCATTTCCGACCTCGATCCCGATGAAATCGACAGTTTCAGTCTTCTCAAGGATGCAGCCGCGACTGCGATGTACGGAGCGGAGGGAGCCAACGGTGTGATTCTCGTGACCACCAAGAGAGGACAGATTTCCAAGCCGAAGATCCAACTGCGTGTGGAGCAGAACCTTTCCGTGCCTTACAGGATTCCCGAATTCGTGGACTCCTGGCAGTATATGGCTCTCGCGAACGAGGCCGCCTACAACGACGGGATGGACAAGAAATACTCAGACGAGCTCATCGAACTCTACAGGACGGGAGCGGATCCGGATCTCTATCCGAATTCGCAGTGGACTGACCTGATCGCGAAAACCGTCCACGGACAAAGGTACACCCTCAACTTCAGGGGAGGTGCGGAGAACGCGAAGTATTTCGTGTCGGCCGGCTATCAGCAGAAGGACGGAGTCTTCAAGAAGAATCCCGAGTCACGCTACAACAGCAACTTCTCGTACGACCGTTTCAACCTCAGGAGCAACATCGACCTCAAGGTGAGCAAGACCACAAGGCTGGCCATAGACCTGTCCGGTCAATACACTACGAGAAGAACGGCCAATCGTTCTGCGGACGATGTATTCGTGTTTATGCTCCACACTCCGCCGCACCTTTTCCCTATGGTGTACAGCGACGGTTCCGTGGCCACTTATGAAAAAGAGACCGACGCCAACAACCGTAACCCATATTATATGCTCTATCAGCAGGGTTACAGGCGGGAATACACCACCAAGGTGCAGTCGAAAGTCACCATCGATCAGGATCTCAAATTCATCACTCCGGGATTGAGCGTCAAGGGTGCCGTCAGCTTCGACCTTGAAAGCGGTCTGAGCAAGCTGCGCAATTATTCCCCGTCAAAATACCACGCTACGGGAAGAGACCCCGAAACCGGTGAACTGATTCTCAGTCAGGTCTATGCCGGCTCGCCCGATGTCCAGGAGATTGCCTACACCGGGAACAGCTACACCCGCAACATCTATATGGAGACAGCTCTCCAGTACAACAATGTCTTTGCGGGCAAGCACGAGGTGGGTGCGATGCTCCTCTACAATATGAAGGACAAGCAGCTCTCCTCAGTGGCACTGCCGTACAGGAAGCAGGGACTCGTCGGCCGTATGACCTACGGCTACGACAACCGCTACTTCATCGAGGCCAACTTCGGATACACCGGCAGCGAGACTTTCGCCAAGAAATACCGTTTCGGATTCTTCCCCGCAGTCGGAGCAAGCTACATCATATCCAACGAGAGCTGGTATCCGTCCGCATTGAGGAATGTCCTCAGCTCTGCCAAGATCCGCGCATCATTCGGACGCACGGGTAATGACGACACCGGGACAAGCCGTTTCCTGTACAGGGCTACATTCAATGAAAGCGGTCACACTTTCAATCAGGGCATCGGTTCGAATGGCGCCACCAACGGTTTGGGAGCCGGCATCTACGATCTCCAGTTCGAAAACAGCACCTTGGGATGGGAGATTGAGGACAAGATAAACGCCGGCATCGACCTCGCGTTCTTCGACAGGGCAATCCAGCTTCAGGTCGATTATTTCAACAATCTCCGCTCCAACATTCTTCTGCAGAGGAACACCGTTCCGAGCTATGCCGGATTCCACCAGAATCCGTGGCAGAACTATGGCAAGGTCAGGAACCAGGGCGTTGACGCGAGCATAGACCTCAGCCGCCGTTTCGGAGACTGGAAGATCAGCGGCCGCGGCACATTCACTTTCGCGAGAAACAAGATTCTCGAAATCGATGAACTCACTCCGTCCGAGGAATATCAGAGAGTGACCGGTACGCGGATAAACGAACAGCTCGTATATATCGCCGAGAGACTCTATACCGAAGACGACTTCATCAAGACGATGAACAGCAACGGCACCTACAAATACGAACTTCGTCCGGGACTCCCGCAGCCCGCACTCGGCGGCATCATCGGCCCGGGTGACATCAAGTATGTGGATATGAACAATGACGGCATCATCGACACCAACGACAAGGTCCGCGGAGTGGGACATCCGTACCAGACTCCTGAAATCAACTACGGTTTCGGCGTGAATGTGGAATGGAAGGGAATCTATGCCAGCGTGTTCTTCTCCGGCGTGGCAAACACTTCCATACTTCTCGCTTCGGGCAACAGCACTTTCTGGCCGTTCAACTGGGGAACGGAAAAGGGCAACTACCGTACGGCTTTTCTGGACAGATGGACTGCGGACAGTCCGAAGCAGGATGTGCTCTATCCGAGACTTCACGTCGGCTACGGCAACAGCATCAACGATGAGGCGAGCACCTGGTGGCTTCGCGACGGCAGTTTCCTGCGTCTGAAGAACATAGAAGTGGGATATGTACTTCCGGAAAAGGCGCTCAGGAAGATCCGTCTGAGCGGTGTCAGAATCTATCTTCTCGGCGAGAACCTTGCGGTCTTCGACAAAATCAAGTTCTGGGATCCGGAGCAGGGCAGCAGGAACAAGGGCGTAAGCTACCCTATGTCCCACTCTTTCTCCCTCGGAGTTGAAGTCAATTTCTAAAAGCGCGAATGACTATGAAAAACACAATATTGAAAAGAATCCTGGCGGGTGCCGTATCGCTGCTGGCATTGGGGGCCTGCAATTACCTCGATGTCTCGGATGAGCTCGGCGGCATATCAAGTTTCGAGAACATATTCAACAATGTTGACAGGACCAAGAAATGGTACGGGCAGATTTTTGCCGACAGACCGGATTATTCCAACATCTGGGGCGCGACCAACGCGATGGGCAATGCATGGTCGGGCTATGCGGATGAAGTCTATACCCGTGAACATCTCAAATACGGGAAATACAGCAACTGGAACTCGTCCCTGAGCTACAACCACCGCTGGTCAAGGCTCTATGCATCCATACGGCAGGCGAACATATTTCTCGAAAAGGCCCATCCGCTGGACGGTGAGGGCGGCTCGGATGCTCTCAGGATTACGGAAGAGGAGATGAGGATGTACAAGGCGAACGCGAGGTTTATGCGCGCAGTCTATCACTACTACCTGTTCGAGATGTACGGCCCGATTCCGATCGTGGACAAATCCTACACTCTGGACAATCTGCCCGACCTCGAACGCAATTCCGTGGATGAGGTGGTGAACTGGCTCGACAGGGAGTTTGAGGAATGTATGCAGGATATGTATCAGGAATCCTACTACGACAACGATCAGATGCGCGGCGTACCCACCAAAGGGGCGGCGATGGCATACCGGGCGAAACTCTGGGTGTATGCGGCGAGTCCGCTGTTCAACGGAAGCTGGGATTACGGCAGTTCTCTCGCCAATGTGGACGGCAAGAAGCTGTTCCCGGATGTTTCAACCAAGGGGGAGAAGGTAAGCAAGGCCGTATCCTGCCTGAAAGAATTCCTCGATTATGCCGAGGAAGGCGGACGCTACTCCCTTGTCAACACCGGCAATCCGTCAGAGGATCTCTACAATCTTTTCCAGGAATACAACAGGGAAATCATCTGGGCTACCACCACCAACTACTGGGGCTCTCTCGGCTCGGAGACCTTCGACGGACACGCGACTCCAAGGGGAGAATATAAGGGGCTCAACGGAATCGATATGCTTCAGGAACTTGTGGACGACTTCTACTGCTCCGACGGGAAGCCTATAAAAGACGAGAGTTTTATGCCGGCATCCGCTGTCTATGACGAGACTTCCTGGGGCAAACTTCCCGGCAGCGACTACGATGTTTACGGGATGTATCTCAACCGCGAACCGAGGTTCTACAACAGCGTGACTTTCACCGGTATGAAATGGGCGTCGAGCGGTAAACGTGTGGACTTCTCCTTCGGCGGAACATCCGGTGCAGGAGTCGGCGACGGTGAGCCGAACACAGGTTATATGGTTTACAAGCGTTATTACAGGAAACTCGGAAACGGCACAGGCCTCGTTTCAAGCAAATATCGTCCTTCCATCATCTTCCGTCTTGCGGAATTCTACCTCCTCTATGCGGAAATGCTTAATGAACAGACAGCCGGGGCCGACGAGGATATTCTCGTCTATGTGAACAAGGTCCGCCGCAGGGCCGGAATCCCGGATCTTGAGGTCTGCAATCCTTCCATTGTCGGGGACTGTGCCAAACTGCGCGAAGCAATCCGCCGGGAAAGCCGCATCGAACTCTGTACTGAGGGGCAGCGCTATTTTGACCTTTGCCGCTGGCTTCTTGCTGAAGATGTGCTGAACGGGGAAATGACCAAACTGGATGTCTATAAGACGGAGACTGACGGTTACTATTCACGGGTGGCATTCAACCAGAGGACATTCCTTGACAAGAACTATCTCTATCCGATTCCGCTTGATGAAATCAAGAGGAGTGCGCACGGGGTGCTGGTGCAGAATCCCGGCTGGTAGCGGGGCAAGTCGAATCAATTTAACAGTTTTGAATTATGAGAATCACAGATATGAAAACAGTGGCGAAACTCCTGGCCGCGGTCCTGCCGTTTGTGGCCGTTTCGTGCGATGACAACATCCCGGCGCCGGGGACTGTCAACAACGCACGGGTCTCGGAGGTCGTATTCGATGACACCCTCACTGAAGGGATTGAAATCATCGTCGGACAGACTTTCGACATTCCGGAACACGTTTCCGCGCTCCCGATAAACTCCACCAACACCGCGCAGTTCTACGAATCCTCCGATCCGTCCGTTGCGGATGTTTCCGAGAGAGGCGTGCTCTCCGCAAAGGCGGTCGGGGAGTGCTATGTTACGGTCTATGTGGGGACGGACGGGGTCTGCAACGATTTCCAGGTGACCGTTCTTCCGATTCCGGACATTGAGATATCGAAAATAGTCTTCATCAATCTGGACGACGAATACAGCCTTCTGGATGGGGAGACGCTTGTTATCGATCTGAACGCAAAGATATCCGTCTCTCCGGCAGACTACAGTGAAGCGGTCGTGTTCGCATCCTCCGCTCCGGATGTGGCCTCTGTGGATGAAAACGGGATACTGACCGTTCACAAGCACGGAGAGACGACAGTCAGCGCTGCCGCCGCAAAGCATCCGGACATCAAGGCGAGCCGCACTCTGACTATAAAGGCTCCTGAAGACGCCGAATGGGACCGGTCGGGCTGGACTATGACCTGCACGCAGGATCCGCTGCCGAACACCGGAGGCAGAAACAACAGTCTGACCGCGATGCTGGACGGCAAGACGATTGTCAGCAGGTCAGGGAAAAACGATGACACGCAGAGCAACGGGACGGCCTTCTGCATAGATGTGCCGGGCAGAAACTCCCTGAAGAATCTCACCGGAGATGAGATAACTTCCCACGAGATCTCTTTCACCATAGACATGAAGCGGCAGCTCCCTGTCAACTGGTTCAGAATCAGTAATATCAGCAACCACAAAGATGATGTCCTTGTGCGTTTCAAGGGATTTACGGAAATCTCGGGCAGCAACGACGGCGAAACATTTACTCTCATAGCGCAGGACTTCGATTTCACCGACTGCCAGAATGTGACGACTGACGGAGGCACGACCTACAACAGGGAGACAGTTAACATCCCGATTCCTCTGTCGCAGTACAGGTATCTGAAATTTATGATGCGCGGAGTTTCCTGCTACGGGCCTCTCGGCAAGACCGGCGGCACTGCGCAGATTGAGGAGTTCTATCTCGGGTATTCAACGACTTCAACCGATGGAGAATAGATTCCCGTTCAGAACAATGATAATGAGGGCAGCCGTATTGACTGCCCTCCTTTATGCAGGAGCTTGTGTTCCGGCTATGGCTCAAGTTTCATATCCCGGAAACGGCTCCGGCAGAATGTTTTCCCTTGCGGGAGGGCAGAATGCTCCGCTGATCTATGATGCCGCTTCGGACGCCTCCGCAGTCGGCACGGCGGTCGGGCTCCTTGCTTCCGATGTGGGGAAAGTGACTGGCAAAGATTCTCCGATCATAAGCGATGGCAGTCTTCCTTCGTCGGCGCGCAATGTGGTCATTATCGGCACACTGGGACATAACAGACTGATAGATGCTCTGGTGAAAGGAGGGAAACTGGATGTCTCCGGTATCTCCGGAACTTGGGAAAGCTATGCCATAAGGCTTCTTGACAGGCCGTTCAAGGGAGTCGGCAAGGCTTTGGTCATTGCCGGAAGCGACCGGAGGGGGACAGCTTACGGAGTCCTTTCAGTCAGCAGGGCGATAGGTGTGAATCCCTGGTACTGGTGGCTGGATGCGCCTGTGGAGAGGCATCCGTCCATAAGCGTGTCCGTGAAGGATTTCAATTCCCGGACTCCGTCTGTCAAGTACAGGGGAATCTTCATCAATGACGAGGACTGGGGTCTGCTGCGCTGGGCGAAGCGCAACTTCGAGAAGGATCTGGGCAATATCGGCCCGCGGACATACGAAAAGGTATGTGAACTGCTGTTGAGGCTCAACGCCAATATGCTCGCCCCTGCTATGCACGAAGCCTCGGCCGCTTTTTACAGCATTCCGCAGAACCGGGAAGTGGCCGACAGATACGGCATCATCATCACCGCCTCCCACTGCGAACCCCTGCTTCTGAACACTGCAAGCGAATGGTCAAAGGACAGGTATGGCGAATGGAACTACAACACCAACAGCGAGCGGATAGACAGCGTACTGCGGGCCAGGGTCATCGAGTCCTCACCCTACGAGAATGTGTATGTGGTAGCCTTGAGGGGACTTCACGACAGGGCGATGAGCGGGACTGAAAGTATGGACTCGCGCAAGGAGACCGTCCAGAGGGCTCTCCTCAGCCAGAGGCATATACTGTCCGATGTTCTCGGCAGAGATGAAACTGAGATTCCTCAGGTTTTCACACCGTACAAGGAAGTTCTGGATGTATATAACAGCGGACTGAGGCTTCCGGACGATGTCACCATTGTCTGGCCGGACGACAACTACGGCTATATGAAGCGGCTCAGCGGCCCGGCCGAGCAGAAGCGCGGCGGACGTTCGGGAGTGTATTACCACTCCTCCTATCTCGGCCGTCCGCACGACTACCTATGGATGAACACCACCTCGCCGACACTGATGTATGAGGAATTGCGCAAGGCATATGACTCTACGGCCGACCGCTATTGGCTGCTCAACTCAGGGGACATTAAATCCTGCGAGTTCGCAGTGGACTTCTTTCTCTCAATGGCGTATGACATCGACTCGTTCGATTATGAAAGGGCGGCCGGCTATCGTACGGAGTGGATCAGCGGGATGCTGGGGACAGAGTGCGGTGAGGCTTGCCGCCCGGTTTTCGACGAGTTCTATCATCAGGCCTTCATCCGCAAGCCCGAGTTTATGGGCTGGGGCTATCAGTGGACCACCGACAGGCACGGCAACGAAAGAAATACGGACACCGACTTCTCCTTTGCCAACTATCGCGAGGCGGAGAGGCGCATCGACGCATATAGGACCATCGCCTCCGAGACCGAATCCATAATGACGGGCCTTCCGGAAGCCAGCATCCCTTGTTTCTATCAGTCAGTATATTATCCAGTCAAAGCCTGCGAACTGATGAGCCGGATGGTCCTGTCGGGGCAGAAGAACAGATTGTATGCCCTGCAGCAGCGCTCTGCGACACAGGCGGCGGCAGACGAAGCCGTCTCCTGTTATGACAGTCTCAGAGTGATAACGGATGGCTACAACAGCCTTCTCGACGGCAAGTGGAATCACGTTATGACAATGGGACAGGGCTTCGCCGCATCATATTTCAAAAAACCGGTGCTCCGCTCCACGGCCCTGGCGGCGAATCCTGTACTGGGAATAATGGTGGAGAACGAGGGCTCTATCAACGGAGTGTCGAGCTATCATCTGCTTCCCGCGTTCAACACCTATCTGCGCCGCAGCGCTTTTGTGGATGTCTTCAACAGGGGAGAGGGACTCCTGTCCTGGAAAGCGGAAGCGGACAAGGACTGGATCATTATGGACCGGACCTCCGGACAGACTGCGACAGAAGACCGGATGGAGGTCTCCGTCGATTGGGACAAGGTGCCTTCCGGCGCGAGGGTGACAGGCAGACTGAGGATAACGGATGAGTCCGGAGCAGCGGAGGATGTGCTTGTCTCTGTATTCAATCCGGCGTCACCGCTGCCGGAGGAGATGTCGGGCATATATGTCCAGCACAACGGCTATGTCAGCATCGATGCGGCGGGCTATCACAGAAAGACGGAAAACGGAGATATAAAGATCATCGACATTCCCAACCTCGGCATAGAGAACAGGGCGATACAGCTGGGCAATCCTGTGATGCCCAAGCAGAATACCCGGAGGAAGGATGTTCCTTGCGTGGAATATGATTTCTACACGTTCGAGCAGGGTTCGGTGGATGTCTATACCTATGTCCTCCCCACCTTTGTCCTCAGTGCGGACAGAGGCTACAGCGGGCACGAAGCGACCAATCTGGAGACGCAGTATGGCGTGTGTATAGATGACGGTCCGGTGATGAATCCGTCCACCTCTTCGGTCGAGTACGCTCAGATCTGGTATGAGAGCTGTCTCAGGAACTGCCGTGTCAACAAGACCACGCTGCACATCAACGAACCGGGACGGCACTGCGTCAGAATCCTGTGCGGAGATGCCGGCACCGTACTTCAGAAGATTGTGCTTGACTTCGGAGGTCTGAAAAGGTCCTACTTGGGGCCCGAACCGACCCGTGCGGAGTGAGGGAGGGCTTTATTTTAGGAGACGGATGATGCTCAGGCCGTCGCGTATGGGGAGAATCACATTCTCGACATCGGGGTCGGCGGCTACGGTCTCGTTGAAACGGAGGATGCCTTGGGTCTGCCGGTCGCCGGAAACGGTCTCCGCGCAGACCTTGCCGTCCCATAGCACATTGTCTGCGAGGATGTAGCCCCCGGGGCGTACCAATTGCTTCACCAGAGGGTAGTAGTCGCAGTATTCGCGTTTGTTGGCATCGATGAACGCCAAGTCATAAAAGCGAACATCGTTTTGTGGCGCGTCGGGTGCGGCCGGCCTGGGTGTGATGTCGGTGCCGGCATGGAGAGAGTTCTCTGCGATGAAGCGGGCGAGAGTCTCCCGGCAGTCGCCGATGTGCAGGCTGATCCTGTCTTTGACACCGGCTCTTTCCCAGCCCTCATAAATCAGGTCTTCCAGCTCGTCATTGATTTCAAGGCTGTCGAGATGTCCATTCTCCGGCAGGGCGGAGGCGAGCCAGATTGACGAATAGCCGGTGAAAGTGCCGAGCTCCAGAATCCGCACGGCGCCGACCATCTGTACGATCATTCTCAGAAACTGCCCCTGCACCGCGCCGGAGAGCATTCTGGCGTGGTTGGTGCGTATGTTGGTCTGTCTTTCCACCCAGTCGAGCGCCTCGCTCTGCCGGGTGGAGTGTTCCGTGATATATTTGTAAACCTCGTCCATTTTCGTTGCTTTTTCAGTCTGTCTTGTCGGCACTGCACTGCCCCGATTTGGTCGGAGCCGGGATGCTACAGGTAGGTCAGGATCGAAATCCTCTCCGGGGCAAAAATGCCGACGGCGGCATTCTGCACATCTTCCGCAGTGATGTCCTCTATCATTTTCCTCGTGGAGTCATCGTCGGGAATGCTGTCGAATGCCAGCAGGCTCTTGCCCATCGAGAGACACTGGGTCTCACCGCTTTCCCCGCTCACCGCGAGCTGCCCCAACAACTGCTTCTTGGCCGCTTTCAGAGCCCGTGGCGTGAGCTGTCTCGACTGAAGCCTGGCGATTTCCCTCCTGGCCATAGCGATGCACTTGTCCGTGTTCTCCCTCTCGCAGCCTATGTATATCTCCATCAGCCCGCTGTCCGAAAACGGAGTGTATGAGCAATCGACATTGTACACCAACCCGTATTTTTCCCGCAGGACAGCGTTCAGCGCGGAATTGCCGGCCGGCCCTCCGAGGATGTTCGCCAGCAGGATGGCCGCCACCCTCTCCTTTTCCATCGAGAGATCCGGAGCCGGAGCGGCTATTATGCAGTTGGCCTGATGGCCTTTGCGGTTGACGGTCTTTTCGAATTTCGCCGGTACGGGTTTCTTACGCTTGGCGCAGGCTCCGCTTCTGAATCCGCAGCCCCGGGAAGTGTCGCCGCCGGACTCCGAGTCATCGCCTCTGTCCTGGCCCGGACCGCATTTGTCTCCCAGCCACTTGCCGTTCAGTCTCCTGACAAGCTTTTCCATCGCCGCCTCGGAAAGGGGGGACACCACCGTGAACACCATCCTTCCGGGGATGAAAAACTCGGAAACGAATTCGGCCAGCTCCTCGCGGCTTGTGGATTTCACGGACTTGGCGTTGCCCAGAATGCTCCTGCCCAGAGGATGCCCCGGATAGAACAGTTCTTCGAAACGGTCGTAGATTTCCTCCGAAGGAGTGTCCCTGCATCCCGCAATCTCGTCTATCACGACGCCTTTCTCCACCTCCACCTCCTTCTGCGGAAATGTCGGGCACACGGCAAGCTCGAACAGCAGCCCCGCCGCCTTCCCTATGTCTTCCTTGAGTACGGTAGAATGCAGGACGATCTCCTCCTTGGTGGTGTAGGCATTGAGTTCCCCGCCCAGTTTGTCCAGACAGGAATTTATGGCCGAGGCGGATCTGCGGGCAGTGCCCTTGAAGAGGGTATGTTCGACAAAATGCGCCAGCCCTTCGCTGTAATTGCGGCCTCTGCCGCTCTCCGCTTCAGCCCTCGTGCCGCAGGCTATGCTCATAGCGCAGTATGCGACGGAGCTTCCGCCCTGCCGCACTGCATATCTCAATCCGTTCTCACACTGTCCGACTATCATCTATCAGGCTGATTTTGAGCAAATCTGATTCAAATGCTGAAATGAATGGCGAAGTCAGGTTCCAGGGCCATCCGGATCTATTTGGTGTTGGCCGAGATTCTCTTTATGTCCTCTGTCAGGAAACCCGCGCCGGACTTCGGCGAAATCCTGTGCTTGCGGTAGTAGCAGAGTTCGTGAGTCCCCGCGTTGATGAGCATCTTGTAGCAGTAGGAGCCGTTGCGCGCGTCTGTCGGGGCGACCGTGAACGAGATTATCGTGTCGGGGTCGGTGTTTTCCAGCAGTGCGTCGGAGTCGTCGCTGTCCATCACGCTCATATTTCTGTTGAACAGCTTCGCCTGCGTCTTTTCATCAATCTGCGCCGACAGGTCTTCCCGGGCGAACACTATCCTTTTCCCCCTTGCCTTCGGCAGATTCAGCGTGGCGTTGCCCAGGCCGATATACCCGTCAACATCCTTTTCCAGCGAACTTAGCGTGTATTGCTGGATGATGTCCAGAAATACCGGCAGGAAATCATATTCCCTTCCGGACGGATCCTCGGCGGAGCAGAGCGGCATAGACACTATCTCAAGCATATCCCCGATGCCGCTGTCCGCCCCATTGCCGCCCTTGACGAGGGTGATGAAGCGCAGACCCGGCTCGGCCTCTTTCCTGAACTGCCCCTTGGTGAACATCAGGAAATAGAACTCGGCGCTGCTCTTGAGCGTCTCGAACTCGTCCATAGTGCAGAACTCGAACGGGGAGATCCTCCATCTGTCGTTGAATTCGCCCTTGATGTAGGAGTCGAACATCGCGTTGCCGGTGAGCACCACCTTGGTGATTTTGTCCTGGAAATCGGCGATTTTCACTTTTTTCGTGTTTATCTGTGCCTGCGCCGACACCGCAAGCGGAAGAGCGACGGCAATGGCCGTCATCAGAATCTTTTTGAATGCCTTCATAACTGCTGAACAAAAAACAAAACAACTTTTTCCAATATCCGAAAAAGTCCCGAGCCCACAAAGTTAACAAGAATTATGCTATATTTGCAGTTCCCCGGACCAGTTTTGACCGCCGGTTTCCTTACGGGCGGTCGGGATGGCGCGATGCGGGGGCTTTAACCGTGAGATAATGGAACAGGAGCAGTACATAGTTTCGGCGCGCAAATACAGACCCGACAATTTCGGTACCCTGATCGGGCAGGACAACATTGCCAGAACCCTCAAGAACTCCATAATCAGGGGTCAGCTTGCGCACGCCTATCTGTTCTGCGGCCCGCGCGGAGTGGGCAAGACCACCACGGCGCGCATCTTCGCCAAGATGATCAACTGTTCCAATCCTTCGCCGGAAATGGAGCCTTGCGGGGAATGCGAGTCCTGCCGCTCCTTCGCCGAGGGGCGTTCGTTCTGCATACACGAGCTCGATGCAGCGTCCAACAACGGCGTTGATGCCATCAAGGAGCTGATGGATCAGGTCAGGATACCTCCGCAGATTGGCAAATACAGCGTGTTCATCATCGACGAGGTGCATATGCTGTCGCAGTCGGCGTTCAACGCTTTCCTGAAAACGCTGGAGGAGCCGCCTGCACACGCCATTTTCATCTTGGCGACCACCGAGAAGCACAAGATCCTGCCGACCATCCTGTCCCGTTGTCAGACCTACGATTTCAACAGGATTTCCGTCGGTGACATAGTCCGCAACCTGAAATCGGTCGCCGAAAAGGAGAATGTGAAGATAGACGAAGACTCGCTGCACGTCATCGCCGCAAAGGCCGACGGGGCTATGCGTGATGCCTTGACTATCTTTGACCAGACCGTGGCTTTCTGCGGTACCGACGTGAAATATGCCGATGTCATCCGCAATCTCAACGTGCTGGACTACGAATACACTTTCTCGCTGGTGGATTGCTTTCTGGCGGGCGACTGGGCCAAGCCGTTTATGATTTTCGACGAGATTTTGTCCAAGGGATTCAATGCCCTGCACTTCGTGTCGGCGTTGAGCGCCCATCTGAGGGATCTGGCCGTGGCGAAGTCGGGAGGGCTGGATGCTCTGTTGGAGGTGCCGGACAGGATGAGGGACAGGTTCAGAGAGCAGGCTTCGCGCTGTTCTATGGCGTTCCTCTACGATGCTCTGGCGATTACTTCGGCTTGCGAGGCCGGCTACAGGACAAGTGCCAATCCCCGTCTGCACATCGAGTTCGCTCTGATGAGGCTCAGCTACATCGTGGCCAAGCCCGCCGCCGGCCAACCGCTTGCGCAGACCGTCGCGTCCGCCCGTTCCCAGACCATTACGGCTGCTACAGCATCTGAGACCGCTTCAGCACCTGCTTCCGCTGCCGCTGTTCAGCCTCGGGAGGCTCAGGTGGCCGCACCAAAGACATCAGCACCTGCCGCTTCAACATCGGGTGAACCGGTTGCCGGGGCCTCAACGCCGTCTGCAGCGTCTTCTGCGGCATCATCCAGAACGGAGACGCCTGCCGCTTCAACATCGGGTGAACCGGCTGCCGTGACCTCAACGCCGTCAGCCGCGTCTTCCGCAGCCGCCCCATCCGGTGATCCCGAGCCGGCAGCTTCCGGAAACGGCCGCCGCCGCAGGACCTCTTCGATGTCGATTAGCAACCTCGAAGATACATCCGCCAAATCCAGAAAGGTCGATGTCAGACACGAGTTGCCTTCGGAAGAAATCATACGCGCGAAATGGCCGGAACTGTCCGGACTCTATGCATCCAAGCAGCGCCTTGCCTCTCTTCTTCAGAGCACGAAGATCACCATAGGGGACACGCCTCAGGGGCAGAGACTTGTGACTTTCGCCGTCGTCAATGAAGCCCAGAAGAAGTGGATAGAGGATCAGCTTCTCAACAGTCTGGAAGCCAATCTGATGGCTCTTGTGCACTCGGATATGCTGAGGCTTGCCGTGGAGGTGACACCCTACGAGCAGACTGCCGCGAAAGAGCCGTATATGCCGAGCGAAAAGGCCCGGGCCCTGATAGAAAACAATGTGGCCGTGCGCAGCCTGGTGAAGGATATGGATCTGGACATCAAGTGAGAGGAGCCGGCCTGACCGGATGGCAATACTGAGCAGGAAAAGCCGGAACAGATAGGCTGAACCGGGAAGACTAAAAAGAAAAGTAGAAAAGCCCGGAAAGGATAGACTGAGCAGAAAAGCAGGCAGGGATTACTGATATTGAAAAACAGAACAGAATGAAACTTCGTTGCGAAAACCTCGTCAAGAAATATGGTGTCAGAACCGTCGTCAAGGGCGTTTCTATGGAGGTGGAACAGGGGGAAATAGTCGGTTTCCTCGGACCGAACGGCGCCGGCAAGACCACCAGTTTCTATATGATCACCGGACTGATAGTCCCGAACAACGGTGAGATCTTCCTCGATGACGAGAACATCACCAAACTGCCTATGTACAAGCGTTCCCAAAAGGGAGTCGGCTATCTGGCGCAGGAGGCTTCCGTATTCAGGAAGATGAGCGTGGAGGACAACATAATGTCAGTGATGGAGATGGCGGGGCATTTCACCAAGGCTGAGCGCAAGGAGCGTCTGGAGAGTCTTCTGGACGAGTTCAACCTGCACAAGGTGCGCAAGTCCTACGGCAACCAGCTCTCTGGAGGCGAACGCCGCCGCTGCGAGATCGCACGTGCGCTTGCCGTCGATCCGAAGTTCATTCTCCTGGACGAGCCGTTCGCCGGGGTCGATCCCATCGCGGTGGAGGACATCCAGTACATCATAGCGAAGCTCAAGTACAAGAACATCGGCGTCATCATCACTGACCACAATGTGGGTGAGACTCTCGCCATCATCGACCGGGCCTATCTTCTCTACGAAGGCTCCATCCTTCAGACAGGCACGCCCGAGGAACTGGCTGAAAACGAAGAAGTCCGGACCAAATATCTCGGTTCGAACTTCGTTCTCAAGCGTTCCGACGCGTTCATCCGTGCCGAAGCGGAGATGCACGCTAAAAAGCAGCTGTAGACATCACATCATTTTTCCAGACCGAGCTTGCGCATAAGCGCTTCCGGCTGAGGGTCGTGACCCCGGAAATTGCGATAGAGCACCGCAGGGTCTTCGCTGTCGCCCCTGGAGAGGATGTTGTCGCGGAAACTGTGGCTCACCTCCGTGTTGAAAATGCCTTTCTCCTCGAACAGTGAGAATGCATCGGCCTCAAGCACTTCCGACCATTTGTAGGAATAATATCCGGCAGCATATCCGCCCGAAAAAATGTGGGTGAAGGATGTGGAGGTGCAGGTGCCCGGCACATCGGGCATAACGGCGTATTTCGCGAGCGTGGACTTCTCGAACTCCGGCGCGGACATCTCAGGCACCGATTTCAGCGAATGCCAGGCCATATCGAGATAGGCGAACTGCAGCTGGCGCACTTGGCTGTAGCCGGCAAGGTAGTTCTTGGCGGCCACAATCTTGTCAATCATCTCCGCCGGGATGTTCTCTCCTGTCTTATAGTGTTTTGCGAATGTGTTGAGGTATTCCGGCTCATATCCCCAGTTCTCCATAATCTGCGACGGGAGCTCCACGAAATCCCTTGCCACCGAAGTGCCGGTGATGGACTCGTAGCGGCCCTCGGCAAGCATCCCGTGAAGCGCGTGGCCGAACTCGTGCAGGAATGTGGTGAACTCGTCGTGAGTCAGCAGTGACGGCTCGTTTGCGGTAGGCTTGGAGAAATTGGTGACAATGCTGATGAAAGGGCGTCTTTCGACTCCGTCTACTATGCTCTGACCTCTGAATTCGGTCATCCAGGCTCCGCCTCTCTTGCTCTCGCGTGGGAAGAAGTCGGCATAGAACAGAGCCATAAAGCGGCCGTCCGCGTCCGTCACCTCATAGACTTTCACATCCTTGTGATAGACGGGTATGTCCTTGCGCTCCGCGAACTTGAGCCCATAGAGCCTGCCGGCGAGGTCAAACACCGCGGCTATGCAGTTCTCAAGCTTGAAATACGGCTTCAGAGCCTCCTCGTTCAGCGAATATTTCTCATTGCGGTATTTCTCGGACCAATAGGAGAAATCCCATGGCATCAGAGCAGCATCCTCGAATCCGTGTTCGCGGGCATAGGCGAAAATGTCGGCGACATCTTTCTTCGCGAAAGGAAGGGAAGGAACCAGAAGCCTCTGTATGAAAGCGTTGACTGCCGGGGCACTCTTCGCCATCCTGTCCTCGAGAGCATAGTCGGCATAAGTGTCATAGCCGAGAATATTTGCGGACTGCATCCTCAAGTCAACGATTCTGCCGATCAGTCCGCAGTTGCTGTTGTCCCCCGACACCGCGCGGGTGTTGTATGCGGTGTAGAGCTGCCTGCGGAGCTCCCGGTTTTCGCTGAACTTCATAAACGGGCCGTAGCTCGGATAGTCGAGAGTGAACGCCCATCCCTCAAGCCCCTTGGCCTGTGCGGACTCGGCGGCCGCCACTTTCACATATTCGGGCAGCCCGGCCAGGTCGGCGCTGTCAGTGACATTCAGCGTGTAGGCGTTGGTGGCGGCCAGCACGTTCTTGCCGAAGGCGAGCGTCGCGAGGGACAGTTCCTCGGAGATCTTGCCGTAGCGTTCCTTGTCCTCGTCATTGAGGTTGGCTCCGTTGCGGGAGAACGACTTGTAGGAGTTCTCCAGTATCCTGAGCTGATCCTGCTCAAGCCCCAGATTCTCCCTGCGCTCGTACACATATTTGACTTTCTCGAAAAGAGGCTTGTTCAGAGATACATACATCGAATACTCGGTCATCAGGGGAGACACTTCCTCCGCGATGCTCTGCAGCTCCGCATTGGTGTCGGCTTCGAGCAGATTGTAGAATATGCCGCAGACCCGATTCAGCGTGGCGCCGGCGTGTTCCAGCGCCTCTACCGTGTTGGCGAACGTGGGTTCGTCCCCATTTGAGACGATAGCGTCAATCTCTGCCTTTGCTTCGGCAATACCCTGCTTGAACGCAGGCAGATAGTGCTCATTGCGGATCTTGTCAAACTCCGGAGCACCGAATGGAGCCTTGGACTCCCTTAAAAGCGGATTTTCCATCTTACAACCAGAAAACATAGCGAGCACAACTGCCGCCGTAAAAAGAATTCTCTTCATTTTTTGCAAATTTTCGCAAAGTTAGAATCTTTTTTCAAATCTGGGAGAGGGAATAGATCTTGGTCTCCGTCTGGACAAAACGCAGGTCGAAGCAACCCAGTTCGGCGTGCTTGTTGACTCTGGCATAGCCGGTGACGAAGCCGCTTTTGTATCCGGCGAGTTCCAGTTCGCGCATTGACACGCTCGTGCGTCCCTTTTCCAGAAAGGACTGCAGGATGCGGTAATTGCTCATCAGATAGCGCTGCACTCTCTCCACGGACGATCTCGAACCCGCCTTGCGGTTGTTGTGGCGGTGGCGGCAATTGTCTGAGCAGTAAACCTTGTCCGAGCGGCCGTAGCGGATTCTCACCCCGCATTCCAGACATCTGTGTTCGGGTTCTTTCAACTTTTTGTACTCCATAACTCTATGACATTGTCACAAAGCCCCGGGACCCACGCCGCAAATATGGACGATAGATTCCGGAAATGAAAGGACATCGGCAATTCCCGGTGCAGATTTTTCTCTTTTTTATGATTCCGGGAGCGATTTAAGAAAGCCCTGCTGTCTCCGAAAAAACTTTCAGAAGCGGAAAAATCTTTTAATCCGTCTCCGGGAAAACTGAAATCACTCCGTCCGGAGAGGGAAAAAACAAAAAAGAGAAAAACTTTCTTAAAAAAAAGAAAAAGCCGGCATCGGGCCGTCCAGAATCTTTGGAAATGTGGTTTGCACTTGATTCCTTTGCAGCAACGGATCGCCGGGCGCGCAAGCGAATCCGCACACAAACTTAGAACTGATTATTTATGGAACAGACAAACAGAATTGAAATCGCCGGCAACATCGGCACCGTCCGGGACGAAATCACGACTCCGGGAGCCCCTCTGAGGTTTTCGCTGGCCAACAACTACGCGTATATGAACAAGGCCGGTGAAGCCAAGATTGAAACCGTATGGGTGAATGTCGTCGTTTTCCCGCGCGCCGGCAGGGAGATGTCCTTCTCCAAAGGACAGGCGGTCCGGGTGACCGGGCGTCTCAAGATGACCAAGTACACCGGCAACGACTCCATCGAGCGCACGGCGTATGAGATTATAGCCAACAAGGTGGAGCCGCTGGAAGACTGCGATTAGACAGCATTTGCCCTGCAAGAAAGGACAATCTGCGGAGAGAGTGTGCTGCCGGCACGGGACATCCACACTCTTGCTCATAGGAACGAATAATAATTTTCAACAAAGTTTATTGGGAACACACTCCCTCCGCAGAGCGTCCTATATTATGATTCCGTCATAAAATCAGCCTTGTTTTTTATCTGAACTGGCGCAAAATCGGCAGATTTATGTAAGTTTGCAGGCTGAAAACCGTTTTCAGATGCTTGGAAAAATCAGAACCGCCGTCGCGGCCGCCGTGTTCTTCTGTCTCTGCCTGCTGTTCCTCGATTTCACGGGGACGATACACGCATATCTTGGGTGGATGGCCAAAATCCAGTTGGTGCCGGCCGCTCTCGCGCTCAATGTCGGAGTGATAGCCGGACTCGCCGTCCTGACGCTCCTTTTCGGCAGAGTCTATTGCTCTGTCATCTGCCCGCTGGGGATAATGCAGGACATCGCGTCCCGGATTCACGGCCGGACCGCCAAGAAGAACAAGTTCAGATTCAGATATAGGAAAGCCATGAATTGGCTGAGATACACGGTGTTGGGCGTTTTTGTACTCGTGATGGCGCTTGGAGGCGTTTCCATCGCCGCGCTGATCGAGCCGTACAGCACTTTCGGGAGGATAGTTTCCAACCTCTTCGCCCCGGTTTACGCCGCAGGCAACAATCTGCTGGCCTGGATCGCGGAAAGAGCCGGGAGTTATGCCTTCTACAGCACGGATGTGTGGATAAAGAGCATTCCGACATTCGTGGCTGCGGCAGTGATGTTCGTGCTGCTTATGGTTATGGCATGGAAGGACGGGCGGCTCTGGTGCAACACCATCTGCCCGGTGGGGTCTCTGCTCGGGCTGCTTTCCCGCTTTTCACTCTTCGCACCGACCATTGACACGGACAGATGCGTCAACTGCGGACTCTGCTCCAGAGGATGCCGGTCTTCCTGCATTGATGACAAGAACCACCGGATCGACTACAGCCGCTGTGTGATGTGTATGGACTGCATAGACAGCTGCAGGGAGGGAGCCGTCCAGATTCGCTTCCGGTATGGGAAAAAGGCAGGGAAACAGAGTGCCTGCAACGCGGCCACAGGTAACGAAGACACGGCGGAGAATAATGGAACGACAACGCTCTCTGAGAGCACAACTGCGATGAGGTCTGCGGAGAATAATGCTGAAAGACGAGTCGTGAAACAGCCTGCGGAGAATAAGGCTGAAAGGCGAGTCGTGAAACAGTCTGCGGAGAATAATGCGGACCAGGGCCGCAGAGCCTTCATCTCAGGGATTGCGATGGCTGCCGGGACTGCCGCTCTCGCCGGTCTGAACGGAAAAGTGGCGTCGGCTCAGGAAATGAAAGTGGACGGAGGTCTGGCAGAGCTGCTTCCGAAGCGGAGCCCCCGGCGTGAAACGGCTCTTGTCCCTTTCGGAGCAAAGAGTCTCAAGAACTTCACTGACAAGTGCATAGCCTGCCAGCTCTGCGTCAGCGTGTGTCCGAACGGAGTGCTGCGGCCGTCCACCGCACTGGACAGGCTTATGCAGCCGGAAATGTCTTTCGAGAAAGGATACTGCCGTCCGGAGTGCACCAAATGTTCGGAGGTATGCCCGACCGGAGCCATTTCCGGCATCACCCGGGAGGAGAAAAGCAGCATCAAGATAGGCACGGCGGCGGTGGATTACACGCTCTGTCTCCCCGCAAACGGGACGGACAGCTGCGGCAACTGCGCAAGGCACTGCCCGTCACACGCCATTCACCTTGTTCCAAACAAGGATGCGGCAATGCGTTTCAAAGTGCCGGCCGTCGATGAAGAGCAATGCATCGGATGCGGTGCCTGCGAGTATCTCTGCCCGTCACGGCCGATCAGCGCGATAAAGGTCAACGGCATAGGTGTTCACCGCGAAAGAGCATAAGAATCAGAGCTATGGACAGAAGAAACTTCATAAAGAAAACAGCGATAATAGGAGGCTGCTCTGCTGCTGTCGCCGGAGCTTATGTGGCTGACAGGAAAGCCGGGAGAAAAGAAGCGGGACTCGGCTGCTCATCCGCAGCCGATGCCGGCGGAAACGGGATGCAGACTGCGGAAAGCCGCACCGGCGAGGGGGCGGGGCCGGCGATGACCTTCCGCACCAATCCCCGTGACGGGGAGCGTATAAGTCTGCTGGGATACGGCTGTATGAGATGGCAGATGATCCGGGACTCCAACGGCCGCAACATCATCGATCAAGACTCCGTCAACGAACTTGTGGATTACGCCATCGCGCACGGAGTCAACTATTTCGACTCGTCTCCGGTCTATCTCGAGGGGCAGAGCGAGCGGGCGACCGGCATCGCCCTCAGCCGCCATCCGCGCTCAAGCTACAAGATCGCTACCAAACTGTCCAACTTCTCCAACAGTTCCCGAGAGAACTCCCTGCTGATGTACCGCAAGTCGTTCGAGAACTTCCAAACGGACTACATCGACTACTATCTGCTTCACTCGCTGGGCAGAAGTATGGAGGACTTCCGGAAGAGATATGTCGACAACGGGATGATGGACTTTCTTCTCGCCGAGCGGGAGAAGGGACATATACGCAATCTCGGATTCTCGTTCCACGGCAACAGGGAGATGTTCGACCGGCTCATCGCCACTCACGAGCAGTATCACTGGGACTTCGTGCAGATCCAGATGAACTGGATGGACTGGACGCACGCGTCGGGACGCAACTGCAATGCGGAGCATCTGTACGGCGAACTGGACAGGAGGGGCATACCCGCAGTGATCATGGAGCCGCTGCTGGGAGGCCGTCTGGCCCGGGTGCCTGACTATGTGGCACAGCGGCTCAAGGAACGCGAACCGGAGCGGAGCGTGGCCAGCTGGGCTTTCCGCTTCGCCGGGACGTATGACAGGGTGCTCACCGTTCTCAGCGGGATGACCTATATGGAGCATCTGCAGGACAATCTGAAGAGTTTTTCTCCGCTCAGGAAGCTGTCGGACAGCGATCTGGAGTTTCTGGAGGAGACTGCGGACATTATGAGCAGATACCCCACCATTCCCTGCAACGACTGCAAGTACTGTATGCCTTGCCCCTATGGTATCGACATACCGGCGGTGCTGCTCCACTACAACAAATGCGTGAACGAGGGACTTGTGGTCTCCGAACCGGCATTCCCCGGGAACGGGGCGGACAAGGATGCGCTGGAGGCATATTCCCGCGATCAGAAAGCCTACCGCAAGGCACGCCGTGCCTATCTGGTGAGCTATGACCGAAGTCTTGAAAAGGTGCGCCAGGCGGATCACTGCATCGGATGCGGGCACTGTGTCGAGCATTGTCCCCAGCAGATAGCCATCCCGAGAGAACTCAGGAGAATAAGCACCCTGGTGGAAAACCTCAGGGCCTACAAAGCGTAGGTGCGGACATCGTCTGCCGTGATTCTGTCGCCAGACAATATCAGCAGGCGCTCCACGATGTTTCTGAGCTCCCGGATATTGCCGGTCCAGGATTTCTCCTGCAGGAGCTTCATAGCCTCCGGTTCGACCTCCCGCTGAGACATCGCGGTCTCCGAGCAGATCTGGGAGATGAAATAGTTTACCAGCAGCGGAATGTCCTCTCTGCGCTCGTCGAGGGTGGGCACGTTTATCACTATCACGCTGAGACGGTGGAAAAGGTCTTCGCGGAAGTTGCCCTTGGCAATCTCGTCCCGCAGATTCTTGTTCGTGGCGGCCACGACTCTCACATCCACTGTGATGTCCTTGTCCGAACCCACGCGGGAGAGCTTCTTCTCCTGAAGCACTCGCAGCACCTTGGCCTGTGCCGCAAGTGACATATCGCCGATCTCGTCGAGAAACAGCGTGCCGCCGTCAGCCTGTTCGAATTTGCCCTTGTGCTGCTTGATGGCCGAAGTGAAGGAGCCCTTTTCGTGTCCGAACAGCTCCGACTCTATGAGCTCCGACGGAATGGCCGCACAGTTCACCTCCACATAAGGCATCAGCGAGCGGTTGCTCTTCAGGTGTATTGAGCGCGCCACCAGTTCCTTGCCTGTGCCGTTGGCTCCCATAATCAGGACTCTGGCATCGGTGGGCGCCACCTTGTCTATCATCTCCTTCACGGCTTTCAGTCTGGCGGACTCGCCGATCATCTCCTGGCCATAGACCTTTTTCTTCAGTACCTTGGTCTCCGCCACAAGGTTGGTGCGCTCCGAGGCATTCTTGACGGTGATAAGTATCCGGTTGAGATCCAACGGTTTGGATAGGAAGTCGAAAGCTCCCTTCTTGATGCAGCTCACCGCGGTGTCGATGTCTCCGTGGCCCGAAATCATCACCACGGCCGCCTCCACGCCCATTTCCATCAGCTTGTCCAGCACCTCGTCCCCGTTCATCCCGGGCATCTTGATGTCGCAGAAGATCACATCGTATTTCTCCTTGTCCACCATAGCGACGGCAGTCATGCCGTCCTCGGCTACATCGACGGCATATCCCTCATCTTCAAGTATTTCCTTCATCGAGTTGCGTATGGCTCTCTCATCATCGACGACCAGTATCTTCATAATCTGAAGCTGTTTTAACCTGTTGGAACAATCTGAAACTCCGCCCCGGAATCCCTGTCTGGCATTGTGCCGAGGCCCCGGGGCAGTCGTGCAAATATCGCCATAATTATCGTGAATTTGTACATTTTTTTATAAATTTGCCGTTCCGGCCCGGAGCATGGCGGCGGAGTGAATATGACGACAAAGATACCGGACATAATCATCGCTATAGACGGATATTCCTCGACAGGGAAGAGTTCGTTCGCCAAGCTAATTGCCGCCCGGCTTCACTACGTCTATCTCGACTCCGGCGCTCTCTACAGGGCCGTCACCCTGCACGCCATCGAGAACAATCTGATCTCCCCGGACAACAGCATCGACATTGCGCGTCTCAGGGAATCCCTGAAAAGCCTCGACATCCGGTTCGACAACAAGGGCCGCGGCTTCAAGACCTATATGGACGGACGCTGCGTGGAGCAGAAAATCAGGTCGCTCGCCGTGTCCTCCAAGGTCAGCCCCGTCTCCGCCGTGCCGGAAGTCCGCGAATATGTTGACGGCAAGCTGCGCGAGTTCGGGAAGAACAAGAGGATAGTGATGGACGGGAGGGACATCGGGACCACCGTGTTCCCGCAGGCCGAAGTGAAGATCTTTATGGTGGCCGACACGCAGGTGCGGGCACGGAGACGCGCCGCCGAGATGGAGTCAAAGGGCGAAAAAGTGGATCTGCAGGATGTTGTCCGCAATCTGGAGGAGCGCGACTACATCGATTCCCACCGGGAAGTGTCCCCTCTCACCCAGGCCCCCGACGCCGTGGTGCTGGACAACTCGTCGATGACGATGGACGAGCAGATGCAGTGGCTTGAGACCCTGCTGGAGCGCAAATTCGCAGAATAGAAGATGGGAAGACGGCCTCAAATAGAAATAGATCCTAATTCCGGGTTCTGTGCCGGTGTCATCAGGGCTGTCAACGGGGCCGAACAGTGTCTCGTCGAGCATCACAGGCTCAATGACGGCAGACGGATCTACTCTCTTGGAGCGATAGTCCACAACGAGCGGGAGCTCTCCAGGCTGGAGGGACTCGGGCTCATCACCATCGACAAGGAGGATTTGGAGGAAATCACCGAGTTTTCAGGTCAGGACAGCAACTGCCGGGAACAGACTTCCGGAAGTCTGCTGGTGATACGCGCCCACGGAGAGCCGCCCGAGACCTACCGTCAGGCGGAGAGCCTTGGCTTTGAGATAGTCGACTGTACCTGTCCCGTAGTTCTGAAAATCCAGAAAGACATCCGTGCGGCCTTCGAGAAGCAGTGCAGGAGCGGCAGGGGACAGATAGTCATTTTCGGGAAGCAGGGCCATGCCGAGGTGCTCGGACTGGTCGGGCAGACTGGAGGCAGGGCCGTGGTGGTGGAGGATCTGTCAGCTCTGGAAGAAAGGCTCGCCGACGGAAGCATAGACCGCAGCGTCCCCACCGAGCTGTTCAGCCAGACCACCAAGAGTCCGGACGACTACGACAGGATCATAGCGAGACTCCGTAAGGAGCTCGGCCTCAGGCTTCACGTCCACAATACCATATGCCGGCAGGTGGCCACCAGACACCGGCGGCTTGAGAGATTTGCCATAAGGCACGACGTGATAGTCTTTGTGTCAGGCAAATCCAGTTCCAACGGACACGTTCTGTGCGACCTGTGCAAGAAAGTGAACATCCGCACCTACTACATAAGCGAGCCTGAGGAGATCAAGCCGGAATGGTTCCGCAGTGATGACAGGATAGGCATCTGCGGGGCGACGTCCACTCCCAAATGGCTGCTTGAGGAAATCCGTGACAGGATTTGTGACTTAACCAAGTAATTGCTAATTTTGCAGCCGCAATTTCCGGGCGCTGAAATTTATCTAATCTAATATATATGGCAACAACAGCTGATTTTAAAAACGGCCTTTACCTGATGTACAACGGGAAACCCTGCTCAATCGTATGGTTTCAGCATGTGAAACCGGGCAAGGGACCGGCATTTGTCAAGGCGAAACTGCGCAACCTCGAAAACGGGCGCATCCTTGAGAACACGTTCACGGCCGGCGTCAAGATCGACGTCATCAATGTGGAGAGAAGACCCTACCAGTTCTTGTACAAGGACGAGGACGGATTCAATTTTATGCACGAGGAGACTTACGAGCAGATTCACCTCGACACGGATCTCGTGGAGAACGCAGACCTGATGAAAGAGGGACAACACGTCGAGATGATGTTCCTCGCCGAGGAGAACGACGAGAGATGTCTCACCTGCGAGCTCCCTACCTATGTCGAGTTGGAAGTGACCTACACCGAGCCCGCTGTCAAAGGCGACACGGCCTCCACTTCGGCGCTCAAGGAGTGCACTCTCGAAACAGGTGCGCTGATTATGGTTCCTCTTTTCATCAATCAGGGTGAAACCATCAGGGTGAATACTACAGACAGGTCCTACGGCGGCCGCGTAGCATAAAGAGGCCGGCTAAAAAGCGGGTTGCTGCGTTACGCTTCAGAGCCTCAAAGCCTCACAGCCGCCGGGGCTGCTGCGGTTTGATACCTTCGCAAGCCTTGCACCCCATCTTTTTAGCCAACCTCTTACATATGAAGGCATAATAAGAGGGGCTGGACAAAAGGTGATTTTGTCCAGCCCCGTT
>CAVHXU010000024.1:0-68430 GCA_963640185.1 Lachnospiraceae bacterium | reverse complement strand
CCGACCGCTTGTAAACGAACGGTTTCAGGTTCTCTTTCACTCCCCTGTTCGGGGTGCTTCCCACCTTTCCCTCACGGTACTGGTCCACTATCGGTCTTCTGAAAGTATTTAGCCTTGCGGGATGGTCCCCGCGGATTCGGGCAGGATTTCACGTGTCCCGTCCTACTCAGGGAATGCTCCTGTCGTGCGACCCTTGCCGGTACGGGCCTTTCACCCTCTGCGGAACGGCTTTCCAGCCGCTTCCCGTTCCTGTCGCACGCTCCTTTGAGCACCCCTACAACCCCGGCACCGCCGAAACGGCACCGGTTTGGGCTCTTCCCCTTTCGCTCGCCACTACTCAGGGAATCGATTTTTCTTTCTCTTCCTCCGGGTACTGAGATGTTTCAGTTCCCCGGGTTGGCCCCGACAAAATGTCGGTGCATGGCATTCAGCCATGCGGGTTGTCCCATTCGGACACTTCCGGATCATAACCTGCTTGCGGTTTCCCGGAAATTTTCGCAGCTTGCCGCGTCCTTCCTCGCCTTCAGAAGCCAAGGCATCCTCCGTTCGCTCTTGTAACCTTTCTTTCGAATGAACTTCGTTTTATTTGAAATTGCAGTCCCTAAAATTCAATTATTCTACAGACTTTCTCTTTCTAATTTTTCTTACCTCGTTTTCTCTCTCAAACTTGTCAATGAACTCCTCTTCGTTTCTTTCGGGCCTCCGCCGCGTTGCCCCTCCCTCGTCGGTCGGTCATTACCGCAAAGGTAACTCCCTCACTCCTCCGTCGGGCGCCTTGCGGCCATCCCAAAACAAATCAAAGAACTACTTCGTTTCGGTCAATTTTCCCGAAATGGGCTGCAAAGATACGGACTTTTTTGTTTCCTGCAAATTTTTTCCCAAACTTTTTCAAATTATTTTCCGCATCTGACAAACCCGTCTCCCCTTATTCCCGAATCCGACTTATTTCTGAATCCATTCAATCTGGTCTCCCAGGATTTGTGCGCTATGCTTTCCGGTCTTGTCCAAAACGTTGGAAGCATCCTCAGGTTTCCACGTGAAGTCCCACGCCGCAATCAGACCTTCCTCCGAACCAGTCACCTCAGCCGTCATATCCGCAGCGACCTCATCTGCGGACAACGCCCTCTCCCAGAAACGGAGATTACGGATGCTGCCGCTCACCGACTTAGGGTTGCCCGCGTCCGTCAGGCTCTTGAACGCACACATCTGCACGCCATATCCGGGCTGTTTCGGAGCCGCATCGAAAGTGTCGTCCCCGATTTTGTTCCCGTCGAGGTAGAGCGCGGTGTAATGGGTCGAATTGTCGAAGGTGTAGGCGATGTGATGCCATCCGGTGTAGTCCGGAAAGTCGTTGCTCGGCTCACGGAGGTCGTTGCCGCCGAAGGCTCTTGACACCCGGAGGCGGTAGCTTCCGTTTCCGTTGTCGTCAGAAGCCCATGTGTTGATTTCCCAGCCGTAGAAACTGCCGTCGGAGATAAAGTTGGATATGATCGAGCCCTGGCGCTGGATGTTCAGTTTCTCCGCCCCCTTGAACCAGAAAGAGACTGAAATCGTGGTGTATGCGTCGAACGCGCCCGGTTCGCCAAGCTTTATGTAGTTTCCTATATCCACCGCTCCGGGAACATAGAGTTCCATTGTTCTCTCCTCCCTCACGACACTTGCCTTTTCGAGGTCAACCGGTATGTTCCTTACAGTGCCGTCGGCGAATGCCGTCCCCTGCGGGTAACTGAGAGTATATCTCGCCCTGTCCGTCGTTATGACATAGGAATATGCCGATGAAAGCGTCGCAGACGGAGCGATGCTCATATAAATCCCGTATCCGAGAGTCCCGTCCCTGTCAGTGGCCGAAACGGCGGAAGGCGAGGACAGCGTCACAGTCACGGGACCCGGCTGTCCGGAGAGAGATGTCCCTCCGTCCGCAGAGTACACGCATTTCCCGGCAACAGTCTCCTCCGTCACGAGGCTGACGCTTTCTATCTTCTCGGAAGAATATTTCCCGGTCGAAGAATAGACAAGGAAGCGCACGACCTCCCCCACGAGCGACATTGACGAGGAACAGCTGTTTCCCGAGACCGTCACTGCGGACGAACTGAAGCACAAGTTTTCCGGATTTATGCTTCCAAGCGCATCTTGAGTCTGGCTGAGGCTGAAGCTATGTGAGAGCTCCTCGTCCAGACCATAGAAAAAGTGTACCGTCTGTCCGTCTGAAGGCGCGGAGGAGAAAGCGAATGTCGCCTTCCCGTCGTCGGCGATGCTCACGCTCTCGGCGACATAACGGGCACCATCCCCGTCCACGGCGCAGAATCTGGATGCATCCTCCGCCTGCCAAGATATGCCCACGCCGTCAGTAAACACCGCCCGGCTTGCCTCGACGGCAGGAATCACCTTATCCACGACAACAAGAAATCTGCTTTCACCGGATGTTTCCGGAGTTTCTGACTTCGTGCAGGAAACCGCCGAAACGAACAATGCCACGGCGGCGAATATCATCATATTTCTTTTCATAACCATTACCCCCATAAATCTTCAGTTTCATCATATCCCCAGCGCACATCGCTCCCGTCTTTTTCCGAATCATACCAATTTGCTCCCGATGCGGCGAATCCCGACTCGATGCCGACGAATGCCTCCCGGATGTCGGGAGAGACATATCGGGACTCGGGTTTTGTCTTTTTCTGCATAAGTTTTTTATTCATATGTTTTCCATTTTGCATATTGTGCGTCACCGGCCCACAGCCATCAATCAACTGTATGTCAATCGACCGGACGCCATTCAATCTTGTCCCCGAGAACCTGGGCGCGATGCTTTCCGGTCTTGTCCAAAACATTTCCCGGGTCCTCGACCGTCGCAGTGAAGTCCCACGCGGCAATCAGCCCTTCCTCCGAACCCGTCACCTCGGCCGTCATATCCGCAGCGACCTCATCCGCGGACAACGCTTTCTCCCAGAAACGGAGATTGCGGATGCTGCCGCTCACCGCCTTCGGGTTGCCCGCGTCGGTGAGGTTCTTGAAGGCGCACATCTGCACACCGAATCCCGGTGCGAGCGGGTCGGAACTTGTGCTGCTCTCTGAGATTGACTTGCCGTCGAACCACAGGACGGAATGCCTCGTCGAATTGTCGTAGGTGTAAGCTATGTGGTGCCAGGACATATAGTCGCTGAACTGCGGCTGGAGTTCATTCAGCCCCTCCGCGAATCCTCGGGTGACGCGAATCTTGTACGGTGCGCCGCCCTGATCGTTGTCCGCCCAGGTGTTTACCTCCCAGCCGTAGTACTTGTTTCCGCCCGGAGCGTAGAAATTCGAGATGATCGAGCCCTGGCGCTGGATATTCAGCTTCTCCGCCCCCTTGAACCAGAAGGAGACTGAAATCGTGGCGTAGGCGTCGAATGCGCCCGGTTCTCCGAGTTTTATGTAGTTGGAGATGTCCTCCGCCCCCGGGACATAGAGTTCGGCGGCTCGTGCTTCGTAGTGATAGGAATCCTTGAACGCCTTGACTGCGGCCTCCGCCTTTTCCACGGCGGAATCCACATCGGACTGCAAGGTGACCGTGCCGTCCTTGACGGCGTCAAGAAGCGCCTCAAGTGCCGCTTTTTCGGTTTCGAGGGCGGCGAAGCTCCCGGCAGGGTAGCCCGAATCCGGGTTGTCCTTGAGCGAGAGACACTTGTCGATCTCAATCAGATAGTACTCCACGGCATCCGTGTTAAGCTCCGAAACGGCCCTGCCGCCCGTCTCCGTATCCTTTGTGCAGGAAACTGCCGCCGCTGTTGCGGACAGGAGGATTAGAATATATGCAAAAATCTTTTTCATTGCATTGTGAGGTTATCGTATGTGGTTGTCTATCATCTGTCTATTTCCTGTGTGACACGAACTCGCCTATATGCCGTCTCGTTTCCGTAAGATAGAAATCCGGCTGCTGCGGAGAATAGTCGAGGTAGGTGAAGCTGCCGTCGTCGGAAACCTTCGGAACTGCCGGTTCAATCTGGGTCCCCTCGTGCCACTCGTTATAGGAAGTGACGGCGGCATATTCCACTCCCGCGTCAATGGCTCCGTTCCACATCGCCTCATAGTATTTTCCATTCTCGCGGTCACGGATGTTGCCGGCATTCCACGGACGGATGCGGGTGTCGATATAGCCCGGGCCGACGCTCGGAATGAAGAGCATATCCTGGCCTTCGAACCATTTCTGAAGTTCGCCCCATTTCGACGGGGTGGAGCCTTCGGTGAATCCGGTCGTCGCGAAATAGGTATATGCCCCGTCAAAGCCGGATGCCTTGAGCGAGTAGCGGTCGTTGACCCTGAGAAGCAGGCCTATGACATTGGAGTCATATTCCGTTCCCCGGATGGTGTTCACCCCGTCCGGAGCGAGAACCTTCGCCCAATCTTCCTGACTGATCATATAGGAGTCATAAATGAAGAAAATCGGCTTCCCGTCAATCCGGCAGAACGACTTGTAGGCACCGAACTGGTTGATGAGGCCCTTTATGTCCACCTTCACGCTCTCGGCAGTCCGGCCTTCATAAGGCTCGATGTGGAAACAGACCTGCACGCCGGCCCTCTCGGCCTCTTCGAGGAGAACGGGGATGCTGCTCTGTCCGATGTCGGAGTTTTTCCACCAGGTCAGCGCAATCACGCCGATTCCGGCCGAGGCCATTTCCTCGACGTGGCGGCGTACGGTCGCCCGCTCCTTGCTGCTGTAAATTCCGGAAGCCGGAAAGAAATTGCAGGCGATGTTGTTCCGCGTGCCGGGAATCGTGCCGAGGTCTCCGGAAGAACCGTTGGAAAGGATGTTGTGCCGCCAGTGGTAAATCTGGCCGTCGGTCTCCTGGAGACCGTACCAGTTGTAGTAGAAGCAGAACGTGTTCGGATCCGTCTCGAAATCCGCCACGGGTGTCTCATCCGTCTTGTCCTTGCTGCACCCGCAGGAATACAGGAGAGCAAGCACGACGGCTGCGACAATCAGAAAGATGTTTTTGTTCATATCGTCAATTTTACGGCTTTCGCATAATTGTACCGAGCCCCGGCGGTCTTTATCTTCGCGCCGACGCGGAAATAGTAGTCGTGCCCGCTCTTGAGCTTGTCCTTGTTCGCGCCAAGGTCTATCTCAAGGGTGTAGGTCGCGATTCCGTCAATGACGGTGTTGAGGGAGGCCTGGACCTTGACCGTGGAAAGCTCCGCTCCGACCGCATAGTCGCTGTGCGCGAAAAGGCCGATGCTCTCCACCTGATAGCCGCTGACGGTCGGCTGGATATGGAATTTCGCCACTATCTTGTCGCCTTCCCTGCGGATGACCGCGCCCCGGATGCGGATATAGGGCTGGACCTTGAAGTCAAGGCGGTTGTTCCCCTTCTTTATCTCGTGCCCGATGAGACGGACTGGAGGAATGAAGTTGCACTCCTGAAAATAGAAGTCGTAGTGCCCGGAGAACATCTTGGTGTTGCGGTAGGTCCCGTCGTTCCTCACGACCATAGTCTGCTGCTCGGGATTGTCCCATCCGTTTTCCTCGTAGCGGATTTTCGTCCCGTTCACAATCTCCTGTTGGACGAGTTCACCGGTTTCATCGTCGTAGAACGCCCCCTCTATGGAAGCGTCCGGACCGTCGAAATTGTCCAGAGTGCAGGAGCAGACTGAAGAGACGGCCAGCAACGCCGAGAACAGGATGCCTGTAAATCTTATATGTTTCATATTCATAATCTTATGTGTTTAATGTCCGTGAAACGGCCTCAAGATGCCGTCCCCGCCGGTTAATATCCGGGGTTCTGGATTACGCTGTTGTTGTCAATTCCCGGAATGAGCCTGTAGTAGTGCTTGTCGCGGAAAATCTTCGCTCCGCCAGGCTCATTGATTGTCGAGCGGACAAAGATGTAGGCCGGAGAACTGCCGGAGAGGTCGAGCAGCGGAACGAGCGCGCAGCGCTGGTAGGCCCCGTCGAACTGCCTGTGCGACTGGCGGCGGCGGACATTGTCCCAGTTGCGGGTCTGCTCCAGCCCCATCTCCACGCGCCTTTCTTTCTGGACATTGTCCGGCGTCGCCTCAATCGTATTCCTGAATCCGGCCCTTCTCCGGGTCATATTCAGCGCGGTCTTCGCGTCAATTGTCCCGGAAGGAACGGAGAGACCGCTCTCGGCGAGAGCCTCGGCATAGTTCAGGAGAATCTCGGCGTAACGGAAGTCGATGTACGAGGTCGTGACCTGGTTCTGCTCCTGATCCGCGCCGTCAGAGAGGAATTTCTTGAGCAGGAATCCGGTTATCGTACCGTTGCTCAGCGCCGTCACCCATCCAGAATATGCGGACTCGTTGGCCGCGCCCTTGCCGTAGTAGTCGGTGCCGTCCTTCGTATATTTCTCATTCGAGAGCCAGATCGCGTTCCTGTCCGCCTTCACGATGCCTCCCTGCACGACAATCTTCTCGCCCTTCCAGCTTGAGAACGGAAGAATCACGCTCGCCTCAAGACGGGGATCCTTGCCCTTGAAGATGTCGAGAGGGTTTGCATAACGGATGTAGTCGGACCAGTCTGAAGACGAGTAGCCGTTGTAGTTCTCGTTGCCGCTCAGGCGGGTCTTCAGCTTCGCGTCATAAGTCCCGTTACCCGCATCGTCGAGCAGTCCGAAGGAATCGACGAACTCAAGTGTCGGATTCGCGCGGCCGCCGTACTGCTTGCTCAGCTGGTTCGGTTCGTGCCATGCGCCCATACTGTGGGCGATGCCCGGATAGACATAGGCCTTCTTGAAAATCACCTCGCACTCCGCCGTCTCCGGCTCAGAGAAAATCTTCCTGTAATTCTGCGCCGCCTCGTCGCGGTCGGAAGGTTCTGGCTTGTAGAGGGAGAACTGTCCGGAGCGGATGATTTCGGCGGACGCGTCAATGCAGGCCTGATAGTAGCGTGCCGCATCGTCCGAATTCATCCCGCCCACAAGTTTCTGCGACACGGCATCGCCTGTGAGCGGAGCCTCGTTCCAGAATTTCGCCACCGATGCGGCGAAGAGCATCGCGCGTGATTTCAGCGCGAGCGCAGCCCATCTCGTGGCCCGGTTCCCGAGCGGCTCAGAAGAGAGTTTCTCCGCCGCCAGGTCGCACTCGGCCATCACATAGTCCCAAGTGGCCTTTTCACTGCTGCGCGGCACCTTGACCGCCTCATAGTCCCCGTCAAACTCCTGCAGGCTCTTTATCAGCGACACTCCCCCATAGCGCTTGGCAAGCTGGAAATAGGCATAGGCGGTGAAGAAATGCATCTCGCCCTCGACCTGAGCCTGAAGTTCCGGAGTGGAAGCCTTGATGTCCGGCAGCGCCGCTTTGAGCTTGTTTATGCGGTAGATGTAGCTGTAGCCGGTCTCCCAGTATTTGTGGGCGTTTGTGTCATCCCCGTCGAAATTGCCCCATTCAGAGTGCATGCAGTCACGGGTGAGGTCGGCATTGATGAGGCCTCCGAGATTTCCGGTGAAGCGGAACGAGCCGTTTGAGAAATAGTACATGAAATCCTCGACCGGAAGATTGTCGTAGAGGCTCGCCATATATGCCGCGATTTCCTCGTCGGTGTCCGGGAAACCGTCCTGTCCTATCAGATTCCCGTTCTTCACGTCAAGCCATCCCGTACACGAGACCGCCGAGAGGAGAAGAAGGGATGAAAGTGTTTTCAGAATATTCTTTGTCATATCGCAGTTCCATTAGAAAGTGATGTTGAGACCGAAATTGAAAGAACGGGTGAGGGGATATTGATATCCGTATCCTCCATTGTCCGAAATCTCCGGGTCAAAGTATTTCAGATAGTCGTCGCAGAAGACGAGGAGATTGAATCCGTTCGCATAGAAACGCACATTGCTGATTTTCACTTTCTTCAGCCATTTCGTATCAAGCGTGTAGCCGATTTCCACCGTCTTGAGGCGGAGATATGCGGAACTTCTGCGCGTGAAAGTGTTCGCGTCGGTCTGGGAATATGTGTTCGTCGTTCCCTGACGCGTCGAAGGCCAGTAGCCGGCAATCCATTCGCTGTTCTCGTCATACGGGTCGGCGCGGTGCCACCTGTCGTAGTAGAACGACGGCGAGTTTCCGTTGAAGGTCAGCACCTGGCCGAGCACCTCGCCGTATTTCACGGAACTGAGCGCGGAGCCCTGGAAAAGCACGGTCACGTCAAGACCCTTCCACCAGAAATTGAGGTTGAGTCCATAGTGGAGTTTCGGGCTGCCTTCCCAGCGCAGCGGCTGACGGTCCTTGTCATCGATGATGCCGTCTCCGTTCCAGTCCTCGTAGATGTAGTCTCCGGGAAGAAGGAAGGAGTTCCCGGCCTGGGTGGAGTTTATCGGTGCATTGCTTATCTGCTCGAAGCTCCCGTAACGGCCAACGACATTGTAGAGCCAGTTTATCCCCTGCCATCTCCCGACAGAGCCGTTGCGGTAGCGGTCCCAGCTGCTCCTATATGGAGCCTTCTCCTCATATATTGTCTTCGTCCTCGCGAAGTTGGCATTGGCGCTGACCTTCCATGAGAAGTCCCCGACCGAATAGGAATGGCTCAGCATCAGTTCCACGCCGTCGGTCCTGTCCCTGTTCAGATTCTCCTGCGGGAGGCTCGCGCCGAAAGTGTTCGGAAGCGCCTGAAGCCTTGTGCCGATAAGCCCTTTGCGGTCGCGGCGGTAGAGGTCGAATTCTATTGCCGCAAGTCCGTTGAACACGGAGAAGTCGAGGCCTATGTCAAGCGTCCGCGAAGTGTACCAGCTGAGATTCGGATTGACAAGTCCTGTGGATGTCCATCCGTTCGTATATACGCCGTCCTCAAGCACATAGCCTCCGGACTGCACATATCCGCTCATATACTGGAACGCGTCGCCGCCGTCCTGCCCTGTCTTTCCGTAGGATGCGCGGATCTTCAGATTGTCGATCCATGCCGCGTTGTCCTTCACGAACTTCTCCTCCGAGATACGCCAGCCTCCGGAAACGACAGGGAAGAAATCCCAGCGGTGCTCGGGGTTGTAGCGGTAGGAGCCGTCATAGCGGCAGGCGAGTTCGATGAGGTAGCGCGATTTCCAGTCATAGTTGACCTTGCCCACCCAGGAGAGGTATTTTCTCTCCCCGTGGTTTCCGCCCGTTGACTGGCCGGTCGAGGGTGCCATATCGATGTTGTCCGTCGTATAGAAGTCATAGATGCGTTTGCCGTAGAGGTAGCGCCAAGTCTCCCGCTTTGCCTCGAACGCCGCGGTCGCCGACAAGTTGTGTCCTCCGCGGAACTCGCGCTGATAGAGAATCTGCGCCTGGAGGTCAAGCCTGTCGTTGTCGGTCTTGTCCTCGGAGACGAAAGGCTGCCAGAGCGTGCTCGCGGTGTAGCCGTCGGCTTCGGACCAGTTGTAGAGTTTTATGCTCTTCTGAAGCATATCAGTGGATGACTGGCTGCGGTCATACGCGACGAGTCCCTTCAGTTCGAGTCCCTCGACCCATGGGATTTTCCAAGTCAGATCCACGGTGGACTGGAAATTGATGTTGCGCCAGTCTGTCTTGCCGTAGTTGTCGCTGTAGGATGCCGCCACAGGGTTCTCGTTGGACGGGGTGGGCTTGTTGTAATAGTCCGTGTTGCCGTTGGCATATACCGTTTCATAGGGTCTGATGTTATAAACGTGCTTCATCAGATACATAAATGCGTTCCCGTCGGTTCCCGGCTGCGTGCGCTTGTCGGTCCATGCGGACAGATTGACATTGGCCGTGAAGTTGTCCGTGATGGAAGCCCGCGTGTTGGAGCGGATGGAATACTTGCCGTAGTTGATGTCCCCGCTCCGCAGGATTCCGTCCTCGTAGCTGTAACCCGCGCCGATATAGGCGGAGATACGCTCGGTTCCGCCGATCAGGGTTATGTTGTGCCTGTGCTGCAGGGCATTGCGGCGGAACACCGCGTCGTACCAGTCAACGGTCGGCACGGCCTGCCTCCTTGCAAGTTCCTCCTTGGAATATGCCGGGCCGTTCCCCACATTGATGCTCGCCTCGTTGACAAGCTCCTCATATTGGAATACATTCATAGCCTTGAGCCTGGTCGATGGCTGGGTGATGCCCACCATCCCGTCGTAGGTCACTTTCAGGCGCGAAGCGGAGCCGCTGCGGGTCTTGACTATGATGACCCCGTTCCCGGAGTTCATTCCGAATATGGCGGCGGAGGCGTCCTTCAGTACTGATACGCTCTCGATATCCTCCGGAGAAAGCATCTGGAACTCGCGCACGCCGTCGCGGATGACTCCGTCAATCACATAGAGCGGAGAACCCAGTCCCCTGACATTCACATCGGTGCTGTAGGTTCCCGGCATTCCGTTCTGCTGCTTGATCTGGAGTCCCGGGACCTTTCCCGCCATGGAGACGGCAAGGGACGAGCTCTTGGTCGTCGAGATGTCGTCCGGGCGGATGCTTGAAATGGCTCCTGTGAGAGTGGCTCTTTTCTGCTGTCCGAATCCCACCACCACAACCTCGTCAAGCTGCGTGGCATCCTCCTTCATAACCACGTTCACCACGGACTCTTTCCCGAGCCTGCGTTCTTCGCGGCTGAAGCCGAGACAGTCAAAAACGAGAACGTCACCCTCCGCAACCGCCATTGACCAATTCCCGTCGATGTCGGTCACCGTCCCAGTCAGGCTTCCCTTTATGGTCACGGCAACGCCAGGCAGCGGCACGCCGTCAGTACCGGTCACCGTGCCGGAAACTCCGTTCCTGTTCTGAGCCTCCAGGGAAAGAGGCGGCAATGACATCCAGACAAACATCCAGACGAGCATCCGGATGCACTGCACAAGTTTTTTCTTAAATCGGTTCATAAATCAGTGTTTTATTATGTGTCAAGACATTTCATTTCCCATACATACCGGGACCTCCCTGAACGGATGAAGGACAACGGCTGTCCATCTCCAGCACAAGCTCGCCTCCGTCCATTATGTCGCGGTGGCTTATGAAAGGGCGCTCAAGCGGGCGGCCGTTCAGCTTCGCGGACCGGACATATATGTTGTCTTCCGCGGCGTTCTGCGCCACGACGGAGAATGTCCGGCCGTTTTCAAGATGAATCACCGTCCTGCCGAACACGGGACTGCCAAGGGCATATTCCGGCACACCGGGAGTGACGGGATAGAAACCCATCATCGAGAAGACGACAAATGCGCTCATTCCCCCTCCGTCCTCATCGCCGGGCATTCCCATCAGGTCGTTCCTGAACCACTGGCGGAGCAGTGTCCTCACCCTCTTCTGGGTCTTCCACGGCTGTCCGCACCAGTTGTAGAGATAGGGTATGTGCAGGGAAGGCTCGTTCGCCATAGTGAACTGTCCGACGTTCCCGGTCTGATCTGGAAGTTTTGCGTAGAACTCGTATTTCGGGAGTCCCATCGGTTCCCTGAACATCCCGTCAAGCGCCGCCGCGAAACTCTCGGCTCCTCCCATAAGTTCAATCAAGCCCGGTATGTCGTGCTGCACGTCCCATCTGTAGGTCCAGCCGTTGTTCTCATCGTAGTAGTCCCTCGCCCCGATGCCTCCGGAGAAGCGGTAGTCAAACGGCTCGATGAATTTACCGTCCGCAGACTTGGGGTGGAAGAATCCGGTCGCAGGATTGAAAAGATTCCGGTAGGCAATGGAATATTTCCTGAAAATCTTCCTGTCCTCCTCTTTTCCGAGTTCTCCGGCAAGTTCGGAAAGACACCACGAGTCGTAGGAGTGGGCAAGCGTCACCGCAACGGCCTGCCTGTGCTCGGAAGCGTTGACCCCGGGGCAGGTCTCGTGCTCACCCGGAGACAGAGCCGGAAAATAGAGACTGTCCTGATAGAACCTGTCAAGTCCGGTGAGAGGCTGTCTTGTCCAGGGCAGGAGGCTCTTCTCCGTCAGCGCGTTGCGGCAGAAAACATAGGCCGAGTCCGCATCGAATCCCCTTATGCCCTTCCGGTATGCGTCCAGCACGACCGCCACGGCGTGATTGCCGTTCATACGGTGGCTGTCACCGGTGATTTCCGGGAAAGTCGGCATCCATCTCCTGTCGCTCTCCTCTGTCATCCTGATGAACGATGCAATCATATCGGACTCTTTCTCCGTGTCGATGATTGTCCGCAGCGGATGGGCGGCCCTGTAGGAGTCCCAAATCCAGTCATCAGTGTAGGCGTCGCGCTCCAGAGAATGGACGGCATGGTCATAAGGACTCCAGTATCTGCCATATTCATTGATGTTTATCATCCTCTCGAAGGTCCGGTAGAGCGAAGTGTAGAACACTGCCCTTTCGTCGTCAGTGCCTCCGAAGACCTCTATTTTCGACAGCTCACGATTCCACATCTCCCGTCCTTCGCGGCACAGGTCGGCATATCCCTTGCCTCCGGTCTCCGTCTCCATATTCCTCCGCGCCTGAGCCTCGTCGATGAAGGATATCCCATAGCGCAGGGTAATGTTCCTGTCGCCTCCGAAAGATACGGACACATTTCCGCCGTCCACGGGGGAGAAAGTCTCCGGAGCAGGAGAAAACTCCGCCCATATATGCAGAAATGTGCCGCCTCCGATATCCTGGCTGCCTGACACGCCGCCGTCCCCGACTTTCAAGTGTCCGCCATAAGTGCTTATGGTAAGCGAGTTACAGGTATCGGAAGAGAATTCGAATTCATATATTCCGCCCCTGTCGGACGGAGAGAAACGCACTTCCGTGTCAGGTTCGCAAAGTCTCACGGTCCAGGAATACGGGGTTATCTTTTCAGAATCGTATGTATATTGCCTGAGTTCACCAGGTTTCATCTCCCCGGACGCGGGATAAAGGAAGAAGGCGGACCGGCCGCGATGGCTTGTGACTGCCAGGGGAAGCCCGTTCATGACATCGGAAGTGAAATCCTCGCGGGCCGGATAGATACGGAGCATCTGATTGGGACGGTGGACCGTCGGATAGGTGGGCACGAGGAGATGGCTGATGTTGCCCATATAGGGGTTGACACAGTCCACCGGCTGCGTCCTCTCCCCGCAGGAGAAGACCGTCAGCGCAATGAGTATCAGAGTAGGTCGGGTAAAATGTTTCAGCATCTTTCTGCGGTTTTTCAGTTCCCTGATTCATACGGTCAATCAGTTCACCGACGCAAAACTAAAATCCTGTCATTACTTCAACATTACCGCGACATTACATTTTGATATCTTTTTGAAAATCCAGTCTCGACGGCTCTCCAAGCAGCTTTTCATATTCGCTCATAAACGATTCGAAGGCGGCTTTCGCCTGTCCTTTCCGTCCGGTTCCGAAGAGTGAACGGCATTTTATGACAATCGCATTCTCGTCAATCGGATCATTCACGAGCAGCACCTCGGCGATTTCGAGCGAGAGAGCCGGGTCGCCGCTTATCTCGGCCGAGGCGTATGCCCTTTCGAGAAATTCGCTTATGCGGAACATATACCACGACTTGAAGCGGTCGCACCATTCGTCATCGATGCCGGAGAGCAGGAGACCGCGGCGGCAGATTGCAAGTATCTCCCCGAAGGCTTTCCGGTCGGGCAGCGGAGCGGCGTCATTTGCCGGGAGCAGTTCCTCAAGGCGGAGGAAGTCGCAGAACAGGCCCTCCGTGAGGGTGATTTCCCAGACCCCGTTCCGGCAGTTGAGTTCGCCGACATTCTCCGAGGCGAGCAACTTGCGCAGGCGGCTCATCGCGACATTTCTCCTGTTCGAGGCCTCGGACGGGTCGCTGTTCCAGAAAACTTCGTCAAGAACGGAGGAAGCGACTCCGGAGCCTGTGACAACGCGGTGAATCAGGATGTAGAGGAATATGTTCCTGGAGGTGGCGGAGAATCTGGCCGTCCTGTCTTCCCCGTTGTGCCCCGTCCACTTGAACGGGCCGATTATGTTCAGTACATCGGTTTCAGGCTTCCGGAACGGCTGCCGGGTGTCCGCGGACTTGTCCCGGACGGCGCAATCTTCCGACGGAGCGGGTCCTGGAACGGATTTTTTGACCGAGGACATTCGGGAGGACTCAAGGCCGCGGTGGCGTCTCTTCATAATCGCCATACCCGCAGCAATGATGATGCACAAGGCAGCCGCGGAGCCGAAGACCCACGGAAGGACGCTGCGTCTCGCCGTCTGGAAGACATCTTCGGGCAGGCAGGGTTCCCAGTCCATAGAATAGACCGCAAGATCCGGCCTCCCCGTGCGGGACGTGTTCAGGACAACGGCCAGAAGACGGTTGCCGGAGAGGTCGCGCAGGAGCGTGCACCACGAGTCGGTGTCGTGGAAACCATATTCGATGCTGCCCGGGAACACTTTCCGCTCTCCTGTCGCGACATCGAAGGAGTTGAGCTTCAGAGTGGTGCTGTTCCGGTCGTTGCGGAAAGACAGGGCATAGAGCGTCCTTCCGTCATCGTCGGAAACCAGAGCATTTCCGAAGACTTCATTTTCGGGATTGTCAAAGTCCCACATTTTCTCCGCCTTCCCGGTGCGTAGATCCGCCACGTAAAAGCCGCTGAAGCACTGTGGAGACTCGCGCTGGCTCCCCGTGCGGCTACCATAGCCGCCGAGCACGAAGATTCGCCCATTGCCGGCATACGCCGAGGCGGCAAGATAGCGCGGACTTATCCCGGAAGAAAGATCCTTCCTCGTCCACTGGCTGTCCGAGGGTTCTCTTGTGAACAGTTCCGCGTGATAGGTGTATTCGTCATAGCCTCCGAAGACGACGAGTTCCCCGCTCCCGGGCAGGACCAGCTCATTGTGATGGAGATAGGAGAATTTCAGTTCCGACGAGTCCTCGCTCCACGCCCTTTTCCCGAAATCGAAACGGTTCAGGCGGTCAGTCGTGACGGAGTAGGACACGAGTCCGTCGGTCTCGGGGATATAGGCGAGGCAGTTCGCGGTGGAGTTGTAGGGCCGGCCTCCGGCATACCCGGTCCTCATTGACGGACGCTCCCCGCGAAGCGCTATATAATACAAGGTGTCGGCAGTGGCGGCATAAACCCCCAAGTCCCCGTCTTGTTCACGGACGGCAATCTGCGGACGGCTTCCGGCCGTCAGGCTCAGGCGGGAAATCTCGTGCCATTCAAGATGCCTGTCGGCTTCCCAAGACGGATTACGGACAAGAGCTTTGCGCCCGTGAATCCCGTCAAGGACGAAGTCAGCGCCGTGCCTCGCAAGAGTCCAGCGCCATTGCCGTCCTCTTCCGGGAGAGGAGAGTTCTATGTTCCTCAACGCCATAGGCGGACAGTCCGTGGATGCAAAACGGCCATCATCCGACATTCCGAAAGAGATCCTCACTTTCTTCAGCTTCGGAAGCGGCGCTTCCGCCATGGTCTCCCAACCGCCGATTCTGAAGCACAGCCGGTCGCCCCGGGCGTCAAGAGTCAGAGACAGAGGAACCCATTTGTCGAAACTGAAGCCGTCCACGGCCTGCAGATCATTGACGGACAGGCAGCTGCAATCACCCACCGTCACGGATAGCTGGTCGCTGGCCCATCCGGCGTTCGACACGATGTCGACATTGAGGCTGTCGTTTATGATGACTCGGCAGATATATCCGAAATTGTGCTCCTCAAGCCGCAGCCGCAGGTCGAGATTCAGGGTGAGCGCGTCCCCGAGTCTGAAAGGTCTGCCACCGTCGAGCAGGAGCGACGTGCGCTGTTCCGGCTGGACCGTGTGGGCACGGAACTCAAGGCCGTACTCCCCTCCGCGCGCGGCAACGCTCCCGGCCAGAAGCAGGAATGTGGTCAGGATGCCTGTAATCATACGGTTGTATGTCATCCTCATGCGATCAGAAAGAATTGTAACTTTTTGCGTAAAACGCTCAAAGTTACAAATAATCGACATTTCCTCAAAGCGGGACTCTTGTGTGAGTTTTTGAGCAATTTTTCATAAATTTGTGCGTTTTGCGCCGAAGATTCGCGACAAGAGCTACAATACAAGAGATATGGAAGAAACCAAGACAACATCGCTCCCCGAGAACGCGACGCGGGAGCTGAAGAGCGGAGAGGAGTACCGCCCGCTGCTTTCGCCTGAAAAAAACTATCCGGAAGTCACCCCGTGGTCCGTCTCCATAGGATTGGTGATGACCATAATATTCTCGGCGGCTGCGGCTTATCTGGGACTGAAAGTGGGTCAGGTCTTTGAGGCCGCCATTCCCATAGCCATCATCGCGGTGGGTCTGTCGTCGGCTCTCGGCCGCCGCAACAGTCTCGGAGAGAATGTGATGATCCAGTCCATCGGCTCCTGCTCCGGAGCCATAGTGGCGGGTGCCATCTTCACGCTGCCGGCACTCTACATCCTGCAGGACAAATACCCCGAGCTTACGGTCAACTTCAGCAAAGTGTTCTTCTCAAGCCTGCTCGGAGGCGTGCTGGGAATCCTTTTCCTGATTCCGTTCAGAAAATATTTCGTGAAGGAGATGCACGGCAAGTATCCTTTCCCCGAAGCCACCGCCACCACTCAGGTGCTTGTCAGCGGCGAATCCGGGGGCAAGGGAGCCAAGACACTGCTGCTCAGCGGCATAATAGGAGGCCTATATGACTTCATCGTGGCCACTTTCGGGGCCTGGAGCGAGACCGTTTCTACGACGGTGCTTTCTGTCGGACAGACCGTTGCCGACAAGGCGAAAGTGCTGCTCAAGGTGAACACCGGCGCCGCCGTGCTGGGACTCGGCTACATAGTCGGCTTGAAATACTCCTTCATCATCTGCTGCGGCAGCCTGCTCGTCTGGCTTGTCATCATCCCGCTGATGAACCTCATCTGGGGAGGCAGCGTTCTCGACTTTATGGGCACGGGCATCACGCAGACCGTGTCCGAGATGTCGGCAGACCAGATTTTCAGCAACTACGCACGCCACATAGGCATCGGAGGCATAGCCACAGCCGGCATCATAGGCATCATCAAGTCCTTCGGAGTCATCAAGTCCGCTCTCTCCCTGGCAGCCGGGGAGTTCAGACGCAAGAAGAGCGACACCGGGGAGGAAGTGCTCCGCACGCAGCGGGACATATCCATGAAGATAGTCGTCATCGGCATCATCGTGGCCCTCATCGCAGTATTCATCTTCTTCGCCTGCGGCGTGGTCGATAACCTGTGGCTGGCTCTGGTGGGCCTGCTCATCGTGGCGATCATAGCCTTCCTGTTCACCACTGTGGCGGCCAACGCCATAGCCATCGTCGGTTCCAACCCTGTCAGCGGTATGACCATTATGACCCTCATCCTCGCCAGCATCATCCTGGTGGCCTGCGGTCTCAAGGGCACTGCGGGAATGGTGGCGGCTATGGTCATCGGCGGAGTGGTCTGCACGGCGCTTTCTGTGGCTGGGGCTTTCATCACCGACCTCAAGGTGGGCTACTGGATAGGCACCACGCCCCGGAATCAGGAGACCTGGAAATTCCTCGGAGTGCTTGTGGCCGCAGCAACGGTGGGCGGTGTGATGATGGTGCTGAACCAGACCTACGGATTCACCGGCGAGAATGCTCTGGTGGCGCCTCAGGCCAACGCTATGGCTGCCGTCATCGAACCTATGATGAACGGCGGGAATGCTCCGTGGCTGCTCTACGGCATCGGTGCGCTGATTGCCATCGTGCTGACTCTCTGCAAGGTGCCGGCATTGGCATTCGCTTTGGGAATGTTCATCCCCATCGACCTCAACCTGCCGCTGCTCATAGGAGGAGCCGTCTCGTGGTTCGTGGGCAGCCGCTGCAAGGCCTCCAGGACAGGGCTCTCCCCGGAGGAGTGCGGAAAGGTCAACGCCGAAAGGCAGGAGAAGGGCACTCTCATAGCCTCCGGATTCATCGCCGGCGGTGCGCTTATGGGCGTTGTCAGCGCCATCCTGAAGTTCGCGAAAGTGGACTGGTTCATCCCGGCCTCCAGCGCCTGGGCACAACATTGGGCGGAGCCTGTCGCCATCATCCCTTACCTCGCCATCATAGCATTTATGATTTTCGCTTCCCTCCGCGGCAGCAAGTCCCCTACCCGCAAACCATAATCCCGAAGCCAAACTGCGAGTGGACAAGACCGCGGATTCACATTGACTCACATCTCAGAAATCGACAGCCGGAGCAGAAGCCGGCGGATTTCTGAGATTTTTTTTGAAAACAAACTGTAAAGAGCGGCTGCTCAACCGTTTTTAATTCGTACAACGATGAAAAACACGCTGATGACTGACGAATTGCTGTTCAAATATTTCAACGATGAGGCCTCTCCGGAAGAGATTTCCCTCATCGAGACCTGGCTTATGGAAGACCCCGCCCGCCAGAAGGAATTCGATGCGGCGCACTTCCTGTTTAATGCCACGGTGCTCCGGAGTGAAGAGCTCTCCGCTATGAGGGACTCCGAGAAAGAGCGGAAATCCGCGAGAATCGTTGCCATCCGCAGGCGCATCCTGCGTTATGCTGCGGCGGCAGCGGCTGTCGTCATTGCCGGTGTCGCCGGAATGCTCGGTGAAAAGGAGATCGCCCAGCGGAAGATGATGGCCAATCTGAATGCCGTCGAAGTGCCTGCCGGACAGAGAATGTCCCTTACGCTGAGCGACGGCACATCCATCTGCCTGAACGGAAATTCACGCATCGAATACCCGGCTGTCTTCGGAAGAGGGGAAAGACGGGTGCGGCTGTCGGGGGAGGCGTTTCTCGAAGTCACTCACGACGAGAAACATCCCTTCATCATAGAGACATTCTCCTCCGAAGTCGAGGTCCTCGGCACCAGATTCGGCGTGTATGCCGACGAAGAGGACGGGCACTTCTCCACCACTCTGCTTGAGGGCAGGGTCAGAGTCACCACGAAGGGCGGCGGAAACTGTTTCGAACAGGTGGTGCTCACTCCGGACGAGATGGTACGGTTGGAAAACGGACACCTTGTCGTCTCCCGCGTGAATGCGGAAGACGCGCTGTCCTGGACTGACGGCTACATCAACATACTGGGCGAGAGTTTCTCCTCGCTTATGGAGCGTTTCGAGTACACCTATGGGGTGCACATAGTGATCGACCGGGACACGATGCCGCAGATAGGCTACAAGAGCGGAAAGATAAGAGTATCCGAGGGAGTGGACTTCGCCCTGCGGCTGCTTCAGCGAGCCTGCGATTTCACCTACAGCACCGACTATGAGACCAACACCATCACGATAAGATAGCACCGGCACAATGCCGGCCCTTCGCCGGGATAACACTGAAAATTAAACATTTAGCAACCACATAAAAAACACTATGTGCAAAACTGTACTGACCAGGACAGCGGAGTTTCTGCTTGTCGCCTTGCTGCTCCTGACTGGGAACCCCACAGCCTCGGCCCAGACTGACCAGAAAGTCAGCCTCGATGTCAAGGCCGTGAAACTGGAACAGGTAATGCGGCAGATTGAGAAGCAGACCAATTGCGTGTTTCTCAACAAGGATGTCAATGTGGACCAGCCCATTACCGCCGTCATCTCTAACAAACCCCTCGGAGAGGCTCTCAACATCCTCTTCAAGGACAGAGACATTGACTGGAAGATAGACACCGGTCACATCATCATTTCCCGCAAACCGGTCGAAACCGGAGAAAACGGCCGGGGAACATCCGTCATCTCGGGACTTGTAGTCGATGAGGAAGGCGCACCGGTCATCGGGGCCGGCGTGATGATTAAGGGAACGGCCATCGGAGCCGGCACCGACCTCGACGGAAATTTTTCCTTCGCCCTGCCGGATGGTATGGAAAACTCCACTCTCGAAATCTCCTGCCTCGGATACACTTCGCAGGAACTCAGGATTGGCTCCCGCAGGGTATTCAATGTGACGCTCACGACCGACGCCATCCTTATGGAGGGCACCGTAGTCACCGCTCTCGGCATCAGACGCTCGGAAAAGGCCTTGAGTTACAATGTGCAGCAGATCGAATCGGATGAAGTCACACGGAACAAGGATGCCAACTTCATCAACTCTCTCAACGGCAAGGTGGCCGGTCTGAACATCAACGCCTCGTCTTCGGGAGTCGGTGGAGCCACCAAGGTGGTGATGCGCGGAATGAAGTCCATCTCGCAGTCATCCAATGCGCTGTATGTGATCGACGGAGTGCCTATGTACACCACGGCCCGCGACGGAGGCACCGAGTTCGCCTCTCAGGGCTCGACCGACCCCATCGCCGACATCAACTCGGAAGACATCGAAAGCATCTCGGTGCTTACAGGTGCGGCCGCAGCCGCTCTCTACGGCTCGGATGCGGCCAACGGAGCCATCGTGGTGACCACCAAGAAAGGACAGGCCGGGAAACTTTCCGCCACGGCCGCCGCTTCAGTGGAACTGATGACCCCCTTTGTGCTCCCGCGCTTTCAGAACCGCTATGGAACGGGAGATCTCAACTCCTCCATCGGCTCCGACATACGCAGTTGGGGCAACCTGATGAATACGGCCAACAATCCGAAATACAATCCGTCCAAGGACTATTTCCGCACTGGCATCACCCACAACGAAAGCATATCCGTGTCGATGGGCAACGAAAAGAACCAGAGCTACATCTCCGGCTCATCCATCGACTCCTACGGGATAGTGCCCAACAACCGCTACAACCGCTACAATTTCACGTTCCGCAACACCACCTCCTTTCTCAAGGACAGGATGCACCTTGACTTCAGCGCGAGCTACATCCAGCAGAGGGACAGGAATATGACCAACCAGGGCACCTACAACAATCCTTTGGTCGGAGCCTACATCTTCCCCCGGGGCAATGACTGGGAAGCCGTGAAGATGTATGAGAGATATGATGTCGTCCGCCGCCTGTCCACCCAGTACTGGCCGATAGGCGATGCCGGGATGACTATGCAGAACCCGTACTGGATCAACTGGCGCAATCTGCGGGAGAACCGCAAGGACCGCTTTATGCTGAACGCGCAGCTGAGCTACGACATTCTGGACTGGCTGAACGTGTCCGGCCGCGTCAAGATGGACCAGTCCGTGACCCAGTACAGCGAGAAGTTCTACGCCTCCACCTTCACCCAGCTCACGGAAAGCTCCGACAACGGACTGTACGGAGTCACCAAGATGACCGACAGGCAGCTGTACGGCGACCTGCTCGTCAACATCAACAAACGCTTCGGTGACGACTGGAGTCTGCAGGTCAATCTCGGAGCCTCCATCTCCGATATGTACTACGACGCGCTCAAGAACCGCGGCCCCATCGCCGACGGCAAGATGTCGAGCGAGAAAGCTGGCATAGCCAATGTGTTCAATGTGCAGAACCTCAGCAACTCGGCTAAAACCACCCGGCTGCAGGAGGGATGGCGCGAACAGACCCAATCCGTCTTCGGATCGGCGGAAGTCGGCTGGCGGGGAGCCTACTATCTGACACTCACAGCCCGCAATGACTGGCCGTCACAGCTTGCCGGTCCGCATTCCAACAGAAAGTCATTCTTCTATCCATCGGTCGGAGGCTCGATAGTGTTGTCGCAGATCATTCCCTCCATGCCGAAAAATCTCGAATATCTGAAAATTCGCGGCTCATTCGCATCTGTGGGAACAGCCTTTGAGCGCTACATAGCCAATCCGATGTACGGATGGAACGCCAGCGGGCTCAGCTGGAACACCCGGACGCAGTATCCGGTCTATAATCTCAAGCCGGAACTCACCAATTCATTCGAGGCCGGTCTGTCGATGAGATTCCTCAGACATTTCAGTCTGGACGCCACCTACTATCACACGGACACGAAGAACCAGACCTTCAACCCGCAGATCTCCACCGGTTCGGGCTCTTCCGACATCTACATCCAGTCCGGAAACGTGCGCAATCAGGGAGTCGAGCTGAGCCTCGGATTCGGCAACACATGGAACATATTCACCTGGAACAGCAGCTACACGTTCTCGTTCAATGACAACAGGATAGTCTCTCTGGCCGAGAATGTCACCAATCCGGCCACGGGAGAGACCTTCTCCGTCTCCCAGCTTGATATGAACGGACTGGGACTCGCGCATTTCATACTCCGCGAGGGCGGCTCGCTCGGAGACCTGTATTCTCTGGCTGATTTCCAGTACGATTCCAACGGGCGTATAGTGGTCAACGAGGACGGCACGGTCACCACGGGCACAATCGCCGATTCCAAGGACTATGTCAAGCTCGGCAGTGTCCTCCCGAAGGCCAATATGTCTTGGAGAAACGATTTCAGCTTCGCCGGTTTCAGCTTCGGCTTCCTCATTTCCGCCAGAATCGGGGGCATAGTGTATTCCAGCACTCAGTCCATTCTCGACTATTACGGAGTCTCCGAGGCTTCGGCGGCCGCCCGTGACGCGGGAGGAGTGAGGCTCAACGGAGGCGACCTGGTCGATGCCAACAAATGGTACAGTTCGGTGGGAGGTTCCAATCCGCTGCCGCAGGAATACACCTATTCCGGCACCAACGTGCGTCTGCAGGAAGCCTCCGTCGGATACACTTTCCCCAAGAAGATGCTCGGCAATGTCTGCGACCTCACGCTGTCGCTGGTCGGCCGCAACCTGCTGATGATCTGGAACAAGGCTCCGTTTGACCCAGAATCCGTCGCCACCGTCGGCAACTACTATCAGGGAATCGACCACTTTATGATGCCGTCGCTGCGCAATTTCGGCGTCAATGTGAGAATAACGTTTTAGGAGGGAATGAAGATGAAGACTATCAGCACCATTTCACTCGCAGCCGCCTGTGCGGTCCTGTTTTCCTGCACCGGCAACTATCTGAACATCAACACCAACCCATACGAAGTGAGCCGGGAACAGACTCTCACCGACGGCTATGCCACGGCAGCCGCCATATCCGCGATGGGCGGAGCGGTGGTGTCAACGGATGTCAACACGGCACAGTTCACCGACTGTCTGCTCGGAGGTCCGATGGGAGGCTACTACTCCACAACGGGTGCGTTTGAAAAGACCATCGACAACTTCAACGCCACTGATGACTGGACAAGGGTGCTTCTGGCAAGCGACCGGATCATCCCGACCCTCTACTCCAATCTCTCGGAGCTGCGGAGCATCACCGACGATCCCGTGACCCTCGCCATCGCCGACATCATCAAGATCACCGCAATGCTCAGGGTGACGGACACCTACGGCCCCATCCCCTACTCGCAGATCGGGCTGGGAGGCAAACTTACGGTGGCCTACGACTCTCAGGAGCAGGTCTATGACGCTATGTTCCGGGAACTTGACAATTGCATCGGAACACTCACCGAGAATCGCCTCTCGGCCATTCCTTCCACAGCCGACCCTGTCTATGACGGCACTGCCGTGAAATGGTGCCGCTTCGCCAATTCGTTGAAACTCAGGATGGCTATGCGCATCGTCTATGCAGACAAGGTAAAGGCCAGGAAACTGGCGGAGGAAGCGGTGGCCCACGAGATAGGGGTGTTCACCGGCAACAGCGACAACGCCGCCCTTCAGCCTGTGGCTTTCGGAGACAAGGGCAACCCTCTCTACACCGCCATCAAGTACAACCAGCCTGCGGGCAGCGTGACAGGAGGCGACACTCACGCGGCGGCTGACATAATATGCTATATGAACGGCTACAATGACCCACGCCGAGCCAAATATTTCATCAAATCCGAATTTGACGGCATCGACTATGCCGGCATCCGCGTAAGCATAGAAAAACCGTCGCTCAACAGCGTGGGACGCAAATACTCGGGAGTGAACGTCACCACGGAAGACCCGCTCGTGTGGATGAACGCCGCCGAAGTGTGCTTCCTCAAGGCCGAAGCCTCGGCGGTGTTCGGATTCGATATGGGAGCGGGCACGGCGGAGGACTTCTACAACGAGGGCATCAGGCTATCGTTCGAGCAGCACGGAGTGTCGGGCTATGCCTCATATATCGCCGACGGGGAAAGCAAACCTACATCCTACACCGACCCTGCGGGGCTCAACAGCTACGCCACGGTGCTTTCAAAATTGTGCGTAAAATGGGATGAGAGCGCATCTGTGGCAGAGAAACAGGAGCGCATCATCATCCAAAAATGGATTGCCAATTTCAACAACGGCATCGAAGCCTGGTCCGACCACCGGCGTACCGGATACCCTAAATTCTTCCCTGCCACCGATGCCGGCAACAAGAGCGGAGGCAGCGTGGACAACGAGTTCGGCGCCCGCCGTATGGTCTATCCGCTCGCTGAATATTCCAACAACGGAGAGAATGTCAACGCAGCCATCTCGCAGTATCTCGGAGGCCCGGACAAGATGGGTACGAGGCTATGGTGGGACTGCAATCCCGATGTGACTGAATGATTTTGAAGAATCAAGAAATGAAACGAACAGCAAACATACTCACAGTGGCGGCCGTACTGGTCCTGTCCGTCTCCTGCGACAAATGGACACAGCCCCGGAATCTGGATTTCCGCCACAAGACCCCGGAGCAGACGGACCCCGCCGCTTACGGACGGTACCTGTCGGCCATCAGAGAATACAAGAAATCTGAGCATAAAGTGATGATTGTCACCATCGAGGGCACTGCCGAACATCCTTCGAGACAGAATCAGCACCTTATGGCTATGCCAGACAGCGCCGACTACATCGTGGTGACAATGGGAGAAGACCTCCACGCCGACATCGCTTCCGAGATTGCCGAGGTGCGCGGGAAAAAAGGCACCGAGACTCTTCTGTTCATCGACTATGCCAAGATCAGCACAGCCTGGGGACTGCTTGAAGACGCCCGCTCGGATGCAGGCAAGCCTGCTGGCACAGACGAGGAGCTGACGGCATTCTTCAGAGAACAGACAGAGGCTCAGCTCAGCCGCTGCAACAAGTACGGTTTCGGAGGTCTTGAAGTCTCGTTCGTAGGCAACAGGGCCACGCATTACGCGGAGCTTTCCCAGACTGTCTATATCCAGACAGTCAAGGACTTCTGCAAGGCGAACCCCTCGCTTGCGCTCGCATTCAGGGGCAGCGCACGCAACATAGTTGACGCCGAATTCCTCACGCTCTCCAGATACATCGTGGTCATAGCGGGAGAGGAAAAGAAACTCTCCTCTCTGGTGACCCGTCTGGGAGACGCCCCCACCGACAGGATCATTATGGAAGTGACGGTGCCTTCCACCGATGCGCCCGCACAGATCGGCCGTTCGGCCGTGGAAGCTGCGGAATGGGTCGTGGCGGAGTCAGGCAACGACAGGTTCACCCCTCTCGGGCTGGCCGTGTCCAACGCCTATGACGACTATTTCCATAAGACCCTGTCATTCTACAACATACGCCGGGCCATCTCGGTGATGAACCCATCAGATTCTCCACAGGAAGAATAGACAAGCAGCGCTATGAAAAGAAACACGATAACATTCGGCATCCTGGCGGCCGTGCTCGCACTCTCCGCCTGTTCACGGCATGACGGGACATTCGAGAACAAGCTGTTCATCAACGCCGGCAGCTACAAAAGCGAAGTGAGGGTAGCCACCGATGAGGGAGTCTCCGTTTTGACCAGAAGCATAGAGGTGGGTGTGGCCCAACCCGCTGACAAGGACATACACGTGTCGTTCGTCCGCTCCTCTGAACTGCTTGACACCTACCGCAGGGCATATTATGACGAAAGTGTGGAACTGCTTCCGGAAAGTGTCTGCGACTTGTCGGGACTGGAGGCGGTCGTTCGTGCGGGAGATGTGGCGAGCACTCCGGTGGACATCACTTTCACCGATCTGGACAAGCTCGACTACAGCAAATCCTATGTGCTCCCGGTGTCCGTCGAGACCGCCGGCATTGAAGTGCTCAAACGTTCAAAGACGATATATTACGTGGTGAAGAAGGCATCTCTGGTGAACTATGTCGGAGACCTCAAATCCAACCGCGCCTGGCCTGTATGGGATGACTTCGCGGAAGTCAGGGATCTTGAAACTTTCACAATGGAGGCTCTGATCAACTGCCACGCGTTCAACAATGACAGCAAAATCGAGACAGTGATGGGCGTGGAGGACCATTTCCTCATCCGCATCGGCGACGTCACCATACCGACCAATCAGATACAGGTGGCCTGCGCAGTCAAGGACGTCGAGGGAGGCTCCACATACCGCGCGGATGTCACCGATGCCGCTCTTCAGCTGAAAACCGACAGGTGGTATCACATAGCCGTGACTTTTGACAAGGGTTATGTCAAGGTCTATCTCGACGGCCGTCTCCGTGCGGAGAACGACGTGTCGCAGATTGCCAACAAACCCGGCCCCGACGGCACTCTGGTCCCGGTCTATTTCAAGTCGGTGGATTTCAGCGCCGCCCACTCGGAAGAGGATGACGGCAAGCCGCGCTGCTTCTGGGTCGGATACTCCTACGACAGCGACCGCTTTCTGGACGGTATGATAGCCGAGGCGAGAGTCTGGAACAGAGTGCTCACCGCTGAGGAAATCAACAGCCCGAACCACTTCTACAAGCTCTATCCGGACGACATCGATGACTCGCTCCTCGCCTACTGGAAGTTCTGCGAGGGAAGCGGCAAGGCCGTCCGGGACTGGTCAAACTACGGCAACGACCTCACGGCGGACCACGATCTCATCTGGTATCCGGTGTCCCTTCCACAGGATTGAATCCAGCAGCAGACACACAACAACAGGAAAACATATCACCAACCATTTAATTAACTAACTGACTTATGCTTAAAAGATTTCTGAAAGGTATGGCCGGCATCGCCGTGATGTCCCTTACCCTTGCATCCTGCACAAAGTCTCCGAAAGAGATAGTGGAGACTCTGTCAGTCACTCCCGAAGAGGCCATAACATTTGCCTCCGAAGGGAATGCCGATATCAGACTGTCTGTCTCGACCAACGCCGACCGGTGGGAAGCGAAGGCCAGCGCCGAGTGGATCGTCCTCACACCCGACCAAGACAAGAACACTCTCACCGTCAATGTGACCGACAACAGCGGAGAAAACTCCAGAGTGGGCCGTGTACAAATTACCGCAGGGCTTGCACAGCCGGTGTCCATCAATGTCTTCCAGTCAGCTGGAGAGAGCGGGACAGACACAGGTGTCGCAGTCAGACTCAACGCCAAGTCCAACACCGTCATTTCCACCAAGACAGAGTCTGAAATGTCTCTGACAGTCAGTGTTTCCATTGCCGAGCCTGCAGCGGGCGACGTCGAGGTGAAGCTTTTCTTCGACGAGGGCTATCTCACAGAGTACAATTTCCTCAACGATGCTGAAGCTGTCCTCTTTCCGGCCGACAAGGTGACCATCCCTTCCGGCGGGAAAATCACGATTGCAGCGGGCAATACAGAATCGGAAGATGTGGAAATCAAACTCGATGTCACCACCATTTCCCTCGGCTCCAGCTACCTCGTTCCTCTGTACCTCCAGGCGGAGAAGAACGCGAGCGTAAAGCAGGCTGACTGCCGCGTCAACTCTCTGGTCAACAAGGTCAATCCGAAGGCGGTCAAAAATGTCGTCTATATCGAAGTCAACGACTGCAATCCGCTCAATGCACTGGAATACCTGCTCGAAGACGGCACTCCGTTCCTGGACGCCGTCATCCTGTTCGCGGCCAACATCAACTACAACAGCACCGACGACCTCGTCTACCTCAAGAACAACCCTAACGTACAGGCGCTTCTCGATGATTCAGAGATTTATCTGCAGCCTCTGCGCAAGAAAGGCATCAAAGTCTATCTCGGCCTCCTCGGCAACCACGATGCGGCCGGCCTCTGCCAGCTTTCGGACTGGGGCGCGCAGGAATGGGCAAAAGAGGTGGCGCAGGCCTGCAAGACCTACAAGCTTGACGGAGTCAACCTCGACGACGAGTATTCTTCAAGTCCCATCATTTCCAACAAGTGGTTCACGACCAGAAGCGCCGCCGCCGGCTCAAGGCTCTGCTACGAGCTCAAAAAGGCTCTTGCAGCAGAGTGTTCCTGGCCTACCGAAGTGTCCTATTTCGCCTGGGGGTCGCTATACACCTGCTCGAATGTCACTGACCTGGTCACCCAGGTAGAACACACTCCGGCGGAATTCATTGACTTCTATGTCGCCAACTACGGAGGTTCCACTTCTCCCTACAGCGACCTCACTATGCAAAACTGTTCCGGAGCCTCTGTCCAGCTCAACTACGGACAAACCATCTCCTCATCCACGGCACAGAGCATCAAGGAGAACGGGTACGGCTGGATTATGTGGTTCGCATTCGACCCTTCGGGCACCGGTTCAGTCAGCAACAACCGCACACATTCTCTCACACAGTTCAGAAATGTGGCTCAGGCCATCTACGGCCAAAATGTCGTGGAGCCTACAGGAGTCTGGAACAAACTTGGAGAAGGCCAGTATGATCCTGTGCGCCACGAGATTTAAGGGAAATAACATTAAAACTGCATATCGATATGAAAAACGCATTTTTCGCAACCATAGCGGCCGTGCTCGCCGTCTGCGCCTGCCAGAATCCGGAGGACAAGAAAGTGGCTCCAGAGACGGTGGACAAGATAGCGGTGGCACCTCAGTCCTGCACAGTCAAGCAGGAGGGCGGTGCAGCCAGAGTCATAGTATCAAGTTCCTCCGACTGGACTCTACGGGGGAAGTCCGACTACAGCGCTTGGGCAGTCCCTTCCGCCGCCGCGGGCAAGGACGGTGACATCGTGGAGTTCACGGTCGAGCCCAACACCACAGGAAGCCAGCTGGTGTCCGAATGGGTCTTCACCTGCGGCACGGCCACGGAGACCTATGTGCTCACCTCGCTTGCCGAGGAACCCGTCACCCTCTCGCTCGTGTCAGACGCGGAAGTCGCTGTCGGCTATGAGGCGGGCCGTCTCACGGTCGTTGCCGCTTCTTCCGCCCACTACCGCAACATCAAGGCTACCATCGGTGAAGACGCCGGGGAATGGCTGACCTACCGTGCCAATCTCGAAGGAGACCAGGAAGACGAAGCCAAGATAGTGTTTGACTATACGGCGCTGACATCCCTTGACGACAGGTCCGCCGTCATCACTCTCTCCGCCGAGGGAGCGGAGCAGCCTGTCACCGTGACTCTGACCCAGGAGGCGAAACACCGTCTGGAAGCTGAAAAGACGGCTGTCGTGGCGAAACTCGACGGCGAGACCATCGCAGTACCTCTCATTGTCAACGTGGCATACAAGATTGAGATCGCCGCTGCAGGCCAGAGCTGGATCAGGCATACCGAGTTCAAGGACGGCAAAGAGTACTTTGCAGTCTCTGCCTACACCGAGGGTTCGAAGCGCTCTGCGGACATCACTTTCACCCAGACGGATGCTGCAGAGGGTGAGACTCCTCTCACTGCGACCGTCAAGATCACCCAGCAGGCTACGCTGATCAATTGGGCGGCAGAGATGAAAGGCAACCGTCTGTTCCCTAAGTGGGAGGCTGGCGGTCCGGGATCTGCTTCCAACCTCACTATGGAAGCGCTTATCCAGATGGACAACTTCACCCAGGACATTTCCACGTTGATGGGTATCGAGGGCCGGTTCCTCCTCCGCTTCGGCGACTCCGCCAAAAAGAACGAGCTGCAAGTCGCCACCTTAAACGGCAATTATACCGTACCGTTCTCATTTGAGACTGCCAAGTGGTATCATATCGCCTGCACCTATGAGATAGACTCCGACTACTATGCCACGGTCAAGATTTATGTCAACGGTGAACTGAAGGGTGAAAAATCGGCGTGGCAGTTCAAAACATGGGTGGGATGGCCTACCTACAACTATGTTTACGGCATAGACTTCTCCCCAGCCTGGAGCTATGAATCAGATGCCAAAAGATGCTTCTGGGTGGGCTATTCTTATGACCAGAACCGCTCGCTCGACGGCAGAATCACAGAAATCCGCATCTGGAACAAGACTCTGACAGCCGAGGAAATCAATGCGGAGAACCACTTCTACTCCGTGAATCCTGATGCGGAGGGTCTGTTCTCATACTGGAAGTTCACCGAAGGCACAGGCACATCCATAGCCGACGCCACCGGCAAGGGCAATGCGCTCTATGGCGAGCTCAATGTCGCCAAACAGAGCAGCGGCGACAATGTCGGCACGGCAGGCATAACGTTCTCCGAGGTTTCCCTGCCTGAAGATTGAATTATTTGAAAAATTAATGCTAACTTGGGTCGGGTTTTTAGCGCCCGACCCATTTTTATGCCGATGAAATTCAATTCAACCAACTTTTTATGCTGCCTTGCAGCCTCACTGACGGTACTCTGCTGTCAGAAACCGGACATTGACACCCCGCCCATCCCCGATGAGCCGGAGACACCTTCCATCATCCTGGAGTCGGATGCCGCAGCGGCGTTCCGTTGTGAGGGAGGCAGTGTCACGCTCCAGTTCAAATCCAACTGCTCCGTCTCGGCAGCAGTCTCTCAGGATTGGTGCAAGGCCATCATCTCGTCCCGTCAGGGCGCGGAAGGCAAATCCGGCGAGTCCGGCACCTCCTCCAAGTTTGAAGCCTTCGATCTGATCGTGACCGTTCCGGAGAACAGTGCACGGCAGGACAGGACGGCAACGGTGACCTTGTCCGCCCCGGAGTGCGAAAGCAAGGTGATTGAGGTCTCGCAGGAAAGGTTCAAGAGCAAGACCAACAATCTCACTTCGCTCGTGCTCAGAGCCTCTGCCAACAACCTCAAACAGGACATAACATTCAGTTATGACAAGTCCTCGGGGACTTTCAGCGCAATGTATCTGAAATGGATAGACAAGGCTGAGCCCGCGATGCTCATCCCGGAGTTCACCACGGACGGCGAGTCGGTGATGGTCGGAGGGGTCGAGATCGTTTCCGGCAGGGATGCTGTCTCGTTCGCCGAAGACTTCGACATAACGGTCAAGGCGGAATACGGCAATGAATGCACCTACCGTGTGTCGCTCAACTGCCCGCAGATCAACACGGAACTGCCGGTGATGAAGTTCGGCGTCTCAGCTTCCTCCGTCACATCCAAGGAAGAATACCTGACCACCGCCCTGGAGCTGTACCGCCCCGGGACCGCTGAAGGGAAATGGTCTTCCGCCACCGACGGTGAGATCCAGATCCGCGGACGCGGCAACTCCACCTGGGGACTGCCGAAGAAGCCGTACCGCATCAAGTTCCCTGAGAAGTTCAGCCCCATAGGCCTCGACCACGCCAAGGCAAAGTCCTGGGTGATACTCGCCCACGATATGGACAAGTCTCTGCTGCGCAACCATCTGGCTTTCGAGATTTCGCGCATTCTTTTCAGTTCGGGCGACAGTTTCCACGATGCCAACACCATCACTTTCACCCCCTGCTCACAGTTCGTGAACGTGTATTTCGGAGACAGTTACCACGGAGTATATCAGATGTCTGACCAGATGGAGGTGGCCAAGGGACGCATCGACATCGACAAGCTCAAGGCCGCCGACGGCTCCGACGCGACCAAAATCACCGGAGGCCACTTGATTGAGACCAACATCCATCACGATGAGGGATACCCCGTCTCTTTCACGTCAAGCAAAAGAATCTATATGGACCACAAATATCCGGAGGATGACGATATGGACATCTCCCAGTATAAATATATGGAGAGTTTCATAACCCAGGCCGAGACCGCGCTGTATTCCAACAATTTTACCGACCCGGACAAGGGCTGGAGAAAGTACTTCGACGAGGCGAGCCTTGCCGACTTCATCATCACAAAGGAATTCGCGGGCGATATGGACGGCTACACCAGCACCTATTTCTACAAGCGGCGCGGCGTGGACAAGATCTATTTCGGGCCTATATGGGATGTGGACAAGGGCTGGAACAATGACAACCGCACGCCTCACTCAAGCTATAAGCCTCTGACCAGCCTGATGATATACGCCGGCTTCTATATGCCTCCCTACATCAATCCCGACTGGTTCCACCGCTTCTGGATGGACGATGAATTCCGGCAATATGTAGGAAAGCGCTGGGCCGCAAAAAGGGAAGAGCTGAAAGCCAAGGTGCTGTCGGAGCTCGACAGCAAGCCGAAGGAGATGGAGAAGGCCATCAAGGCCAATTTCAGCGTCTGGACCTACTATTATCAGGCCTGCGTCGATGCCCCGCTCCCGGCCGCCACCTACGAAAAGGAGATTGAGAGGATGAAGACTCTGACCGAGCAGAGGGCCGCCCTGCTTGACAACCTGTTCAGATAGGCGGAAATGGAAACCTCTTGACACGGAATTGGAGGCTTTCTGATACGGAATTATGGACAAAAAGGCGATTCAGACCAGAAAACTGACTGAGGAGGAGTTCGGCAGGATCTTCTCCAAGAGCCGCAGTATGTATGTCCGGATCGCCAATTCATATATTCACGACAGAAGTGCGGCCGAGGACATCGTGAACGAGAGCTTCATCCGTATGTGGGAACGGCGTGAGAGCCTTGAGATAGAGGATTATGCCTCTTATGTCTTCCGCTCCATCATCAACCGCTGTCTTGACCACCTGAAAACGATCGAGACTCACACCCGCATTCAGACGCTGATCCACGAGAGGGGCAACCGTATGCTTTCCTATGAAATCAGTTCGCTGAGCAGCCTCAACCCGGAAAGCCTGTTCGCCGATGAGATAGAGACTCTGGTGAGGAAGTGTCTGACCAATATGCCGGACATCACGCGCAAGGTGTTCCTCGCCAGCAGAATTGAGGAAAAGACCTATGGAGAAATCTCCGAGCTCTACGGCATCCCTGTCCGTCAGGTCACTTCGCATATACAGTTCGCACTGCGTTCCCTGCGCGGCTATCTCAGGGACTATCTGCCGCTGCTGCCATTGCTGCTTGCCCTGGTGGATCAGTGTCTCCGGGAGATGCGCTTCTCGTAGCGGGCCTTGTAGCGCTCCATAGTCTGCTGATCCTTGCGTGCCTGAGCGGCGGCGCTTTCGAGAGCCTTGCGCTTCTTGGCGCGGAGTTTTTCCAGCTTGCGGGCATCCCTGGCGATTTTCTTGGCGGCATCCTTGGAGTCCGCCTCCTCCCATTTCTTTTCACGCGCGGCTATGCGTGCAGCTTTCCGGGCGGCTTTCTCCTCTGCTTTTCTGCGGGCATCCTCCTCTCTGCGAGCCTGCTCATCGGCTTTTTTCTTCGCCTTGAGTTCCTCGGGGGTCAGGGTCTTGGAATGATCCGCAGCAGACAGGCTGTCAGCTGCCGCCAGTTCAGCCCGCGACAGGGAATCCGCGACGGACAGAGAATCCGCAAGTGCGAGAGAATCCCTGCGTGAGAGGGAATCCGCCAGGTGTAGCGAGTCCGCGAGGGCTATGCTGTCGGCTCCGGCACGCAGCAGGCTGTCGCGCCGCTGCATTTCCTCCAGCTGACGCATTCTCTCGGCCTCGGCTCTGCGTACCTCCTTCAGGGAATCCCGGACGGCTATCTGCCGATGTATGTTGTCGATATATCCGGGGAAATAGATGTTGGTCTGGGTGAACGCCGCTTGAGGACGCGCCTCATATTCCCCTCGTTGCGGAGCGCGCAGGGAGGCCGTCGTGATGCTGTCCTTGTGGGACGGGCAGCGCTCCGGAGACCAGTTGAATCCCTTGAGTTTGCGGTCTTCCTCGGACATCTGCACCACGGGATAGCCGTCGGACTTGGCCGTGTCGAAATAGTAGATCCGCTCTATGTTGCTGTCCTTGAAAATGGCGGTGAGCATCTTGGATTCCTTGCGGTTGACCGTTGCCAGCACGTCGTGTTCCTGCAGATAGAACAGCGCGGACGCGCCTCCGAGCACGTCAAAACGGCTCAGATTGCCCTGAGGGTCGAAATAGGCCATCATCTCCGCGCCCTTGATCTGGTCGAAATGATTGCTGTCCTCCTCTATGGAAATGAACGCTTCGGACATCAGGCTCGCACGATCCATCGCCCCGTTTCTGACGAGTACAAAAATGCTGTCGGCGGAGTACTGCCGTGTCCCCTCCTGCCAGATCATCGGGTTCACGAAGAGCCTCGCTATGGAGTCCAGATCGCAGTAAAGCAGTGAATCACAAGCCATCTGCATATCCTTGCGATAGAGCTTCACATTCCTGAAAGCCTCCAGGAAACCCACCTTGGTGGAGTCCTTGGGCAGATTGACGAGCGAGTCCGCAAGGGCTGTCGAGTCCTGCACCACCACGAGTGAGTCGGCCGCCGTATCCACAACATCGACAGAGTCGGCCGCCGCTACGGAAATGCTGTCGGCAACTGCCTCCCGAACGCTGTCTGCTACGGCAATGCTCTCCCCGGAGTCCTCGGCGGCAACTGCCTCCTGAACACTGTCTGCCGGCATCCCGGAGAAGTCCGTTCTGGAGCGCAACGAATCCCGAACAGCCGCCAGAGAGTCCTGAGCGGCGATGCTCTCCGCGGAGTCCTCGGCGGCTCCACCGATCTCCACAGAGGACTCTCCGGACAGCATCTCTCTGCCTCGCGCCCTCGCCTTCTCCCTCTGCGACGACTTTTTCTTTCCGGCTCTTGATGAGGACTTGTCCTTTTTCCCGCCGTCCGCCGCGCCTGCGGAAACCTCTGTTCCGGACACAGCAGCACCGGATGCCGTCTCCATGGACGCTTTCCCCGTCGAATCAGCGGACACCGCTGCGGAAGCGTCATTGCCAGCAGCCGAGGCCCCGTCACCTGAGCCTGACGATTTTGGAACGGGCACACCGCCGCCCGGATTCACTCCGCCGGCGGCACCGCCCTTCGCAGCATTCTTCGGCCGATAGTTGGGGTCATTGTTGCGAGCCTCCTCATCAGCCGCCTTTGCGGCCGCCTCCGCGGCTTTTTTGCGATAAGCCCCTATGGGGTCCACTTCGAAGTTGGCAAGCCGCGCCGCAGACTCCTCGACATCCGCGGAATCCACCTGAAACCTCATTTTCGTGTAATACAGAAACGAATCCGCACCTATATACACCGTATCTACAACTCCTTGCTGGTCAGTCGTCTGCGCCGCTATGACCGGATCTCTCAACAGCCGCACGCTCGACAGAGAATCCACATAGACGGCCTTTCCGCCGAGAGCCGACACGGATCGGACAGTGTCCGTTATCTGCACATTGCCGAGCATCTCCACGTCGGAGGTGACACGATAGAAATACAGCGAGTCGCTCCACGCCTCCTGCGAGGCGGTCATCAGGTGCACGTCGCGGTGAAACAGAAATATCTCCCGACCACGGTCATACCAGCCGGCCTCCGACGACAGCATATTGTCCTTGTTCCACATATCGGTGGAAGTGCCGAATGTGGCCGTCTGACGGTCGGTGTCGTAGTCCAGAGTGTTGGTCTTCACGAACATGGTGTCGGAGAACATATTTACCTCGTTCACGAAGTTGAAGACCTTGGTCTTGGAATCGTAGATGCCTTCGAGGCTCTCTATTATCTGGCCGTCCTTGTCCCGCATCGCCCCGCCGTTCTTGAACACGGCGACCGAATCGGCCGTGTTGTAGTCCAGATGCCTTGTGCGCAGCGTGTTGTGGTCCTGATCCTCCAGCTGCACCACCCCTCCCCGGAACTGGGCCAGATTGTCATCGATGAGATAGGTCAGTTTGTCGCTCGTCAGCACCGTCTGCTCCTGAAGCAGGCTGACGTGCCCCTTGGCTTCGATGAAACGCGAATCCACGTTCCAAAAAGCCGTGTCGCAGAGCAGATAGGTGTTGTTGTGCAGGAATCTCGCCGGGCCGATGACCTTTCTGTAGCTTGCCCCCTCTATGTCCACGGCCTGCGCGGATTTTGCGCTCACCAGAATGACGAGAGAGTCGCTCTGGCTGTTCTGGGCCGCGACCTTGGCGGCCGAAAGGAACAATGCCGCAATCAGAGCGATTCTCCCTGCGCAGACAAATGGATTGACAAATCGCGACATCTTGTATTACTGTTCGGCTGTCTTGAATTTGGAGGCAAAACCCTCGTGCTCAAACACGCAATCCTTGAAAAGCGGGTCCAGAACTATGTAGGTCGTGGATATCTTGTCTTCGATGAACTTGTTGATCGCTTCTTCGGACAGCTTCTGTTTCGCCCGGGAGAGAAGAAGACTGTAGTCGCTCTCAAATGTGGCGGGATGGGCCGGGATGATCTTGTCCACACGGATGATCTTATACACCGTGTTGCCGCTTCGTCCCTCATTGTCCAGCGATTCCACGGGAACGGAGATCTCGCCCTCCTTCAAGTCCTTGATAGCCGCATAGTCCTGAGGCTTCAGCTCGTCGATCTCAAAATAAGAAGAACCGGAATTGGGGTCGGCCATCTGTCCGCCGTTGGTCTTGGTGGCCGGGTCTTCGGAGTAGAAGCGGGCGGCAAAAGGGAATGTCACCGCGCCGTTGTTGATTTCAGTCCTGAGGCTGTCCAGCACTCCGAACGCCTTCTGGCGATCCTCGGCGGTATATTCCGGTTTCAGAAGAATGTGACGGGCATTGAACATATCTCCCTTTTTCTCAAGCACCTCGATGATATGGAAGCCGTCGGGAGTCTCCACAATCTGGGACACGATGCCGGGCTTCAGGGACATCGCGGCGTCCGCAAATGCCGGCCAAAAGATGGACTTCGAAGCCATTCCCAACTCTCCGCCGCGGCGGGCGCTGCCGGGATCCTGGGAATAGATGCGGGCCAGAGTGGAGAACTTCTCTCCGTTTATGATTCTCTCGCGAATGGCCAGGAGGCGCTCCTTCACGGCGAGATTCGCCGCCTCGCGGTCGGGGTAGATGCAGATCTGGCTGAGCTGATACTTGATGGGCACCATCGGCAGATCCTCAGTATCGGTCTCCGACAGATATTTCTCCACGTCGTACGGGGTGAGATCGGGGATGGCGGATGCCACCTGCTGCTGTTCCTGCTGCATAAGGCTCTGATCCTGCAGAGTCTTTCTCCACTCCTGACGCAGCTTGTAGATGGATTTCCCGAAATACTGCTCGGTCTGCTCGTCTCCGCCCAGACGAGTGCGGAAGAAATCGAGTCTCTGATTCAGCTCCCCGTCCACCATATCGTTGTTGACGGTGAGCGAGTCCAGACGCGCCTGCATCAGGAAAAGCTTCTGCACCATCATCTGCTCCAGCACCTCGCAGCGCACATTCCTGTCGGAAACGTTGCCCTCCGCACTCATCATCTTCACCTCGCTTTCGAGGTCGGAAATCATTATCATCTCATCCCCGACCACGGCGATGGTCTTGTCTATGATGCCCGAAGGATATTTCTGTGAGAAACAAGTGAACGCGCAGCCTAAAACCGCAGAAAACAGCAAGAAGAATTTCTTATGCATAGTGTCAATATATCTCAAAATCATTATTTTCGCGAGCCTCGTTCAGCAAGTCCTGTTCCAAAGACTCCATCAGAGCCTGCTTGCGGGTGCTGATGATTATGTCGCGGATGGCCGGCACCGCATAGTCGAAAGGCGCGGTGACTCCCGAACGCACATAATCCCTCAGGTATGCCACATTCAGCAGTCCCCCCTCGCCGGAACACTCTATCCAGTTGCCGTGCCTGTGCTCCTGCAGCTCGGAGTAATCCACTCCGAAGTCCCGGGCCAGGGCCGTCATCTCCACCCATTTGCCGTCGAAATCGGTGTATTTCAGCGCTGCGGAGTATGCGAGACTGTCTGCGGCCTCAAGCTCGTCGGGATCGGACGACGACATCCGCTTCCTTATCCTCTCCGTCAGGGGAGAATCCGAAGAGATGCACAGATACACCGCCTTGGCGACCGGCACCGACAAGGTGAACCTGTCGAGATGGGCGGCATAGTAGCTTTCCATCTCCGCACGGCTGACGGCGGTGTCGAGCCGCTCATTGATGAAGTGCTGCTCATAGCGATACTTCAGCAGGGAACGGCGGTAGTCCTCAAGTTCACGGGAGACATCCATCTCCTCCTTGGACAACTTCTCCTGAGCCATCTGGGTGAATACCCTGTCAGCCGCCCAGGAATGGATGTACTGCTGCGCCAGATGGGTGCTGTCGTCCCGACTGATGCCTGACGGGATGAGCCGCTCCACCTCGCTGCGATACAGTTTTTCCCTCCCGACCCTGGCGACGGGCTGGTCGTCACCGATGAATTCCGACACCCAACGGCAGGAAGGAAGAGCCATAAGCAAGGCCAGCGAAAACATCGCGATTCTTTTCATAGCTGCAAAGATACTATTTTTATTTCATCCTGACCGGGCGGAAACCGTTGCTCCCCTCGTCTTCGTGGCCGATGATCCTGCAGGCGGCTATCAGCCGGGCGGAGTTCTCATAGTAATCCTCACTGCCGGGGATGAGCGAGTTGATTCTGACCAGCTGGGACGAATGTATCATCCTGCCGCCGCCCAGATACAGGCCTACGTGCGTGATGCGCCGTTCTCTGCCGGCTACGCCCTTCGTCCCGAAAAACAGCAGATCCCCCGGCTGCAGTGCGCTTATGCGGGAAGTCATATCCCGTTTCAGATATTCCCCGTCACTCTCGCCGTCAAGCCTGCGACCCGCCTCCACGACCGGTACGCTCTCTCCGCAGAAGACCATCTGCGAGGCGTTGCGTGGGAGCAGGACCCCGTTGAGCATATAGCTGATCCTCACCAGACCGCTGCAGTCGAAGCCCTTGGGAGTCATTCCTCCCCACATATACGGCACTCCGAGAAATCTCTCGGCCGTGGCGGCAATCCTGTCCGCGCTGTCTTCCGCGGCCGCGACCCACTGCGCATAGTCCTCCACATCGGCGCTCTTCACCCAGCCTTTGGCACCAGAGGGGATCATAACCTCCGTCCAGGCATCCTCCACGGCTCTCGACCGTGCCGACCCCGCTCTATGTCTGCGGCGTCGGTGCCCAGGGACTCCGGAAGCGGAACTGACGACAGACTCCCCCGCTCCCGCGTTGCCGCCGGCGTAGCGCAGAAGGTCTCCCGCCACGAGATCGCACAGGGGAAGAGACTGCTCGGAGGGCAGAGTGAAAATGCGGGAACAGCAAGCCGTCACCAGCAGTTTCGGGGCGGACTTGTAATCCGACAGTTCCCCGCCGCTCATCACGGTGAGCGCCAGTTCGTTGCACCAGGCCGTGTAGGGCTGCGGAGACACTGTCTGCCGCCAGTATGACTGTGCTCCAATCACCTCCACCACCGTGCCCATAAGTTCCTGAGTCTCAAGCGGGGACTCGTAGTCCGGCCTCTGATGCATACAGACCGACGACAGGTTTACCACCGCATAGGTCCGGCCCGAAGCCGCGGAAGCCGTCGAGTCTGCCGTTTGCCGCAATTGCGTATGGGTTATCTCAACCGCTTCAAGGACGGGCCTGACCGCTTCAGGGGCTACCCCGAACGCTACTGGGACATCTTCAACCGCCTCTATAGGAACGGCCCCGAACGCCGCAGGGACTGCTTCAACCGCCTCAGGGGCTGCCCCAAACGCCATAGGAACGACTGTCGAAGTCAATATACTGAAAATAAATGCTTTCATCGTATTTATGTAAAGATCACTGCACCGCTGCGCCGATTGACCGCCCCGAAAAACACTGCGGAATCTGCCGGTCGCGACAGTCCCGGCGCAGGAGTTACAAATATAATTCAAACCGCATATAGACCGCCCCCGTTTTCAGGAAAATTATTCCTAAATTTGTAAGCGGCTTTATGGATATGGACAACAAAAGATACAGGTCCTTTGTGGGCTACTGCAGAGAAAAATACGGTGTCAGGCTTCAGAAGATTGTCATCGACGCCGGATTCACCTGCCCCAACCGCGACGGCAGCAAGGGCCGCGGGGGCTGCACTTTCTGCGACAACGCCGCGTTCCACCCCTGCTACAGCAGTCCCGACAAAAGCATAGCCGGGCAGATAGACGAAGGCATTGAGTTTCACCGCATACGCTACCGCCACTCCGGCGGCTATCTCGCCTATTTCCAGTCCTATTCCAACACTTATGCCCCTCTCGACACCCTCCGGAAACTCTACGGGGAAGCCCTCGCACATCCGGCTGTAGCGGGGATAGTCATAGGCACGAGGCCGGACTGCGTCGATGCGGAAAAGCTCGACTACCTCCGGGATCTGAAAGACGGAAAAATCCTCACCGGCTGGACCAGAAAAGTGGGCGACAGGACGCTCACCGCGCCGGCTGTGACCATCGAATACGGCATAGAATCCTGCCGTGACGACACTCTGAGGAGGGTAAATCGCGGACACGGCTTTGCAGACGCCAGAGAGGCCGTCCGCGCTACAGCGGAAAGAGGCATAGACTGCGGAGCGCATTTCATAATAGGACTGCCGGGCGAGACGAAACGGATGATTCTGGACTCGGCCGATGAGATCAATGCCCTGCCCATACTGAGCGCCAAGTTCCATCAGTTGCAGATTGTCAAGGGGACAAAGATGGAACAGGAGTTCGCCCTGCACCCGGAAGATTTTCTGCGCTTCTCGCTGGATGAATATATCGATTTCTTCGTGGATCTGCTGGAACGCCTCCGTCCGGACCTCTGCATAGAGCGCTTTGCCGGAGAGGTGCCTCCTCGATTTGTGAACTCCACCCCCTGGGGTCTGATACGCAATGTGGAGCTGCTGCGGCTGCTGGACAAGCGGCTGGAGGAACGCGGGACCTGGCAGGGACGGCTGTTCTGCGCCGACAGGCAGCGGGATCACCGCGAACGGATGAGATGACCGGATAATGAGCGGGCCGTTATTGTGCTGAAAGAGCGGCAACTTTGCGGATAGTGTCCAAAAAAGTGTTACCTTTGCGCTCCGAAACCAAAACATATCGTGATATGAATCTCAGAGTTATCAAAAAAGACATTGAATACGCTGTCGGTGAATTCATCGACGACTGCACACTTTTCGTCACCCTCAACCCGGAGAAAGGCTCGGACGAGATTGCCAAGATAATCGACGAGGCCGTGGATCTCTACAACAGCCTCAAGGACAAGGTGAACCACCCTGAGGGAGACAAGAAGGCGTTCTACACCAATGTCTATAAGGAACTCGTCGAGACACTGGACAAGCTCTGCGAGAAGCTCAGCTCCGTCATCAGCAAATAACATCAGGCCGCCTGCAACAATAGGCGGCCTCCGTGCATCTTCGTAGTGTTTGGAAATATACGACACTATGAAAAAGATGCCTTTACATTCAGCGGCGGTCTTGTGTGTGGCCGCTCTGACAGTTTCCTGTACCGGATTCTTTTCCGACAGTATCTATCCCGGCTATGCTGACGGAGGCTACATCGAGTCTCCTGATGGCGGAGACCGCTTCGAGGAAGTCGATGAAAATCCTTTCATAAAGACTTCCGACCGGAACGTCTCCACTTTCTCCGTCGATGCGGACGGCGCTTCCTACACGATAATGCGCAAGTATCTGAGCGGCGATCTGCTGCCGCTCCAGTCTTCGGTGAGAACCGAGGAGTTCCTCAACTACTTCACATTCAACTATCCCGACCCTGCGGACGGCAACAGTGTCGCAATCAACTGCGAGACCTGCGGCTGCCCTTGGGCGGAAGGGCATTGGCTGCTCCGTCTCGGACTCAAGGGCAAGAGCCTGCAAGACAGCGAACTGCCCACTGCCAACTATGTGTTTCTCGTGGATGTTTCAGGCTCAATGTCATCCAAGGACAAGCTTGACCTGCTGAAATCCTCTCTCATCACTATGCTGGACTACCTCCGGCCCGACGACAAGATCTCCATCATCACCTACTCCGGCAAGGTGCAGAAGCTTCTGGAAGCCACCGAAGTAAGGGAAGCGGAGACCATAAAGAAGGCCATCAGGCAGCTCTATGCGTCAGGCGCGACAGCCGGAGGGAATGCACTGGAAATGGCATATAAGGAAGCCAAGGCCAACTTCATCATCGGGGGCAACAACCGCATCATCCTCGGCACCGACGGCGACTTCAACGTGGGCCCGAGCAGCGATGAGGCGATAGTGGAAATCGTCGAAAAATACGCCAAAGACGGCATCTACCTGACTGTCTGCGGCTTCGGCAGCGGCAACCTCAACGACTCGATGATGAAGAAGATGTCCGTAGCCGGCAACGGGACATACCAGTACATAGATTCCGAGGACGAGATGGCGAAAGTCTTTGTGAACGAACGCTCAAAGTTTGTCTCGGTGGCCAATGACACCAAGGTCCAGATCACCTTTGACAAGGACAAGGTGGACAGCTATCGCCTGATAGGCTACGAGCGCAGGGTTATGAGCAGTCAGGACTATGAGGACGACAGCAAGGATGCCGGAGAAATAGGGGCAGGCCAGACGATTACCGCCCTCTATGAACTGATCCCTATGGAAGGGGCCGGAGAGGGTGACGCCGTCGGCACATTCGACTGCCGCTACAAGAAAAGCCTCGGAGCGGAAAGTCTGACCCTCACTCCGCTGGAGATGAAATACGGAGACGGCACCGCTTCGCCGGAAATGTCGTTCGCCGCAGGAGTCGCCGCCTACAGTATGATACTGCGGGGCTCAAAATACAAGGGCGAATCCGATTTCGAACTCGCCCTTGAGCTTGTAAATGCCGGACTTTCGTTTGACCCCTACGGCTACCGTCAGCAGCTGACAGAACTCATCACGAAAGCGAAGACACTGGCTTCCAAAGAATAGACTACTTCTTCAGTCCGCGTGCCCGCAGAAGCGCGTCGGACGAAGGAGATGCCCCACGGAATCTGACATACAGAACCATCGGTTCCTCAGATCCGCCGGCCTCCAGAATATTATGCTTGAATGACGCGGCAGTTTCGGGATCGAAGATGCCGCGTTCTTTGAACAGTTCAAAGGCATCCTTGTCCAGGACTTCCGCCCAGAGGTAGCTGTAATAGCCTGCGCTGTAGCCGCTGTTGAAGATGTGGTTGAAATAGGATGTACGGTAACGCGGGATAATCTCGCCGATCAGTCCCATCTCCCTGCAGACCTTTGCCTCGAACTTGTCGATGTCGATCCGTCTGAGTGTCTGATCCTGAGGCGCGACGACATCCGAAGCGAGTTCAGAGGACTCGTCCACCCAGATGGACTCCAGCTCGTGCCATTTCATATCCAGAATGGCGGCCGCAGCCAGCTCCGTGGTCATAAATCCCTGATTGAAAGTGCCTGCCGCCACAATCTTGGCCACCAGGTCTTCCGGAATCACTTCGCCCGTCCCGTAATTGAATGCGTAGGTGGAGAGCACCTCCGGCTGAAATGCCCAGTTCTCGTTGATCTGCGACGGCAGCTCCACAAAGTCCCGTGCCACTGAAGTGCCGCTGACACCCTTGTAGTGGCATTTCGTGAGAAGTCCGTGCAGCGCGTGGCCGAACTCGTGGAACATTGTGCCCACCTCATCGACCGTAAGCAGCGACGGAGTGTCGGCGGTAGGCTTGGTGAAGTTGCCCACATTGACTATGATGGGGCGGATGTCGTTCCCGCCGCCGTCCACGAACTGGTTGCGTATATTGTTCATCCACGCGCCTCCCCTCTTGGTGCTGCGCGGATAATAGTCGGTGGTGAGTATGCCGAGGAAAGTGCCGTCAACGGCGTCGGACACTTTGAACACCTCCACGTCGGGATGATATTTCGGAGCATTCTCCACCGGCTCTATTTTGATGCCGTAGAGTCTGGAAGCCGTGCCGAACACGCCGCCCCGGACATTTTCCATCCTGAAATAAGGCTTGGTCAGAGACTCGTCGAGAGCATATTTCTCTTTCTTGACCCTCTCGGCATAATAGGCCCAGTCCCACGGCCGGATGCGTGTGCCTGCCGAAAGAAGTCCCTGGGCGATGTCCCTGTCCATAAGCCTCTGCATATCGGCAAGTTCCTCGCGCGCCTTGGCGACGGCCGGAGTGATGATGCCGGAGAGGAAGCGGTCAACGGTGGCAGGGTCTCCCGCCATCTTGTCGGAGAGGATGAACGCCGCCGGAGAACTGTAGCCCAGAAGACGGGCCTTTTCCTGACGGAGTTCCATAATCTCGGCTATGATCTCGCGGGTGTCGGTGTCGCCGCCGTTCGCCCCGCGGGACGAATAGGCACGGAACATCCTTTCGCGCAGGTCTCTGTCCGGACAGCTCGCCATCGTCGGAGCATATTCGGAAACGCTTATGCCGAACTCGGAGGCGAATGCGTTGTTCTCCGCAAGGAGACTGGTGCCAAACTTCTGCTCCAGACTCGCGAGGCGGGAATTGATGTCCCTCATCCTCTCCCTGTCAGACTCATCCAGAGCCACACCGTTCTTCACGAAAGCCCGGTGGGTCTGCTCCAGAAGCATCATCTGCTCGGTGGTGAGAATCGGTTCGCAGTTGTCCTCCGCGAAATGCGCGTCGGCATAGACCTTCTGGACACGCTCATACAGCCCATGGTTCATATAGATGGAGCTGCTCAGGTCGGACAGGAGCGGGATGGCCGTCTCCACCACCGTCTGCAGTTCGGGAGTCCCGTCTGTCTCCGCCAGATTGAACAGCACCCCCTGCACCTTTTCGAGCAGAGCCCCGGAACGGTCGAGAGCCGCAATGGTGTTCTCGAAATCAGGAACTTCGTCTGAGTTCACTATCGCCTCCACTTCCGCCTGCTGCTGACGGATACCCTCCTCAATGGCTGGAAGATAGTCGCGGGTCTTTATCTTTTCGAAAGGAGGAATCCCGTAAGGAGTGTCCCACTCGGAGAGGAATGGGTTTTCCCGACATCCCGCAAGGGCGGCGAGCGCAAGAGCCATAAGCACTATATTTTTCTTCATAACACTTTGTATAAAATGATTTATACCCATCCTTAAAGCAAGTTTGCCTCCGAAAGTCGCAGGCTGGGCTGCGCTCTTCCGGAAGCAATCTGCTATTCCACCACGATATCACCGGAGTCGCGGAGCATCAGCTGCACGCTGCCCTGATACATCGTGAGGATGCCCGTTGCGGTGATGGTCTTGGATCCGTTGAGAACCTCTGCCGGGATTTCCAGGTCGGCGAACTTGGAGTAGCCGCTGGTGCGGATCTGCACGGTGCCGCCCGCTCCGGAGAAATACTGGCTCACAGCGTATGCATTGGCATTTGAGCGCAGCTGGTTCTTCACGTCCGCAAGAGTCTCTCCCGTGTAGGAACCGGAATTGCCCACTTGCGCGCTGTCCCAGTATCCCGAGTCCACATACTCGAGGAATTTGTTCTTGGACATCGCCCAGGTGGTGATGTTCCATGTGTCTTCGGAGAGGAATATGCGGTTGGAAGAGTCCTCATTGGACTCGTTGCCGTTGATGTAGAGGAGGGCGAACACCTCTTTGCCGTATCTCATCCCCTTGATGGTGACAAGCGCTCCCACCGCATCGTCGTCCTTTTGGAAAGAAGTCTTTGAAGGGAGCGAAGTGATCTCGCGCGGCGCTATCGGCTCCAGATCATTCACGCTGCATCGGAAAACGTGGCTGTTGACGATGTACTTGTTCTCGATGTACGCGGTGGAATATTTCGTCTGCTCCGGATCCTTGCGACCCACCTGAAGCGTACCGGAGCCGCCGTAGTCGCCGGTCTTGAATCCATACTCTCCCACTGCGAGTTCATCGAGGCGGACATAGACCTCCTGTCCCACCAGATAGTCGTTGTAGAGGCTTGTGAGGCCGATCTTGACTTCCAGTCCCGGCCCGTCGGGGTCATCCTGGATGTAGAATGACTTGTAGAAGTTGCCCGACTTGTCGGAAGTGGTGATGCGGCCTTTCACCCAGATGTCCTCGGAGACTTCCCAGCACCAGGTTTTCAGGCCCTCAGTCTGGCCTGCCTTGGTCGCCTCTTCGTAGAACCTGTTTGCCAGTTCCTTGATGCTCAGCACCGTACCCGTGACTTCATAGTCCGGATCAAAGGGCGCATAAGCCTCCGGAGCCTTGTATTTTCCGATAAACACCGGCTGGAACTCCTCGCAGGAGGAGAACAGCAGAGCGCAGCAGGCGAGGGCGAGAATCATCCCCCTCAGACCCGTATTTCCATTTATATTGCCTTTCATAATCATTCTCCCTCCTTAGAATCTGAAATAAAGGTTCAACATATAGTTCACTCCCTGCATGTAGAAATACTTGGAGTCGAACTTGTAGTAGTTCTTGTAGTCCTCGCTCTTGATGAGACGGGTCTGCTCATATCCTCCGGTCTTTATCTTCCTGTTGTTCAGCAGGTTCTTGGCTTCGAGGGAGAACCCGAGATTGTAGGTGCGACGGATATACCAGGATTTGCCGACGCTGAGGTTCATAACCACGGCCGGCTTGAACTTCTCTTGCGAGGTCATATAGTTGATTTCACCCGGAGTGAGGCCTTTATTGACATATTCCGAGTTGAGAAGCCAGGAGTTCGCGTGCTCCTCGATGTAGTCGTCCTCCAGCTTGTTGTCCGGACCGGCCGCCGCCTTGATGGTGCGGTAGAGCGGATTCATATCGAGGTAGGAGTTGGCATACACATTCGCGCCGAGAGTGAAGAACCAGTAGGAAGAGGTTCTGTAGTTCAACGCGAGATTGGCGGCGAGCTGAGGAGTGGAAGGGACGTGATGCTTCTGGACTTCCTCCACTATGAAGTTGCCGTCCTCCTTATCCGTCTCGAAGAGGCTTGTCGGCGTGACAGTGGAAGTGGCGAGCAGAGCCTTCTCCGCGTCGGTGAGGTTGGAGCGGAGCTTATAGACAGGATTTGCCGCCCAGTAGGTCACAGGCTTGCCGTAGGAGTCCGCCACCACCTCGGAGCTGTTGTCCACGGTCTGGTACATGGTCGGGGTGGAGGTATAGACATAGCTGCCCCAGCTGAGCGCTCCCTGCAGGCTGAGCCCCTGCACGAAAATAGGAATCTTGAACCCGAGCTCGATTCCGAGATGCCTCTGGTCGATGCCCACCATAGCGAAGTTGGTGAATGACCGCTGGGAGTCATCATAGAAGCTCATCATATCCGACTGGTCGAATATGTAGGTGTAGAATCCCGTTAAGCGGAGATCGTAGCCGTTGTTGCTCCACTGGTAGTTGAGATCGGTGGAAACGGTCTTGGACGTAGTCAGATTAGGAATCAGCGAGTTGCGCGTCCTCGGAGAGAGGAAAGACTGGTTGAATGTCGGCGCATCGTTGAAAAAGCCCGCATTCGCATAGAACCTGTGTCCCCCGGTGAGGATATATTCCGCGTGTGCCTTGGCCGCGTAGGTGAAGAACGAGGAGACCTTGGACTTGCCCTTGGAGGTGATATATTCGCCGTTCTCGTCCTTGTTGGAGAGGTTCAGATCGTTTCCGTTGATGTCTTTCACGATGATCTCGTTCCCCTCGTCATCGAGTCCCGCGAACAGTCCCTTGCGGAGCAGACCGTCTCTCCAGAATGTGGAGAAACCGAGTTTCGCAGCGACATCCGCCTTGAAGTTGCCGAGGTCGAAATGGCCGTCAGCCCAGATGTTGCCGTTGCGCACCTGCGCATAGTAGTCGTAGCCGTATTTCTGGCCTTTGTATTTCTTCTGCGCTTCGCCGTTTGCGAGATAGTAGTCAAGATCGTTCTGGATCATCGCCTCCGCAAAGGAGAAGTCCCGCTCCGCAAAGTTGTCGATGTTGAGGTAGTACTCTCCGCCGAGCAGATCCTTCACCCTCTTGTAGTACTCCGTGCGGTTGATTCTGGCGTTCAGACCTCCGGTCAGGGTGAAGCGGCTGTTGACATTCCATTTCACGTTGCCTGCGAGATTGAAGTCGTTCTGGTCGGTGCGCCTCTCCTCCAGAATATATTTCGAACGGCCGTCAGCGGCGTTGTAGTTGACATTGTAGAGACGGTCCCAGTCGAGGTGCTGAGTGGAAGTGTCCGAGAGCCAGGCCTCTGTGGCCCACTCGTACTTGTCCAGATCGACGCGGCCCCAGTTGCTGTCCTCCTTGTAGAAATAGCTCGGAAGATTGCGGTAGTAGTCCGGACGCGGGTCTGCCGAGTCATACCAGTCAAGGGCGGAGTAGCCGTTCCTGCCGGTGCGGTAGAGCAGAGTGACGCCGGCCTCAAGGTTGGCCAGAGGATTGACGGTGTATTTCAGCACGAACACAGGCTCGTGGGTGGCGCGGACACGGGAGTTGCGCACCTTGCCGTTCTGATAGCCCCAGTTGGAGTTGTACATATTGTCACCCATCAGGTCGTAGACTTCCTGGGTGGAAGCGTTCTGCGCACCTCTCTGACCCGGAGCGGCAAATGCCATAAAAGCAAGCCTGTGCCGGTCGTTGAACTTCTTCTCCGCGCCCACATAATAGGCGAACGAACGATAGTAAACACCTTTCACCCAGTCGTTTCCTCCAAGTCTGGCAGAGACGCTCGCCGCATAGGACCAGCCGTTGTCAAGCTCGCCCGATGCGTAGGTCGCCATAAGTCTGAGGCGGTAGAGCGCCGAGTTGGTGAGAGCGCTGAGCCTCCATCCCGGCCGCACGGATGCAGGATTGGCGAGGATGTTGGTGACACCGTTGAAACCGCCGAAGCTGTAGTCGGAGACCTCGGTGCCTATGGTGCTCTCCTTCGCCCTCATCGCCTCGTTGAGACCGCTCCAGAGGGAGAACGGAGAATATCCCGTGATGGCATCGTTCATCTTGACACCGGCGAGCAGGACATCCTGAGTCTCGCTGTTGTAGCCCCTGTTCTTGAAGCGGACATCGCTGAAACCGTAGCCGACGATGTTGTTGTAGGGGTCGTTGGCGCCGAAGAGTATGGCCGGGGCATCAGTGTAGCCGGAGTCTTCCATATCGAACTCGGCGAAGCTGGAGTCATCGGCATCGCGCACCGCCTGCTCGGCCACCAGGGACACGAAAATCAGGTCTTTCACATAGCCTTCCACGCTGAGGTTGATGGTGGAGGAGATGAAGCCCGGCGCAGACACCGTCATCCGGTACTGACCGTCTGCGAGGTTGTCGAAGATGAAACTTCCGTCAGCCCCCGCCCTGTCGCTGCAGAGCGTCCGGTTCCCCTGTGCAATCGTGATCTCGGCGTTCGCGACGGGCTCCCTGCCTGCACGGTTGACGACAGTTCCCTTGACTCCACCGTACTCCGGAGTGCCGTTCTGGGCAGACAGGGACAGTGAGCAAAGCAGCGCCGCAGCAGCCATTAAGATTTTTTTAACCATATTATTCTGTATTTGTTGTTTCAGATATTTCTCTCATTGTTTTTCAGCACGTTCGGCTCCAAGGTTCTGGATTCCCCCCTATTTGCCGATGACGATGTAGGTCGGATAATGGTCGCTGTAGCCTCCGATGAACGAGCCGTTGGAGAAAGTGCGGAAGGGATAGCCCTTGTACTGTCCCTTCTGGGTGGTCATCCACGGCCGCTTGAAGACCACGCCGTAGTACTCTTTGCCGTGGTTCTTTGTCACAGGCTGAATCTTCAGACCTCCGTCAGGGGCGCAGGCGAGGTTGTAGTTCACGAGCTGCAGGTCGTAGATGCTCCAGACTCCCTGATAGCAGAGGGAGCCGTAGCCCGCCTTGAGCATAGAGATGTACGGGGAATAGAAATCCTCCGGGGTGACTTCCCCGATACTCTCGCGGCCGTGGAGATAGCCTGCCATGGACTCGTCTGTGGGGTTGTCGTTCATATCGCCCATCACCACTATCTTGATCCCGGGGTGGCGCCGCTCCATCTCGCGGGAGTGGTTGTAGATGATTTCCGCGCCGCGGCCCCGCAGGTTGCCGCCCTTGCCGCCGACACGGGACGGAAGATGGGCCACATAGAACGCGAACTCCTCGCCGGCTATCTCTCCGTGCACCATCAGGATGTCACGGGTCTTGAAATAGGCGGTGTCAGTGTCCGAAAAGTCGATGTCCGAATTGAAATCGAAAGGGATGGATTCGCTGTCGAGGAGAGTGAACTGCTCCGGTTTGTAGAGCAGGGCCACGTCCACTCCGCGCCGGTCGGGACCGTCGTAGTGAACTATCTGGTAGTTGGCCCCGGCAATCTCGGGCTGGCTCACAAGATCCTCGATGACAAGACGGTTCTCAATCTCCGAGATGCCGAGAATGGTGTGCCAGCGCTTGTTGTTGTCGGCCATAGCGCGGATGACGGTCGCGAGGTTGTGAAGCTTCTTCTCGTACTTCGCCTGCGTCCAGTGGTTCTTGCCCTCGGGGGTGAACTCCTGATCATTCTTCACGGGGTCGTCGTAGATGTCGAAGAGATTCTCAAGGTTGTAGAACCCGATGACATAGTTCTGACCGGTCTTCTGCGCCCCCGCCGTGAGGGACAGGAGAAGGAGAAGGATGAGAGAGACTAAAATGTTGCGTTTCATATCAGTTTTGTGTTTGTTGCGGATTCTACAGCGGCCACTGTGCCGTCTGCGGGGCTTTCGCCTCAATCTCGGCGGCCTTGGCCTCACCGACTTTCGCCGGCAGGTTCACGAAAAGATCAATGTCGAGCTTCTCCTCAAGGGCATCGATCGATATCAGCTGTCCGGAAAGTGAGGACGGCGGATTGAAGTGGTCGAGCCATACTGCGCAGCCCGAATAGCCGATGCTCCTGTTGTAGCGGAGCAGAGCCTTGAAGTATGCCGTCGGGACTGTCAGAAGAGTGGAAGAGTTCCCGGCCGTGGTCGTGCGTGTGCTGCCTTTCACCGAACAGCCGGTCACGACATACATAGTGTCGGTCGAGGCCGTGGGCATCCATTCGCGCACCTTGTTCTCCAGATCACCCCATATACCGGTGTTGAAGCTGCCCAGCTGAGGGGTCATATTCGTCGCATAGAAAGTCTGCGCATTGGAGTTCCCGGCGTAACGGTCGGCGGAAGGGAGCTGATGCCCCCGCTGATAGCCCCTGTAAGTCAACCCGTCACCGCCGATGTTCGGCTGGTCGGACACGGGCAGAAGCGGGTCGAAAGCCCAGGCGTTGGTCCTTGAGCCGGAGCCCTTGAGATCGGAGTTGAGCGGATAGGCGACCCAGATGGCCAGATAGTCGCTCTGGCTCCAGTAGAACGAATAATTCCTCTTGTACTGCCCGTTCACGTTCATCAGATGATAGTACCAGGTGAGTCCGTCGCCCGCCTTTGTCCGGGGCAGTTCCAGCCAGTCGCAGGTGGCCGCGTCCGCAGAGCCTCCGTCAACCGTCGTGCCTCCCTCGGCGGTCTGCGTGAAGCGGCACTCCACTGCATCATCATCGGTTTCCAGGATGACATAGACGCTGCGCGCTGCTCCGCTTGTGTTTTCCCCGTAGGAGAGCCGGATGTTGGATTTGTAGCCGCTTCCGGACGTGTGGCTCAATGTCGCCCACTTTTCCGCTCCGGAGAAATCCAGATGCAGAGTCCAGGGCGAGGAAGACTTCACCACCACGCCCACCTGTCCCTCCGATTTCCCGGCAGACTCGCTCTTGAGCGTGACCGACAGGGTCTCCCTGTTTTTCTTGCCTCCCAGCAAATCGCAGGATACCACCGCAGCAGCCAGCGCGATCACAGCCAAAAGTCTATAAAATGACCTCATCAGAACGTACTTCCATTTTTTGCGACTTAAGGGGCTGACCCAAAAGCCAATCCAGCTTTTCAGTCAGCCTCTTAAATCTACAGATTAACGCAACCGCCGTTAGTTTTCGCTCACCTTATACAACGACAACTTGTTATACTGTTTCGGAGAACCTGTTACCGTCGCTTCTTTATAATAACGGAAACGATTCCCGGAAGTTGTAGCGTTATTATAAACAAACTGTTTGCTGTTAGACGAGATAACAAAGAAGCCATCTTCATATTTAAAAGTGTTCAGTACCGGATCGGTTGCCATCTGGATACCATTACTGTTGGCAGTCAGTCCTCCAATATATTGTCCGGTTGCTGTTTTTACCGAATAGCCTCCTTCCATTGCGGCAATCTCGACCATCAACGTCTTTTGAACGGCAGGGGAAGACGCTATGCCCTGAGCCGAAATCGTCTTTGTCTCATAATTGCCCTCCGAATCGGCTCCATTGAAAACGAACGCCTCCGTCGTTGATTTTTCATAGCACAACAGATACTTCCCGGAAAGATTCTCGGCACTTGTCACCTTCACGAAATAACTTCCATCGGGCTCCTCGCTCGGAGTTTCGCCTTTTTTGTGAGAAATATAAAACGCCGGAGGAGTCCCGCCACCCTGAGCCGTTCCATTGTATTCCGCACGCAGGGTTGCAAGAGTCACAACATCATTTACCGCAAGACCCAAGGAAGCGAAGGATTTGTCATTGCTTTCCACATATTTAGCGACCAAACCGTAAATATACACAGATGCTCCCTCGTCCGTAATCGTCAGATTACCCCAGTCTTTGCTCGCGATATTGGTGATTGTACCTGTAAGTTTATACCATTGCGTTGAAGAAACCTCCGCTGCCAGAAATTCGCTTATGGAAACTTCTTTAAACTCTTTAGGTGTTGTATCTTTCTCTTCCTTTTCGGTTTCGTGCATAAGCACATTCCTGATTTCCCAGGTGCCGGCCTTGTCGGTCGTTGACGTATAGACAAAGGCTATCTTGACCTTGCTTCCCAGATATGACTTCAAGTCAATGTTATAGGAATTGATCCAAGTGAAGCTCAAGGTCTCAGGATATTTCGTCAGTGTCAAATCCTCCCAGGTATCCCCGTTGTCCTTCGTAATCTTGACCGTGCACTCCTGCTTGAACTTGTCCACGCTGCTGAAATAATTGGCTGCATATTCAAAAGAAAGATAGACAGTTGTCTTGCCTGTCAGATCCACTTCCGGGGAGATGAGCCAAGACTCGGACGCATTGTTTACTTGGTTCACAAAAGCCGTAGCCAAAGCGCATTTATATGTGGAACTATATGTCCAAACGCCCTTGAAATCGCCCTCGTCCTTAGTCGTGAAATCCCCGAGAGAAGACGCGAACGTCTCGTTGATCAAAGGTGCTCCTTTCGGGCCTTTCTGGGTCACTTTCAGGGTCTTCGCGATGCCGACCACGCGGAAGGACACCTCGGCGCTTCTGTTATAGTCCGTGTTTTCGGTCACGGACACCTCGACACCGTTGCTTTTCTTGATGACAGTCAACCACTCTGGCAGTTTATCGCTGTCCACGATGTTCCAGGTGCGGTTGGACTTGATGGAGACCGACTTGGAGTCAGCGCCCTCTTCGAAAGAAAGCTCTTCCGGCTTTACCGTCAGATAGGCTTTGGAAGGTTCCTTTTCGCAGGCGGTGAGAGTTGCCGCTACAGCAACCGCCGCAAGAATTAAATGTTTGATTTTCATTTTTGTTATCTGTTTATTTGGTTATCCCGCTTATACTCGGCAAAGATACCATAACCGCCACGAATTTCAAAGGCATTTCCCCGAAATTATAACCGAAATCCGGAGGAAACTTTGATTTATTTTGTGACAGTTGACGAATTTTCATATTTTTGTGAAGATTGCTAATTTCCCGAGACAATGGAAGAGAACCATAAAGACAAAGTTGCGTATATCATCGCCATAATCAATGAGTTCGCACTACAACATGCTCTGACTTCACAGCAGGCCTACCGATATCTTGACCGGTTCAAGGGAATAGATTTCGTTGACCGGTTTTATTCCGTGGAACACACACAATCATTTGAAGATGTCGTTGAAGATCTGACGATATATTGCAGAAAAAACGGAGGAGCGATAGTATGAAAACAAATGAGGCTGGTCAAAAGCAATCTTGACCGGCCTCATTTGGAGTGCGGATGGCGAGACTCGAACTCGCACAGGAAAAAACTCCCACTACCCCCTCAAAGTAGCGCGTCTACCATTTCGCCACATCCGCTTGAATTGGGACTGCAAAAGTAGTCATATTTTCATATTCCGCAAAATTTTTCTCGCTTTTCTGCGTTTTCCGCAGTCTCGTCCCTATTCGCTGATTGGCACCCACACCACAGTCATACCGATGCCGAGCAGACTGCCGCGGACATTCAGCTTGTTGTCTTTGAAATAGACGGTGGCATTGGCTATTATACCCCTTGTCGGGTCATAGATCTTGCCCTTCCACTGCTTTTTGTCAGGGTTGTAGCTGAGCCCCGGGATGATGACCATCTGGTTGCAGGGAGTGTTGCGGAGCGACTTGTCCGGATTTTTCTTGTCAAGATAGATGTTGCCGTTCTCGTCGTACTGGTTCTTGCACCAGTATGTCGTGAACTTGTATGTCCCGTCCTCGTTCTTGGTGCACACCACTTTGGACTGCTCTCCCTCGTGGTCAATGAAGTATTTTCCCAGAATGTTGTCAGCGGAGCTGTTCTTGTCGTCCTGCGCGAAAGCTGCTGAGGCGCAGAGCACGATGAGAGAGATGGTTGCAAGTAATCTTTTCATATTCAGTCATTTAATACATTTTCAACTTGTCCCTGCCTGTTTTGGAGACACTCCGGAGGCTCTCTATAATAGCCGATATGAACCGCCGTCGCAGGGAACTACGGCAATCTGCCGCTCCGTCAGAGACAACCAGACACCGCCTGTCAAGGGAAGCCCGACTCCTCAAAATACAAGCCAAACCAGATAAAGACGCAACAGAGGCGCATTGTGTGACACAAATGCACCTTTTCGGTAAGCCGAACGCAGTCCAAATTCATTTGAGACCGCTGAGGCGAGAAAAGTGGCGTATGAAATACGAACCTGTGGCAAAAATGAAAAAGAATCTAAAAAGACTTAAAAGGATGGCGACAGTTTTGGAAGTTAGAGATTAAATTCCTAATTTTGCGGGCTTTCCACGAGTTGGGAAGCGTAAGGTACTTATTATTAATTTTTAAAACAGATTCACAATGGCTGTTAAAATTCGTCTTCAGCGCCACGGAAAGAAGAATTTCGCATTCTTCCACATTGTAGTGGCAGACACACGCGCACCTCGCGATGGCCGTTACATTGAGCAGCTCGGCTCCTACAACCCCAACACCAACCCTGCAACCATCGTTCTGGATGCGGAGAAGGCCTTGAAGTGGCTCAATGTCGGTGCTGAAACCACACTTGTCACCCGTCGCATTCTCTCTTATGAGGGAGTCCTCCTCCGCAAGCACCTCAATGGCGGCATAGCGAAGGGAGCGCTCACTCAGGAGCAGGCAGACGCCAAATTCGATGCTTGGAAAGCGGCAAGAGACGCCAAGATCGCAAGCAAGAAGGAAGGCATCGCCAAGAAGAACGAGGAGAACAGGAAAGCTGCCGTGAAGGCAGAGGCCAAAGTCAACGAGGACAGGGCTGCCGCTCTCGCCAAGAAGGCACAGGAAGCCGCAGAGGCTGCAAAGGCTGCTGAAGAGGCTGCAAAAGCCGCAGAGACTGCCGAGACAGAGACCGCTGAGACTCCGGCCGAGAACGCCGAGGCTCAGGCTTGATGTCAGCGCCCGACAACAGACCGTCTGCACAGGCAGATCCGAGCCTGTCGGCAATCGCTTGGGTTTCCAAATCCAACGGGACGGACGGTGGCGTTGTGCTCAGCTTGTCTGTTGAACCGGACGACATAGACTTCGGGGAACCGGTGTTCATCGACTTCGATGGACTGCCGGTTCCCTTTTTCATTGAATCCCACGAAAGGAGAGGCCACTCCAAGTTGCTGGTCCATCTCACAGACATCAGCACTTGGAAAGATGCCGAAGAGATAGTCGGCAAGACCGTACGCGTGCAGGATGCCGGGAAGAACTGCCGGGGATATGACGAGGAGGATCTCTCCTGTCTTGTCGGATGGACTCTGTACAGGGCTGCCACCCCCTCCGGCGAAAATGCTTCATCATCCGGAGAACCGCTGTCGGGAGATGACGGGGGGCGGACGGAGGAAGTCGGGGAAATCACGGACTTCATCGACATCCCGGGTAATCCCTGCCTCGAAATAAGCACAAAAAAAGAAGCGGTACTGATACCGCTTCACGAAGATCTGATAATTTCCCTTGACCCGAAGGCGGGGAGGCTGGTGATGGAGCTGCCTGACGGCCTCATTTAAGAGGCGGGCTGAAAAACGGGGTGCTGCGTTACGCTTCTGAGCCTCAAAGCCGCGAAGCCGACAAGGCCTCTTACGAGATTAACGGAGACGGGCTAAAAAGCAGGGTCGGCGAAGTTGTCGCGGAGATTCCTGTAGAATGCAGCCTGTGCGGTCGTATAGTATGGAATAAGCCACAGGAAGCCTATCCCCATAGTCAGAATGGACAGAATACCCCAGCCGATGAAGCTGAGCTGCAGCCAGAACAAATCGAACTTGTGGCCGGCCATCATCCTCTGGCTCTTTCTGACAGCCTCTCTCACGGTCAGATTGGGGTCGTCAATCAGAATATAGCTGGTCATACTGTAGGAATACGCCTTGATGAAGCCCGGGACAATCAGAAGCAGAGTCCACAGGCAAGTGAAGATGCTCACAAGCAGCGAACCGCCTATGACTCTGAAATAGCTGCCGAAGCCGATGCTGAAGCTGTTTAAGAGAATGTTCGGAGTGGAATAAAGGTACAATACCTTGAAAGCGTTGACGAATCCCACGCTGAGGGGCAGGAAAACCAGGATGGTGAACAGCAGATTGGAGCTGGACAATGACCAGAAAGCCGGATTGGGATCCGGATAGAACACGGAGTACACGGAAGACGTGCCTGATGAGACCACAGCCACGACCCCCATAACGAGAGTAGCGAGCACCGCTTGAGCCCAATTGCCCTTGAGGGCACTCAGAGCCACATTCTTGAATTCTTGGTTTGTTGTCATCATAGACCTTGATATTTTAAATGTTTCAAATGTTTCAAATGTCAATGTACATCTCGGCGACTCTTGTCGCGGGACCGGTGAGCCACACATCCCGGGCGAATATCTCCGTCACAGGGAGGGTTATGCCGTTTCCGGTCCCGGCGCAGGGTATGAAATCCACAGAGAGAGAGTCGCGCAGCGCTTTTACAGAATAATGGACTCTGCCGTCCGACGGATCCTGCGGCGGCCGGAATCCTGAACGGAATGCGGCAATGGCCGATGCCGTTATGCCTGTCCCGCAGGCATAAGTCTCCGCTTCGACGCCTTTCTCATAGGTTCTCACCGCGATCGGGTAAACCTCAGACTGAGAGCCGCCGGACGATGACTCGGAGTCAGACTCCGCTGAAGACTGTGCCGAAGACTGCGCGGGGGCAAGTGCCCTCACGAAATTCACATTCACCCCCGCCGGAGCAAAGTCCGGGGAATATCTGACCCTGCGGCCAAGTCCTTCAATATCAAGACTTTCCGTGTCGTCAACGAATGTGACGAAATGCCTCGTACCCGTGTCCACGAACCAGCCCTCCAGGCAGAGATTCCCGCTCCCGGCTGCTCCGCCAGACGCCTCATCCGGCTCCACCCTGTGAAAATACATTTCGCTTATGTCCTTCATCTTCAGACGGACGGTAAGCGCATCTCCCGACACGAACGCCTCGTGGATGCCGTCGGCCGCCTCGAAAACATAGTGATCCTCTTTTGCCGGAATCCCGAGATATGCCGCGAAGGCTGCGATGCAGCGTCCGCCGTTCCCGCACATCATCCCGCCGCTGCCGTCCGAGTTGAAATATGTCATCCTGAAGTCGGAGGCCCTGGAGTTCTCAAGCAGCATAAGTCCGTCAGCGCCGATCCCGTAGTGTCTGTCACAGAGTGCCCTGATCAAGCCGGCTGTGAGGCTGACTGTGCCGGAAAGGCGGCGGAGCCTGCCGTCGCGATTGTCGATGACGATGAAATCGTTGCCCGCCCCCTGATATTTATAAGCCCTCAGTGTCATTCCTTTTCATTGATAATCATCCCTTTGCTCCGAACCGGCATTCATCGGCGGAGCAGATCCTCCAGCGCCACCGATGCCGAAGTCCCGCTGTCCCTATATTTCACTATTATCGGACAATATATCTGCAGGCCCTCCTCCTCGGCCGGACCTTTTCTGAACGGTCTGGAACCAGGCACCACCACCGCATTTCTCGGAATCACTATGTTCCCCGAAGCATCCGCACGGATCCACACTCCCCGGACAGCATCATAGACAGGAGTCGAAGCGTTGACGACAACGCCGGTGGCCAGCACTGCACCGGACTCCACTATCGTCCCCTCATAGATCCCGCAATTGCCGCCGATGAACACGTCATCCTCGACAATCACCGGCAGCGCACCCACAGGCTCAAGCACTCCGCCCAACTGCGAGGCCGCCGCAAGATGCACCCGCTTGCCCACATAGGCACAGGAGCCCACAAGTGCGTGGGAGTCTATCATTGTCCCCTCATCGACGAAAGCCCCGATGTTGATGTAGGCGGGAGGCATAACTATCACTGACTTGGCCAGATGCGCCCCCGCCCTGACACTGCTGCCGCCCGGCACCATCCTCACTCCGTCCCGTACCGAAAACCGGCGTGCAGGCAGGGTGTCCTTGTCCACAAAACCGCCTTCCATATCAGTCAGAACGCCGAGCCGGAAGCCCTCCAGTATGTTTTCCTTGACTCCGGGATTGACGCGCCACTTGCCGTCCACTTTCTCGACGACCCTTGTCTCACCGCTCTCCAGTCTGGCGCAGAATTCCGCAAATTCAGCTTTGTTCATTCTATATGTCTGATTTACTGTATGTTCTATTTATCGTTTTACAATCAGTGTCCCCAGGCGGTCACTCGTCCGCCTCAGCAGAGAGTGTCCGGATCCAGATCTTCCACAGTCTGCCTCATCAGGGCGCAGGTCTCCTCAGAGGCCGGGCACAAAGGCAGCCGCAGCTCGTTCTGCATCAGCCCCATCGCAGAGAGGCCCGCCTTGACGGGGATAGGGCTGCTCTCGACAAAACAGCTGTGATACAGAGCCTTAAGCCTGTCATTGATGCTTTCACCGCGTTCGTTGCCCACATTCTCCACCATTTCCGCCATCAATTTGGGAGCGATGTTGGACACTACGCTTATCACCCCGGCGGCACCAGCCTTTATCAGGTCATAAGCCTCGTCGTCATTGCCGCTGAACAGCGAAAAGCCCTCCGGAGCCCCCTCAATTATCCGCAGAATCTGCTCCCTGCGTGACGAAGCTTCCTTGATGCCGATGATGTTGGGGCAGTCGGAAGCCAGCCGGAGGCAAGTGTCGGCCTCCATATTCACTCCGGTGCGGCTCGGAACATTGTATAGGACAATGGGCTTCCCGGACTCCTCTGCAACAGCCCTGAAATACTCGTACTGGCCCCTCTGCGTGGGCTTGTTGTAATATGGCACCACGATGAGCAGCGCATCCGCGAGAGGAGCGAGCATCTTCACATTGCGCAGAGTGGCCTTCAGCGAATTGGTCCCGGCACCGACCAGCATAGGCAGGCTTCTGCCGTTGATGTTCATCCGCTCGCGACAGCACTCCAACACCTGAAGTTTCTCATCGTTTTCCAGACACGCCGCCTCCCCCGTCGTGCCGAGCGGAACGAGGAAGTGTATCCCGGAATTCAACTGATAGTCAAGAAGCCCGGAGAGAGCTTCATAGTCCACGCTCTGCCCCCGAAACGGAGTGACAAGCGCAGTACCGCAGCCGTGCAGATAAAGATTTTTCATAACAACTCCTTAAATTCGTGAACGCCGCTTACGGTCTCTGTCATGACTGCCGCCAGGACCGCGCCTTGTGCAAATCCGGCACGGGAAAAAGCCTCGTGGGAGATGCGGATGCGGTCGAAACGGCCTTCAAAGTCCACTTCGTGGATGCCGGCTATCTCGCCGCAACGGATGGACCGGATCTGCACCGGCCCGTTGGAACTCAAGTCCCTGTCCGAGCCGGGACGGCCCTCCAAGCCCTCATCGACCAATGCGGCCAGCGACCTGGCAGTACCGCTCGGGGCGTCCAATTTGTGAATATGATGAGTCTCGACGATGAAGGGGGAATAGCCTCCCGACTCGCCCAACTTCTTGGATATCAACTCGACTGCAGCAAACAGCACATTCACTCCGACAGAAAAGTTGGATGCCCAGATCATAGTGGTCCCCCTCTCGCGGAACTCGCGGAACACGTCCTCCGCGATGTCGTTCCAGCCGGTAGTGCCCACGACCACCGCCTTGAAGGCGGCGGCGAGAAACTTATAGTTCTCCCTGAAGGCCTCCGGAGTGGTGAAGTCTATGCAGACGGATTCGCGTGCGGCATCCCTGTCGACAGAGCGGATGTCCTCGGTGGCACAGACCAGTTCGATGCCCCGTGCGGCGAGTTCCGCCTCTACCATATGCCCCATACGGCCGTAGCCGCTGATAACAGCCTTAATCATAAGACCACTAATTTAGAGATAATTTTCGGAAATGTGAATATTATTGACAGGATGTCTCGAAAAGACATTTGTGGATGCCTCTCACGCAGTCTTCCATTCTGTCGCGCGGCAGAGTGAAACTGAAGTTCTCGGGAGTCTCAAGGCGGACTCCGGAGGCCGCGATTTCAGGCACCCGGGCTGTCAGAAAAGCGGGGAGAGAGTGCATTCCGCTGCCGATGACCGATATCTGCGCCACTCCCGTGTGCAGACTTATCCCGCAGCGTTCCGCCAGATCCTCTATGACTCCGCCTATCCGCTGTGTGAAATCCAGGGTCAGCACGAAGTCCGACTCGGAACGGGGCAGAAAGATGTCCGCTTTCAGCCTTCTGCGTGACAGCTCATCCCGCAGTGCGGACTCGCTGATGCCGCTTATCTCGACCAGATACACATTCCTCTTGAAAGCCACCGCCTTGGCCCCGCCGCAACGGCTGTCGTTCAGGATCACGGTGCCCGGAGCGGAAGGCATCATCGAGTTCAGCACATAGATGGGAATGCTCTTCCTGACGGCTGGAGCTATGGTCATGGGGTGCAGCACCTTGGCGCCGTACTGAGCCATCATCGCCGCCTCCGGAAATGAAAGCCTGTCTATCCTCCTCGTATCGTGGACGACGCGGGGGTCCGAGCTGTGGATGCCGTCCACATCTGTCCAGATTTCTATGGCCTCAGCATCGAGGGCGGCGCCTATGAGGGAGGCGGAATAGTCGGAGCCGCCCCGGCCGAGCACCGTACCTGCGCCGGTGGCAGTAGCTGAGATGAAGCCCTGGGTGATGACCGCTTCATTGCCCTCGAAGGCCCGGGAAATGATCTGGGGAACCCGCCGCTCTATCTGTTCCATATCGGGAACGCCCTTGAGGTACTCTCCGTCGGTGATGATCATCTGCCTCGCGTCCACGAAAGCGGTCCGGATGCCCCGGCTGTTCATAGCGAAAGAAATGATGGTGGAGGAAAGCAGTTCACCATAAGAGATTATCACAGCCTTGATCCTGTCCGGAAGTTCACCGAGAGCCAGCACGGAAGCAGTCACGGCGGAAAGTCCGTCGCAGAGTTCACCGACTTTTCCCGCCGCTTTGTCGAAGAGCTCCGGATGTCCCGACAGAAGCGACTGCGCAAGGGCGATATGGCGTGAGCGGAGAGAGTCGAGCAACTCCTTTGTTTCGCTCCTTTCCGAACGGGAGGCCTTGTCGGCGATGCGGTAGAGCAGATCAGTGATGCCAGACAGGGCGGAAACGCACACGACGGGTCTCCTGGGGACTCTTGTCTCCACGATGCCGACGGTTCTGCTTATCGCCTCAAAATTTGCGACGGACGTGCCGCCGAATTTCATCACTATCATTTCCCTGAGATCTGTCTCACCTTTTGTTCAAACCACAAACACACCGCTGTCCGTCTGGATTCAGCAACGGGCGGAAAGCATATAATATATCCTTACGTATTGTTCCGACGCCTTTTTCAGGTCACTCAGCCTGACATATTCCCAATCAGTGTGGGCGTCGAGTATCGAGCCCGGGCCGCACAGAATCCTGTGGCGGAAATTGCCGAGCTGGGGAGCGTCGCTGCCGAATGCGGCCGTGGTCGTCTCGAAGCCGTCCAGCGTCATATAATTCATCGGGCTGTCGCCGCCGTACGCCTTGACGGACAGAGTCCCGCTCTCCTGCTCCTCCATAAACCGAGACACGGCTTCGTCGGTGGCAAAAGTCGTCCTGAAGTAGAGACGGCAGCTGAGGTATTCGCTCAGGATGTTCTGAGGATTGCTGCTCGAAAGCTTGCCGACATTCCAGGTGGTGTCTCCGAGTACCGGGTCGGAAGGGAACTGCTCCGCACGAAGCCTGTTCATAAAGTCCACGAAATGCTCGATGGCACTGTCGCCGTGTTCCGGATAGCCCGAATGGCAGCTTTTCCCCCTGAACGTGAGCTCGAAGGACTTGGTCCCCTTGCACGCGGATACCATCTTGTTGCAAGTAGGCTCCCCCACAATCAGATACTCCCCGCCCGGATACATCTGCCGGAACGACTTCGCTCCGAACGACCCGGACTCCTCCCCCGACAGGAGCAGCAGGGCAAAACCCTCCTCTCCGGCACGTTCCAGCTGCAGACAGGCATCGTACATAGCCATAATCTGTCCCTTGGCGTCACAGCTTCCGCGCCCTCTGATGATGATCTCGTCCGATTCTCCCTGCCGCTGCACCTCCACGGAAGGCGGAATATACGGTGGAACGGTGTCTATATGCGTGCAGAAGAACAGCTTCGGAACGCCCCAGCTGAACAGCAGATTCTCGGTCCCGTCACCCTGCGGGGCATCGGGAGTCACCACGGGAAACCTTTCGAGCCTGTTCCCCGAAGTGAGGAAACGCCCGGCAAGAAGATCTGACAGAGTCCTCTCCCTTGAAGAGGAGGAGTCCACGTTGAGAATCTCCAGAAAAAGATCCAAATCCCCTGTTGTCATATCGTCTGTGTTTTGAAGCGGCTGCGCCGCGGGTGATTTTCAGATGTCCGCGCTGATATACTCCGGCGGGATCAGATGGTCGGAGCCGGTTCCGGAGTTGCCTTTCTGTCGGCATTGACGGGGACTCTGAAGAGATTCTCCGCCACGCTGCCGTTGAGTTTGAAGCCGGAGAACCTGTACTCCGTGCTGTTGCCGTTGAACTCCGTGAGTTTCATATAGTTGAGGATGCCGTCAGTGCGGCGGTAGGAAAGCGATATTTCAGAATATCCCTTTGTCCCTTTCCGGCGGGCCTTCAGCACCACGTCATAATTGGCTCCGTTTTCCCTGACGCTTATCTCCGCATCGTTCTCGTCGGCCACGGTCTGCAGCTTTCCGAGCGTGCAGTTGATCAGCGTCGAACTCAGGTTGCGCATCATCGCATTCTTGCGGGTGTCGTAAGTGTTTTTCTTGGCGCCTTTTGCCAGATAGAAGCTATAGTCGTTGATGATGAGCCTGTCGGTAGGCGGAGTGGTGTACACCATAGCCATTTTCCCGGGAGTCTCGAAATAGAGAGTGCCCTCTCCGTTTGTTTTCCTGCCGTTGGCGGCGAATGTCTTCGTGACGGAGAAATAGGCCTCCACCGTGGTGAGATTCCGGTTGAGAGACTCGATCTTGTCAGCCTGTGCCGCAGCATCCAGACAGACCAGTGCGGCCGCAGCCGCTATTATCATTCCTTTCATATCATTGATTCTCTTTACAATAGCGTTTCCTGTAATACGGTATCTTCATCAACTCCCTGAACAGGAACGGCTCCAGGGTGTAGGCCAGGATTATCGATGCGCTCATCCCGACCACCGAAGATATCCCGATGGAGCGGATCGCAGGATGCCGGGCGAACAGCAGCGAGCCTGTCACCGTTATCAGAATGACCGCCGAGAGGAAAATCGCGGACTTGTGGTAGGTGAGAAGCCGTGTGTCGGAGCCCGAAGCACCTGCAAGCAGTCCCTGCATCACGAATATGCTGTAGTCAACACCTATGCCGAAGATGAATGAGGCGATGATGATGTTGATGAGATTGAATTCCAGACCGAAAGTCCACATCACTCCCTGCACTATGAACCAGCCGAGCGTCATAGGCAGGAATGCCACTATGCTCAGGCCGAGACAGCGGAATGAGACCAGCAGGACGATGAAGACAAAAACCATTGACACCCAGAGAATTGTATTGAAGTCAGAGTGAATGATCTCTACCATATCGCCGGTGTAGTAGAACGGGTCTATGACCAGTGAATGCGCTTGGCGGTCAACGGCCTTGTTCACCTCCATCTTCATCTCTTCCGGCATCAGGGCGGAAGTCAGGACGACATAGGAGCCGTCGGCGGCCTGTTCTATGAAGTTGCAGAGCAGTCCCTCGGGCAGGACTCCCGAGTCGTAGAGACTTGACGGCTCATAGACGGCGTCGCAGAGATTGTAGAACGGCTCGAAGAAGCGCGGGGACAGTCCATACTCGGCGGCAGCACGGGAAATGTCATGACGGGCCTCGTCCAGACGGGCGTGGCTGTGGCCGGGGGCGGCGGAGTGCCAGTAGGCGCTCCAGCCGTCGATGCGTCTCTGCTGTTCTTCCGTGGGGATGAACAGCGCCCCCGCCTTGGAGTACTGCTTCACCACGGATTCGCGCTGCAGGGAATCCAGCACCCCGGTCACAGCCCGATTGTAGAGGAGGGCCGAATCGAGGTCGAAGTGCGAAGTCGCGTAGTATTGTGAGGCATAGCCCCGGTTGTTCTCCGCATTGTACAGAGCCAGAGCCTCCTTGACCTTGGGTGAGACATAGTTGATGTGCTTGAGCTCCCTGTCGAACTTGGGCGCCGGCAGGCATACGCAGACAACGGTGATGACGATGACCGCTCCCAACACCCATCTGTTGCTGTCGAGCGGATAGGAATTGATCTTCCGGAGCAGCGAGAACGCCTTTTCGGAACGGCGGTTGTTCTCCGGCTTGAAGAACTGCGGCAGAAAGGCGAGGGAAAAGAATGTGGTGCCTATCATCGCGAAGGACGCGAATATGCCGAAGTCCCTCAGAAGTTCGCTGCTGGTGAAAAGCAGTCCGACGAAAGCTCCCACTGTGGTGAGGCATCCCAGAAACACCGGGGTGGACTGGTCGCGGAGCACCTGCTCGGGGTCGCTGACATACTTGTAGTGCGTGACCACGTGGAGACAATAGCTCAACGCCACTCCCAGGACCACCGCGCCTATCCCTATGGCCATAAGCGACATCCCGCCCTTGATCCAATAGACGCAGGCGAGAGCGAAGAACGTTCCATAGACCACCGGCAGCAGCAGGAACAGGAGAGAGTTCTTGTTCTTGAAGCAATATGCTATGAGACAGCAGATTATCAGAAGCGACAGGCACACCGTCAGCACCAGGTCGGCCTTGATGCGGCGGGAATTGTTGGCGCTCATCACCGGCGAGCCGTGGATGAACACCTCCACTTCCGGATGAGCCTTGGTGAATCTGTCAGCCTGTTTCTCGATGCGGGACACCAGTTCGATGCCCGCTTTGGAGTCCATCGAGCTGAAGTCCGGGCTGACGAATGCCATCACCACTTTGTGGTCGGGCGAGAAAAAATGATTGTCCTGCACCGAAAATCCTCCGAGACCGTTTTTAAGTGCAAGCCCCTCTCCGATCATACCCTTGCGCAGGGCTGCCGGGTCGTATGAGACCATCATTGACAGATTGCCGTCTTCGTCATTCTCAATAAGTCCCGCATTCACAGCCATCTGCGCACGGATGTTCTCGAAGGTGAGCAGACTGTCGAATGCCTGGTAACACTCATCCGACACGAATGTCGGCAGGGTGCTGAGGACATAGTCTATCCCGTTGACGGCCAAGTCGTCGTCCAGACGGTAGAGGGCATTCGCGATAAGCCCCTCATTGTCCGACAGGATTATCGAGTCCATCAGTTCGTCGCAGTAGAGGCACATCGTCTCCACATCAGGAACGCCGCCCGCCGCGAGTTCGTCATTTTCCGCCCCATAGCTGTCATCCCCGTGGAGCGCATCTCCGGCAGCCGCTTCAGCGGAAAGCACATCCGCCGCCCTGAGACCCTTCGGAGCTATCTGGATGAACAGCTTGTCCTTGACTCTGAGATTGCCGAAAGCGATGTAGCTGCTCTGCGAAGCCTTGGTCTGCGGCAGGAGCTTGAGAATGTTCTCCTCGTATTTCAGCTGCACTCCGAAAAACACGAACACGGCGAAAGACACTGTCATCAGCGTCCACATAACGGCTCTGTGCCTGCGAAAGAAACGGTAAATCGGAATAAAGATTTTTTCCATACAGATAAAACTTCTCAGCTTTTATTTTATGTCCGCTCAACAGACTTCACGGCACAAGTCCGTGACTATCTCGCACATCCGCTCATACTGGGCCTCCATAGACTGCAGCAGACGGTACTGGGCGCGCGTTCTCACGAGGTTGTGCCCAGGATAGGCCGTCTTATAATAGGTGTCGCCGTCGATGTAGTCCATCAGGAAGCGGAGCACCTGCTCGTAGGTGATGTACAGTCCGGAAAAAGCGAGATGCTCCATCTCGACCGGAGTCAGGGAGGTTCTCATCTCCGAGAGATAGCCGGCGATGTAGGAGCGGAACATCTCTATGTCCATAGACACCTTGTCGAGGTCTTTTTCGTCTTCGGCTCCGGTGTTGGTGTAGGAACGCAGGGCATCGCCGACATCGTTCAGGACAGTACTGCTCATCACGGTGTCGAGGTCGATGGCGCAAAGCACTTCACGAGTCTTGGCCTCGAAGAGTATATTGCTGATTTTCGTGTCGTTGTGGCTGATATGCATAGGGATCTCGCCGCTTTTGACCAGATTCCAGAAGTCATACATCCGCTGACGGCGGCTTTCGATCCAGCCAATCTCTTCCTCCAGCTGTGACACTCTCCCCGCCGCATCTCTTTTCAGAGCTTCATCCCACTGCCGGAAACGCCAGTGGATGTCGTGGAATCCCTTGATCACCTCGGCGAGAGGCTCATTGAAGTCGGCGAGAAGAAACTGGAAACGTCCGATGCCCACGCCTCCCTGATAGGCCAGCTCCGGAGAATCCGCCCTGTCGTAGCTGAGCGTGCCGTCAATGAAGAGGCAGACCGCCCAGAATTCGCCGTCCGAATCCTGCCAGTAAAGCCGTCCGTCACGGGCCGGGGTGACGGTAAGAGTCTCGCGGAGAGGGTCTTTCACCTTTGCCTTGATATGCTCTGTCACCTTGTGTATGTTCTCCATCATAGCGGGCACATCGGGGAACACAGCCTTGTTCTTGCGCTGCAGTATGTAGTCAGGCGCAGAGCCTGCGGTCCGGACGATGAGAGTGTCGTTGATGAAGCCTTCACCGAGGGGATGAATGTCGATGATCTCCCCTTCGAGGCTGAAATGCGATGCGATGTCTTTCCAATCCTGTTTCATACGCGGTATGTTAGCGATCAAGAGCCCAATTATGCGGAGCAAATGTGCAAATATACTTACAAAAATGCTTAACTTCGCGGTTCAAGCGGAAAAAGTGGTATAAAACAGCAACTCGATATGGCAAAGATCATTTTGACAGGCGACCGGCCTACCGGCAGACTTCACATAGGACATTATGTCGGCTCATTGCGCCGCAGGGTGGAACTGCAGAATCAGGGAGGATATGACGATATGTTCGTGTTCATCGCTGACGCACAGGCTCTTACCGACAACGCTGACAATCCTGGCAAGGTGCGCGACAACATTCTGCAGGTGGCGCTCGACTACCTGTCCGTAGGGCTTGACCCGTCGAAAGTGACCATATTCATCCAGTCCCTGATACCGGAACTGTGCGAGCTGACGTTCTACTATATGAACCTCGTCACGATTGCCCGTCTGCACCGCAATCCTACCGTGAAAAGCGAGATAGAGATGAGAAAGTTCGAGGGGGAGAGCATTCCTGCCGGATTCTTCACCTACCCCGTGAGCCAGGCCGCCGACATCACCGCTTTCCGGGCCAATATCATCCCGGTGGGTGAGGATCAGGAGCCTATGATCGAGCAGTGCCGCGAGATTGTGCGCAAGTTCAACGGCGTGTACAACTGCGATGTGCTGGTGGAGCCCGAGGCCGTCTTCCCGGAAAACTCAGTCTGCTGCCGTCTTCCCGGCACCGACGGCAAGGCGAAGATGAGCAAGTCTCTCGGCAACTGCATCTATCTGTCCGATCCGGCGGATGTCCTGAAGAAGAAGGTGATGGGGATGTTCACAGACCCGGGGCATCTCCGTGTGGAAGACCCTGGCAAGGTGGAGGGAAACACGGTGTTCACCTATCTCGACGCTTTCTGCAAGCCGGAGCATTTCGACCGCTATCTTCCCGAATATGAGAACCTTGATGCCCTGAAAGCCCACTACACGAAGGGCGGGCTCGGAGATGTGAAGGTGAAGAAGTTCCTGCTGGCGGTCCTCGACGAGGAGCTTTCTCCGATACGCGAGCGCCGCGCAGAGTTTGAGAAGGATGTGCCGGCGGTGTTCGAGATTCTGCGGCAGGGAAGCGAGAGGGCGCGTGAAGTGGCCGCCAGGACTCTGCACGATGTGAAGCAGGCTATGGGAATCAATTATTTCGAGGACGATTCCTTTGTCCGCGAACAGACAAAAAAACTGCAGGGAAAATAGAAGTGTGGGTCGCAGCTCTGCTGCGGGGGTTGGTATCTCCACAAAAAAAAGCACTCTACGGACTCGGAGCAAAGCGACAGGCGGGCACGGCCAGCCCGGCCGGAGGCCGTACATACCCCTGTAGGGGTCGCAGCTCTGCTGCGGGGGTTGGTATCTCCACAAAAAAAGCACTCTATTAAGAGTGCTTTTTTTGTGGAGATAGACGGATTCGAACCGACGACCCTCTGCTTGCAAAGCAGATGCTCTAGCCAACTGAGCTATACCCCCATTGTCGTTCTTTCAACTGATCTCCGCGTCAGATTTCCCATCCTCAATCGTCACAACCGAATCCCAACCGCTGAGTTCATCTTTGCAGTAGTCCCGAGCAGACTTGAACTGCTGACCCCTACATTATCAGTGTAGTGCTCTAACCAACTGAGCTACGGGACTGTTTAAAAACTGTTGTGGGAGCAGAGGGATTCGAACCCCCGACCCTCTGCTTGTAAGGCAGACGCTCTGAACCAACTGAGCTATGCTCCCCTAAAGACTGCGGAACAGGATATGCACTCGTTCAGAGTACCGTGCCCGAGAGCTCGTCGTCGAAACTGCTCCAAAAAGGAGGTGTTCCAGCCACACCTTCCGGTACGGCTACCTTGTTACGA
>CAVHXU010000023.1:0-130504 GCA_963640185.1 Lachnospiraceae bacterium | reverse complement strand
GTCACTCTCGTGGACGTGCCGGGCTTCCTCTGCGGCACGCAGCAGGAATACGGAGGCATCATCGCCAACGGGGCGAAGCTGCTCTATGCCTACGGCGAAGCCACAGTACCCAAAATCACGGTCACACTGCGCAAATCCTACGGAGGGGCACACATCGTGATGAGCTGCAAGCAGATACGCGGAGACGTCAACTACGCCTGGCCCTCCGCCAACATCGCTGTGATGGGAGCCGACGGAGCCGTAGAGATTCTCTATTCCAAGGAACTCAAGGCCATCACCGACCCGGCGGAGAGAGAAGCCAAGGCCGAGGAGAAGAAGCAGGAATACAATGATCTCTTCTGCAATCCCTACTATGCGGCCTCCTACGGCTACATCGACGATGTCATCGAGCCGAGAAACACCAGATTCCGCGTCATCAGGGCGCTGGTGCAGCTTGAGGGGAAGAAGCAGGAGATGCCACGGAGGAAGCACGACAATCTGCCGATGTAAGGGTTATGGGAATATTCAGAAACACATTCCGGAGATTCCGCAGGCCGTCGGAGGATGAAGCGGCCGCAATAGCCGCCGCCATCTCCCTCTATCGAGGGTCTGTGTCCGCATCTTCCGGAGTCCGCGCTGCGGGAGAGCAGCTCCGCGGCCGGGTGTCACTTCCCCGGAATCTCGGAGATCCGAGCCTGCACGACATTGAGAGCTACATAATTACAATCAGGAGAAAATAGCTATGAAACGATACAGATTGCATATCAACGGCAAAGACTTCGATGTCACGGTAAATTCCGCGGGAGACGGTGCAGCCGACGTGTCCGTCAACGGCAGGGATTATCTTGTGAGGTACGAAGACTGCGAGACCGCCACTCAGGGGACGGAGTCCTCAGCGCAGCGGACAGCCGGTGCATCCGCACCAATGTCCGCCGGCGCATCTGCGCCGGGCGCGGGCGGCCAGGCGCCGGCGTCGCCGGGACAGCCCGTGCCGCGGGAGGAGTCCGTGCAGACGACCGCCCCGCAGGCAAAGTCCCCGGCAGGAGGCGATGTCATCACATCCCCCCTCTCCGGCATCATAGTCGGCGTGCCCGTCAAGGTCGGAGACATAGTGAAAGAGGGTCAGGAAGTGGCCGTTCTCGAAGCGATGAAGATGGAAAACAGCATCGAGGCCACTTCAGGTGGGACCGTCACAGCCGTACACGTGAAAGAAGGCGACACTGTGCCCGAAGGGGCGGCAATAGTCACCATCGGATAGAAAAACCGGGAGCGTCGGCCGCGATGTCAGGACATCTTTCATATCGGACGGAACAGCAGGCGAAAAATTACATTTTTGCACAAAAAATATTCAATTTAACGCATTCCCAGCTTTGTGGAGTGCGTTTTGTTTTGTAGATTTGCAGCCGCTCGCCCCAATCCGTGGCGCAGCAGCGGGATTGACAGAAATAATTAAAAATCAATATATGGATAACAAACTGCAGGAACTGACGGACAAGCTCTACAACGAGGGTCTGTCGAAAGGAAAATCCGAGGGAGAGGCCATTCTCGCCAAGGCTAAGACTGAAGCTGAAGCCATCGTCGCGGCAGCAAGGAAAGAGGCTGAAGCCATCGTCGCCAAGGCGGGCAAGGATGCCGAAGCCCTCAAGGTGAAGACCGACGGAGACATCGCACTTGCCTCAAGGCAGGCTGTAAGCGCTGTCCGTCAAGCTGTCGAAAAGCTGGTCATCGCCCGGGCCGTTGACCCTAAGGTGGACAAGGCGCTTTCATCGGACGAATTCGTAAAACAGCTCATACTCGCTTCCGTGGAGGGACTGAAGAAAGAGCAGGGACTCGTCGTCACTCTCCCCGAGGCAGCCGAAAAGTCGCTTGGGAATGTGCTTGCCGGGGAGATCTCCAAGACATTCGGCGGCAAGGTCAGCGTCGTCTTCAACCGGAAGACAGGCGCAGGCTTCACCATCGGTCCCAAGGACGGCGGCTATTTCATCGACTTCACCGATGAGGCGTTCAAGGAGCTCATCGGCGAATACCTCAGACCTGCGACCAGAAAGATATTGTTCGGTCAGGATTCCGCGAAATAATGAAGAACTACGAGTACATAATCGCGGGACTTCCTGTCATTGACAGCGGATTCAAGTTCGGCGAGACCACTCCGGACCTGTTCATCGCCGAGATTCGCAGCCAGCTCGACAGGAAAGACAACGGCATCGTGGACTTTCTGCTGAAAGGCTATGACGAGAATTGTCTCACTCCCGAATTCTATGAAGAGGCTGTCAGGCACGCCAACAGGTTCATCAGGGAGTATTTCACTTTCGACCTCAATCTCCGCAACGCCAAAGTCCGCTACCTCAACAGGGAGCTCGGCCGCGAGGCGGAAAAGGATCTGGTGACTCTGAGAGACTCCAACGGAGATCCCGCGGAGTTCCCGTTCGAGGAGGAGGCCGCCGTGAAGGGCGTTCTGGAGCGGGACGACCTGCTTTCAAGGGAGAGAGGACTCGACGATCTCGTCTGGGACAAGATCTCCCGGCTCACGGTGTTCAACTTCTTCGACATCGACGCCGTGCTCGCCTTCATCGCCAAGATGCAGGTGGCAGCCCGCTGGTACAGGCTGGACGAGGAAAGCGGAAGGGAGCTTTTCCGCAGGCTCGTCGATGAAGTCAGAGGCACATTCAAATTGGAAACAAATAAAAATCAATATTATGACTAAAACGACAGGAAAGGTTACGGGCATCGTATCCAACCTTGTGACGGTGGCGGTGGACGGCCCGGTGTCCCAGAACGAGCTCTGCTACATCGACGAACACGGCACCAGGCTGATGGCGGAAGTCATCAAGGTCAACGGGAAAAATGCTGCGGTGCAGGTGTTTGAAAGCACCCGTGGCCTCAAGAACGGGGACAGCGTGGAGTTCGAGAACAAGATGCTTGAAGTCAGTCTCGGCCCGGGACTGCTCTCAAGCTGCTACGACGGACTCCAGAACAATCTGACCACAATGACGGGAGTGTTCCTCAAAAAAGGAGAATACACCTCCCCTCTCGACCACGACAAACTCTGGGACTACACTCCTCTCGCCAAGGTCGGCGACAAGGTGGTGGCCGCGGACTGGCTCGGAGAAGTGAAGGAAGGATGGCTTCCCCACAAGATTATGGTTCCGTTCTCATTCTCGGGCGAATACACGGTCAAGTCTCTTCTGCCGGCAGGACAGTACAGCATAGACACTCCCGTAGCGGTCCTCACGGACGGAAACGGCGAGGACATCAATGTCACCATGGTGCAGAAATGGCCTGTCAAAGTCGCAATCAAGGGCTACCTCGAAAAGCCGAGGCCGAACAGGATTATGGAGACCGGTGTCCGCGTGATCGACACTCTCAACCCTATCGCGGAAGGCGGTACGGGATTCATCCCTGGGCCGTTCGGCTGCGGCAAGACCGTGCTCCAGCACGCCATAGCGAAGCAGGGCGACGCCCAGGTCATCGTGATGGCGGCCTGCGGCGAGCGTGCCAACGAGGTGGTGGAGATCTTCACCGAGTTCCCTGAACTGATAGACCCTCATACTGGACGCCACCTTATGGAGCGTACCACCATAATATGCAACACTTCCAATATGCCTGTGGCAGCCCGCGAGGCCTCCGTCTATACGGCGATGACCATCTGCGAGTACTACCGGGCGATGGGGCTGAAAGTCCTCCTCCTCGCCGATTCCACTTCGAGATGGGCGCAGGCGCTTCGTGAGATGAGCAACCGTATGGAGGAACTTCCGGGTGCCGACGCATTCCCTGTTGACCTCTCGGCCATCATCTCCAACTTCTACGCGCGTGCCGGTATGGTCGTGCTCAACAACGGTCAGACAGGCTCCGTCACGTTCATCGGAACGGTGTCCCCTGCCGGCGGTAACCTCAAGGAGCCGGTGACCGAGTCCACGAAAAAGTGCGCGCGATGCTTCTACGCTCTCGAACAGAACCGCGCCGACCAGAAGAGATACCCGGCGGTCAACCCGACCGAGTCGTATTCCAAATATCTCGAATATCCCGAGATTCAGGAATATCTCTCTGACAATGTCACTCCTGGCTGGGTGGACAGGGTGAATGAGCTCAAGAACCTGGTCAAGAAAGGCAAGGAGGCCAACGAACAGATCAACATTCTCGGCGACGATGGAGTGCCGATGAGCTATCACGAGCTGTACTGGAAGTCGGAACTCATCGATTTCGTGATACTGCAGCAGGATGCATTCGATGCCGTCGACGCCCTCTGCCCTATGGAGCGCCAGAAGTATATGGTCGAGCTTGTGCTCGGAATATGCGAACGGCAGTTCGAGTTCGAAAACTACGAGAAGTGCCGCGAGTTCTTCAAGAATCTCATCAACATTCTCAGACAGATGAACTACTCCGAGTTCAAGGGCGCGCAGTTTACTGAATATGAAAACAGACTCAAAAACACGTTGAGCAATGGCAAATAGAGCATATAAGAAGATATATACGCAGCTGGAAAGCATCACCAAAGCCACAGTTTCCCTGAAGGCTGACGGGGTGGCGAATGACGAGCTCGCCGTAGTCGGTGGCAGACTCGCGCAGGTCGTAAAGACAAAGGGAGACCTCATCACGCTGCAGATTTTCGCCGGCACGGAGGGCATCCCGACCGACGCAGAAGTGACTTTCCTCGGCCACGCGCCCACACTCAATGTGAGCGAAGACCTCTCCGGACGTTTCTTCAACGCGTACGGCGAACCTATTGACGGAGGTCCTGCCATCGAGGGCGAGGAGCGTGAAATCGGAGGTCCTTCCGTGAACCCGTACAAGAGGAAACAGCCTTCGGAGCTGATTCCGACGGGTATTGCCGGCATCGACCTCAACAACACCCTTGTCACCGGACAGAAGATCCCTTTCTTCGCCGACCCTGACCAGCCGTACAACAATGTGATGGCCCTTGTGGCGCTCCGCGCCGACGTGGACAAGATCATCCTCGGCGGAATGGGACTTTCAAACGACGACTATCTCTACTTCAAGCACGAATTCGAGTCGGCCGGCGCCCTCAACAAGATCATCTCGTTCGTGAACACCACCGACCAGCCTCCTGTGGAGCGTCTGCTCATCCCAGATATGGCGCTTACAGCCGCTGAATACTTCGCGGTGGAGAAACACGAGAAAGTGCTTGTGCTGCTGACGGATATGACTTTGTACGCCGATGCGCTCTCCATAGTGTCCAACCGTATGGACCAGATTCCGTCCAAGGACTCTATGCCGGGATCACTCTACTCGGACCTCGCCAAGATCTACGAGAAGGCCGTGCAGCTCCCTGACGGAGGCTCAATCACCATCATCGCGGTGACCACGCTCAACGACGGAGACATCACCCACGCCATTCCGGACAACACCGGTTACATCACAGAGGGTCAGCTCTATCTCCGCACCGATTCCGACACGGGCAAGGTCATCATCGACCCGTTCCGTTCGCTTTCGCGTCTGAAGCAGCTCGTTCAGGGCAAGAAGACCCGCGAGGACCACTCCCAGGTGATGAATGCTTCAGTCCGTCTGTTTGCGGACGCCCAGAACGCCAAGACCAAGCTCGAAAACGGATTCGACTTGTCCGATTATGACCTCAGATGTCTCGACTATGCCAAGGAATATGCCGCGAGACTTCTCGCAATCGATGTCAACCTCAACATCACCGAGATGCTCGACACCGCCTGGGAACTGTTCGGAAAGCATTTCTCTCCGGCAGAGACCGGCATCAAGCAGGCCTTGATAGACAAATACTGGAAGAATTAGGTTATGGCAATAAAGTTTCAATATAACAAAACTTCGCTGAACAATCTCGGCAAGCAGCTGAAGATGCGCCAGAACGCCCTCCCTACTCTGAAGAATAAGGAAAGCGCTCTCCGCATCGAGGTTCGCCGCGCCAAGGAGCATTCGGAGAAGTTGATTGAAGATCTTGAAGCCGCCCTTAAAAAATACGATTATCTTGCCGCCCTCTGGAACGAATTCGAGCCGGGACTCATATCGATTACCGATGTGGAACTGGCCACGGTCAAGGTGGCCGGAGTGAAGACTCCGGACCTCAGGGGCATCTCCTACGAAATCCACGAGTTCAATGCCTTCACCAAGCCGGCCTGGTATGCCGACGGCGTGGCGATCCTCAAGGAATTGTCCCGTCTGGGCATCGAGTCTGAGGTGTATATGGAGAAAAGCCGCATCCTGGATCACAACAGGAAGAAGACCACCCAGAAAGTCAACCTGTACGAGAAGGTGCAGATTCCGGGATATCAGGAGGCGATACGCAAGATAAAGCGTTATATGGAAGACGAAGAGAACCTTTCCAAGGCAGCTTCCAAGATAGTCAAGGAGAGACACGCCGCAGAGGAGGAGGAAGAATATGGTAACTAAAATGACTAAATACTCCTTCATTCTGCTCAAGGAGCAGATGGAGGGTTTCCTGGCCCAGCTTCAGGAACTCGGAGTCGTGGATGTGACACGTTCCCTCAAGCCTGTGGATGACAGGTCCGCCCAACTGCTTGCGGAGGCCGATGAGATCAGGAGCGCCCTGACCGTGCTGAAGAACGACAAGGGTGAGGCCGACAAGGATTTCCACTTCGAGGGTCCGGCGGTGAAGGCCGTGCTTGAGACCGAGCGGAGAATCTCCGACAGGAGCGCCTCCATCGCGGCCGTCAACAAGGAAATCGCCCTCCGCACCCCGTGGGGAGAATTCCGCAGCGACGATATCAAGAGGCTCGAATCCCAGGGGCTCAAGTTCAGATACTACGCCTGCCCGAAAAAGAAGTTTTCTCCGGACTGGGCCGGGCTCTACCCTCTCAGCATCATCAGCGACAACGGTACCACCGTCTATTTCGTGACTGTCGCTCCCAAAGACGGGGAATACAGTTTTCCGATAGACCCCGTGGCGGCTCCGGAAGGTTCTGCGGCTGATGCCGAGAAGGCTCTGTCAGAGCTGCAGAAAGCCCAGAACGCCGACGCACAGTTGATTTCAAATCTCAAATGCTGCAGCGGCTCTCTTGAAAGGGACTATGAGGAGAAACTTGGCGAACTTGATCTCTACCTTGCAGGCGCAGCGTCCGAGTCCGCCGCCGAGAACTATCTCTGCGTACTCACCGGTTTCGCCCCGACGGACGATGACGGGAAGCTGTGCCGGAAATTTGACGAAATGGGCATCTGCTACCTGCACGCCCCGGCCACCAAGGAGGACAATCCTCCCATCAAGCTGAAGAACAACTGGTTCGCCAAAAATTTCGAGGTGCTGACAGGAATGTACGGAATGCCGGCCTATGACGAATTCGACCCGACTCCGGTGCTCGCACCTTTCTTCATGCTCTTCTTCGCGATGTGTCTCGGAGATGCGGGATACGGCATTCTGCTCGTTCTGATAGGCATCCTGATGAAGTACAAGATGAGGAACACCGGTCTGGGCAAGATGTACAGGCTTGTGATCTTCCTCGGCTGCGCCACTATGGTCGTGGGACTGTTCCTCGGGACATTCTTCGGAATCGGCATTCTGGATGCCTCCTGGACTCCGGCGTGGCTGAAATCCATCTGCGTTGACGGATGGTTCGCGGATGCCAAGATCGCCGGTTTCCCGGCCCAGATGGTTCTCGCAATCGGCATCGGAGTATTCCACATCTGTCTTGCGATGATCATCAAGACCGTCGGATACACGAAGAGGTTCGGCCTCAAGAGCACTATAAGCACCTGGGGATGGACCGTGCTGATCGTAGGAGGCATAATAGCCACGGCGTTCGCTATGACGGACATTCTCTCCGCAGAAGCGTTCAAATGGACTGTCATCGCTCTGGCCGTTGTCAGCGGACTGGCCATCTACATCTTCAACACTCCGGGACGTAACCCTCTGATCAACATCGGCTCAGGCCTCTGGGACACCTACAATATGGTGACCGGACTTATGAGCGACACTCTGAGTTACATCCGTCTGTACGCGCTCGGACTTGCAGGAGGTATGCTCGGCAACGCATTCAACCTTATGGGCGAGATGGTGCTGAACGTGCCTGTGCCGGGACTCAACTGGGTGTTCTGCATAGTGATACTGATTTTCGGACATATCCTGAACCTCGCGATGTCCTGCCTCGGCGCGTTCGTCCATCCGCTGCGTCTGACATTTGTGGAGTATTTCAAGAATTCCGGTTACGAAGGTACCGGCATCAAGTACAATCCTCTGAAACAAAATAATAACAAATAAATCTTACAATTATGAATGAAATTTTAGGTTATCTCGGTCTTGGCCTTATGCTCGGCCTCGCCGGTATCGGTTCCAGCTACGGAACAACCATTGCTGCAAATGCTGCGGAAGGCGCCCTGAAGAAGAATCCGGAGAAGTCTTCCACCTATATGGTGCTCTCCGCACTTCCTGCAACTCAGGGTCTCTACGGCTTCGTGGGCTTCCTGCTCTGGCTGGTCGTGTTCAAACCGGACTTCGCGGTTCTGGGTCCCAAACTCTTCGGTGTGGGTCTCGCAGTTGGTCTCGTCTGCCTCATTTCAGCTATCCGTCAGGGTCAGGTCTGCGCAAACGGTATCGTAGGCGAGAGCCAGGGTCACAACGTCATGACCAACACTCTGATCTACGCCGCACTTCCTGAGTTCTACGCCATTCTTTCACTGGTCGGAGCCATTATGGCGGTACTGTAAAAAGCGGTCTGGGGAATACGGTCCCCAGTGCCCCATAGGGGCTGTCACTATAGTGACTGGGGATTGGACAAATGAAAAGGGGTTGGACAAAATCGCATTTTGTCCAGCCCCTTTTCATTCCGCCTTTGACGGTTGGACTAAAATCAGTAAATTTGCGTACTTGTGGGGCAATTGGACAGAGGGGACTTGCTTGTTGCGCCGGCCCCGCTATGGAAAGCCTTTGTTATGGCATAAGACACAGAGAGTTATGGCAGAAATCATTGACGGGAAAGCGACGGCGGACAGAATCATAGACAGAATAGCCTCCGTGACGGACACGCTGAAAAAAGAGGGCGGACGGGCTCCGACACTGGCCGTGGTACTGGTCGGGGACAATCCGGCCAGCCGCTCCTATGTCCGCGGCAAGATGAAAGCATCGGCAAGAGCCGGCATCGACGGAGAGACCGTGCAGTTGGATGCTGACATCACTGAGGATGAACTGCTTGCGAAGATAAGGGAACTGAACGAGTCCCCCGATGTGGACGGCATTCTGGTACAGCTTCCGCTCCCGGGGCATATCGACGAGCACAGGGTGATCGAGTCCATCTCCATCGAGAAGGATGTCGACGGCTTCCATCCGCTGAATGTGGCGAGACTGTGGCTCAACGAGGAATGCACCGTTCCCTGCACTCCGAAAGGCATAATAAGGCTCATAGAGGAAAGCGGCATCGGGATCGAGGGCAGGAGAGCCGTAGTCGTGGGACGCAGCAACATTGTCGGCAAGCCTGTCGCCAAGCTGCTTCTCGACAGGAACGCGACCGTGACACTCGCCCACTCGCGAAGCAGGGATCTCGCCTCCGTCTGCAGGGAGGCGGACATACTGGTGGTCGCCGTCGGCAAAGCGGGAATGGTGACCGGCGGGATGATCAAGGAGGGAGCCACCGTCATCGACGTGGGTATCAACCGCGACCCCGAGACCGGCAAGTTATGCGGGGATGTGGACTTCGAATCTGCCGGGAAAGTGGCCGGACACATTACTCCCGTCCCGGGAGGAGTCGGGCCTATGACCATTGCCATGCTTATGGAAAACACTCTGGAGCTCCACCTGGGCAGAGAGGGGATCTCCCTTAAGGAAAAGTATTGATTCAGAACATTATACAGAATGAAAGCCAAGGGGAAAATGATTCTTTGGACAAGCATACTTGTCACAATCGCGCTCACCGCATTCGTGTGGTTCAAATTCTACTATGTCTTCGGTGAAGGTGTCAAGGCGGGAGAACTCAATTTCGTGGTCTATAAGGGCTACCTGTGGAAGACATACGAAGGCAGGGCCATTCAGGCGGGCTTCCAGAAAGGAAGCAAGGGAGTGACCACGGCCATCCAGTCCTACGAGTTTGATTTCTCGGTGGAGGACAAGGCCATTGCGGACACGCTTATGCGCTGCAGCGGCAGGCAGGTTCAGCTCCATTACAAGGAATATCTCGGGGCTCTGCCCTGGCGCGGGCAGCAGAAATACGTGGTTGACAAGATACTTGAGGTAGAATAATGATTATGAAGAGATTGCTGATTGTCGCGGCGGCACTCTGCGTGTCGCTTTCTGTTTATGCCCAAAGCGGAGTTTTCGCCGTGAGGGAAGCCGGAACGGGGCGTGATGACCTTACACTTGAGGAAGCCGTATTGGGCAGGAATCTGCGATTCAGCCTTGACAGGTACTCTTGGAAACCGGGGGCCGGCGCCGAACTTGTAAAACTCGAAAAGGGCAGCCGGATGCCGGACGCCGGACTGAACGCCGGACCGGAACTGAGTTCCAAAAGAGTGAACGGCCTCTCCGAGATAAGCCTGGACGGGAAAGTCGTCATCAGGGCGGAATCTCCGCAGATCATTTATGGCGAGACCGTCAGCCGCAACGAATTCGGCATCGACAGAGGGCTTTTCCTCTCCCCTGCCGGAGACAGATTCGCATTCTACCGCAAGGACGAATCCGATGTAAGCGATTTTCCTCTTCTCGACATCACCACCCGGACAGGCAGTCTCGTCTCCATCAAATACCCTATGGCAGGTATGCCCTCCGAGCACATCTCACTGGGAGTGTATGAGATGGCGACCGGAAATGTCATCTATCTGAAAGTCACTGATTTTGACAACGAACAGTACCTCACGAACGTATGCTGGACCCCTTCCGGGAAGCAGCTGCTCGTCTCCGTTCTGGACCGAAGCCAGAAGAATATGCATCTCAACCTGTATGATGCGTCAAGCGGAGATTTTGTGAAAACGATTCTGAGCGAACACAATGACAAATATGTCGAGCCGCTCGACCCCCAGTGGTTCATCGGAGGCAGCGACAATGTCTTCATCTATCGCACCGCCAACCGCGACGGCTACCGCAATCTCTACCTCTGCTCCACGGACGGCGACATCCTGCGACTGACTGCGGTGGATGCGGATGTGGAATATATCGCGAATGACGGGAAATGGGTCTATTACTATTCCTCCGAGGCGAGTCCGCTGGAGCGTCAGGTCTTCAAAGTGCGGCTGCCTGAAATCAAGTCGGCCGCAAAGCCCGGCAAATTCTGGAAACAAAAGAGTTGCAAGACAGTGAGACTCACCTCCGAGAGCGGATGGCACAGCATCACGCTGAGTCCGGACTGCAGCAGGTTTCTGGATGTGTGGAGCGCCCTTGACACCCCATACACTCTGCAGTGCACCGCCACTGACGGCAGCGGCACCGAGGTTCTGCAGCGTTGCGAAGCTCCGGAAAAGACCCGGTCATTCTGCGAAATCGACCTGGGCACCGTGCCGAGCGCGGACGGGAAATACTCGAACGCATACAGGCTTATAAAGCCGCGTGACTTCGATCCGAGCGGCGCGAAGCGATATCCCGTGATACTGTATGTCTATGGAGGTCCGCACTCGCAGATGGTCAACAATTCCTGGCTGGGTATGACCAGATACTGGGAGATGTATATGGCGCAAAGAGGGTATATAGTCTATGTTCAGGACAATAGAGGTACTCAGTATCAGGGACTTGAATACGAGCAGGCAATCTGGAGACAGTGCGGCAGGGCGGAAATGGAGGATCAGATGGTCGGAATGGAGATGCTCAAGTCGCTGCCCTATGTGGATGCGGACAGAATAGGCGTCCACGGATGGAGCTATGGCGGATTTATGACCATTTCACTTATGACCCATTATCCGGAGACATTCAAAGCGGGCGTCGCAGGTGGGCCTGTAATCGACTGGAAATGGTATGAAGTGATGTACGGGGAGAGATATATGGACAGCCCCGAACTCAATCCCGACGGCTATGAAGCGTCAAGTCTTATAAACCAGGCCGGGAATCTGAAAGGCAAACTGCTGATCTGCCAGGGCGCCATCGACAACACTGTCCTGTGGCAGCACAGCCTCAATTTCATTCAGGAATGCATCAGCAGGCACGTGAGAGTGGACTACTTCCCCTATCCTACCGCAGAGCACAATGTATTCGGACAGGACAGAGTCCATCTGATGGACAAGGTCACGCTGTATCTGGACTCCGTGCTGACTCCGGAACGCTAATCCTCAGATGACAGTTCCTCCGAGAACAAAGTGTTCAAGGCATCTGACGGCATACGCCAGTCCCCTCTGGGAGAGAGAGTCACACTGCCCACTTTCGGCCCGTCCGGCAGACAGGAACGCTTGAACTGCTGTGAGAAGAAGCGGCGGATGAAAGTCCGGAGCCATTTCTCGATAACAGCCTCGTCATAGACCCCCACGAAAGCCTTTTTCGCCAGAAAGAGTATCTTCTTTGGCGGACAGCCGAAACGGAAGAAATGGTACAGGAAGAAATCGTGAAGCTCATACGGTCCCACGAGATCCTCCGTAACCTGCAGAATCTCCCCGTTCTTTCCTGCCGGAAGCAGTTCAGGGCTCACAGGGGTCTCGGTGATGTCGAGCAGTATCTCCTCCGCGCTACGACCACCCTCCTTTGCGGCAGTGACGGCGGCGGCAAAATGATTCCCGGCCACCCAACGCACAAGATGCCGTACAAGAGTCTTGGGAATGCTGGCGTTCACTGCATACATCGACATATGGTCACCGTTGTAGGTGGCCCAGCCGAGAGCAAGCTCCGACAAATCCCCGGTCCCCACCACGATTCCGCCGGTCTGATTGGCGACATCCATCAGAATCTGAGTGCGCTCCCTCGCCTGAGAATTCTCATAGGTGACATCGTGAACGTCAGGATCGTGTCCGATATCCTTGAAATGCCGGTCACAGGCCTTGACAATGGATATTTCCCTGCAGCTTACCCCCAAAGCGGCCATCAGGTCAAGCGCATTGCGACAGGTCCTGTCCGTAGTGCCATAGCCCGGCATCGTTATGCCGATGACCCTGTCCCGCTTCCAGCCCAGACGGTCGAAGGCGAGAACTGTCACGAGCAGGGCCAGAGTGCTGTCAAGCCCTCCGGAAATGCCGATTACAGCAGTTCGGGACGATATGTGAGACAGTCTCCGCGCAAGCCCCAGCACCTGGATGTCTATTATCTCGCGGCATCTCCGGTCGAGTTCCGCTCCGGAGTCTGACGGCACGAATGGATGCGGATCAACGCGGCGCAACAGCTCCTTCCCGAAGTCAGTATCCGCCTTTTCGCCGGCATCCACAGTCATATACTCCGCTTTCCAGTCCTTGCGGCCATCCGGGGATGCCGCCCTGAACGTGTTGCTTTTCCTGCGGAGTGCATCAAGCCGGTCCACATCGACATCTGCCATGATCATCGACCCGGACATCTTGAAGCGTTCATTTTCAGCCAGAATGCTGCCGTTCTCCGCGATGAGAGCCGCACCAGCATAGACCAGATCCTGACTTGATTCGCCATAGCCGGCCGAACAGTAAACATATGCGGAGGAGGTCCGCGCGGACTGCTGGGATATCAGACTCCGCCGGTAGGCATCCTTGCAGATGACCTCGTTGCTCGCCGACAGATTCACTATGATACGGGCCCCCGCCACGCTGTGAAACGATGACGGAGGAACCGGAGTCCACAGGTCCTCGCATATTTCCACCGCAAACGACGTGTCGCCTATCCGGAAGAGCTGATTCACAGCCATCAGAGCGGATTGTCCCGCATAATCCAGCTTCAGGGAACTGCCAAGGAAATCCTCGCCCGAGGCGAAGTGCCGACAGTCGTAGAACTCATTGTAGTTGGGAAGATGGATTTTGGGCACGATTCCGCAGATACGGCCGCCGGAGATGACCACTGCGCAGTTGTAAAGATGTCCGCAGGCTCTGACGGGAGCTCCGACGACAACGGTGGGGCACTTCCCGGCACTATGCTCCGCAATCCGGGCTACAGCCTTTTCGGCGGACGAGATGAGAATCTCCTGCCCGAAGAGATCGGCGCAGGTGTAGCCGGTGACCGAGAGTTCGGGGAAAGCGAGCAGGGACACCTTGCGTTCCGCCGCCTGATCCATCAGCCTGCATATCTCCTCCGCATTTCCGGCAGGATCTGCCAGGTGGACAAGGGGAACGGCGGCAGCCACCCTTATGAAACCATAGTCTTCCATACCTATCCTATAAAATTAAAACTCTGATGCGCCACCCGGGCACCGGCCAATCCTGCCTGCGGAAGGAAACGGACGCGATGGCAAATCTGCGTCACAGCAGGCGGCGGAGAGACTGTGAGCAGGCATATTTGTAATCCTTGTCAGACTTGTCGAGCCACTCTTTCGCCAGATCATTCATACCGCACATATAGCAGGCAAGCGCCAGATTGTATTCAGCCGCAGACCTTTTCACCGTGTCGGAGCTGTCCAGCTCGGCAAGCCAGAGCTCCATCGCCTTTTTCCACTGACACTGTGCGGCATAGTTTTCAGCCTCAGGCCATTTTCCTGAATCATAGCTTATTATCTGGAAAATCCTCTCCTTCCAGACAGGCTGGAAAGACTCCGCTATGCCGGCTCCGACAGTCCTGCCGGCTTCCACTTTGTCCTCCCCTATCTCCCCCCGGGCCTGAAAACTGTACGGTCTGTCGCTGCTGTCCATTGAATCATAGACCGTTAGTCTCTGGGAATAATTCACGCCGGAGAATGACGGTGCTTCGAAAACAAAGAGTACGTCCCGTCCGGTGCTTGTCAGGATGTCGGCTAACACGGCCTTGTCCGAGAGATCGAGGCTGTCCGTCGGAGACATTGTGAAAACAGCCGCGGAATCGGCTTCCGGATAAGCCCCGCTCATACTTTCGCAGAACGCGTTGGCGAGAGCCGATTCGAAGAGGATGTCATTCACGGAGAGATTGTCGAAATATACGGCGGCGACGCTTTTCCCGTTCAGGTCGAGACCAGATGAGGAAGCCTGCCGCATATCGTAGGCATAGTCATAGACGGTCGGTGAGCAGGACAATGCCACAGACATTGCCAAGGCTGAAAGAATAAGGCTTTTGAGACACTTTGTCATAGCTGTTCGATTTTAGCGACAAGATCATACTCGTCAGCGTTCAATATCCTCACTTTCATAAACTTGCCCACCATATCAGCGGGCTTTACCCCGGCGAGGACATCCCCGTCATAGCCGACAAGAATCTCGCCATCCACCTCCGGAGACTCGAACTCGCTGCGGCACACGAACAGGGAATCGGCTTCCGACCAGGCATCCACGATCACCTCGGTGACCGTGCCGATGCGGCTACTGTTGTAAGCGTAGGAAATCTCCCTCTGGAGGCTCATCAGTTCGTCCAGCCGGCGTTTCTTGGTACCCGGCCTGACACTGTCGCGGAAATTGAGGGCTGCATAAGTCCCCTCCTCTTCGGAATAGCGGAATGCGCCGAGCCGCTCGAAACGCGCTTCCCTCACAAAATCGAGCAGTTGCCTGAATTCCCGGCTTCCCTCGCCCGGATGTCCCACGATCATAGTGGTGCGGAGGGCTACCCCCGGCACTTTCTCACGCAGTTTCTTCACCAGAGCGCGGGTCCATTCCGCGCTGACGTGACGGTGCATCCTGTCCAGAACCTTGTTTGAGATGTGCTGCAGCGGGATGTCCAGATAGCGGCAGACCTTCGGGTTGTCAGCCATCTGCTCCAGCACATCCTCCGGAAAATCGGCCGGATAGGAATAATGGATTCTGATCCAGTGTATCCCCTCCACCTGTGACAGTCTCTGCAGCAGCTGCGCAAGAGCCCTGCGGCGATATAGATCCAGACCATAATAGGTGCTGTCCTGCGCAATGAGAATCAGTTCCCGGACCCCTTTGGCGGCAAGGCTTTCCGCCTCCTCGACAAGCGTCTCGATGGGGACTGAACGATGTTTTCCCCTTATGAAGGGGATGGCGCAGTAGGAACAGCGGCGGTCACAACCTTCCGAGATCTTGAGATAGGCGTAAGGTAGATTCCCGGGCAGGGAGCGTCTGCTGCCGAGATGCGGTGCCGGTTCCGCTCCGAGAGCGCGGATCAGAGGGCTGAAATCCCTCGCGCCGAACCACTTGTCCACCTCCGGGACAAGCTCGGGCAGGCTGTCCGCATAGCGCTGTGACAGACAGCCGCACACATAGATTTCCCCTATCTGCCCGGCTTTCTTTTTCTCCACAATGGCGAGAATGGTGTTGACCGACTCCTCTTTGGCATCTCCTATGAAGCCGCAGGTGTTGATCAGAGCTATGTCCGCACAAACGGAACAGGCGGCGGCCTGTTCGAAGCCGCCGTCTATCCTCTCCACCGAGAATTTTCCCTCGACCTGCGCCAGAATATGTTCGGTATCAACGGTATTCTTGGAACAGCCGAGGGTGATTGCCAGCAATTTCCGCATTACTCCCCGCTTTTCTCTTCCTCCGGCTCAGCAAAGTCCAGCGAAGCGTACTTGACCAGATTGTTGTACCAGTCTATGATTTTCCTCATATGGGAAACATAGAAACGGCTGCCGTCGTAGTTCGGGACCGCCTTCTTGAAAAGGGCGGCGATCTCTGAGTCTGCAGCTTTGGAAGACGGAGCCTCAGCCCCGGAAAGAGCGTCATGAAGCTTGAGGAACACTTCCTTCAACTTGAGTTCCCCCTCATCGGTATAGATGGATATGTCCGCAAGAGAGGTGATTTTGGAACTGAGCGGGGCACAAGTTCTCCTTTTGTCGGAAAGAGACTCGATGATGACTCCCTGTCTGCCCTGCGCGATGTAACGGTACAGTCCCGGATGACCTGAGACTGACAGTATTTTTGTAGGATCGGTTTTCATAAACATTTTATTTTGTTTGTATTGCACATTCTGCTATGTCACGGGACAGCTCATAGCCGAGTATGCCGTCCGGCAGTTCGTCAGCCTTTATGAGACACTGTCCGCTGATGGAAGAGGCGAAATCCCCGTAATCGACATAAAAGATCTCGACATCCTCTATGTCGGGAACCAGCGGGAAGAGATACTTCATCCTGACCTGGACCTTGGACGGGTAAAGAATCAGAGACTTGTTCTTGGGAAGATTGCGGACGGCAATCGAAGCCACCTTGTCAATCTCCACAAAGCGCTGTACGTCAATGCTCCAGTCGATGCTCCTGCGAGAGAACCGGACACCGGGCACAGTTTCCAGAGAGACCGTCCCGTCGGCCGGAGAATCAAGGTTGCGCAATGAAATGATGTCCGTGAAGACCTCCTCAATGTTGTCGATCCTCGATGCCTCGCCATAGACGGTGACGGAGTCAGGAGAGACCCTGAGTCCGTGACGGCTCATATACTGCGGAGCGAAAGAAGTCCTCTCAACGATGTGGACCGGCACCTTTCTGCAATTCTCGCTGCTGAAGCGGAAATACAGAGTGTCCTTGTTGAAGTGATCCACGGTCAGCCCCGTCCCGAATATGTCCTTGCTGTAATTCTTGAGCCTGTCCGAGGTGATGTAGAAAAGATCCCCTTCCACATAGTGCAGATCCTCGGGAGCGAAGTGCACCTTGACTCCCATCGGACGGCCGCCCATAGAGAAGCGGAGGAAACGGTAGCCGGTGGCGCGGCAGGTGGCTGATGCCTCCACCGGCGCGACGGCCTTCTCCATACGCCCCTCGATGTTGCTCAGCGCCACAATCTGTACGGTCAGTTCCTCATTGTACTTGAGAGCCAGATTGTGTATAAGCCAGGTCGCGGATGCAAGAAACAGGGCCAGCAGAAAAAGCGAAACGTCTTCCCTGTTTGCCGCCAGCCACAGTTTTAACCTATGAAGGGACTCTCTCATCCATCACCTGCCCTCTGTCAGGCGGCAGGCTTCGCGTCTGAATAGTCCTTGACGAGCGAGTTCTTGTCAACAAGGATTCTGACATCCTTGTCAATCTCTATCATCACCTTGGATTCCCTTATTTCAGTGACTGTACCGTAGATGCCGCCTACAGTGACCACCTTGTCCCCTTTCTTGAGACCGTCGCGGAATTTCTGCAGCTCCTTCTGCTGCTTTCTCTGCGGACGGATCATAAAGAACCACATCACCACGAAGATGAGTAGCAGCATAACCCACATCATCCAACCGCCTCCCTGCTGGGCAGGAGCGCTCTGGAGTAAAACGAAAAGCGTGTTCATAAAATCTTTTTTAATCTATTTGATGTTCTGATTGACTATTCCTTGGTGATCTTCCCGTCCTCCCTGAAACGCCTGACCAGCTTGTCCAGGATGCCGTTCACGAAGACTGAACTCTTCGGCGTGCAGTAGAACTTGGAGATCTCCACATATTCATTCATAGACACTTTCACGGGAATGGCGGGAAAAGTGACTATCTCGGACAGGGCTAGGGCGACGAGCACTATGTCTCCGACATACATCCTCTCCGAATCCCAGTTGGCGGCATACTCGGACACCAGGGCCGAATACTCCGGATAATGGACGAAAGCGCTCTGCAGCAGCTTTTTCGCAAACAGGGAGTCATCTTCCACATTTTTCCCGGCCTTGGCGAGTACGCTGCTCTGATACAGCTCCGGAAGATGCCACGCCGCTCCCCTGCCCATTTCCGCGAATGTGCGGCAGCACCGGGTCAGCGCATAGGCCAGGTCATCGTTCCAGTAGATGGAACCATCCTCCAGAATCTCGTCGATGCCGTTGCTGTCGGGGATCAGTTCTCCGTAAATCCTGGAAAACAGGTCACAGTCCTCTTTCAGGGAAGACTTGCCGGAGCTCATATATTCCCGATAGAAATCACTGGCTTCGACGGCATCAAGCAGACGCCTCAGGTACAGGTCGTAGGGCTCCCAGTTATATTTGATGTTCCGGTACTGTTTCCTGAAATCGGGATTCTCCGACAGGGCGGCGGCGAGAGCGTTGTCGCAGAACTTCATATTAGGATGCCGCTCCTCCTCGCTGGGATTGATCTTGTTGCGGAGAGCCTCGACTCTTTCCCTTGCCAGGTCGGTGAGAGGCAGCACCATCGCGCAGAGATAAACATACAGATTGCGGGTCGCCTCACAAGATTCCTTCAGCTGCGCGGACGCGTCCTTTATCGACATATTTCCCGAAACGGCGCCGCTGTAGAGCAGTTTGAAAATCTTTATCCTCAGTATTCTTCTGTTGAGCATATCTACGACAATAATTTGTGCAAAGATACACAACGATTTCAGAAAACTAACTATCTTTGCGGAGATTTAGGTTAAAAATAACGGTAAAATGTATCGCGAAGATTATGACGGCGCAGGCATAGAGCGCACTGGTGACGATGTCTTTTCCAAGCCTGTCAGAGCCGGGAAAAGGACTTATTTCTTCGATGTCAAGGCCACCAAGGGCAATGACTACTATGTCACTGTCACCGAGAGCAAGCGGCGGGTCGAGAAGGACGGAAGCTACGCCTACGACAAGCACAAGATTTTCCTGTACAAGGAGGATTTCGAGAAGTTCAGCGAGGGTCTCAGGGAAGTCATCGAGTTCGTAAAGCAGAGATGCCCTGTCGTGGAGCAGGTCAGCGAGCCGCACGACAACGGCGGAGACTCCCGTGACGGTAAGTTCTCCGACGTCAATTTCGAAGAATTATAGCCCCCGAGACGGCCGGGAGTGTCATTTGCTTCCGGACTGTTCCTCCAGTTTTTTGCGGTAGGCGTCCATACGCTTTCTGTAGGCAAGCCGTCTTTCCTTTTCGGCCTTCGCCTTTTTCTTTTCGTATTCCTCCCTCCGGTATTCCAGATAATTGTCTGCCATTTCAGCGGGCCTTTACACTGTCGTTTTCGAGAAACCGGACATACCCTTCCACATCGAGGTCGTATCCGCGAGGCTCGGTGAGCTGTTTGCCTTCAGGACTCAGAATCACATAATTGGGCTGGGCGTTGACATTGAACCTCTCCCGCGCGATATAGGAATTCCTGCGGCCGAGATCCTTATAGACCCTGCCGCTGTCCTGCACCCATTCTTCTTCCGGAAGCTTGGTCTTGTCGTCCAGATAGAGAGCCACTATGACGTACTTTTCCGTGAGAAGCCGGTGGACTCTCGGATCGCTCCACACCCTTGACTCCATCTCCCGGCAGTTCACGCATCCGTGGCCGGAAATATCCACGAATACAGGCTTGCCGGCCTTCGTGGCTGCGGCTATCCCCTTATCCAGAGAAGAATAGGCGCGGAGCCCATAAGGCAGCTCCAGATCCGGGCCGTCCTCATCGACAGCCGCGGCGGGCAGGGCGGCCGTGGACTGCGACAGGACAAAATCCTGCGAAGTGATGGGCGGGAGATATCCTGAAAGCGCCTTCAGCGGCGCCCCGAACATCCCCGGAATCATATACACCACAAAAGCGAAAACCGCTATGGACAGAGTCAGGCGCGTGATTCCCAGTTTTTCGACGGGCTCATCGTACTTGAAGCGGATTTTGCCGAGCAGATAGAACCCCAGCAGGGTGAAGATGACAATCCACAATGCCAGATACACTTCCCTGTCAAGTATCCCCCAGTGATAGGTCTGGTCCGCCACGCTCAGGAACTTGAGTCCGAGAGCGAGTTCGACAAAGCCCAGCACCACCTTGACGGAGTTGAGCCAGCTGCCGCTCTTGAGCTTTGTCAGAAGTGAGGGGAACAGGGCGAACACAGTGAAAGGCAGCGCGAAAGCCACGGAGAAAGCCAGCATCGTGACCATAGGTGCCCAGAACTGGCCTTGAGTGGACTGGATCAGCACAGTCCCCACTATCGGACCCGTGCAGGAGAATGAGACCAGCACGAGGGTCAGCGCCATAAAGAACACTCCGGCCAGTCCGCCCTTGTCAGACTTGCTGTCGGCCCGGTTGACCAGCGACGACGGCATAGTGATCTCGAAAGCGCCGAAGAATGAGGCCGCAAACAGCATAAATACTATGAAGAAGATGATGTTCGGCAGCCAGTGCGTCGCCAGCCAGTTGAATATGTCGGCGGTGACGCTGTCGCCTCCGAAAATCCAGGTAATGAAGATGACGAGAGAAATGGGCACGGTGTACAGCAGCACTATGAACAGACCGTACATAAATGCCTTGAACCGTCCCTGAGCCGGCTTCGACGAGGATTTCAGGAAAAAGGAAACCGTCATCGGAATCATGGGGAACACACAGGGGGTGAGCAGCATCGCAAAGCCCCACAGTATCGCGGACAATATCAGCGACCACAGGCTCGCGCCCTTTGAAACACCGCCTGTGGCAGCCCCGGCGGCCTCACCGTCGGCATCCGCTGTAGCAGAGGACGATTCAGAGACGGAAGCCCCATCCGATGTCGAAGCGGCAGCCCCGCCGCTCAAGGCAGCGGCCCCGCCGTCGAAACGGACCTCAAAATCGTGATACTCCGGAGGATAGCAGTTGTTGAAGTTGTCGCAGATGTTGGCCGCCACACTGCCCCGGATATGGGCGGCCGCTCCGGTCAGGCGGAATGTCTGGCTGAGCAGAAGCTCCGTGTAAACCACATTCTCTCCATTGTGTCCGGAAACGGTGCTGTTATCCTTCAGCGCACCCTCGGCTTCGCAGTTTTCCAGCAGCTCATACTCCACGGACGGAGCGTTAAGCTCGGAATCGAGGGGATAGGAGTGCATCCCCGAAGACAGCGTACCCTTGAGGCGGAGTTCAAACCTCCCGTTCCCGACCGGTCCTGCGGTCGCTTCCCAGGTGATGTGGTCAGCCGGCTGGGCGGACAAAGGCCATATCAGCAGCGCAGCGGACAGAAAGGCGAAAAGTCGTCTCATATATTATACTGTTTCTGTTTAGTCTTTTCCGTCTTTGGAGATCAGCCCGGATTCCTATTTGGCGAAAGCTATGGAACGGGTCTCGCGGATAACCGTGATCTTGACCTGACCGGGATAAGTCATCTCGTCCTGAATCTTCTTGGCGATGTCCGTGGACAGAGTGCCGGCCTGCTCGTCTGAAACCTGCTCCGCTCCCACGATGACCCGAAGTTCACGACCGGCCTGGATGGCATAGGTCTTGGTCACTCCCGGATACGACTTCCCGATGTTCTCCAGATCCTTGAGTCTCTTGATATAAGACTCTATGACCTCACGCCTTGCGCCTGGGCGTGCGCCGGAAATGGCATCGGCCACCTGAATGAGAGGCGCGATGACGGAAGTCATCTCCGTCTCCTCGTGGTGAGCCGCGATGGCGTTGCATATCTCCGGTCTCTCCTTGTACTGCTCGGCGAGCTTCGCTCCGAGAAGCGCGTGCGGAAGATCAGGTTCGGTGTCGGACACCTTGCCTATGTCGTGGAGAAGGCCGGCTCTGCGGGCAGCCTTGGAGTTCAGACCGAGCTCCGAAGCCATAGTCGCCGCGATATTGGCCACCTCACGCGCGTGCTGGAGAAGGTTCTGACCGTAGGAGGAACGGTATTTCATACGGCCGATCAGTTTGATGAGCTCGATGTGGATGCCGTGAATGCCCATATCTATGCAGGTCCGCTTGCCGATTTCAAGTATCTCGTCATCAAGCTGCTTCTTCACTTTCTCCACCACCTCTTCGATGCGGGCGGGATGGATACGGCCGTCCGTCACAAGCTGATGCAGCGCAAGACGCGCCACTTCGCGGCGGACAGGATCGAATGCGGAGAGGAGAATGGCCTCTGGAGTATCGTCCACCACGATCTCGACTCCGGTCGCCGCTTCGAGAGCGCGGATGTTGCGGCCCTCACGGCCGATGATGCGGCCCTTGACTTCGTCCGACTCGATGTTGAACACCGTCACCGCATTCTCTATGGCTGTCTCCGATGCTGTTCTCTGTATGGTGTTGATGACTATTCTCTTGGCTTCCTTGGCCGCGTTCAGCCGTGCGTCGTCCATCACGTCGTTGATGTAGGACTGCGCCTCGGTGCGGGCCTCGGCCTTCATATTCTCCATCAGCTGCGCCTTGGCCTCAGATGCAGTCATTCCCGCTATGCTCTCTATCTGACGGTTGGCCTCGTTGCGGAGCTTCTCATACTCCTGCACTTTTTCATTGGCGAGCTCCACCTGGGCCCTGAGATTCTCGCGCACGGCCTCGACTTCCCTGTTCTTGCGGCCGAGCTCCGAATTCTGCTGGTTCAGGGAGTTCTCCTTCTGGCGGATACGGTTCTCGGCATCCTTGATCTCTCCGTTTTTCTCGCTGATGTACTTCTCGTGTTCGGACTTCAGCTCCAGGAACTTCTCCTTGGCCTGAAAAATCTTCTCCTGCTTAATGTTCTCCGCCTCCAGGCGGGCCTGCCGGATGATTTCACTGCTCTGATTCTTCAGTATGAATCTTCTCACGATACAGTAGATTCCCAGCGCGAGAACGGCGCCTCCTACTGCGGATATCAGGACAATCAATATTGTACTCATAATGTATTGTTTTAATTACCAAATATTTATCTTTTTCGGGAAAGCCCGATGTCTCAACAAAAAAGCCATCCGCAACACTTCCGTGAAGCAGATGGCAATCAGAAAAGCCGTTAGTCGGGTTGACAGAAAATCTTAATTGATAAGATTTGAGTTCCGCAAGGTTCAGAAATCCTCCGTCCTGCCAGGCAGAATCCCCCGAAGGGTAAAATAGGTCCTTCATCCCCTTTTCGAGTTACCTCGGTCCATTGATTGGTGTTGTTTTCAGCAAACAATTGACTAACGGCCGAACTCGTCAATATTTTCAAGATACTCTCCGGCTGACTTCTCAAGTGAATCTATCTCCTTTTTCAAGGACTCGAGAATCCCGCTCTGCTTCAAGGCTCCCACCCTGATGTTCAGAGACACGAAAATCAGCAGGTCCTCCATCCTCGAATCCGGATATGACTTCTGCAGCGCATTGATTCTGGCATCGATCTCCGCGGCCGCCCTCCGGCTGAGCCTTTCCTCCTCTTCAGACTTGACTGTAACCGAGAAAGACTTGCCGCACATTTTCAATGTGATCTTCTGTCCCATATCAAGACTTCAATAACGCGATGCATCTGTCGATTTCCCTGATGAGCGACTCTATCTCCCTCTTTGATTCGGAGTTGTCCGGCTTCGCGGCGGAGAAGGCGTTCGCCAACCTGAGTTTATCAATCTGTGTTTCTAATTCTTTTATCTGCTTCCTGCAATCCCCTGTCTCCCTGATGCTGATGTCCAGCTTTTCCTGCAGGGCAATCCTCTCCTTCCTTTCCGTCTCATAGGCGGAGATCAGACGAAAGAATTGACTCTGAATCTGTTCAAGCATCGCGACCTGGTTTTGCAACTGTGCAAATATAGGTATTCTCCGCCATAATTCAAAGATTTTTGCTACCTTTGGAAAATTTATGCGGCATAATGACAGACATTTTACTCGAAAACATAGAGATTGACGGAGTAAGAAAGGATATCTCGATCGAAGGCGGAATCATCCGGAGCATCGTCCCCCACGATGCGGCGACGGCGGGAAAGACCGTATGCGCCGAAAGGATGGACTGCAGCGGAATGGCGGCCGTGCCCGGGTTCGTGAATATGCACACCCACGCGGCAATGTCGCTGATGAGAGGGGTCGGAGAGGACATCGCCTTCCACGAGTGGCTTGACAGGGTCTGGAAAATCGAAGCCAATCTCGACGAGGAATTTGTCTATTGGGGCACAAAAGTGGCCTGCCTGGAGATGATCAAAAGCGGAACGACCACGTTCAACGACCACTACTGGTATCCGAGGCAGGGTCAGAAAGCCGGCCGCGAGATGGGGTTGAGAACCGTTTCTTCGTATGTCGTCATCAACAAGGCGACTCCGAAGGAGGATGAGGAAGACAAGGAGAGGTGTATGAGGTTCTATGAGGACTCTCTGTCCTGGCCGTCGAATTCGAGATTTTCGATGGCTTTCCACGCTCCGTACTCGGTGAGCGAGGACAAGATGATCTGGGCTGCGGAATTCGCGCGCAAGCACAATCTCCCCCTGCACATCCACCTTTCGGAGACGAAGAAGGAGCTGGAAGACAGCAAGGCGGCCCACAAGGGGCTGAGTCCCGTGGAGTATCTCGACGCCATCGGAGTGCTCGGGCCGAATCTCATCGCCGCCCACACCCTGTGGATATCGGAACACGATGTGGAGCTGCTCGGAGCCCACCGGGTGACTTGCGTGCACAACATCAACTCCAACCTCAAGATAAGCTCCGGCTACCACTTTATGTACAGCGAGCTCCGAGATGCCGGCTGCCGCGTCTGCATAGGCACGGACGGCTGTGCATCCTCCAACAATCTGGATATGCTTGAGGCGATGAAGACCACCGCCATAATGCAGAAAGGATGGAGATTCGACCCGACCGTCTGCCCCATTCCCGACCTGCTGGATATGGCGACAAGAAACGGGGCTGAGGCCCTCGGGCTCAATTCGGGAGTCCTCGCGGAGGGCAAGGATGCCGATCTGGCGATTGTGGACACTGACAACTACCATTTCCTGTCGCCGGGATCATTCCTCGCCAACTTCATCTACTCCGCGCACAGCGACTGCATCGACTCTCTCATCTGTGACGGGAAGTTCGTGATGAAGCACAGGACAGTCAGGGGAGAAAAGGAAATACTCAGAGAGGCCGGAAAAGTGATTTCACAAATCCGGATGGTCTGAACTAACATAATCACTCAAAAATGGAAAAGACTGACGAAAGAATCAGCCGTATCAACGGCGCGGCCGAGTTCCTGAAGGGGAAGCTCGGAGGAAGAAGACCTTTTGCCGGAATCATACTCGGAAGCGGGCTCGGCAAATTGGCTGACAGCATCCGGAACAAAACAGTTATACCCTACGGCGAGATCCCGGGATTCCCGGTTTCCACCACAATAGGCCACAAGGGCAACTTCATAGCAGGCGAACTCGGAGGAAAGTTCGTCGTGGCTATGCAGGGGCGCTTCCACTACTATGAGGGCTACACGATGGAACAGGTGACGCTCCCGGTCAGGGTGATGAAGGTGCTGGGAATAAGCTGCCTGTTCGTTTCCAATGCCGCCGGCGGAGTCAACTATGACTTCAAGGTGGGCGATCTGATGATAATCAAGGATCACATCAATCTCCTGCCCAATCCTCTCATCGGAAGGAATCTCGATGATTTCGGGCCGCGATTCCCGGATATGACCAGGCCTTACGACCCCGCTCTGATCAGCAGGGCCGAAGTCATTGCGGCCCGGCTGAACATCCCGCTGAAGAAGGGTGTCTATGTGGGCGGGACAGGTCCGTCATACGAGACTCCTGCGGAATACAAGTATTTCAGGCTCATAGGGGGAGATGCCGTGGGTATGTCCACCATCCCGGAGGTCATAACGGCGCGGCACAGCGACATACCGGTGTTCGGAATGTCAGTGATCACCAATGAAGCCCACGACGACTATGCCGAAGACTACGTCAACGACGGTGAAGCCGTGGTGAATGCGGCCGACGCTGCGGCCGACAGGATGACCGAGCTGTTCCGCTCGCTGATAGAAAGTCTGTAAACGCACTGATATCCGAAGTTATGGACAGGGATCCAAGACTCGAAAGAATACGCGGAGCCGCAGACTACATCCGTGCACTGGTCGGAGACTGGAGGCCGGATGTGGGAATCGTGCTCGGCAGCGGACTCGGCAGTCTCGCGGAGGGCATCACTGACGCGGTGACCGTTCCTTACAGAGATATTCCGGGATTTCCGGTATCGACGGCGATAGGACACAAGGGCAATTTCCTGTGCGGGAAACTCGGCGGGAAGAATGTGATTGCCATGCAGGGCCGCTTCCACTACTATGAGGGCTATCCTATGGATCTGGTGACCCTTCCGGTCAGGGTGATGAAACTGCTGGGGATCAAGGCCCTGTTCGTGTCCAATGCGGCGGGAGGCGTGAACTTCAACTACCACATCGGAGATCTGATGGTCATCCGCGACCACATCAATATGCTTCCCAATCCGCTGATAGGCAGGAATCTGGACGAGTTCGGCCCGAGATTCCCGGATATGACCAGGCCCTACGACAGGCGGCTCATAGCCCTTGCCGAAAGGATAGGCAGCAGTCTCAACATCGCGCTTCACGAGGGGGTGTATCTCGCCTGCACGGGGCCCACTTACGAGACTCCGGCCGAGTACGGATTCTTCAGACGGATAGGAGCCGATGCGGTGGGGATGTCCACTACTTCCGAAGTCATAGTGGCACGGCACAGCGGCATACCGGTGTTCGGAGTGTCGGTTATCACCGATGAGGCGCACAGTAATCCGGACGACTATGTCACCGACGAAAATGCGATTGTCGCCGCCGCCGATGCGGCAGCCGGCAGGATGGGGATGCTGTTTCGGAAAATGATCGAGTCCTTCTGAAAAGCAGAGCCGGAAAGCGCTTTTTACCATTTTTCACATCTCATTGATACTCAGATTTTGCCGATAACAGAATTTGAGTATCTTTGCGATTGAACCTTGTGTGTACGAAGTCATCTGTCATAGCACAGAACTGGACACGCACCACTTGACAACACTATGAATAAGACCAGCATTCTTTTCCTGACGCTTTTCTTATTCTCGTCCTGCCTCGCGATCGAGTCGAAACTCGCGGACAGCACCGGATTCTATCAATTATTACAAAAAGTAAAACCATACGGCAATGCCGACTTCGAGATGACGACAGTAACAGCCGGGGGGCGGGACTATATAGTCAGAGTCGTATCACACAATAATTTATAGGAGAAAATGCTATGAAGAAATATATAATAGGCTCATTGTCACTGCTGCTTCTTGCGCTTGTCGCTTTCACTCTTACATCCTGTGACAAATGGTACGACAACTGGTACTGGAGTCGAAGCAGAATCAAAGAAGTCAATTTTGAAATAGATGGTGTAGAATTGCAGGCATACCGAGAACTCAATATAGTTAGCACTTCCCTGACATTCCTATTCTTCCAAACATTCAAGGAAGATAATACATTTGAGATAGAAATGGAGAAGATAAGTTTGAAAGGGAGATACTGGTCAATCCCTATGGCAACAGAGTACTATGGGCTTGACAGCGAGATTCTGAAAAGGATACCCCTTACGAGCGCAAGATTCAAGATTGAATTAAACGACAATTGTTTCCCGCAAAAAGGGGAAAACCTCCGCTATAATCATAATGGAAAAACAGTCCTGATAACCGCAGAATTATACGACTATCTTCGCTATATAAATTCACCGCACATCAAGGAGTATCGTACGACAATCAATGACGGCTACTTCGATTTTAAAAGAATAAAGAATAAGCGGTCCGAATTTGAAGGAATATTCTATCTGAATATGGATGTTGAAGTAGTTTCGGTCAATGACGAGATTTTAGATAAACTTACTCTTGAGATTTACAATGGCCAATTCGCAGATGTCATCAAAAAATAGCAGATGCAGTGATTCTCTGAACATTATATGCTCAGTGCCGGAACAGCAGGGACATATCCTCCTGAAGGAGAGCGTTGGCCTCGGCTTCGGGGATGAATTTCCACTCTCCGAGCAACGCGGTGCCGCGCAGCTCTTCGGAACGGATCGCGCCGTGCTTCCGGAGATATTCATAGAGCAGTTCGCGATACTCGGGATATTTGGCGACGATCCTTCCGTTCAGGATCTCAGGAGTTATCCCGGCCCCCTCGCCGACAAGGGCGCCTCCGCCGGAAGCGCGGTATGAAGTCATCGCCACATTGTACCACCCGTCCGGCAAGAACTCGCGTCCGTCGGCAAGGGAAAGAATGCTGATCCTCTCACCTGCAGGTCTGGTGACATCCACAGTATAGTCGATGCCGGCCGCAGAATCGAAATTGAAGGAAGCGGCAGCGAACGACCAGCGCGGCTGACCGTTGCGCGGATCGGCCCTCTTGACCACATTGAGTATGCGCGGAGAACCCTCCGACGGATTCTGCGCAGCCAGCATCAGGACGGGCAGCGGGACCGTATTGATCCAGTGGGAATAGGATGCCTCCAGATAGTTTCGGATCTCCTCACCGTTCATCTTCACGACAAACATCGTGTTCTCATAGGGATAGACCGTGAACAAGTCATTGTATATCAACGTTCCGGGCCTTATCACGCGATTGAAGGAGAGAGGCGCGGCAAAGGAAATGTCAACGCTGTCCTGCGACAAGCCCAGGGTGTGGATCAGATCCATATAATCGCTCATACCGCAATACGCGTCACGGGTCCGGAGCTCAGTAAACAACTCTCCTACAGGACGGTTGGAGAAAGCCCTGACAGCCTCGTACTCGGGGTGGAACAATGAGCGCATCACGGTATCGACCGCCTCCTCACGCACTCTGACAAGCTCCGCGGAAGAGGTCTTGGAAGCCACCCTGCCGTTTTCCATCCTGAGAGACACCCTGACGTGTCCGATATTCTGGCAGCGGCTGCCCGAGTTGACCAGCACGGTGCCGGAGGAGGCCTCCGTGACGAACGGGCGATGGTCGTGGGCGCAGAACACGGCGTCCACTCCGTTCAGAGAGTTCAAAAGGTCGAGTCCCTGATTCTCAAGCTGAGTGCCGTCTCCCGCTCCGGTGCCGCTATGCACGGCGACAAGGACTATCTGAGGATGCTCCGTCCTGATGACATAATCCACTTTCGGCTGCACATAGTCAGTAAGTGACTGGAAGTCCATACCGCGCCAGAGCTCCTCGGAAAGCCAGGCCTTGTTGTTGGCGTTGGTCCCTCCTATCACGGCGATTTTCAGTCCCTGGCGTCTGATGATGCAGTAATCGTCGAAATACGGCTTGCCGTTGTCCACTCTGACGGCATTTCCTCCGAGCCACGGCATATCCAGTTCCCTGCGGACCCTGTCATATACGGGATGACCGGTCTCCACATCGTGATTGCCCACGACAAGGGCGTCATAGCCCATATAATTCGCCATTGAGGCGTACGGATGGATGCAGGACGTGTCCACATAATTGTAGTAATATGCCGCATTGTCGCCCTGAAGGATGTCACCGATGTCCAGCAGCACCACCTTGTCCGCCCCCACGGCCGTTCTGACGCTGTCCACATAGCGGCTCACCGCATAAAGCGACGGACGGATGCCCGGACGGACATACAGCGAATCGAAATAGCTGCCGTGCACATCGTTTGTACTGAAAATGTCCACATAATAGTCGCCGTCCTTGGGTCCGCAGGACACTGCTGTCGCCCCTAAAACGGAGAGAGCGATGATGATTCTGGATAAATATTTCATAATAAATGAATTATCTAAATGTATGGATTCTGCCACCACTATCTTTTTCTCTTGGGTCTCAGTTCTTTGGGCTGTCCGAGCCATCTCCCCTCCTATCGCAAATGCCGGTGAGCAATTCAGCCAGATTCAGTTTTATGCCTATGATCTGCTGGCTGCCGACGAGTCCGCTGCCGTGGAAATGAAAGACAAGAGACGCCAGCATATCCACGCCGCGACAGATTTTCGGAGCATAATAGACATTTAGCCTGTCGTAGAAGGCGGACTGGAAGAAAGGATCCCCGAGATAGAGTGATGTGCCATACTGATTGCCGCCGGTGTCAAGGTCATTGAACATAGGCATAATGTTCTTGCCGACATAGACATTGTTCTCAATGCCGGCTCCCCAATGCTGCAGCCGGAAAGTGACGTCTCCGCAGAATGGAGCCACAAAGCCGTCGCCCTGCACCCTGTCACGCTGCAGAGCCTGGAGCCATCCGAGCGAAAGGGACAGTTTCTGCAGACCGGACATCCGCGCGAAATCGAAGCGGATATATGGTTCCGCCAGAATGTTGTCGCAGACGCCGATGACCGTGCGCGAGCTTGCGTGGTGCAGCATATAGGCGGTGTAGCCGAGCAAGAGCCAATCCGCCGCCCTACCCTCTCCCGATGAAAACAGCATAAATTTCTCCCGCCGGGTGTCGGTTTTCTTCCACATCCAGTCTATGCCGAACTCGAACTGCGACGCCGGTCTTTTCCATTGCAGAAGGATGCCTGTGAGATAGGGATGATAAAACACATATCTGTCCGAGAAAAATGCCGTGGACCAGGAGCCGACGGAGAACCTGCGCGGAAATATGCCGGCAGTCACCGACATGGCGGTCTTTTTGAAGTGATGGGTGTACTGATAGTAGAAATCCAGATCATACAGGTATTTCCTGCCTTCCTCCTCGTCCGCGAATTCCCTCATCACGTCGAAGCCCGCCATAAGCCTGTGCTCGCCTCTGCCTGCCGTGGCGCTGAAGCCCAGCATTGGGTTGAGTCTGGTGCCGAAAATGGTACAGGACTTCTTGAAATCGCTTCTGGCGTATTCCCCGTTGTCAAACCGAGTTTCAAAGTCAAGATCATACTTGAAGCGGATCTGAGCATTCAGGGACAAAGCACAGAAGGCAAAGAGAATGAGTAGGTACAAACGTTTCATATATCCCGCACAGCCGTTAGATATCCATACAGGCGGCAAATTTAGTCCATTTAATCGTGATTTGCCACATTCCCGCCATAAACCTGCCAGACAAACTGCAGATTGCCGCCGAAACCGCTTTCCAATGTTGACAATAGTGAATATCTTTGCGGATATGGAATTGCAGACAAAAGTAGAACTTGGAAAAAGCGGAATCGGATTGTCATACCTGAACAGGGTGGCGGTGCTCGGAAGCTGTTTCGCCGAAAAGAGCGGCATCAGACTGAAAGAGAACGGCTTTGATGTCCTCGTGAACCCGTTCGGAACTCTTTACAATCCCGCATCAATCTGTCAGTCCATCGCCAGGCTGGCCTCAGAAAAGCCCTTCACCGGGAACGACGTCGTGATGATGGGAAGCGGCGCCGGACTGTACTGCAGTTTTTCCCATCACACTCTGGCGGCAAGGACAAGCCCCGAGCGGTTTCTCGACGACGCCAACAGGTCACTGGAAGAGGCCGCCGCTTTCTGGAAACTCTCCGACAGGGTCATACTTACGCTCGGGACTTCGTGGTGCTACCGTCACCGGGAAAGCGGACTCATCGTGTCCAATTGCCTTAAACGTCCCGGAGGAGAATTCGAGAGAGTCTTTCTGTCCGCGGAGGAAAGCGCGGAGCTTCTGTCTGAGACCGTAGCGGCTTGCCCCGACAAGAGCTTTTTCCTGACAGTCAGTCCGATAAGGCATCTCAGGGACGGTGCCCGCGGCAACAGTCTGAGCAAGGCGGCACTGCTGACGGCGACGGAAAAAGTGACGGAGGAATTTCCCGGCAGGGCCGAATATTTCCCTTCCTACGAAATAATGATGGATGAACTGCGGGACTACCGTTTTTATGCCGAGGATATGATTCATCCCTCAGAACAGGCCTCACAATACATTTTCGAAAGATTCATCGACTGGGCGCTGCCCGAGGATGAGCGAGGGACTTTCGCCGCAAGGCACAGGGAGCATCTGCGCTCTCTCCACCGCCCTATGCTTGGAGACCGCTGAAAGGCCCGAGGGCTCCATCAGGAGTTTTTCCTGCGCCATTCATTCACGGTGCATCCGGTCACGGTGTGGAACTGCTTGTGGAAGTTGGAGGCTTTCTCCAGCCCGACCATCTGTCCGGCGATGTATGACGGCAAATCCCTGTCCTCCAACATTATAGATTGAGCCTTGGCTATCCGGACGCAGTTTCTCCAAGAGCGGAAATCCTTGCCGATGTGCCTGAAATAGCCTTGAATGCACTTCAGACTCACTCCGAGGTCGCGTGCCAGATCCGAGGTGGAATAGCCCTGAAGACGATATTTCCCGCTCCGGCACCACTCCCCGATGGCTGCCTCCAAAGACACGAAACTGTCCGCGCCTGGTTCATCGGCAGCGGAGGCGGGGCGGGTCTGCCCTGCAGGCAGGTGCTGGGGCCTGCTGCCATTGCCGTAAATGCTTCCCCGTCTTTTCGCTGTCCGCAGCGACAATGCGACCGCAGCGGCAAGCAGCAGGGCGTAGACAAAGGCTGTCAGAAGCAAAAGCCACAGGGGCAAGGCAATAATCTTGTTCACAGGCAAGGCGCGGCGGTCAGTCCACCACAAATCACCAAGTTCTGACCGCCGGACTTCAAATTTAGATAAAAATGCCTATTTTTGCAATCCGTTAAAGAAAAAACAGATGTTTGAGAATTTATCAGAGAAACTTGAAAGGTCGTTCAAGATATTGAAAGGTGAAGGGAAAATCACCGAAATAAACATAGCGGAGGCTCTCAAGGAAATCCGGAAAGCCCTGCTCGATGCCGACGTAAGCTACCGCACAGCCAAGAATTTCTGCGATGAAGTGAAGAAGAAGGCCATCGGCCAGAATGTGCTCACCGCAGTCAAGCCGCAGCAGATGATCGTGAAGATAGTCCGCGACGAGCTTGCCGCCCTGATGGGGGGAAGTTCCAGCGACATTAATCTGAAGGGGAACCCGGCAGTGATTCTCGTGGCCGGTCTGAACGGTTCGGGAAAGACCACATTCTCGGCCAAACTCGCGCTTCAGCTCAAAAGCAGGAAAGGTGTCAAGGTGATGCTCGCCGCCTGCGACACATTCCGTCCGGCGGCCATCAATCAGCTGAAAGTACTCGGAGAGCAGGTGGGCGTGCCGGTTTACTCCGAAGAAGGCGTTTCCGACCCCATAAGGATTGCCAAAGCCGCTGTGGCCGGAGCGAAGGCCGAAGGCATCCCGGTGGTGATAGTCGATACGGCGGGACGGCTTGCCGTGGATCAGGAGCTGATGGATGAAATCTCCGCTCTCCACTCGGCCCTGCAGCCGTCCGAGACCCTGTTCGTCGTGGATGCGATGACCGGTCAGGATGCTGTGAACACGGCCAAGGCATTCAACGAAAGGCTTGATTTCGACGGAGTGGTGCTGACCAAGATGGACGGTGACACCAGAGGAGGTGCCGCGCTCTCCATCAGAGCCGAGACCGGCAAGCCCATCAAGTTCGTGGGCACCGGGGAAAAGATGGAGGCGCTCGATGTGTTCCACCCGGAAAGAGTCGCCGACAGAATCCTCGGTATGGGAGATGTCGTCTCGCTCGTGGAGAAAGCCCAGGAACAGTTCGACGAGAAACAGGCCCGCGAACTCAAGAAGAAGCTCGCGAAAGACCGCTTCACCCTACAGGATTTCTACAACCAAATACAGCAGGTGAAGAAAATGGGCAACATCAAGGATCTGGCAGGTATGCTTCCGGGGATGGACAAGGCCCTGAAAGATGTCGATATCGACAACAAGACCGCTTTCAAGAGCACCGAAGCGATAATCCTGTCTATGACCCCGTATGAGCGGGAACATCCTGAATGCTTGAACGGCAGCCGCAAGAAGAGGGTGGCCGACGGCTCAGGCACCTCGCTTCAGGAGGTCAACAAGCTGCTGAAACAGTTTGAGGGCACCCGGAAGGTGATGAAGATGGCAATGACTCCGGGCGGCAAGATGGCGCTTATGCGCGGAATGACCGGCCGCCGCTAAACGCTTCCGGAGCGCAGCGACTCAAGGGGTTTGGGGTCACTCTTTGGTCAACCATTCGAGCCAGAAATCATGATCAGAAGCCGTCGAATGCTCGCCCTGATAGCCGCGGTAGCCGTGCATCCCGTCCGGATATATCATCAGTTCAAAATGCTTTCCCGCCTTCTGCAGAGCATCGATCAGCACCAGAGTGTTCTGGAAATGGACATTGTCGTCGCCCGTGCCGTGGGTGAGCCTCAGCATAACCCTTGACTCCGGGACATCCGAAGACAGAGACTCCCTGAAACCGGCCGGATACTCGCTCACATAGTTCAGGGCGCAGGCCCTCGCATAGCCCTCAGGATTGGTCTGAGGAGTCTCCATAAAACGCTCGGTATAGTGTGAGTCATACAAAGCCCAGTCATAGACTCCCCCGCCGGCAATTCCGCAGCAGAACTTGTCTGAATGCCGCATCAGAAGCATTGCCGTCATCGTGCCGCCGAAGGAGAAGCCCTCCACTCCGATATGCTCCGCATCGACATAAGGAAGCGAGGACAGGTAGTCCGCCCATTCGCAGAAATCGCTTATCGGGTATGAGGTCACATCCCGGTATGAAAAATCCTCACCCTCTCTTCCGTTGTGTCCGGCAGCACGCGAGTCACAGACTATCTTGATGATGCCGTTGCGGGCGAACCACTGGTTGTTGTCGTTCGGACTGCGCCAATAATCGCGGACATACGGAGTGTCCGGACCTCCGTAGATCTCCATCACCACAGGGTATCTGACAGAGCCGGATGCATCGAAGCCGAGAGGATAGGTGATCAGGGCCGGCAAGGTGAATCCGTCCTTTGTCGTCATCGTAATCAGTTGGGGAAGAGAGCATTCCGAAGGATTGAAGTTGTCCGGGGCAAAGTCCTCGAGAGTCCTCGAAGACACCACCCGGCCTTTCTTCAAAGCATATTCCACCGCTCTCAAGGGGGTGGAGGAATTGGAGATGAAAGCCGTGAAACTGCGACATTCATCATCGAAAATGACTCCCGAAGCGTACATATCGAGAGGAGTAAGCGCGGTCAGACTTCCGCACCCGGCGCTCAACGACTTTTCCGGACAGACTGAGCCGCTGCTCCCGGAAGTTTTCGTCCGCGTCGATGACAGTCTCAGGATCCGCTTCGGTATATCCACGCTGAACACGGTGATGCGGGGCCTGCCGTCAAGCTTTGCGCTGAAATAGAGCTTGCCCTCCCGTTCATCCGCCCTGATGACATTGGCATCCCAGAGATGGCTGTCGGTGAGCCTCTCAATGACCGAACCGTCGTAGGAAATGAAGTATATCTGATCCCAGCCTGTTTCGAAACGGCGTGCCACATAGATGCCCGCGCCTCCGAATACCATACTGTCGAACCAGTCTGTCCAGGTGGCATATTTCTCGTTGTAAATCAATCTTTTCGAGCCGTCGGAAGCATTCACCGCAAACAGATTGAGGTCGTTCTGGATGCGCGGCAGGGTCGGCACATAGAAATCCCTGCTGTCGGCGCTCCAGAAAGGAACTCCGAAATAGCCGTCACAGACATTGCCTCCGGAATACGGAGAAGATGGCGTGCACCCTGCCGTCGCGGTCGAATCCGTCCCTCCCATAAGCGGGAAATCCGCCCATATTACGCCGTCAGCATCAGATACCGCTGTGTCAATGGCCCCGTGGGACCATCCGTCCAGCCGCGATGACAGATCAATGATTCCTATTCTCACGAGAGGGTTAGCCCCGCCGGCTTTGGGATAACGGGTATTGTGGAGACGCCCCGGATAGCCGGTGTGATCCGCCGCCGTGACATCGGAAGAGGCGAACGGAGAGTATATCGGAAAATACGGCACCCCCGTATTGTCAAAGCGGTAGAATGCCAGATGCCTGCTGTCCGGAGCCCACCAGAAAGCGCGGTATCGCGACGGACGGCCGAGAATCTCCTCATAATAGACCCAGGAGGCATAACCGTTCATTATCAGCTCACTGCCGTCGAAAGTCAGCTGAGTCTCCTCTCCGCTTTCCGCGTCAGCCACATAGAGGTTGTTTCCTCGTGTGAAAGCGACCAGCGCAGAGTCCGGCGAGCAGGTCGGATTGACCCTTCCGCCGTCGTGGACAGTCTTGTCTTCCGCTCTCAAGACCATAGAGCACAGGCACAATGCAGCAAATATTATCGTTGTTTTTTTCATATCCATCCTGTTCGCTTTCACATAAACATACAGTCATCAAAATTCACCAGATACACTTTCCTGACCGCCCTGGTCATAGCGGTGTACAGCCACTTCAAATCCTCGGGCATCAGATCATCCTGACGGAAAGCATTGTCAATGAACACGCAGTCCCATTGGCCGCCCTGAGATTTGTGGCAGGTCAGCGCATTGGCATATTTCAGCTGCAGGGCATTGAAATACTTGTCTTCCCGGACGGCCTCCCAGCGCTTGCGCTTCGAAGCTATATGCGCATAATCCTCATTCACGCCGTTGTACAGGGCATTCTGCTGCTCCGGAGTGAGAGAGACCGACTCCGACTGCAGCGCGTCCAAAATCACTTTCGCCTTTATCTCCACATCGTCATAGTCCGGAAAACGAAGCCGCGCCTCCGCGAAATGCAGCCCGTAGCGTTCCTCAAAAGATGAGATCCTGACCAGAGCGGCGATGTCCCCGTTGGCGATGTAATCGAGCCCCTTCACCTCTTCCAGAAACTGATAGCAGTTCTTCACTATCATCAGACGGTCGTCATAGACCAGACTTTCCTCCTTGAACTGCACAGAGTTGCGTATGCCTATGTTGTAACGGACCGCCCTCCGGTTGGAACGGCAGAGGACCACCGTACGATCCTCGCCGTATTCCGCGTAAGCATCGGATATGCATTCTATAAGATCTCCCCCGACGATTCTCCGCACATCCCCGAAGCCCCTGTCCCGCAGGCCGAGCGACGACCTCTCCAAAGGGGTGTCCCGGAACTCGTCCATAAGACTGCGTATATGCGTCGCATTTGCCAGAATCCCGCTGTCAACCCCCTGGCGCACAACGGTCCGCATAGTGGCGAAACGGCGGCAGCCCAGCACGCGCATATAACTATCGTCCAGAGCCGGTGACACATCCATCCCCACCGGAGGAAGCTGGGCGGAATCCCCTATCAGCAGCAGCTTGCAGTCAACTCCGCTCCTGATGAACGTTATCAGATCCTCAAGCAGATTCCCGGACCCGAACACTGCGGAGCTCTGCGCCTGAGACTCGACGCCTATCAGGGACACCTCATCCACCACGAAGAGCGTGTTCTTAGCCTTGTTGGGGGACAGCGAGAACTGTCCGTAGCCATAGGAGCCGCCCACCGATTTCTGGCGGTAGATGTGCTTGTGGACGGTGCAGGCCGGGTGGCCGGAATACAAAGACAGGACCTTGGCGGAACGGCCAGTCGGCGCCAATAGTATAGAGCTGATGTCCAGAGACTTAAGACTGTCGACAAGCGCGGAGACCGCCGTTGTCTTGCCTGTGCCCGCATATCCGTTCAGCACCATAATGTCTTCGTCGGAAGAGATGAATTCGGCGGCCGAGCGGAAGAAATTGTCCTGGCACTCAGTGGCTTCCAGACCGAAGGAAGAAATGAAGCGCGAATACAGATATGACGCGGTGCCCGGCATTATTTCTTTCTGTCAAAAAGCATCGAGAAGACCGCCAGCACAGGGAAAATCTCCACACGGCCGAGAAACATATCTATGCAGCAGACTATCTTTGACATAGCGGGAAGGGCGGAGTAGTTGTCCATAGTGCCCAAGCCGCCGAGAGCCGGTCCGGTGTTGCCGATCGATGCGATAGACCCTGAAATCGCCTCTATGCTGCCGACGCCGTTGGCCATAAGCAGGACGGTGGAAATCAGGATCATAAGCATATATATGGCGACGAACAGAAGAATCGACCTGACGGTGGAGTCCGCCACCGGATGGCCCCCCACCCTTATCTGCGACACCGAATTGGGACGGAGACGCTGCTTCAGTTCGTTCCCCAGACTCTTGAACACGATGATTACTCTGTCCGCCTTGATACCGCCGGTGGTTGACCCCGAGCAGGCACACTGCAGGCAGGCAATCATCAGGAGAGAACCCGCAAACATATTGTAGCCGGAGTTGTCGCTTATGGCGAAACCGGTCGTCGTTGTGAACGAGACTATCTGGAATGCCGACTCAAAGAATGCCCTGGGCCACGAACTGTAGCTGCCGTCTCCGAAAAGAGACAGGGACAGAAGCAGGGAAAGCACCAGCATAAAGGAGAAATAATAGACTATGACAGGGCTTCTGAGAGCTTTGAAAGAGCCTTTTACGACCACTGCGTAGATTACTCCGAAATGCATCGCGGACACGGCCATAAAGAAAAGTACAATGGCCGAGATGAGGTCGGAATGATAATAGGCGATGGAACTGCTGTGTGTGCTGAACCCGCCGGTGGCGACGGTGCTGAAAGAATGGTTGACGGCATCGAAAAGCGACATTCCGGCGAGATACAGGAGAATGGTCTCGGCCGCCGCAAGTCCGACATAGACGAAGAATATGATTCTGACTGTCTTGCCGGAACGGAAGCGGTAGCCGTCGCGGGACAGGGCCGAAATCTCCAGATTGGTCATTCTCAGACGGAAAGGGCTGGCTTCGGGAAGCACAAGCAGCAGGAACACCACCACTCCCAGACCTCCGATGAAATGAGTGGACGACCTCCAGAAAAGCAGACTCTTGGGCAGAGACTCGACTTCGTCCAGAATGGTGGAGCCGGTGGTGGTGTAGCCCGAGACTGACTCGAAGAATGCGTTGACCAGAGTGAAATCGCCTCCCCAGAGCACATAGGGCAGCATCCCGAATATGAATGACAGCACCCAGGACAGGAAAATGATGAGATAGCCGTCACGCATCGAGATCCGGGGAGTCTTCCTGACGAAAATGAAAGGAAAAGCGCCCACGACGAGCGTTATTATACCGCTGATAAGGAGCGGACCGAGTGCGGAATCCCTGGAGTTGAGCAGCGAGACTATGACGGATAGAAACATAAACAGGGCACTCACAAGCAGCGCCTTGCCGACATTCACCGATATAGCTTTGACATTCATATAGTTGCACACTCTCTCCGGCATACTGTCCGCCCGTCCGGGGCTTACTGCTGCCTGCGCCGTTTTTTCAGCTCCAGATTCTCGTCCGTTATGTCCCTTATGCCGTCATTAAGCTCTTTCAGTTCATCATCTCCCTCAAAGTCATTGACATAGCGCCGGCCATCCTGACTGTAGGACCGTATGCCGTCGAGCATCTTCGCAAGCGGATCCACATAATAGACTATGATGAAAAAAGTCAGCAGAACTATGAGCAGCAGCCCCGCGGCCACCGACACCACCCCCGGCACGATGCTCCGATAGAAACCGTCCTGATAGGTTTCCGAATTGCGCTTGAGATCATCGTAGATGAGCTCCGTCAGCTTGTCGATATATCCGCGCAGCCTGTTGTACTTCGGCTGGAGACGGTCGAAATACCATTCCCGAGAGTCTATGAAGTCAGAGGAAATCACGGTGTTGAGCTCCTGCGAGGCAAGCAGGTACGCCGCCTGCGCATAAGTCAGGGAATCCGCCATACGGATGGCCCTCTTCGAAGTGAAGCCGCTTTTGAGGCTGTCGCATTTAGCGAGGAAAGCCTCCTGATCGAAGTCCGGCAGAGCCGAATTGTCCTCGTCGCCTATTATCGCCAGAATGCTCAGATTGTAGCCGTCGGCAAGTGAGGCCAGATGTTGGGAGACATTGATGCTGTTGATGTTGGATGCGATCAGATCCGACACGTAATTGCTCATCCTCCTGTACTCCACTATCGAGATGACGCTGGAAAGCAGCAGGATGACGGCAACGGAGCCAAGCCCGAGAATGAGCTTCAGCTTCATCGTCATCTTGAAGGACTGAACCCCGCGAAGCAGTGCCGGAAACGGATTTTTCATAATCTACAGCTTGAACGAGTCCTTGAGGGCGGTGGTTTTGTTGAAGATGGAATGATCCTCCGTGGAGTCGCTGTCCCTGAAGAAATAACCGACCCTCTCGAACTGGACGGCTATGCCCGATTTGTCCTCAAGCAGCGCAGGCTCAGCATAGGCCTTGCCCACAGTCAGAGACTCGGGATTCAGATACTCCTTGTAGTCCCTGTCTTCCGGGATGGAGTTCATATCCGGTTCCAGGAAAAGCTTGTCATAGAGCCGGAGTTCGACCTCGCGGGCATATTCGGCGCTCACCCAGTGGATTGTGCCCTTGACGGAACGCCACTCCCCTCCGCCCGGCCTCGTGGTCGGGTCATAGCTGCATTTCAGCTCGACGATGTTGCCTTCTTCGTCTTTCACCACCTCGTCGCACTTGATGATGAAAGTATATTTCAGACGCACCTCCCCGTCCGGTTTGAGGCGGAAGAACTTCTTCGGAGGCTCTTCCATAAAGTCGTTTCTCTCTATGAGGAGATTGCCGGTGAACGGGACTTTGCGCGACGGCCCCTCGGGATCTGCGGGGTTGAGAGGCGCATCGAACCATTCCACCTTGCCGGGCTCCCAGTTGGTGATCGTGAGCTTGACAGGGTCCAGGACCGCCATATAGCGGTTGGCCCTCTCGTTGAGATCCTGACGCACGCACCATTCCATAAGCTGCAGGTCAATCAGCTGCTCCCTCTTGGCCACCCCGACTTTTTCCACGAACATACGGATGCCCTCCGGGGTGTAGCCTCTGCGCCGTATGCCGCAGATGGTGGGCATACGCGGGTCATCCCAGCCGCTCACATAGTTGTTTCTGACAAGCTCCAGAAGCTTTCTCTTGCTCATCACCGTGTAGGTGAGGTTCAGACGGGCGAACTCGTACTGATGCGACGGGAAGATGCCGAGAGTCTGTATGAACCAGTCGTACAGAGGTCTGTGGACATCGAATTCGAGGGTGCAGATGGAGTGTGTGATGTGCTCGATGCTGTCGCACTGTCCGTGGGTGTAGTCGTACATCGGATAGATGCACCACTTGTCGCCCGTCCTGTGATGGGAGGCGTGGATGATACGGTACATAATCGGGTCACGGAACATCATATTCCTGCTCGACATATCGATCTTGGCGCGCAGCACTTTCTCCCCGTCGGCATATTTGCCGTCTCTCATCTCCCTGAACAGCCTGAGGTTCTCCTCGGGAGTCCTGTCACGGTAGGGACTGTTTTTCCCGGGCTCCTGCACCGTGCCGCGACCGATTCTGATTTCCTCCTGGGTCTGATCGTCCACATAGGCCTGTCCCTTGAGAATCATCTGCTCTGCCCATTCGTAGAGCTGGTCGAAATAGTCGGAAGCATAGCGCTCCTCCGCCCACTCGAAGCCCAGCCAGCGGATGTCGTTCTTTATGGAGTCCACATATTCGGTATCTTCCTTGACCGGGTTGGTGTCGTCGAAGCGGAGATTGGTCTTTCCGCCGTACTTCTTCGCCAGTCCGAAGTTGATGCAGATGGATTTGGCGTGTCCTATGTGAAGATAGCCGTTTGGCTCCGGCGGAAAACGGGTCATTATGCTGTCATACTTGCCCTCGGCCAGATCGGCTTCGATGATTTCCTCGAGGAAGTTAAGGTTCTTGTTCTCGTCCATATTTGTCTCACTTATTTGTCTTTCTGTCCGGGCATCGCTGCTTTCCGGCAGGGAAAATGCCGATTTGACGGCATTGTAAACCGCAAATATACGAAATTTTAGTATTTTTGCCGGCAAATCTGAAAGTTGTTTCATAAAGGCTCGGAATATGGTACAGTCAATGACAGGATACGGCAAGGCGGAGCTTGTGCTGGAAAAGGGGAAAATATCTGTGGAGATCAGAAGTGTCAACGGCAAGACGGCAGATGTGAACATCAAGACGCAGCTTCTGCCGAGAGACAAGGAAATCATTGTCAGGCAGTATCTTGCAAAAGAGCTTCAGAGGGGAAGCATCGACTTCTACCTGAGTTATGAGGCTAACGGGGGCGACTCTTCCATAGAGATAGACAAGGATGCCGCCCTGAATTATTTCAAGCAGGTCAAGCAGATTGAGGAGGGAATCGGCCCGCTCGACATCGGGCTGTTCTCGGTGGCTCTGCCTGCAATTCTCCGGATGCCGGATGTCGTGGGTCAGCCGAAGAAACAGGAAATCATCACCGGGGAGAACTGGGACGCCGTGTTCGGGACCATACGGAAGGCGGTCGCGGCACTTGTGGAGTTCCGCACGACGGAAGGCGCCGCGCTGAAGAGGGATGTGACATCCAAAGTGGAGAACATTCTGGCGTTTTCGGCTGAAATCGAAAAATACGAGCAGGAGCGCATCACGCAGATCCGCGAGAAGATCTACAGCCGTTTCGAGGAGCTGAAGCTTGAAGTTGACCGGAGCCGGCTGGAACAGGAGATGATCTTCTATCTCGAAAAGCTGGACATCAACGAGGAGCGCATCCGTCTCAGGCAGCATTGCAGCTATTTTCTTGAAACTCTGGAAAATGACCCGCTGCCAGGCCGCAAGCTCGGATTCATCGCGCAGGAGATGGGCCGCGAAATCAACACCACCGGCTCCAAATCCAACAATTCCGAAATGCAGCGGCTCGTGGTCCGTATGAAGGACGAGCTCGAAAAAATCAAGGAGCAGAGCCTGAATATCCTATAGTATCAGAGTATCACCGGGGCGATGACCACTTCGATGCCCTGTTCCTTGAGGGCGGAGAGGTATTCGGACGGGATGCCGGAGTCGGTGATCACCACATCGACGTCGGCGGTGTCACAGATTTTGCTGAAACCGCGCTTGCCGAACTTGGAGCTGTCCACGAGCAGGATAGTCTGCTTGGAAGCCTTCATCATCATCTGGTTGAGACTCGCCTCCATAATGTTGGTCGTCGTGATGCCGTACTGGAGATCCACTCCGTCTGCCCCCATCAGCAGACGGCTGCAGTTGAAGTTCATAAGCATATTCTCCGCAAATGAACCCACAACGGAAACGGACGAGGCGCGGACTATGCCGCCGAGCTGCACCACATCGATGAACTTGTTCTGCGAGAGAATGGAAGACACTGACACCGAAGCGCTTATCGCCGTCAGATTGCGCTTGTCCATCATCTCCTTCGCTGCGTAGAGGACAGTCGTACCGGAAGCAATCAGCAGGGAATCCTTCTCCCTGACCATCGAGGCGGCCACCCTGCCGATGGCCATCTTTTCCTTGGAATAGATCCTCTCCTTTTCATTCAGATGGCGGTTCACCACATAGGAACAGATGGGAATCGCCTTACCGTGGGTGCGGTACAGCCGGTTCTCGGACTCCAGAGCGGACAAATCCTTTCTGACGGTCACTTCCGACACGCCGAGCCTCTCGGAAAGATCCGTCACGGAAGCGCTTCCCTGGAAACTGAGTATTTCGAGGATACGTTTCTGCCTCTCCTCGGAAGACAGGCTGTCTCGGGTGATGTTTTCCATAAGCGTATAGAATTATGTGAACGGACGGTTCTACTCGATTCCCGCCGGAGTCACTGTAAGTTCAGCGCCGCGGACTCCCCAGCAGCCGTTCTGCACAATCGGCACCCTCTTTCCGTCAAGGTCTCCCACATACTTGATCTCCGAGAGGAAAGTATGAGAATGCCCTCCTACGATCAAGTCAACGTTTCTGGTGGCGGCCGCCAGTTTCTTGTCAGCGCCATATCCGAGGTGACTCAGGCAGATGACCATATCGCAGCGCCTCTTCTCCTTGAGATACCCGGCGAGGCGGTTCACCACATCGGCAGGCTCCAGGAATTCAAGTCCTTTGGAGATGCTCGAATCCACCACCTTGTCGAGCGGAGTCAGCAGGCCGATGATCCCTATCTTCAGTCCGGCTCTGCGGATGATGGTGTAGGGCTTGAAGTTGCGGCTGCGGATATAGTCGCTGAAATCATAATTGGCACAGAGGACAGGACATTTTATATTGGCCACCCTGCGGCCGAGTTCCTGAAGCCCATTGTCGAATTCGTGGTTGCCGAGGCTTGTCGCATCATACTTCACGGCATTCAGCAGAGCCACCTCCACATCTCCGTTCAACTGGGTGAAATAGGAAGAACCCTGGCTGAAATCGCCCGCGTGCAGAAGCAGCACGTTCCTCTTTCCCTTGACCGTACGGATGCTGTCCACATAGGCGGCTCTCTCGATGACACCGCCCATTCCCTTGTATTCCCCCACTCTCTCGGGCTCAAGATGGGAATGGGTGTCATTGAAATGTATGATTGTAAGCTCCTGAGCATCAAGGGAAAATGTCAGGACCGCGCTGAGAGCGAGAGTCAGCGGCAATATGGATATTCTCATAAATGCATTGTTCATAACGCTGCCTGTTTATTGTCAACCGTATCCAGAATCTTCACCCTGCCGTCAACCGAGTATTCAATGGGTTTTCCGGCCGCACTGCGTTCCCTGACATCTTCAAGTATGATGTCTATGATGTCCACATCTTTGAACAGTTGAATGTTCTTCGCGTTTTCCGCAAGATGAAGCCCGTCGCCTCCGTCAAGCAGAAACGAGATGGTGGCAAGTCCGTAGGTGGCTACGGGGTCGATGGCTTTCCCTCCAATCTCGGCGGACAGCAGCCTGTGATCCTTCGCGACCACTCTCACCCCTCCGAGCACCTGGAAACGGCCGGCCGCCATATCCTCCAGAATCTCTAGAAGATCCGCTCCCGATATCTCCAGATAGACTATCTGGTTCTTGAACGGGAACATCGACATCAGGTCATCCAGTATCACCGGCCCCTGGGGCATATCCGCACGGATTCCCCCGAAATTGGCTATGCCGACATCCACCCTGCGGCCGGACAGGCTTTCCGTCGCTTTCATAATGGTGTCGATGAACCAGTCGGAAATCTCGGACTCCGGCGACCGGCGGATCATTTCCCGGGTACTGTAGCCGACGACCTGCTTCACGCTCACCATTTCAGGCTGCACGCCGATCATCACCTTTGCCGCCCGGGCGGCAGCCGTGCCGCGCTTGAAAGTCCTGCCGTTGGGAGCAACGTACTTGCCGTGCTCAAACGAGCCGAGACATTCCCTGACATCATCGGTGGACGGAGGGGTCGTGCCTGTCAGGCTTCCGTTGAGAGCCGAGAGCTTCCAGTGGTAACTGTAATCCTGCGCCCCAAGCGGCGGCATAACGGCCGCGCCGAGGGCCAAAGTCAGGGCCAAAACCGCAATCTTTCTCATATCTATTTCATTTTTAGCCATTTCCACAAATCCTTAAATCCGGACTTCTTGCCGAATGTGAGTATCCCCACCCGGTAGATTCTCGCCGACACCCAGCCACAGAACACAAACGTAAGCAGCAGAAGCGCCACAGACAAAAGTATTTCCCAAGTCGGCACACCGAGCGGGATTCTCGCCAGCATCACTATGGGTGAGGTGAACGGAATCATCGAACCCCAGAACACGACCGGGCTGTCAGGTGCCTTGAACGCATAGAACGAGATGAAAAAGCCTATGAGCAGCGGCAGAGTGACCGGGAGCTGGAGCTGGGATGAGTCCCCCTCATTCTCGACAGCGGAGCCGATAGCCGCGAACAGCGAGGCATAGAGGAGATATCCGAGTATGAAGAACACTATGAACGAGACTATTATCTCCGTGTAGTTGAGCTCCGAGAGAGTGGAGAGTATGGATGCGAGTTCACTGCCGGCCCCTGAGGCTCCGAGCGCCGCCGCATCCGGAATCATTCCGCCGGCCATATCTTCCGTGCCCGGCACCGTCGACATCTGCGTCATCTGTGCCGAGGAGTCCATTATCTTATCGACCCCGACAAGCCTGGTCATTCCGACCAGAAGCACCGCAGTGAGCACAATCCAGAGGAAGAACTGTGTCAGAGCCACCGCAGCCACCCCTATTATCTTGCCGAAAAGCAGTTCCGTGGACTTGACCGAAGACACGAGCACTTCCACCACCCTGCTCGACTTTTCCTCTATGACCGTCTGCATCACCATTGCCGAGAACATAGAGATGAACAGATAGACTATCATACCGAGCATCATCGATATGAACATCTTGAGCTCGGCAGATTCCAGTTTGGCGTCTCCCCTGTCATCCACGGTGTAGGTCGATACCCTGACATTGGATTTGACCTCTTCAAGCACCTGCTTCACATTGCCCAGAGAACGGGCCTCAAGACGGTAGTCCTCCACCGCATCGTTCAGGTCGGACTTGATGGTCTCCAGCAGATCCACGCTTATCGCCTTGGATGCGTAAGTGGAGGCGGACACCGACTGCGCGCTGTCCAGAGGAGACACAGCCAGCAGAACATCGTAGCCGCAGTCTCCGAAATTAGCTTTCAGAGAGTCAATTGCAGATGCGGCGACCGGCACGAAGGTATATAGTTCCGTGTCCCGGATGGCAGGGGCGACTATACCGCTTTCGTCCGCCACGGCGATTGTCTTGGCATCGTCCTTTCCGAAGAACATTATGAGCGTGGGAACGGTGCAGACCAGCGCGAACAGTATCGGTGTCAGGAAAGTGATGAGAAGGAAACTCTTCTTCCTGACGCGGGTCATATATTCGCGTTCTATGATTATGTTCACATTTCTCAGGTTCATAGCTATTTCTCCTCGGTTACAAGTTTGATGAAAATGTCGTTCATACGCGGTACAAGTTCCCGGAACGACTTGACCGCAAGACTCTCTGAAAGCAGTGAGCGCAGCACGTCGTTGCCTGTGGCGGACTTGTCCAGCTCCAGGACGGCCGTATGAATCCCGCCCTCCGCAGTGTCGCTGACAACGGAGAAAAGCCCCTCTACCGGCTCCACCGCCTTTTCGGAAGCATATATCAGCTCCAGATTGCTGTTGCCGTAGCGGCGACGGATTTCATCCGTGGGACCTGTCACGACCAGTCTGGACTTGTTGATGAGCGCGATGCTGTCGCAGAGTTCCTCGACGGATTCCATATTGTGCGTTGACAGGATGACAGTAGCGCCCTTGTCGCGAAGAGAAAGTATCTCGTTGCGGATAAGCTGCGCGTTGACCGGATCAAAGCCGGAGAAAGGCTCGTCGAGAATGAGCAGAGACGGCCTGTGGACGACCGTCGTGATGAACTGGACCTTCTGGGCCATACCCTTGGACAGTTCCTCGACCTTTTTGCCCCACCAGGACTCGATGCCGAACCTGATGAACCACTTCTTCAGTTCTTCGGTGGCGTCGGCCTTGGACATTCCCTTGAGCCGGGCGAGAAAAAGAGCCTGCTCCCCCACTTTCATCTTGCGGTAGAGCCCCCTCTCCTCGGGCATATAGCCGATTCTCTCGACATCGGACTGGGTAATGGGCCTGCCGTCGAAGAGAATCTCTCCGGAAGTTGGAAGGGCGATCCGGTTGATGATGCGGATGAGGGTGGTCTTTCCGGCGCCGTTGGGTCCGAGCAGACCGAAAATCCTTCCCTTCTCCATTGCAACGCTGAGATGGTCCAGGGCACGCTTCTCCCCGAAATCCTTGGTCACATTGCAGCATTCGATAAGTTCCATACCATTAACAATTAAAGACTACAAATTGAGAAGACGCAGCGTCAACTCCGTAATAAGTTCCGAATCGGTGGTCTGAAGCCCGTCGCCTCCCTTGCCGCGATAGTCGTATTCCTTGATCAGGGAGACGGCGGCCATAGCCTTGGAGACGGGATAGTTCCTCAGGGCGGCGTCATATTCCCTGATGAAGAACGGCTGCACTCCGAGCACTCGGATCCTCTTGTCCACGGGCGCTGACGGTTCCCGCATAAGCAGGGCTCCGTATTTCAGAATCCTGTAGAAATGGGTGAATAGCGCGGCTGTGGCCATCGGCATGGCGAACTTGGCCTGAGAGCCGAGACGGGAGGCTATGCGCAGGGCTTTCGCAGAGTCTTTCACGGAAAGCGCCGAAGTGAGCTCGAATATGCTGAACTGGCGGCTGATGCCCACATTGCTCTCTATGTCCGCGACCGACACGGATGTCGCGCCTTCTGGAAGGCTTTTGAGCAGCTTGTCCGTCTCAACCGCGATTTTGGACAAGTCAGTGCCGGCGTATTCCGCCATCAGAGAAGAAGCCTCGGGGGCTATTTCCAGCCCCCGTGACTTGAAATAGGAACTTATCCATCGGGACATCTCGTAGTCCCTCAGCGGAGATGATTCCAGTACGACTCCTATTTTGGAAACGGTCTTGTAGAGAGATTTGCGCTTGTCCGGACCCTTGCCGTGAACCGCTATCACCAGAACGGTCGAATCAAGGGGCCTGGCGCAGTAAAGGCTCAGATCTTCGATACCTTTCATAAGCTGCGCTTCCTTGACCACCACGAGCTGCCTCTCGGCAAACATAGGATAGCGGCGGGCCGAAGTGATGACCGAATCGGCATCGGGCAAGTCGGCTCCGTAACAGATTATCTGGTTGAAATCCCTCTCCGAATCATCTTCAAAGGCATTCTTGATGATTTCATCGACAATGAGATCCGTGTAGAACGGTTCTTCGCCCATCAGAAGATACACCGGAGCGAACTCCCCTCTCCTGACGGCGGCGATTATCTCCCTGCACTGCGAATCAGTGTCCGCGAATCCCTTCGCCGCCATCTCAGATGCTCTGTTTGCCCTTGAAGCGTACCAGTTTCTCTTTCAGAATATCAGCACAATCCACGACTGCATCCTCGAAAGTGGCCGCATTTCTCTCGGCTACTATATCGTTGCCGGGAACACGAACTATGACCTGGACATTCTTGTTGTGATGCTCCTGAAGCAGCGAGAGTTTGACATCCACACCGATAACCGCGTCATAGAACTTGGAAACTCTCTCCAGCTTCCTGTCGATGAAATCCAAAAGCTTCTGATCTGCCGTAAAGCCGATAGACTGAACTCTAATCTCCATAGTTACCTCCTTTTTTGGCCCGTGGATGGGCTGATTGATAGATTTTTTTCAGTTTGGCAATCGAGTTGTGGGTATAGACCTGCGTCGCAGCCAGAGATGAATGCCCCAGAAACTCCTTTATGGAGTTCAGCTCAGTGCCCTCGTCAAGAAGCTCCGTAGCCACCGTATGTCTCAAGACGTGCGGGGAACGGCGTCCCTTGATGGAATCCACTTCCGACAACTCACTCTTGACACATCTGTCGACGAGCACCGGATACAGTTTCCCGCCGTCGAACGTGATGAGAAGCGGCTCCTCTGCGGATCTGTCTCCTCCAACCAATTCCTCAACCGCTTGTAAATATAGCAAAATTTCTTCAGATACCGCATCGGGGACTGGAATTTCCCGCATTTTGTCACCTTTCCCCCGGACGTGCATTATCGAGCGCTGCAGATCCAGCGAACTGACTTTCAAGTCAATGAGTTCAGCCCGTCTGACTCCGAGAGAGAACAGGGTCTGGATGATGATATGTCCCAGACGCCTGTGATACAGCTTCTTGGCTTTTGACAAGCATATTTTCGACCCTGCACGGCCGGCAGACAGAAAATCTCTGAAAGCATCCAGAGCATCCTGGCCGGCATAGTAGGCGGAACAGGCGAAATACTCGGACATCGAGTCACTGCTGTAGAACTCCGGGAGACGGTCCGGGTTCTTGGGCCGATGCATCGAGCGCAGCGGATTGGCACCGAGGGCGCCCGAATTCACGAGAAAGGCGCTGAAACTGCTCAGCACGCTCAGGTGCAGATTCACGGTCTTTCTCGACAGCTTCAGCTCATCCATCATCCTGACTTCGTAATTGCGCACCCCGTCACGGCTAAGTTCGGGATACAGGCCGACATAGTCCCGTATGGCCTCCTCATATAGCGCGAGAGTCCGCCGGGAGTATCTTTTCAGGCGCAGATGCCTGAGGAAAGCATCGATATGAGCATCTTCTATCTTCATTCCGCAGCTGCCGGAGCAATGTCCTGTGCGCTCCGCCCGGCTTCTGTATCCTCGGCGACCGGAACAAGCCCCATCTCCGCAGCCTTTTCACGCATCAGAGCATCGGCCGCCCCGAACTCATTGGGGATGACCCCCTCCAGAATCGCTTCCTTCACCATCTCCTTCAACTCGCCGATAGTGTGGCAGGGCGGGATGCCATAGAGCCGCATAATGTAGTCGCCGTCAATCGGGTTCTTGAAGTTCCGGAGAGCGTCCTTTTCCTCGACCTCGACCAGTTTCCGCTTCACGAGCTCATAGTTGGCGCGAAGTTTCTCCACTTTCCTGAGGTTTTTGGAAGTGATGTCCGCCTTGCAGAGCAGCATAAGGTCGTCGATGTCGTCGCCGGCGTCGAACAGCAGCCGTCGCACCGCCGAATCCGTGACTTCGTCGGTGACAAGGGCTATCGGTCTCATATGCAGGTCAACGAGCTTTCTCACATACTCCATTTTCTCGTTAAGGGGCATCTTGAGCCGTTTGAATATCTTGGGGACCATTCTCGCCCCCACTACATTGTGACCGTGGAACGTCCATCCGAGCTGAGGGTCAAAACGCTTGGACACAGCCTTTCCGACATCGTGCAGCAGGGCGGCCCAGTGAAGCCAGAGATTGGGCTCAAGGCCGGCCTCGCGTTCGAGTTCCACCACATTGTCGAGCACTTGCAGCGTGTGGGCGAAATTGTCCTTATGCCCCTTGCCCTCCAGCGTTTCCACTCCTTTGAGAGCCGTGAGCTGGGGAAGAATCAGCTCCAGAAGTCCGGTCTCCTCCAGAAGACCGAATCCTATGGAAGGCTTCGGGGTGAGGAGTATCTTGTCCAGTTCATCGACTATTCTCTCTTCGGACAAGATGGAGAGCCTCCCACGGTTGCGGCGGATGGATTCCAGCGCCTCGGGAACTATGTGAAACTGCATCTGCGGAGTGGAAAGCTTGGTGGCGAAGCGGATGGCGCGAATCATTCTCAAAGGGTCGTCGCTGAAAGTGGTGTCCGGATCCAGAGGCGTGCGGATTATTCCCTGCGCAAGGTCGCGGAGTCCCCCGAAAGGGTCCACGAGAGTGCCGAAGTCATCTTTCCCGAGGGAAAAGGCCATAGCGTTGATGGTGAAGTCCCTGCGGAGCTGGTCATCTTCGAGGCTTCCGTCCTCGACTATGGGCTTTCTGGACTCCCGCCTGTAGGACTCCCTGCGTGCGCCGACGAACTCTATCTCCATCCCGTCGAAGTGCAGCATCGCGGTGCCGAAATTCTTGAATACGGTGACTTTGCCGCTATGTCCGGATGCCCGGGAGACGGCCTGCGCGAGGTCGATGCCGCTTCCCTCCACCACTATGTCTATGTCCTTGCTCGGACGGCCCAGAAAGCAGTCCCTCACATAACCTCCTATCACAAAGGCTCTCACGCCCTCCGCCTCTGCCACATCCGACACCACGGAGAACACCCTCTGCCGGAGGTCGTCCCTGAATTCGTTCATTTTCTATTCTTTAGCATAGTCTGCCAGTCGGGCAGCGCAGGCAGTTGCACAAAAGCATCCCCCTGCTTGCCGCAGACTATTGTCCTGTGTCCGTTGGTCAGAATCAGATACCTGACGTCCAGCGCGCTGTTGTACCTCAGGGCCTGTTCAAGCACTTCACTGTCGATCTCCACATCCGGCCTCTTGCACTCCACGACAGCCAGTCTCCGCGCGTTCCTGTCCATTATGAGTATGTCCGCGCGATAGACCTTTTCGCCGTAGCTGAACTGCACTTCGGAAGCCATCATATACAGGGGCACTTTCAGCGATTTAGAAAGCACCTCGGCGATGAACCATTGGCGCACCCTTTCCTCCGGAGTGGCCTTGACTTCCCTGCGACGCAGCGGATCCCAGACTGTTTCTGACATACCCTGCAAATTTAGCAAAAAGCGATGCAATCTAAAAAATTATGGATAATTTTGCCGCGATGCTCAAGACTCTCGACATAGTATATGAAGACAAGTGGTTCGTGGCGATAGACAAGCCGTCTGGACTGCTCAGCGTAGGGGCGCCAGGAAGACGCGAAATCACGGCCTACGATCTCGTGAGCGAGTATCTCTGCGGAAAATACAACGGTCGGACACGGGCTTTCGTGCTTCACCGCATCGACCAATACACTTCCGGAATTCTCCTGTTTGCCAAAGACCGCAAAGTGCAGGAATATATGCGGGACAATTGGAATGACGTAGTCCGCGAACGGCTGTACACGGCTGTCCTCGCAGGCATCCCCGAGCCGCGCGAAGGAGTGGTTGTCAGCTACTTGAGCGAAGACAGGAAGAACTTCACCGTCTTCTCTTCACTGTCAGACAATGGAGGACTGAGGGCCGTGAGCAATTACAAAGTCACCGCCACCGGCGAGAACTCCGCAGGCGAAAATCCTTCCCGCCGCAGATCGCTCGTCGAGTTCCGGATTGAGAGCGGAAGGAAGAATCAGATAAGGGTACAGGCGGCATCACATCTCGGATGCCCGGTCCTCGGAGACCGCAAATATGGAAATGCTGCAGCCAACAAGGATGTCAAAAGGCTTTGCCTGCATCACAAGGGACTGAGTTTCGAGCATCCCGTCACCGGCAGAATCATACGCATTTCCTGTAACGCCCCAAGGTATTTCAAGGGATTGATTTTCCAAGCATCGCAATCCCATTTTACCGAATAAAACACCGACAAATCACCGAACAGATTCGCTACAAATCACCGAAAATTCAGATAAACGTTTGGCGCACAGATGATTTTTCACTATAATTGCACGAGTATTTATCGAGAATATGGCTGAATATAAAAGAAGAATTGCCGACAAGACTCTGCAAAAGAAAGTCCTCGGAAAAGGTGCTGTCCTGATTGAGGGGCCAAAGTGGTGCGGCAAGACAACCACGGCGAAGCAGTTCGCCAAAAGTGTTTTGGATCTGGGCGACCCTACGACTCTTTCAAGAAGTCGGCAATTGATTGATATTAGCCCCGCAACGCTTCTTGGCGGCGACACTCCCCGACTCATAGACGAATGGCAGACTCTCCCACAACTTTGGGACTCGATTCGAAGCGAGGTTGACAAACGCTCCGAGCCGTCACAATTTATTCTTACAGGTTCGTCTGTTCTTCCGGATGCCGGGCAGATTGTCCACAGCGGCACCGGCAGATATGGGCACATAAAGATGCGCCCGATGAGTCTTTATGAATCGGGAGAGTCCGGCGGAACTGTCAGCCTGAAAGAATTATTTGAAGGCAATGATTTCGGAGTGGCGGAGGATTCTCATTCGCTGGATGAAATTGCTTTTCTGCTGTGCCGTGGGGGATGGCCGTGGGCGACATTGCTCCAGGGAGAAACAGCATTGGACCAGGCGTTTGACTATGTGGATTCCGTTACTTCAGCCGACATTCTTCGCGTGGACAAGATGAAGCGCAGCCCGGAACGTACAAAACTGCTTCTCCGTTCTTATGCGCGGAACATATCACAGCAAATCTCCTTTGCCTCTATACGAAAAGATATGCTTTCGAACGATGCATCCACACTGGACGAAGACACTGTAGCCGATTACGTTGGAGCATTGAAGAAGTTGTTTGTTATCGAAGATATGCCTGCATGGAATCCTAATCTTCGAAGCAAGTCCGCCATCAGGACAAGCGGGACCAGACATTTTGTCGACCCAAGCATAGGTACGGCAGCTTTGGGATTGGGGCCGAAAGATCTGATTAACGACTTGGAGTCGTTCGGACTTCTCTTTGAGGATATGGTCGTGAGAGATTTGAGAGTTTATTCGGAGGCTCTGGACGGCAGTTTATATCACTATAGAGACAGTAGCGGGCTGGAATGTGATGCTGTTCTTCACCGCAGGAACGGCTGTTATGCCCTTATGGAGATAAAGCTCGGAGGCGAGGAACGCATAAATGAAGGTGCCGACAGCCTTCTGTCTCTCGCAAAAAAAATCGACACTTCCAGAATGAAATCTCCGTCATTTCTGGCTGTAATAGTCGGAGTCGGCAGTTATGCCTACAAAAGAAAAGACGGGGTCTATGTCATTCCTGTCGGCTGCCTCAAGGATTAACCGGCATTAGTAGTCGCCGGTTTTTCAGTCTCCATCAAATGACCCCCGTCTTCTTTATTGATCCGATTCCCGGAACTATTTGAAAATATTCAGAAGGCTTGTCACCGAGTTTGCAATGGTCTGAGTCTCAGTGGCTGCAGTGGATACTTTCCCGGCTGCTTCGGATGCCTTTTCCGTGGCGGTCGTGATCTTTGAACTTGTGGAGTCGGAAAGACTGCCCGTGATGGAGGAGAAATCCAGATTGGATATGTTCTTCAGGGAAGAGAGCACAGAGGAAGAATTGCTGTCGTTCACCAGATTGACCGAGCCCAGAACAAGCCCCTTAGTGTAATCCTTGCTGTAAGTCTTGTCCTTGAGGTTGGTCGAGAGGCCGCTCACTCCTCCGGCGAGTTTGGCGATGTTGGCAAGATTGGCAATGTTGCTCATATCGAGCTTCTTGTCAGCCTTGTACTGTGTGTAGAGAGCCTTGATGGCCGAACCAGTCTCGGATCCTGCCGTCTGGGCCGCTGAAACCGAAGTTGTCGTCTCGGTGGCGGAAGTTGATGAACCTGTGATTTTCTTCAGCAGATTCGAAAGCTGAGCATTTGCATTCTGCTCTGAAAATACGGCCGCAGAGACGGTCAAAGCCATAACGGCTGCAATTTTGATGAACTTTTTCATTCGTAAATCTATTTATGCGAACCCCCATTGAAGACGGTTCAGTTAAACATTCCGCCAATTCTCCTGTAAAGACAGCGGGCAAGAGCTTTCCAAGTCTCGAACGAACGCCAGCCTACGGTCCTGCGGCACACATTGAGCATCGTATCGGCCTTTGCCGCTGTTTTACGCGACTTGCCGGTGCTTTCATAAGGATGCGTGACAATATACTCAGGCATATACAGAACCTTGAGCCCCGCTTTCAGGCAATCGCTCAAGAACACGGTCTCCTCCCCTCCGGAGGGATTGGCCCGGGAGCCGATGCCGAAACTCTCGTCGAATCTGACTCCCGCCGAACGGACAGGCTCATACCTGAAAGTCATCTCTATGGAGCTGGCATATCCGTCTCCGCTGAGCACAGGCCGAAGGATACGCGAGGGCTCGGACGAGTATTTCTTGAACTCCGGAAAGCCTTCCGGAGTCGCTATCTTGAACAAGATTATATCTGACTCGGGATGAGACCCGAAAGCCTCCACTATCGTCCGGAAATTTGCGGCCGAATATCTGACATCGTCATCCGCCACGACACAGATGTCTTCAAACTCGGCAGCGTCCCGAGAGCCGGAATCTGCGCTCCGAAGCATATCCAGACAATGGTTGCGGTTCTGCGAGATGCCGCGTCCCGTAAATGAGTCCACACGGACATCAGACCTCGACGACAGTATATCCGGAATCCCGCCCTTCCAAGATGAAGAATGCTGATGCGACACGAAATACCTGACATCATCCCGTCTTTCGAGCAGAATGCCGGGGACGCCGTCCACGGAGTCCTCATAGCAGCAAATCAGAAGATTGAGTCTGAGACGGTTCATATCAATAGTGTTCGGGACGGATTCTCAACAGAGTGCATACCCGTGAACTTGCAGCATACAGCGCCCGGGAGAGACGGGGACAATGGAGCTTGTAGAGAGCGACATTGGGAATCTGCCCCTTGCGGAGAGATGTCAGCGAGAGTGACGGATCATCATCCATCAGCCGGTACAATGCCGCTATGTTGTCGCGGCTGAGCAATTCTGTCCTGCGGGTGGCGAACACGGTCAAAGCCCTGCAAATCAGCCGTCCGACAAGATCCTGACGGTACATTGTCGCCACAGCCGCACTTGTCGGGAACGCCTTTTCCAGGGATTTCAGGCAGGGTGCATATTCGGGGATGAATCTGAACAGCTGCTCCAGATGCCGGTCAGTGCCCAGTCCCGAGCCGAGACCGCCCGGGGTGTCGGAGTAGATGTAAACTATGGAACGGACCGTACTCACCGACCCGCACCGCATCATATAGTTCCAGACGAAAATGACATCCTCGCCGTAGGAGAAATCCTCGTTGAAGCGGAGCCTCCCCGAAGCCTTGCCCCGCCCGTCAGGCAGACTGCCTTCGATCACGGATGTCTTGAAGAGTTTTCCCCAGACCGCACGGAAGAGGGAACTGCGGAAACGGTAATTGTCGTCGATGCATTCCGCCAGTTCATCGCCCGAGTATGCCCGGGCGACAGGAGGATAGACGGAGACTTTTCTTTCAAACGAGACGAAGCCGCCTATGACAAAGTCGGGAGACTCTGCGGACGACGCTCCGTAAAGGGATTCCAGAGCGTCAGAGGGCATAAAGTCGTCAGCATCGGCGAAGAACACATATCTCCCCCTCGCCGCGTCGAGTCCCGCATTTCTGGCCGAACTCACTCCCCCGTTGGGCTTGGAAATCACCTTGACCCTTGAATCCTCCGCCTCATACTTGCGGCAGATCCTCGGGGAGGCATCAGTGCTGCCGTCATCGACGAGTATCAGTTCAAAGTCGGTAAAACTCTGCTGCAGGATGGACTCCGCACAACCCGGCAAAGTGTCCCCGGCGTTATAGACCGGAACGATGACTGATATCTGAGGATCTGACGGCTCCATACTCTGACAGCATCAACAGACTAATACACCAGTTCCATCTTGTCTATCCATAGCGTCGAGCCCTCCGCGCCGGTGAGGTAATCACCGAGGTAGCTTGAGGCGCAGGTGACGATGATGTGGGTGGGACGCTCTGTCAGAGACCTGTACTCCAGTTCTATGTCCACCTGCCGCCATCCGTCGGTGCTCTCGCCGAGGACAAGGTGGCCGAAGGCGATGATGCCGTCGGAGTTGGTGTTGTAGTAGCGTCCCTTGCTGGTGTTGACATAGACAGGGGAATCGGGCACTCCGCCCATCTTGCGGTAGTCCCAGTTGCCCACGGACACCGCGATCTCGCAGCGGTCCGGGTCGCCGTCCTTCACATTCTCACCCACCGGCATCTTCTTGATCAGATGGACCGGCTTGCTGATGTACTTCATCCACAGACGCAGCTTGTGGGGCCGCGTCGTCCACGGACGTCCGTAATTCACTGAGCCTCCGGTCGTGCCCTCCAGACCGGCGAAGCGACCGGTGAACAGATTGCCGCAGGCGAGCAGGCCGGCGAAATTCTTGGATTCGCAGCGTACGGACCAGTTGCCGTCCATCTTCTGGTCACCGTCCGGATAGGTGAGCACTATTCCCAGCGAACCGGTGCCGTTGACGCCGTCGGGACCTTCGCCGTTGCCGGACGCCCACCAGATGTTGCGACCCTCCTCCTCTGTGCTTGACGGGTCATACCACTTGTAGTACGAGTTGCCCGTGACCTTGCTGAATATCTCAAAGCTGTTGTTCGGGAACTGGCGTGCGGGGTCGGTGGTGAATTCCTCCGTCTCCGACATTTCCGCTCCGCTATAAGCGAAGTATTCATAGGCGGTGGCAGGGGCAAGATCCTGTATATGGGCCACGAAACGCCCGCCGTCCGAAGTCAGGTCTCCGTCGGAAACATCGATCCACTCCCCTCCCTCAAGCTTCTTCTCACGATATTTGAAACCATTGTCCTGACCGGCGACGCCGTCTGCGGTGAGGTACACCTCTTTCGTCCAGACATTGGGCTCTCTGACACTCACGGCGACATCCGCATTGTCCACATAGATCTTCCAGATTTCACTTTCGCCGAAACTGCGCACCTCCACTTCCACATAGGTGGGATTGCCCGCATCGTCGGTGAAGTCCTTGATGGAAGCGATGTCGGGAACATAGGTTGAGCCTTCGGGGCCGAGCTTGAGAGAGTTGACAGTGATGCTGCTCAGCAGTACGCCCTTGCGGACATCCGCGATGACCCTCCTGTTGACATCGTCAATGACGGCCGCCCCCACCTGGTTGTCGATGGTGAAATAGCGGGTGACCGGTCGGGTGGCCCTGATGGTCCAGACATAGTCCTGATAAGTGGTCAAAGTGACCGTAAAATCCTTCTTGAGGTCGTGAACACCGGTGATTTCCCGGGACAGAGTGACATTCTCCCTGTCGAGTTCGTACGATTTGATCCGGACTCTGGACAAGTCTACGGTCTCTTTCAGGACGACAGTGATCACCCGGTTGTCCGGATCGGGAGTCACGGACACGGCACCCTCCACCTCCATTTTAGTGATGTGGGGAACAATCACCGGATAGGGTATGTCATTCCTGATGCAGGAAGCGAGAAGAAGGACAGACGCCAATATGAGAACCGAGCGATTTTTCATACTACAGATGTACCGTTAAGCCGAAATTCAATGCGAGAGGGTTGACCTTGGCCTGAGCGCGGAAATAATTCCGCGTGCCGGTGAGAGTCCCTCCGGAATAGCCTCTCGAATTGTTATAGGATATGTCCGCAAAGCTCAGGAAAGCGAATACGGATATGTTGTTCATCGGGAAATAGACTATGCCCGGACTGAGAATGGCCCCCACCTTGTGTGTGATGGTGTAGGAGTCCGAAGCAGAACTCGTCGTGAACGAGCTTCTGGTCCTCGTATAGCCCAGTGCCAGATCCAGGAACAAGCCCACGCGCCCCCGGTCGTCCAGTCCCATATAGTAGCGGTTATAGACATAGCCGGCGTAGGAAAGCGTCTTGCCTTTGACATTCTTGAGGTCGAGAGAAAAGTTGCCGAGCAGATCCAGCGTGGCGGCATCCACGGCGCAGCTTCCGTTGGTGTACTGGAAGCGGAGTCCCACGGTACGGTTGTTCCGGTAGCAGTAGGAGCCGTTTATGGACACGCGGAAAATGGACGCGGAGGCGTTTGTGCCGTCGAGAAGCAGATAATAGTCCGTGTCATCGGACGACAGGTTCATATAGGCGACAGCCATCCCGATCTGCCAGTCGGATTTGGGAATGATCAGATTGGATTTCAGACTGCGCTTGCTGACCAGTGTGGTGTCATGGAGAAGTCTGGTCCCGAGCACTATGGTGGGCCTCCGGTGACGCCGCGCTCTGTCGGCGACACTGACACTGTCCGAGGCGGCGTGAGCCTGCATAAGGCAGCCCAAAAGCAATGATATGATTATCAATGTCCTTTTCATAGCGCCTATAGATAATATGCCAGCCCCACGCCTATGGAGGCAAGGTTAATCATAAAACTTGCATTGGAACTGTCAGAGGAGCCCTTGGACACCTGATTGTGGACCTGACTGTTCCACTTGTAGTTGAAGCCGAGCACTCCGATGCTCAGTTCCATCGCCAGATGGTTGGTGATGAACGCCGAGAAGCCCGGGTTCACCCCCACGAGAATCTTGTAGCGTTCGGTATATGTACCCTTCACGCCGTCAGAGAGATTCACCGTATTCTTGGCTCTGCCTATGGAGCAGCCGACCTCCACCTGGGCGAACATCGAGAATCTGCCGGAAGTGCCGAGCGGAATGTACGGACGGAAGGCCACAGATCCGGCAAACTCCTGAGAGAGTCGGTAGTAGTCGTCCACGCTCATTGTCACGTCAGACACTCCGATGCTCGCGGAGTCCAGATCAAGCAAGGTCCTTTTGTAGGAAAAATTGACGCCGAGCCCCATATTGTCCCTGAACATATAAAGGAATGTCGGAGACGCCGTGACGCTGTAGCCGTCGGAGTTGATGCCGTCGGCAATGAGAAAGGAGTAGTTTTTCATCGAATGCCATGTGTATCTGGCATTGCCGCTCAGCATAAAGCAGCCCTTCGGGGCGAACACCGCCGGCGAAGAGTTGTCATACCCGCGGTCGAAACGCTGCGCCCCGGCCCCGTAAGAGCCGAGGAGCAGCAATATGGCGATCGCAAGTATCTTCCTGTAATCCATCCGATATCAGATCTTCTATTCGTAAAGCAGTTCCACTCCGTCGAGCCAGAGCTTGGATGAGGTGCAACCGGTGAAGTAGTCTCCATACATCGAAGCGGCGCAGGAAATGACGATATGGGTAGGATACTGTGTCTCCGTGTGATAGTACAGAGGGATCGTCACCTGTCTCCAGGATGTCGTCTCCGCGGCAGTCTTCTCCCCGTCGCCCTTTCCGCTCCTGTACTGCTCATAGCCTTCGCCGTAGAGGATGTACTCGGCATCCGCGATTGTGCTCGCATCAGTGCGGTAATCTACAAAGGTAGCGGAATTTGTCGTATTCACAAGAATCGGGCTGTCTTTTGTGCCGCCGTAAGTCTTGTAATTCCAGGTACCGAGGGCCACTTTGATGCTTGCGCGGTCGTAATCGCTGCTTGTCAGGGTCACGCCGCTCGGCAGGCTCTCGATCTTGTCCACTTTGCCCGTGGTGTATTTGACCCAAAGTCTGATGCCGGTAGGACGGGAAGTCCAAGGGCGGCCGAAATTGACCTTGCCGCCGGAGGTTCCGACCAGACCCGCGAAATTGCCGGTGAAGATGTTGCCGGCCGCGAGCTTGACCACGGCATTCTGGCTCTGCGCGCAGACTGAGCGCGAGCCGTCCTTGGCGTCGTCCGAAGGCACGGTGATCACGAATCCCATATTTGCGGAACCGTTCACGCCCTCCGAGCCCTCGCCGTTGCCGGAGCCCCAGAACATCGTAGTACAGCCTTCCACTCCGCAGCTCGGATCATACCACTTGTAGTAGTCCTTGCCGGAAATCTTGCTGACATATTCGAAGCTGGCATTAGGCACGTTCGGGGAAGCTTCCGTGGTGAACGTCTTTGACTCGCCCTGATCCTCGCCCGCGATGACAAGCTTGTACTCGTACTCGGTGGCTCCTGCAAGTCCCGTGAGCACCGCGTCATAGACGCCTTCGGCCGAACGGGTCGCGTCAACACTGGTCCAGGTGTCGGAAGAAGCCGTCCTGTAGGCGAACTTGACGGCCGAAGGGTCCGTGAACTCAGTCTCGTCAACATCCGCGTGAACCGTGGCGTGTCCCGCCCAGATTTCATATATCGAAGAGGCTGCAAGACCTGTGGATACCGGCTCGAACACGACTGTTTCCTCGACTATGTCGGTGGTGAAGTCCACATTGAGAGAAAAATCGACATCTCCGTCCTTTACTGTGTATTTCGGAGTCATCGCATAGAGTTTGCCGGCCTCGATGTCCTTGATGGTCCCGGATTTCGTGAACGTGGAATTGTCCTTTGAGAGTGTCCCGGTGAATGTCCAGGAGAACGAAGGCTCGTCCGCGCCGGCCACGATGAAGTAACCCTCGCTTCCGGACTTGGAGGCGTCGTAGGTGAGAACGCTTGTCCCGTCGGAGGCGTCAAGGCCGATTGAAAGAGTGTAGCCGGCGGCAAAATTGTCGGAGATGGACTGATCGAAGCTGATCTTGGTGACGGCATTGTTGACCTTGGCCTCCACCTCTACATTGGTGGTCTGGCCTGCGGCTACAGTGAACGTCTTTGAACCCGCATAGCTCTTCTGTTCCCAGGAGGCGGTGACGGGGGCATCCTTTGCCGCTTCGCCCGCAGTCACGTCCACGCGGTACTCATTCGCCGCGAGATAGATGGTCTCCGGAGCGGAGGAATAGGTGTATGAGCGTACCAGACCGCTGAAATCGGCCATATAGATGTTCACCTTGGCGGATGAAAGCAGCTCCTCGGAAGTCATAGCCGCCTTTGTGGCCGGCAGACTCACTCCCAGCGTAACGGCGCCTTCGCCCCGGTCCTGAGTTTTCTGTTCGAGAGAAGACTCGGAGCAGGAGAAAAGAAGCATTGAAGATGCTGCGGCAATCAAATATTTACAGATGTTTTTCATAACACTTCCTCCCGATTATTCGTTAACTACCATTACGACCGGAATGGCCTTCTTGCAACCCTTGGCATCGGTGACATTCATCGTGAAGTAGTGGGTGCCAGGGTAAACGATGATGGCATCCTGAGCCGCGCTGAGGTCGAATGCGACCTCGGTCTTGCCGACAAGGTCTGTGCCGTGAGGGAACGGAACGACATCGAAGATGATGGCGTTGTCCTCGGTCGGATTGATGAGGTCAAGATTTTCCGCTCCGGCTGCGGCAACGGCCGATTTGAAGCTGTCGTTGGTGGAGTCTATGTTCACCGTGAACTTCTTGATCGCGTTCGGAACTGAAGCCTTGAGCATCAGCTTGATGTCACGGGTGGCGACAGGAGGTATCACGAGATTCCCGAGATCCGTGAACTCCGCATCGCATCCGGCATCATAGTCCAGTGAGAGAACAATGCCTCCGTCTCCCTTGGGAGCGGTGGGATCTTCCGCGATGACTTCTTCATTCACTGCGAGTTCCTCATTGAGAACCTCGTCCCCCACCAGATTGTTGATGACGATGCTGAAAGTGGCGGTGCCCTCGCTGTTCACTTTCTTGATGAACTTGATCTGGCGCCACTGCTTTGGCTGGATGCCCGTGAGAGTCTTGGTCATCTTCTGGCTCTTGCCATCGACAGAGCCCTTGAATGTGACGTCAAGCGTGGTCTTTTCCCCGTTGTTCACGGCGAAATAACCGGCTGATTTGTCATAGCTGCCCACCTTTCCCGTCGCGAGATCATAGGTAAGGGAATATGACAGAGGGGAACCGGAAGTCACCTCCACCGTGGCGGCGCCGTCTCCGGTGACCATCGCAAGGAATTCCTCGCTGTAGTCCACGGTCACCTTGCACTGCAGAAGAGTACAAGTAAGCGCGCCCACCGTGGTCGTCTCGCCGGCGGAGATGGAAAATGTCGTGGAGGTGCCATATACAGGCTGCTCGAAAGCCGCCACCGGCACTCCGTCCCCGGATGAACTGACATTCATAGTGTATTCGCCCGCAGGCAATGAGATCTTGTTGTCATTGTCCTTGACTGCGGAATAAGTTGTCCTTGTGACTTCGATACCCTCGGCATTGACAATGCTGATGACATAGTTTCCGCCTGCCGGTGTCGCTGCTTTGGTCACGAGGTCTTCAGAGTCATAACTGATGACGAAATCGGCGAGCGAGAGTGTTCCGTCTTCCTTGACGCCGAATTCCCGGGAACAGGAGGCCGTAGAAGATGAGATTGCGGCCACGACCGCGATGAGAGATAGAATTCTTTTCATATACTTGTCTCCTGTAATCAGTTGTTAAGTTCAATTTCGCCGAGCTCCACGGTCTCGACAGTGTCGTTGAATGTGATGGTGACTTTCACCCCTCCGACATTGCTCACGTCAAACGTGAGAGTGTAGCAGGTCGCGGCTTCGAGGTCACGGTACTCTTTGGCGGAGATTGCGCTCTTGGCGGCTCCGGAAGCCGGAGTGACGGTTCCGCTGATCTTGAACATATAGGCGTCGATAAAAGCCCCCCGCGTCTCGGTCGGGGTGAAGTCGATGACATTGCCCGAACCGGTCGTGACGTCAAAGTCGTATGAGGAGAAATAATTGTCGAACATCTCGGTGGTGGCCACCTTGACGATGCTATTTCCGAGACTGACGGTCACCGTGACGGCTGTAGTCTCACCGCCGATGACGGAGAAAGCCTTGGAGCCGACAAAATAAGGCTTGTCGAAACCCTCCTCTGAAGTGTCGCCATAAGTGGCAGTCACCGTGTAATCTCCCACGGCGAGTTTCCTGTCGGTGCTCCAGTCTGTGACAAGACCCTTGAACACCTCCGTGTTCTCAGAGTTGGTGATCACGATGCTGAACTGGTCAGCCGACGGCAGGGCGGTGAAGTCGGACACATTGGCCTTGGTCACCTCTGCAACCTCTTGATTGTCTGCAATGCTGAAGCTCACATAGCCAGTCCCGACACTCTCGTGCACTTTCGAGCAGGAGAATGCGGCGAGCGCGGCCGCGGCGCAGATTGCGATTCTGTAATACTTCATAGTGTTGTATTGTTTAAAGATTATTTATCAATGTAAACTTTTATGTTGTCAAGATAGACATAGTAGCAGGCGTTCGACGCCACATGCTTGGTAGTACGCGTGGTATTTGCGAACACCACGAATCTTGTCGAAGAGGTGCAGGCATTGACCGTCAGGGACGCGTGGTTCATCTTTGACACGTCGCCGGAGGCATATTTGTCCGATTCGTACACCACCGTACAGTTGCCGGATATCTTGTCCGAATTGACTGCCTCAAGGGCGGAACTCTCTGAGTTCGTATGGGTTCCGAGGGAGAAGTATGCCACTTTCTCATTGGTATCATTCCTGTTGTAACCGTTAGGGATATAGAATGCATAGTCGAATTCTATTCTAAGCTTGACGGAGGCGCCGGACTTGAGATATGACATAGCCGGAGTGTCGAGACGGCCGCACCAGCGCTCCACGAACCAGGCTCCCGACTGGTAACGGCAGTTGATGCGCGCGCAGTCGCCCTCCAATATGGAGAAACGTGATGCATTCCATCCCGTACGCGACAGATAGTCGTTCAGAAGATAGCCTGTCGTTGTCCTGTCGCTGTCGGCCGAGCCGCTGTACGCATCATCGTGGGCGACGGATTTCGCCGTCAAGAAATCCTCATACAGAAGGTAAGGGACATCTCCGAGGCTGATGGACGCTATGTTGCCGTTCTGAGATATGGCGGAAGCCGGAAGCGCGATGTTCACCGATGCATTTTCAGTCTCGTAGGTCAAAGTAGCTGTTCCGCCGCTGACCGCATTGCAGATGGACTCATAGGTGGTTCTGCCATCGTCTCCGAGGTACTCTTCGGTGATAACGATGTTGTCATACTGACCGGAAGTGTTGGTGTATGAATATATTGTGCTTGAACCGTCGGAAATGCTCACGGTTCTGACCGCCTCACCTATGTGGCTCGTGCCTACGGTAAAGATGAGCCTGTAGTACTTCTGGGAAGAAGCGGGGACTATCCTGACGGGAGTGGAATGTCCTGCAAGGAATGTCCTCCCAGAGAGCGATATCGGCTCCACACCGATCTTGTATGTGTCGGAATATACCTGAAGATTCATATAGTCGGACGAAGACAGCGCCGTGACAGCGGGATAGACCGCGATGCAGGCATATTCCGTCGCATCCGCATTATAGGATATGCCGCCCGTGATCTCGGCGTTGATTGTGCTGCAACCTCCGGATATCGACAAGTTTGCAGAGGGGTCGGTAAAGTCCGCGCTGACGGTTCCGGCTATGTCGTATGGCATAGTAAGACGGATCTGCCTCACTTTCTCCCCAAAAAGATCCGCCGTCTCAGGAACGAAGAAGCGGAACTGGTGGAGGATATGCTCCATAGACATATCCAGTTTGGTGTAGTCTGAAAGCTCCTTCACCTCCTCCAGCTCGGATGCCTGCATAGGGTCGGCTATCAGGATGTCCGCGCCGCCGCCGGCCCTGCCGTCCTGTACGGAAGGGATATTGAATGTGGCTGTGGTGCCGCTCACGGACACCGGCTCGGGATAAGTGGCGTAGTAGGTGTAATCTCCCTGCGGCATCGCCGAAGCGAGAGTGGCGGTGAAAAGCGCAAGCCCGCCGTTGATTCCATAGACGGAAAAGACGGTGTTGTCCAGCTGGTATGTTCCTGCAGAATTCTTCGCCCAAACGGCTAACTTGTCGCCCGCCGACCAAGACGCCGAAAGTCCGTCGCTGTTGATGCTGGTCTTGGTGACGGTCCCGCCGCCGGAGGAGACTTCGATGCCGGAGGAATTGTCCGGCAGGCAGAAGCCCACAGCGCAGCTTCCCTGAGGTTCAACCTCATAGCCGGAGCGGCAGGAGATAATCCCCAGACAGAGCAGACCGGCCAGAAGAGGCGTATGTCTTATCATAGTACTGTAATGCATTTCTTTCTTGGCGGCCGTCCTTCCCCACGGAAAAAACGGCACAGACAAAAGACGATTCTCGGAGAAAATCTGTGACAACACCCCGGAGACGGACAGGAATTGCCAAAAACAAAATTCTTTAGTAAGTTTGCCGCAGAAATGGAAAACGGATTGGGATGGAAAAGGAAAAATACAGCGAAAGACTCTGCAAGTATCTGATAATCGCGGCTGTGATAGCCCTGATAGGCTTCTTGTGCCACTACTTCAGCAGCGTTCTCGTGTACATCATCATCGCCGGAGTGGTCTCGCTAATCTCGCGTCCGATAATGCGGCTGCTCGGGAAAATCAGAATCAAGGGCAAATCCGCGCCGAAATGGGTTCTGGCAATAGTCACCATCATCATATTGCTCGGCATTTTCACCGGCGTGATCACCGGACTTATCCCGGTGATATCCAATGTGGTGAAGGAAATCAGCAACATCAGCATCGACAGCACTTTCCAGGGCATTGCGGCTCCCCTTGCCAATCTGAACCGGTTCCTGCAGGAGACTTTTCCTTTCGTGGACAACAGTTTCCGTGTCGAGAGCATAGCGCTGAAAGAGCTTCAGAAAGCGTTGAACATCAGCATTTTCTCCGGCATCATCGGTTCTGTGGCCTCATTTCTGGTCAATTTCGGCATCGGCATTTTCTCCGTCATCTTCATCTCGTTCTTCTTCATCAAGGACGAGACACTGTTCGCGAGAATGGTGGCCTCCCTCTCTCCCGACAAGATCGAAAAGAATGTGATGGAGTCGATGAGCGAAGTCGACGGACTGCTCACGAGGTATTTCGTCGGACTGCTTGTGGAGATGTTCGGCGTGTCCCTTCTCAACTGTCTGGGTCTGTGGCTGATAGCGAGGCTGGACTTCGAATGCGCCATAGGCATCGCTTTCCTCACCGGAGTGCTGAACATCATTCCCTATGTGGGTCCGCTTATGGGCGAGATCCTCGGGACCATTATGGGGCTCACCATCAAGTACTGCAGCACGAGTCCTATGGGGCTGGACGTCAGTTTCTGGGCTTTCGCGGCGATATTGTTCGCCATACTGCTGTGCACCCAGCTGATAGACAATTTCGTGTATCAGCCCATCATCTATTCCAACAGCATCAAGGCCAATCCGCTGGAAATCTTCGTGGTTCTGCTCATCGCCGGCACGGTCGGCGGAATCTTCGGTATGCTGGTGGCCATACCGGCATACACGGTAGTGAGGGTGGTCTGCGGGAAATTCTTCTCTTCTGTCAAGCCCATCCGCCTGCTGATGGGCCTCCCTGATAACAAGGAACAGATTTGACGCGCTACGCAGCAGCCCGCTTTGCGGAGCATTGCGCCGACTTTGCAGATGCTGAATAAAAAGATGGGATGCAAGACTTGCTAAGGCATCAAACCGCAGCAGCCCGCTTTTTATTCAGTACCTGATATTTAGAATGCGTACACCACCTTCCCCATAAAACTAATCGGCGCCTGCGGATATATCCCTATCATACTCACGGTCTTGCCACTTGACTGAATGATCCCCTTGCCCCAGCAGGTCCCGTCCACGTAGTAGAGATTGTTGAACAGGTTGTTGATGTAGAATCCCAGACGAAGCCTTGAAGAGCCTGCTCCTGCAGAGGACAGGTTGAACTCGTGAGTCAGAGAGAGATTGGAGACGAAATAGCCGGGAATCATCCTGTCCGATGACTTCGTATTGTCAACATACTGTTTGCCGACATATTTCCCGTCTATCGTCAAAGTGGTGGTCTTCAGAGAGTTGCTGAAGACGGTGGCGAAGGGTCTGAACTGCAGCTGAAGCATGGACACCACAGACGGCGACATCAGCATCGTGGTCTTTCCGAAATGCACTTCCTCCTGCAGGGGTTTCTCTTCCGGGTCATAGATCTGCTCCCAGTTATCGTCCAGAATAGAGAATGTCTCGCTGTAGTCGAGCACCCTGTTGAGACTCAGTGTCAGATTGCCGGCCACGGAGAACCATTTCAGAGGACTGTAGGCGGCCGAAAGTTCGATACCGCGACGGTATGCCCTGCTGACATTGTCCTTGACCGGATAGCCCGTGTCGGACAGACGGCCTGTTTCCAGCAGCATATCCCAGTATTCCATAAAATAGAAGTTGGCAGCCGCCGTGACTTTCGGGGCGCTCCATTCATAGCCGATTTCCACATCCACCATCTCTTCCGGACGGACGGACTTCGACTTGTCTATCCCCGCCTCGAGGTTTTCCTTGATGTCGGGACGCCCCGGCTCACGATGTCCGAGAGCCGCGGAAACGTATGCCCTGTGACCGCCCTTGTGGAAGGTCAGCCCCGCACGCGGGTTGAAGAACAGCCAATTGTTGCTGTAGGACATATCCGTCTTGTCCTCGTCGCCGACTCCAGACATACGCAGCCATATTCCGCGAAGCTGCAGGTCGGCATAGGCGGTAAGCCATTCCAGCGGAGTATATTCCCCTTTCAGATATGCGTTTCCCTCCTGCTTCAGTGCAGAATTGTCATACCACATCCTGTCAGCATTGAACTTGTCATAATCTGTCCCGTCCGCAGCCGTCCAGTTGTCGCCCAACACACTGCTCCACAGCACTTTGCCGAAATGTCCGCCATTGTAGCGGGAGTAGCTCAGGCCACCCGTCACCTCCGCCAGATCCGATTTCCATCCCAGATCGGATTTCAGCACCAGATACAGGTTGTCCATACACTTGTTGATGATGAAATCGGACTTCGACACACCTGCCGGAGCATATTCCTGCATAGCATATTTCTTGAACTTCTTGCCCGCCTTGTACTGGTCATACCAACCGTCGCCCTTGGTCAGATTGGCGGTCGTGCTCCAGACAAGGCTGTTCCCGAACTGGTGCGTGTAGTTCAGCTGGACGTGATGCTGAGTGTAATTGTCCGTCTCATTGTCATAATAATGCACGGAGTTGACAATCTGATTTCCTTCGGAGTCGCAGGTGTAGTCGTAGTACTCGCCTGCGCTGTTGTAGCGCCTGTTTGAGGCATAGTCGCTCAGGCTTATGCCGTTCCAGGTGATGCCGGTGCACTGTGTGCCCATAAGCCAGGTCAGCTTCAGCGAGTTGTTCGCGTTCATCCATCCGAGAGTGGCCGTCGCTGACTGCACGTTCGCTTTCGCATTGCGTATGTAGCCGTCCGTCAGGTTCTTGGAATAGGCTGCGCTGAAATGGATACCGGACTTGGTGAGACCGGTACCTGCGCTGACGCAGGACGTGAACGTGTCGTAGGAGCCGTATCCGAACTCAGCGTTGACATAGGGCTTCGGGGATACGGAGGCTGTGCTCATATTGACGCTCGCTCCGAATGCGCCGGCCCCGTTCGCCGAAGTGCCGAGCCCTCTCTGAAGCTGAACGGACGAAAGCAGCGAAGACAGTGCGGGGATGTTCACCCAGAACACCTCCTGTGACTCAGAGTCATTGAGAGTTATGCCGTTCAACGTGACATTGATCTGGGAGCCCTTGCTGCCGCGCACCGTCATTTTCGAATATCCGAGTCCGGTGCCGCCCTCGTTGGTGGCGATGACAGACGGCTGCAGAGCCAGAGCCATAGGGAGGGAATTGATGGGATTGTTGCGGACAAGTGCCTCCCTGCCTACCATAGTGTAGGTGACCGGAGTGTTCCTGCCCGCTCTGGTAGCGACCACGACTGTGCTGTCAAGTTTGTCGCTGAATCCCTCAGAATCAGGCGAATGAGTTTCGTCATCGATTTTAATCCGCTCTGTTTCAACAGATTGAAAAGAACCCGAAACAGCCGCAGGAGAAGCGGCCTCCACAGGCGAAGACATCGCCGCAGTTGACACGAGAAGTGTCGTCAGAAATAAAAAACCTCGCATAATACATAATACTTATGCAAGGGGTCAGGCTTCAGCCTGTAATGAGTTTGCTCCCTATAACGTATTGACGGTCTGCACCGCTTTATCCGTATCAGGTTCAATGGGACTCTCTCAACGCTGTCACGCGTACCCCCGCAATATTTTCAGGCCGCAAATATAGCCAATCTCATCGTTCCGACAAGCGGATTTCGTACATCTTCGGCCAATTCTTGCCGGTCAGATAGATTTTCCCGTTCTCCGGATTGAAAGCGATGCCGTTCAGCACGTCCGTATTTTCGCTGCGAAGCTTGTCGGGCAGCAGGCCCGTGCAGTCAATCTCCGCCTCGACTATGCCGCTTTTCGGGTTGATTATCACTATTTTGTCGGTCGTATAGACATTCGCCCAGACACGCCCGTCTATCCATTCGAGCTCGTTGAGAAGCCTGACAGGACGTCCGTCCAGGGTGACTTTCAGTTCACGCTTCACGGAGAAGCTGGCGTCCATAAAGTAGAGCTTGTCGCTGCCGTCACTGGCTATCAAGGACTTCCCGTCTGTGGTGAGCCCCCATCCCGCGCGAGGATAGCTCCACGCGGACTTGTATTGCAGGGTGGCGGCGTCATAAACGAATGCCAGACGGGATTCCCAGGTCAGGATGTAGAGATTGTCGCCCAGAATCACCGAACCTTCGGCGAAATAGCGTGGAGAAAAATCCAGACGCCTCAACGCGCGTCCCGACTCGATGTCCACTTCGCGGAAAGTGGATTTGCCGTTGAGACCGGTACTTTCATAGAGAGCGCCGCCGTGAAAGAACAGCCCCTGAGTATAGGACTCCGTGTCGTGCGGGTACTCCGCGACCACCTCCACCTTGTATTTCTTAACAGGAGACGAACCGCAGGCTATCACGGCGAGCAGCAGAAGGGACAGCGGAATTCTACGCATCAGGCTCATAATGGAAATGTTCCGGTTCAGGCCTTGTCGGCAGTCTTGGCCTTGTGAGCCTTCATCGCGGCCTTCACGAACGCGACGAAGATCGGCTGAGGGGTTTCTGGAGTGCTCTTGTACTCCGGGTGAAACTGGACGCCGATGAAGAAAGGATGTGACGGAAGCTCCACGATCTCGACCAGCCGAGTGTCCGGATTCCTGCCGGAGGCGATCAGGCCTCCCTTCTCGAAAAGACCGAGGAAATCGCTGTTGAGCTCATATCTGTGGCGGTGACGCTCGGAAATCTTGGTCGTCCCGTATATTTTTTCGGCGAGAGTCCCCGGCTTGATTTCACAGTCATAAGCCCCCAGACGCATCGTGCCTCCCTTGGAAGTGGTGCTCTTCTGATCCTCCATAAGGTTGATGACCGGGAAAGTGGTGCCAGGATTCACTTCCGTGGAAGCCGCCCCGTCCATCCCGAGCACGTTGCGCGCAAACTCCACCACGCACATCTGCATTCCGAGACATATTCCGAAGAAAGGAATCCTGTTCTCGCGGGCATACCTGATTGCGGCAATCTTGCCTTCGAGTCCCCTCTCTCCGAAACCCGGAGCCACGAGTATGCCGTCCATAGCGCCGAGCAGTTCCCCGACATTGGAGTCGTTGACGTTCTCGCTGTGGATGTAGCGGACATTCACCCTGCACTCATTGGCTGCGCCGGCGTGGACAAAGGACTCGCGGATGGACTTGTAGGCATCCTGAAGGTCATATTTTCCGACAAGGGCTATGTTCACCTCGGACTTGGGATTGTCAAGCTTGTGCAGGAAACCGTTCCATTTGCCGAGGTCGGCCTCAGGCAGGTCATTCATAGCGAAATGGTTGAGGACGAGCCTGTCCAGTCCCTCTTCGTGCATATTGAGAGGCACCTTGTATATGGAGTCGGCGTCGATTGACTGGATGACGTGACCCGGCTTGACATTGCAGAACAGGGCGACTTTCTTGCGAAGCTCGGGCGAAAGGTCATACTCCGTACGGCAGACTATGATGTCCGGCTGGACCCCCGCCTGCTGGAGCGCCTGCACAGAGTGCTGGGTAGGCTTGGTCTTCAGCTCCTTGGCCGCCTTGAGATAGGGCACGAGGGTGAGGTGAATCGTGACGCAGTCCTCCTCCGGGAGCTCCCACTGGAGCTGGCGGACAGCCTCCACGAACGGCTGGGACTCCATATCCCCGACCGTTCCGCCTATTTCGGTGATGATGACATCGTAGTCGCGGGTCTTTGCCAGAAGCATCATCCTGCGCTTGATTTCATCAGTGATGTGAGGCACGATCTGCACCGTCTTGCCGAGATAGGCCCCTTCACGTTCCTTGCTGATAACGGTATGATAGATTTTCCCTGTGGTGACATTGTTCGCTTTGGAGGTATAGACACCGAGAAATCTCTCGTAGTGTCCGAGGTCGAGATCGGTCTCCGCTCCATCCTCAGTCACATAGCATTCGCCGTGCTCATACGGATTCAGCGTACCCGGATCGACATTGATATAGGGGTCGAATTTCTGAATTGTCACCTTCAATCCCCTGGCCTGAAGAAGCTTGGCCAGAGATGCCGCTATGATGCCCTTTCCCAGAGACGACGCGACTCCACCTGAAACGAATACGTACTTTGTGTTCATAAATATTTACCGTTAACAGGGGCACAAAAGTACTAAAAAAAACGCTATCCGCAAAAAATTACTATCTTTGCGCGTCTTTGCGGTTTTTCGCGGGGCGTAAAGCAGAAATAAGCGACTTGACTATGAATCTTTACTACATCGTGATGATAGTGATGGCGGTGCTTGCCGTATTCGTCTTCGTAATGCTGTTCTTCTTCAAGGCGGGCTACGGCTATCTCTCCGACAACAAATGGGGGCCCACCATTCCGAACAAGCTCGCGTGGATAATAATGGAGACGCCGTCGTTTCTGTACCTGCTGTACTACACTCTTGTGTTCGCCCTCGACGGCCCCGGCAAAGAGCTCGGCATCCTGGATTCGGTCAACGGCAACTGTGTTCTGGTGCTCTACATTATGGCGGGACTTTTCCTACTGCATTATTTCCAGAGATCGTTCATCTTTCCGCTGCTGATGAGAGGCAAGAGCCGCACTCCCATCGCGATAATGCTTATGGGGATGGTGTTCAACACAGTGAATGCCTTTCTGATAGCGGGCTGGATTTTCGGGATACCCGGGCTTATGGAAGCGCAGGCGCCGGACGGCTACTACACCCTCGCCTGGCTCTATGACCCGCGCTTCATCATCGGTGCGGCCATCTTCTTCACGGGCATGGGAATCAATCTCAATTCCGACCACGTCATCCGCCATCTGCGCCAGCCGGGCGACACGAGACACTATATACCGAGAAAGGGTATGTACAAATATGTGACAAGCGCCAATTATTTCGGAGAACTGGTGGAGTGGATCGGCTATGCCGTTCTGACCTGGTCTCCGGCCGGGCTTCTGTTTGCGGTCTGGACTTTCGCCAATCTCGGCCCGCGCGCCAAGTCACTCACTGAAAAATATGAACAGGAATTCGGCGAAGAATACACTCAGCTCCACAAGAAGAATCTCATACCATTCATCTGGTAATCAGACAGTGCGGGAGACAGTGCCACCGAACGACAAACTACAAGCAGCGATATGAGCGAGATATTCACGCCCTATAAACTGGGGCCGGTAGAGTTGCGGAACAGGACCATCCGTTCCGCGGCATTCGAGGGGATGGGCAAGGGAAACGCCCCCACCGAGGAACTTCTGAACTACCATAGGGCCGTGGCCCGGGGAGGCATCGGGATGACTACAGTGGCCTATGCGGCCGTCTGTCAGAGCGGAATCAGCTTTGACAGCCAGCTCTGGATGCGCGAGGAGATCGTGCCTGATCTGAAGCGGCTTACGGACGCCGTGCACGCCGAAGGGGCAAAAGCGAGCATCCAGCTCGGACACTGCGGGAATATGACCCACAGACGGACCTGCGGACAGATGCCCATAGGTGCGGTCAACGGCTTCAACCTGTACTCTCCGACATTGTACCGCAAGATGGCTCAGAAGGACATAGACTTCGTGGTAAAATCCTTCGGAGATGCGGTCAGACTGGCTATCAGGGCCGGCTTTGACGCGGTGGAGATCCATACTGGGCACGGATACCTGATTTCACAGTTCCTCTCCCCGTACACCAACCACCGTCACGACCGCTATGGCGGAAGCCTTGACAACAGGATGAACTTTATGCGTGAATGCGTCCGCGAGGTGATCAAGGCCGCTGACGGAAAGATAGCGGTCACGGCAAAGCTGAACACCCGTGACGGGTTCAGAGGCGGTCAGGAGGTTGACGAGCTAATCGAAGTGGCGAAGGAGCTGCGCAGGCTCGGAGTCGATGCCATCGCCCTGTCGGGAGGCTTCGTGAGCCGGGCACCGATGTATGTTATGCGCGGGGAGTTTCCGATGAAAGCCATAGCCCACTATATGCCGGCATCATTCTGGTGGCTGAAGATCGGTCTCCATCTGGGTTCGTGGCTGGTCTGCCCTCCGGTGACTTTCAGTCATCTGTTCTTTATGGAGGATGCGCTGAAGTTCAGGGCGGCGATGCCGGACTATCCGTTCATCTATGTCGGCGGAGTCACTACCGGAGAGGATGCGCGCAAGGTTATGGAGAACGGATTCCCGCTGTTCCAGATGGGACGCGCCGTTCTGGAGGACACTGATTTTGTAAACAAACTGAAAGCCGACGAAAACCATTGCAGCGGATGCACGCACAACAACTTCTGCATCGGGCGGATGTATTCCAAATCGATGCAGTGCCACAAGCGCTGCGAGGACATAACCCCGGCTCTCGAACGCGAGTGCGCTAAAATCGACAGGCGCAACGCCAAGCGGGAAGCCAGGCTGGCGGAGAAACAGGAAAAACAGGCTGAACAAGCTGAATAAAATACAGGTGAGACGGCCCGCCGCTGATTTTTCAGAGGAAAGTCCGGACAGGAAAGAGCATTCTGCTGTGGAAATCACAGAGGGGAGCAATCTTCTGCAGATCGTAACAGAAAACAACCGCTGCGACAGTTTCAGGTACGCCTACGGGAACGGCCCGGATGCAGCAAGGGTGAAAATGTGGGGTAAGAGCCCACAACTCGGGATGGTGACATTTCGGGGGTACGATGCCGGAACCTGCAAGACCAAATACATTGGCGCCCGAGGGCTGCTCGTCCGATGCCAAGGGGTAGGTTGCGTAGATAAATGACGGGTTAGAACAGAAACCGGCTTACGGTCTCACCTGCGGACTGGAGGCTGACCAAAAAGTGATTTTGGCCAGCCTCTTGCTTTATTTTGGCAGGCGGGCCAGCTTCTGCTTCCGCGCCCATTGGCTCGGAGTAATTCCCTCGAACAGCTTGAATGCGGTGGAGAAGGACACTATCGAGTTGAATCCGCTGCGGATGGAGACGGTGCTGACCTTGATGTCGGGGTCGCTTTCCATCATAGTCTTCGCGTTGCGCACGCGGAACTCGTTCACATACTGGCAGAAATTGAGACCTCTGAAGAGCGCGACCGCACGGGAAATATAGACCTTGTTGGTAAAGAGCACCCTCGCCACATCCTGAATGGTGAGATTGGCGTCAAGATAGGGACGGCTGCAGGTGAAATAGGATTCCACACGATTGAACAGTTCCCGGTACATGGTGTTCTGCGAGGTCTCCCGCGTCTCCTCCTTGTCATAGCGCACCTTGTACATATTCATCAGCTTCGCCTCAAGGGGCTTGCACAGGGCGAAAAGGCAGCCCTTGAAACCCCGCTTCAGGCTGAGCGCGAAAGGGACGGGCAATATCAGCGAGGCTATCGCAGGGACGCATCCGTAGCTGTAAAAACTTGAGGAAAGAATGATGCACACCACCACTACGGCGATATAGACACCCCCTATAAACGAAGAAATCATCACCCAGTTGGAGGCGACGTTCTCATAATTGCGCACATCGAAAATGAACTGCGCTATGCAGACGGCGTTTATGACCACGAACATCAGGGCGACAGTCTCAGCCGACAGCGTCACGGCGAGCCGTTCCTGATCCCGCAGTCCGAAGCAAAGCTCAAGGATCAGCCGGAGCCCTCTCAGAAGCAGCATCACCAGAGCTATGGCAGTCACCCATTTCATGGTCTTTCCGGAGGCGAAGGCAGGCACGGCGACAATGGGCAGAATCGAGACTGCCATATCCACGGGGACATAGGGATAATGCTCCGTGATGATGTCCGCGAAGCCGCACAGACAGCCCAGCACCGCCACATACAGGAACGGGGCGAACACGGCGCCATAGTTCTTCGTGAATTTCAGGACGATGGCTGTAAGGGACATAATCAGCAGGACGGAGACGGCGACATAAGCCGCAATTGAATGAATTGACATAATGTAAGTGTTAGTAATCTGCACCGGAATCGACATCCGGCACAGCGGTTAGCAGAAACAAATTTACAGAAAAACGCCCTCACGACGGTTTCGCAAGGGCGCTTTTGAAATCAGACAGGCAAAGATTTTTCTCTTTTTTAATGTTTTTTCTTTTTTTTAATGAAAATCTTTACTTTCCGGAAACTTTACTTTTGAATTTCACTGTTTTCCTGCTTTTTCTTGAAGTGAAACAGTCCGTTGTTCCCTATCTTGATGGTGTCGAAGCCTTTGCCATAGACTCCCATCACCGAAGAAATCGATATGAATGCGTCAGGGTCGATCGACTTGATGCAGCGGAGCACGAGACTGAGGTCATTCTTGCGGGCGAGCACCATCAGCACATTGCTTTCCTCCTTGGTGTACCAACCCTTTGAATGGAGCACCGTCACTCCCCTCTTGAGGTCATAGGCCAGCGCATCCGCTATCTTCTCATAGCTCTTGGAGAAGATGAATATCTGGACCGACTGTTTCGAGCCGGAAAGGAACAAGTCGATGGAGTAGCTGCAGACGGTGATGAGCACGAAACCGTAGGCGGCGGTGGCTATCTTCCGGACCGGTTCGACGAGTTCCCCGGATGCGGTGTAGGACGGGAAGAACAGCGACGATGTGATGATCACGACATCCATTGCCAGAATCAGGCGGCCGGGAGACATGTTTCTGTACTTGCAGATGATCAGGGCTATGATGTCCGTACCGCCGGAACTTCCGCCCTGCGAGATGCTGACCCCGATGCCAACTCCCGACAAGATGCCTCCCAGAATCGTGCACAGAAGCGGTCCGTTCACAGTCGAAAACTGCCGGATGAAGTCAGGCGGTATGTGTCCCGGAAGCACGTTCAGCAGGACTGACGTGTAGATGATCGCATACACTGTCTTGCCGCCGAATCCCTTGCCCAGAAAGCAGATTCCGAAAACGAGCAGGATGAAGTTGATGACAAAGTAGCTCCACCCCATCGGGATGAGTCCACGGGTCGCATATTGGATGATTGCCGACACACCGGAGACTCCGCCGCCGACCAGATTGTTGGGAAGCAAGAACAGTGTCCAGCCCAGCACGTAACAGAGCAGTCCCAGGGAAATGAGACCATACTCCTTGAAGAATGTCCACACGGACTTTTTATTCAGTTTTGTCGCCATTGCCTTTTCTGGAGAAAAATTTGGGTTTCGCAACTGTCTTTATCTCGTCGAAGCCCTCGCCATAGACGCTCGTCGCCTTGGAGACCGACACGAAAGCCTTTGAATCAATCCTCTTCACCGTTTCCACCACAGCCTTGTACGAAGTCTTGCGCACAATCACCAGCAGCACCTTGCTCTCATCTCCGGAATACCATCCCACGGAATTGAGTGCCGTAACGCCTCTGTCCATACGGAGCAGCGTGTCGGCTATTTCCTTGTATTTCTTGGAGAAAATCAGCACCTGATACGTGGATTTCGGACCCAGGGTGAACCAGTCTACCGAGAGCGAGAACACGATCATAGCCAGATAGCCGTACATCATATCCGCGAAGCCCTTACCGGGGATGAACACGATGGAAAAGATGATGAATATGTCGAGAAACATATACACCCTGCCTATGGAGAACGGCCAGAATTTATTGACTATCAAGGCAATGATGTCAGTCCCACCGGTGCTGCCCCCACGGTTGAAGACCAGACTGATGCCGAATGCCTCCACAAAGCCGGCTATGATCACCACAAACATCTTCTCCTGAAGATGGACCACCAGATAGTCATCGAACATCGGCAGAATGTACAGAAACAGGGAAGAAAGCAGATAGGCATAGATGGTCTTGAAGCCGAAACCCTTGCCAAGCACTGCCGTCCCCGCCACTATCAGCACGGTGTTCAGAATGAAGAACGACACGGACATCGGTATCCTGCCGGCCGTCGCGAACTGGATGATGGTACAGATACCGGTAAGCCCGCCGCTTGAGATGCCGTTCGGCACCATAAATGAGGTCCACGCCATACAATACAGCAACACCCCGACACTGAGGACCGCATAATCATACAAGACGTGAAGTATCTGTTTCATAGGCTGTAAGCTGAATCGTAACAGGATTATTTGACCACTATGTTCACTATCTTGCCGGGAACCACTATCACCTTGACTATGTTGCCGCTCCCGAGATACTTGCCGGTGAGCTGATGGGCCCGCACGGCAGATTCCACATCCTCCCTGGACATATCCTTCGGAAGCTCCACCGTGAAGCGGGTCTTGCCGTTGAATGACACCGCATAGGTGACATTGTTCTCCAGCGTGTATGCCTCATTGTATTCAGGGAATGAAGCACAGGTGATGCTTTCACTGTGGCCGAGGCTTGCCCAGAGTTCCTCGCTTATATGAGGGGCGAACGGGCTGAGCAGAATCACAAGCGGTTCGAGGATGGCCCGTTTGCAGCATTTGTGCTCATAGAGTTCGTTGACCGCTATCATAAAGGCGGAAACGGCCGTGTTGTAGGAGAATGACTCGATGTCGGCCTTCACCTTGCCGATAAGCTTGTGAAGGGTCTTGAGCTCCTCTGCGGAAGGCGTCCCGTCCGTGACGATGAATCTGTCGCGGTCGTAGAACAGTCTCCACACTCTTTTCAGGAAACGGTGCACGCCGTCGATGCCTTTGGTGTCCCAGGGCTTGCTCTGTTCGACGGGACCGAGGAACATTTCATAAAGCCTCAGCGTATCCGCGCCGTAGGTGTCGCATATCACATCCGGATTCACCACATTGAACATCGACTTGCTCATCTTCTCGACGGCATATCCGCAGACATATTCTCCGTCCTCCAGGATGAACTCGGCATCGGCGAACTCGGGACGCCATTTTCTGAACGCGTCCATGTCAAGACGGTCGTTGCTGACAATATTCACGTCCACGTGAATCTCGGTGGTTTCATACCGGGATTTAAGGCCGAGAGAAACAAAAGTATTAGTGCCGACGATACGGTACACGAAGTTGGAACGGCCCTGTATCATCCCCTGATTGATCAGCTTCCTGAAAGGCTCATTCTCACAGACATAGCCGAGATCGTAGAGGAACTTGTTCCAGAAGCGTGAATAGATGAGGTGACCTGTGGCGTGCTCCGTGCCGCCCACGTACAGATCCACGTTGCGCCAGTATCCGTCAGCCTCCGGACTTACGAGAGCCTCGTCATTGTGCGGATCCATATAGCGCAGGTAGTAGGCGCTGCTGCCGGCGAATCCGGGCATAGTGGCGGTCTCCAGAGGATTGCCCTCATAGTTCCAGTCCCTTGCCCTTGCGAGAGGAGGCTCACCCGACTCGGTCGGCAGGAACTTGTCCACCTCGGGCAGTTCGAGAGGAAGCCTGTCAAACGGAAGCGGCGTGGGGATGCCGTCCTGATAGCAGATGGGGAACGGCTCTCCCCAGTATCTCTGACGCGAGAAGATAGCGTCGCGGAGGCGGTAATTCACTTTCCTGTGTCCCAGTCCGTGTGACTCGACATATTCTATGGCTGCGGGAACGGCCTCCTTGACCGTCTTGCCGTTGAGAAAGCCCGAATTGCACATCACGCCTTCCTTGGCGTCAAAGCTTGACTCCGACACGTCGCAGCCCTCGATGAGAGGAACGATGGGGAGATTGAAACATTTGGCGAAAGCATAGTCGCGGCTGTCGTGAGCCGGCACCGCCATAATGGCTCCAGTGCCATAGCCCGAAAGCACATACTCGGAAATCCAGACAGGCACCTTATCCCCGGTGAGAGGATTGACGGCATAAGACCCGGAGAATACGCCGGTGACTTTCTTCGTCTCGGCAAGTCTCTCCCTTTCCGTCTTCTTGCGGGCATACTGCAGATATTCCTCCACTGAGGCTTTCTGCTGCGCCGAAGTGAGCTTCTCCACCCACTCGCTTTCCGGGGCGAGCACCATAAACGTCACCCCGAACACGGTGTCGGCACGGGTGGTGAAAATCGTCACGTCGTATTCCCTGTCGCCGTTCCAGGCCTTGAACACCATCTCGCAGCCCTCGCTCCTGCCTATCCAGTTGCGCTGCATATCTTTCAGAGAATCAGTCCATTCCAGAGAATCAAGATCCTCCAGAAGTCTCTGGGCATAGGCGGACACCCTCAGCTGCCACTGCGTCATCTTCTTCTGCTCCACAGGGAAACCGCCGCGCACCGAGTAGCCTTCCTTGACCTCGTCGTTGGCCAGCACAGTGCCGAGCTTCGGACACCAGTTCACGGCGGTTTCACCCTGATAGGCGATCCTGTACTGCATCAGTATGGAGGATTTCCGCCGCTTGTCGTAAGAGTTCCATTCTTCCGCGGAGAAAGGCTTCACCTCTCCGCAAGCCGCATTGACCGCAGATGAACCGCCCTCAGAGAAAGCTTTTTCAAGTTCAGCGACAGGGCGGGCCCTGCCTGCGTTGTTGTCATACCAGGAACCGAACATAAGCAGAAACGCCCACTGGGTCCACTTGTAATACTTGGGATCGCAGGTGCGGATCTCCCGGGACCAGTCGTATGAAAAGCCGAGCCTGTCCATCTGGCTGCGGTATCTCGCGATATTCTCCTCCGTGGTCTCGGCAGGGTGCTTTCCTGTCTGTATGGCGTACTGCTCCGCAGGAAGTCCGAAGGCGTCATAGCCCATCGGGTGCAGGACATTGAAGCCGCAGAGTCTCTTGTATCTGCTGAATATGTCGCTCGCTATATATCCGAGAGGGTGTCCGACGTGAAGTCCGGCTCCGGATGGATACGGGAACATATCCAGTACATAGTATTTCGGTTTTGAACTGTCTGTCTCCGCCCGGAAAGTGTGATTCGCAGCCCAGTATGACTGCCATTTAGCCTCAATGCTTCTGAAATCGTAATCCATTATATACCAATATTTATCTTCTGCCTATCCGTCTGTTGTTGATGCCGAAGCCTCCCTTTTTCTCCAGTCTGAACTCCACCGGGACCGTCACGGAGCAGCGCACTTTTTTGCCGTTCATCCTCGCGGGACGCCACTTCGGAGAGGCGGACACCACCTTGAGAGCCTCCGCGTCAAGCTCGGCGCTGACACTCCTGACTACCTTGGCATCCGTCACCTTGCCGTCCGTCCCGATCACGAAGTCCACCATAACCCTGCCCTGGATACCGTTCCGAACAGCCTCGGCAGGATATTTCAGATACTGATAGACCCATTTCTCCAGAAACTGGTTGATGTCGGTGCTGTTCAGGAACATCGGCCTGACATCGCACTCATAGTAAGGCACCACGTCGTCGTAGGAAGCGGATCTTTTCGGAACACCGGACGGGCGGAATGCCGGCCGGGATGAAGTGGAGGCCAGCTCAATGCTGAAATTGCAGATATACTCCAGTTCCCGCTCCATACCCTCATAATCGATTATGTCTTCGGTGTCGCGTTCGGTGTTGTGTTCCGGATACTTTCCTGTCGAGAACGTTATCGACGGAATCTCCGCCGCATAGAAAGCCCTGTTGTCGGACGGATAGACTTCGGCTGCCGTAAGGGTCGGCTTGATTGGCTGCAACTGGTCCGAGACCGTGTTCAGCAGCGCATTCATATCCATATTCGAAGCCGTGTATGCATAGAAGCCGTTGTCGGGACAGCCCAGACACTCCAGATTAATCATCGCGTCGATACGGTCCGCATCTGAAAACGAACGGTTCAGAAAATACCAGGCTCCCGCAAATGTCTGCTCCGACGCTCCGAATGCCACGACAAGAACCGAACGGCGAAGAAGCACCGAGTTGGTCTGAAGCTTGCGCGCAAGTTCGAGCAGCATGGCGAGCCCCGAGGCGTTGCCGTTGGCTCCGTTGTAGATCCTGTCCATCCGTCTTCCGTCCAGCGTATAGCTGTCGGAGCCGAGGTTGTCGAGCCTCGCCCCTATGACGACGTATCTGTCCCTGAGCGAGGGGTCATAGCCCTGGATGAAGCCGACCACATTCTCGGAAACCAGAGTATCCGTCCCGGAAGCTATCCCGAAAGTGTTTTCTGAGCCGAGCACATCGACACCGCATTCCGTGAGTGCCGCCGCGAAATACTCCGCCGCCAGCCTCTCCCCCTCCGAACCGGCCTTTCGACCCTCCAGAGCATTCGAGGCGAGATAGCGGATATGTGACTTGAAAGCGGCGACAGTCTCGCTGTCATTCAGTTCGGCATAGTCCGAGCGATACTGTGCGAAACAGGGCGACAGAGCGCCAAGGACAAGAGCCGCGCACAAGAAAGCCTTCTTCATATTACCAAATGTCAATCATTTACAAGAACATATCTGTCATCCGGACAGAAATTCTCCTTGGATACCCGCCTGAATGCGGAGACCAGATCCGAGACCTTGTCGGAAGCCGCAGCGGCGACCGAGGTCCTCCCTCCGCCGAAAGGCACGAGCACCGGTTCATAACCGGCATCCCGGCATTTGTCGATAAGCTTTCGCGAATTGGCGCTGTTTGAAAACGAACCGATTATGATGTAATAGCGGTATTGCAGCGAAGCCCGGGGAATCCTCAGCTCCGAGCAGTGGCGCAGAACTACGGATTTCTTTCTCAGTTCGTCGAATGCCGCAACGGAATCGGCCTCCGCCTTCGCCTGTGCGGCAATGCGCTCACGGCGAATCCCCTCCGCCCGTATGGAGTCCGCCCTTGCCTGCTTTTTCTGCTGTTCGTCCTGAATTTTGGCAGCTCGGAGAACCTCCAGACGGGCCGAATCCGGACGGCCGGCAAGCCTGCGGCAGAAATCACAGGAAGTCACTGAAAATGCGGCTGCAAGCGACAGAATAAGCAACAAACTACGTCTCATAACTTTACAACTGAGCGAAACATCGCAAATTTACAGATTTATTGCCGCCTCGCAAAATAAAACTTAATATATTTGTGACTTGAAATGAAGCGTCTCACATCCTCCATATCCGCCCTCACATTGCTGCTGGCCGCGATTCCCGCCCCGGCACAGGACTGGTTCCGCAAGTTTCCCCTGCAGGAGACCGTCGGAGGCTTCGGGCCTGACACCGCCACGGTCTGCATACTGGGAGACGCTATGATGCACTCGGGGCAGATCAGCCGGGCCCATTTCGACGAGAGCTTCAAACACACAAGCCCCTATCTGAAAAAAGCCGATGTGGTGATTGTCAATATGGAAGAGACATTCGCGGGCGAGCCCTACTCCGGCTATCCCTGTTTCAGCGCCCCCGACGCCTACGCCCGCGCATTGTCAGATGCAGGCGCCAACGTGTTCCTGATGGCGAACAACCACATCCTGGACAAGGGCGAGGCCGGACTGGAAAGGACCATCGACCTGTATGGGAGGATGGCTGACGAAGACGGCCTGATGTACACCGGAATCGACGGCAAAGTACTGTACCTGAGGGCTAACAACATCCTTCTGGGCATTGTCAACGCCACATACGGGACGAACGCGGGAGGGCCGTCGGCAGACAGGATCAACCGGCTGACGGACAAGGATCTGATAAAGTCCATGATGACCGAAGCCGCGCAGAGGGCCGACATCGTGCTGGCGCTTCCCCACTGGGGCGAAGAATATGTCCTGACCCACAATGCCTCCCAGGCAGGATATGCCCGGACATTCGCGGAACTCGGGGCCGATGCCGTCATCGGGGCGCACCCGCACGTGGTACAGGACTGCGAGAATCTGAAAATGCAGGGAAAGACCGTACCCGTGGTCTATTCTCTGGGCAATGCCGTATCCAATATGAGCGCGGAAAACACCCAGCTCGGACAGATGGCCGTGCTCACGATGGTCGGAGACTGCGTCGAAGGCTGCAGGATAGTCAAAGTGGAACTGATATGGCTGTGGTGCTCCCGCCCGGGAGGCTATGACGACTACTACACGGTCATTCCCGTGGAGGAGTTCGCAGGCAGGAGAAATGAATGGAAAAATGCCGCCGACTACGACAGGATGATGCGGCACTACAACAGGAGAAAGCAGAATGAAGAAACTTATCACCCTTGTGGAGGTTGATCCACTTGAGATTTACGGAGCCGGCAACCGCGTGCTCGAAGCCCTGTGCACCTATTTCCCGGGACTCGCAGTGACGGCGAGGGGGAACGAACTGCACCTTGACGGCAGCAAAGCGGACATCGAAGCCTTCGGACAGAAGCTGGCTTCGCTTCAGGAAAGGCGCAGGCACAAATGCAACCTCACGCCCTACGATGTCGAGGAAATGTTCGAGGATGAAGAAAACGGGGAGCGCGGGGCCGTGATGAACAGCAAGGCCCCGATTGTCTATGGCATAGACGGCAAGCCCATCATAGCCAGAAACGCCAGGCAGGAGTCGATGGTGAAGGCATATTTCGAGAATGATCTGCTGTTCGCGATCGGCCCTGCGGGAACAGGCAAGACCTACATCGCCATCGCTCTGGCGGTAAGGGCTCTGAAAAGCCGCGAGATAAAGCGCATCATCCTGACCCGTCCGGCCGTGGAAGCGGGAGAGAGACTGGGATTTCTGCCAGGAGACCTGCGCGAGAAGCTTGATCCCTATCTCCAGCCGCTCTATGATGCTTTGGGAGATATGATTCCGGGACGCAAGCTCCAGGATTTCCTGTCCGACGGCACCATCCAGATAGCTCCTCTCGCATATATGAGAGGACGCACCCTCGACAACGCCTGCGTCATACTCGACGAAGCCCAGAACACCAACCTCGGCCAGCTCAAGATGTTTCTCACCAGGATGGGCGCCAACGCGAAATTCATAGTCACCGGCGACGCTTCCCAGATTGATCTGCCCAACAGGGACGACAGCGGACTGCTGCGCGGCGTGGAACTCACGAAAAACATCAAGGGGGTGGGCACCGTTATCTTTGACAACAAAGATGTGGTGCGTCACCCCCTTGTAAGCCGGATCATCAAGGCTTTCGACCCCGAGACCGCCCTGTAGCCACGGGACTACTCGGCGATGCCGTTCTTCACGATCTCGCTATATTTGTTGTAGCCCTCTTCCCATTCAGCGCCTTTTGAGTAGAAGCGGTAGTAGATGTTCTTGAGGTAAGCCGCGATGTTGACCTTGATCTCATTGTCCTTCGTGACTTCGAAAGCCTTCTCGAAAGGAGTCTTGGCGGCGAGCAGCGCAGTCTCGCACTCGTTCATCAGTACTTCATACTTGGCGTCGTTCATCTCGAGAGCCGCCTTTTCGGAGATCTCCACGGCCTTGTTGTAGTACATTATGCCGGCGCCGATGTAGCCGTACTCGTAGTCCGGATTGATCACGGAGCACTGATTGTATGCCTTTGCAGCGTTCTCGGTGTCACCGAGCTGATTGTAGATGTTTCCCTCGACATAGTAGAGCGAAGCGTTGTTGGGCTCGTTGACCTTGGCCGCGTCCAGCAGAGCGAACAGCTTCTGCGGATCCTCCTGATTCTCTATGTAGTAGTTGATCAGGGCTATCAAGATGCTCTGGCTCTGCGGATAAGCGGTGAAGCCCTGTTCGAGGATGGCCTTGGCGTCATCCTTGCGGCCGAGCTTCTTGTAGCAGTCGTGCAGTTTCGCGAACACCTCGCCTCCCTCATAATAGTAGTTGTTGGCGGCGCAGGACTCGAAATAGCCTGTGGCTTTCCTATATGACTCGACAGCCGCGAGGGAGTCCGAAGCAGCGATAGTGTTGCCGTAGAACCAGGCGGTGTAGCCCGCATTGTAGAGAGCCGTCGTATCCACTTTCGACAGAGGAGGGAGAGCGGCTGTCTCGGCTGCGGCGGCGAACTTGTCGCTTGCGGCGGCATATTTGCCGAGAGTGTAGTCATTCATACCCTCGTTGAGATACTTGTTTTCTATGCCTTCGAGTCCGGCTGCTATGTCCTTGGATTTCTTGCCAGCCGGATCGAGCTCGGCTGCCTTACGGTATGCTTCGACGGCCTTCTCGAGAGCATCGGGAACGACCGGTCTGGTGACCTCGATCATCACGAGCTGGTTGTTGGCGTTGAAGTACAGATTCTTGTCTGCATAGACATCCTTGACATATACCTCTCCGAGGAGGGTCACCTGCTCCGAAGAGACCGGTGCCTTGAGGCCGGTGAGCTGAAGCTCCTGCTTGGTGGCTCCGATCCAGAGAGTGCCGGTCGGCTGGTCATAGGCGGCCACATAAGTGCCGGCGAGTTTGGTCCAGGTAGCGAGCTTGGCTGCCTTCTTGGGGTTCGCTGCTGCTGCCTCTGCGGCTGAAACGGCCTTCTTGACGTCAGCGGCAGACTTGGTCTGGGCAAAGCCAGTCCCGGTCATCACGGCAAATACTGCCAAAGCGGTTATAAGCTTTTTCATTTTGAAATAATGTTAATGTTCAACTGTATTGTTTTCAACTGCGGTCTGTTCTCCCGCCTGAACGTCTGTCACAGGGGTCTGATCTCCTGTCTGATCTCCGTCAGGAGTCCCGTCCTGGTCGTCCCTGAGCACAAGAGACACCGCCGCGATGGAATCTCCATCCTTGATGTTGATCAGACGCACGCCCTGAGTGGCTCTGCCTGCAACCTTGATGCCGGCGACCTCCATACGGATCGTGAGTCCGGACTGATTGATGATCATAAGGTCGTTGGCGTCCGTCACATTCTTGATGGCCACGAGCTTGCCTGTCTTCTCCGTGATGTTGAGAGTCTTGACACCCTTGCTTCCCCTGCTGGTCTTGCGGTACTCGTCGAAATCCGAGCGCTTGCCGTAGCCGTGCTCGCTGACCACCAGAAGAGAATGGCTTGCCGCATCTGTGGCTGTAGGGTCGTAGGCGAGGGCTCCGATCACCTCGTCACCCTCATCGAGACTGATACCCCTCACACCTGCCGCCGTTCTGCCGAGAGGACGGGCGTCGCCCTCATCGAAGCGCACGCAGCGTCCGTTGCGCGCTGCGAGGAACACCTCGCTTGAGCCCGAAGTCAGTATTGCATCGAGAAGCGAGTCCCCCTCCTTGACGGTGAGCGCGATGACACCGTTGGTCCTCGGCCGTGAATAGGCTTCCAGAGCCGTCTTCTTGATGATTCCGTTCCTGGTGACGAGCATGACATAGTTGTTGTTGATGTACTCCTCGTCCTTGAGGTTGCGCACGGTGATGTAGGTGCGGATTCTGTCCTCCTGAGTGACAGGAAGCAGGTTCTGGATGGCGCGCCCCTTGGAGGCACGCGACTGCTCAGGGATCTCATAGACCTTGAGCCAGAAGCACTTGGCGCTGTCGGTGAACAGCAGCAGGGTGCTGTGCATATTGGCTATGTAGATGTGCTCCACAAAGTCCTCGTCCCGAGTGGCGCTCCCCTTGACACCCACTCCCCCTCGATTTTGAGTGCGGTATTCGTTGAGAGACGTTCTCTTGATATATCCAAGGTGTGAAATGGTGATGACGACATCCTCGTCCGGATAGAAATCCTCCGGATTGAATTCGTCGGCGGCAGCGACTATCTCGCTGCGCCTCGCGTCGCCATATTTTTCCTTCATCTGCAGGGTCTCCTCCCTGATGACGGACATCTGCATATCGTGGCTCGCCAACACATCCAGACAGTAGTTGATGAACTTCATAAGTTCGTCGTACTCCGCCTGCAGCTTCTCCCTTTCGAGCCCGGTGAGCTGACGCAGCCTCATCTCGACTATGCTCTGAGCCTGTATGTCGCTGAAAGCGAAGCGGCTGACAAGCTCGTTCTTCGCATCCTCGACCGTCTTGGAGGCACGGATGATCCTGATGATCTCGTCGATCACGTCCAGAGCCTTGAGCAGGCCTTCGAGAATGTGGGCCCTCTTCTGAGCCTTGTCGAGATCGAACTTGGTTCTGCGGACAATGACCTCGTGCCTGTGCTCGACGAAGCACCCGATCAGATCCTTGAGATTCAGAGTGCGCGGACGGCCCTTCACCAAAGCCACGTTGTTCACAGAGAAGCTCGACTGAAGCTGGGAGTACTTGAACAGATTGTTCAGCACCACCTGGGAATTGGCGTCCTTCTTGAGCCGGATGACTATGCGGACTCCCTCCATCGTGGTCTCGTCATTGATGTAGGCGATGCCGTCTATCTTCTTGTTTTCGACCAGATCCACGATACCGTCGATGAGGTCCTTCTTGTTGACGGCGTAAGGGATCTCCGTGACGACGATGGTCTCCCTGCCGCTCTCCGGATTCACCTCGATCTCCGTCCTCGACCGGATCACTATCCTGCCCTGACCTGTCTCGAATGCGTCCCTGATGCCCTTGCGGCCCATAATGATGCCGCCTGTCGGGAAATCCGGACCCTTGATGAAATGCATCAGCTCGTCTATGCTGATGTCGGGGTTGTCGATGTATGCGCAGATGGCGTCGCAGCACTCGGAGAGGTTGTGCGGGGCCATATTGGTGGCCATACCCACGGCGATGCCGGAGGAGCCGTTGAGAAGCAGCAGAGGCAGCTTGGTGGGCAGAACCGTCGGCTCCTTCAGGGAGTCGTCGAAGTTGTTCATCATATCCACGGTGTCCTTGTCCAGGTCGCCGAGTATGTCGTCCGATATCTTCTCAAGCTTGGCCTCCGTGTAACGCATCGCAGCGACAGGGTCGCCGTCCATTGAGCCGAAGTTGCCCTGGCCGAACACAAGCGGATAGCGTACGTTCCACCACTGCGCCAGACGGGCCATTGCGTCATACACGGAAGAGTCTCCGTGCGGGTGATACTTACCCAGCACCTCTCCGACTATACGTGCGGACTTCTTGGTCTGTCCCGAATACGACAGACCCAGACCGTCCATCCCGAAAAGCACCCTGCGATGAACGGGTTTCATACCGTCCCTGACATCCGGCAGCGCACGCGACACAATGACTGACATCGAATAGTCGATGTAGGCACTGCGCATCTCCTGATCAATGTCCACCTGCTCTATCCTGCCGATGTTTCCAATCCTTTCTTCGTTGTTTTCCATATATTTTTCAGAATCTTTCAAGCCGTTGCACAAACAAGTACAAAGTTTGCAAATATACTCATTTTTTCGTTATTTTTGCGTGTTTAAAGGGCTTTTTCAATCAGCCGACAAGGATAGTTATGAAAATCAACATATCGGACGAACTGCACTCCATTCTGGGTTTCGCCGCCGACGAGGCGATGCGGACGGGAAGCTACGGCATCGGCCCGGACCACATCTTCCTGGGGCTTCTCAGGGAGACTGGATGCGCCGCTTTCAACGTGCTCTCGGCGCTGGGCATCAATCCGTCTGAACTGAAAGAATATATAGACGACAGGATCTTCACCAACGAGAGGATTCCGTTCGGCGAAGCCGGGAGCATCACGCTTTCCAGAGAATCGCAGAATCTTCTGAGCATAACGGTGCTGGAGGCCACCAGGTTCCTGAACAGGGAAGCCACCTCGCTCCATCTTCTGCTGGCATTATGCAGGATGACAGGAAGTTACGGCTACAGATATATCCAGTCCAAGGGGGTCGGAGCAGGAGACATACTCACATATATGAAGGCCAACAATCTCCTGATGCCGGAAGAAGACGCCGACGGGCTTGACTCCATGGCACAGGAAACACCGGGAGCTTCGGACAATGCCGGAAAAGAATCGGACAAATCGGATGCCTCCCCGGAAGCCGGGCAGAAGCCCGGCGACAGGACCGAAGGCGGGGCGGCTGCCGGACAGAGCTGTCTGGAATACTGCTGCCGGGATCTCACCGCAGCGGTCAGAAACGGAGAATGCGACCCTGTGGTGGGACGGGAACAGGAAATCGGGAGAATCATCCGGATTCTGGGACGGAGACGCAAGAACAACGCGATTCTTGTCGGCGATCCAGGAGTGGGCAAGACTGCGATAGTGGAGAAGGTCGCGGAATGGATGTCGCGCAGTGACGTGCCGCCGCAGCTCAGGGGCAAGAGGATACTCTCGCTCGATATGGCGGCGGTCGTGGCTGGGACACGCTTCAGAGGAGATTTCGAAAAGAGACTCAAGGGCATCATAGATGAGCTCCGGAATGACCAGAACACCATCCTGTTCATCGACGAATTCCACACCGTAATCGGAGCCGGGAACGCGGGAAGCGGTCTGGACGCCGCCAACATATTGAAGCCCGCCTTGTCGGGAGGAGACATCCAGGTCATCGCCGCGGCCGGAGCCGATGAGTTTTCAAGAACAGTCGAGAAAGATCCGGCGCTGTACCGGAGATTTCAGAAAGTCGCCATAGAGCCGGCGGGTGTCTCCGACACTCTGGAAATCCTCGGAAAACTCAAGCCGTACTACGAAGTTCACCATAGGGTGGAATACGCCGATGACGCGCTTGAAGCCTGCGTCAGACTGAGCGAGAGGTACATTACCGACCGCAGACTGCCGGACAAGGCCATAGACGTGATGGATGAGGCTGGCTCTATGGTGAGAATGGGCTCCGGAAGGAGGCTGCCGGAGGTCAATGCCGGACACATTGCCGAAGTCGTGTCCCAGATCAGCGGGATTCCGGTGACCAAAGTCGCCGAGAGCGAGAGTTCGAGACTGCTGAAAATGGGAGAAAGGCTGCGCCGCAGGATTGTCGGACAGGATGAAGCCGTGGATACCATAGTGAAAGCCATCCGGCGCGGAAGATCCGGCGTCAAAGACCCGGACAGGCCTATAGGCAGCTTTCTTTTCTTCGGCCAGACGGGAGTCGGCAAAACGCTGCTGGCAAAGGCTCTGGCCGAGGAGATGTTCGGCTCCGGGGACAATCTGATCCGCCTCGATATGAGCGAATACCTCGAAAAGTTCACCGCATCCCGCCTCGTGGGCGCGCCTCCGGGATATGTGGGGTTTGAAGAGGGCGGACAGCTCACGGAGGCCGTCCGGCGCAAACCTTACTCGGTGATTCTTCTCGACGAGATAGAGAAAGCCCACCCCGACGTGTTCAATATGCTGCTGCAGGTGCTGGACGAGGGCAGGCTGACAGACAGTTCCGGCAGAACGGTGAATTTCAGGAACACCATCCTGATAATGACCTCCAATGTGGGCGGCCGCGAGGTCAGCGAGTACGGCGCCGGCCTGGGGTTCGGGACAGTCTCGCGCGATGTCGGCAGGGAACAGCGGAACATAATCCGGAAAGCGGTGAAGCGTGTTTTCCCTCCCGAATTCATCAACCGGATCGATGAAATGATATTTTTCCGTCCTCTCGACCGGGAGGATATGTCCCGGATCATCGACATCGAGCTGAAGAATCTTCGCGGAAGGCTGCGAGGAGAGGGCATCGAAATAAGCATCTCCCCGGAGGCGAAGCGTTTCGTCGCCGAGGAGGGTTACGACCCGTCATACGGAGCGAGACCTCTCAAGAGAGCGATGCGCAGACTCATCGAAGACCCTGTCGCAGAAGAGCTTATACGCCGCTGTGGAAGCAGGGTTCCCGGGCGTGAAGACTCAGAAAAAGGGAAATCTCCCCAGAAGATTTCCCTCAAAATGTCCAAAGACCACAAGGAGATTGTAGCCGTGTAAGGCTTGTCCGGACCCCGGTCAGACTTTACGGAAAGCGACGCAGGCGTTGTGTCCGCCGAATGCCAGAGAATCCGAAATGGCTATGGTGAGATCCGCCTTGACGGCCCTGTTAGGGGTGTAATCCAGATCGCACTCCGGGTCCGGAGCATCCAGATTGATGGTAGGAGGCACCACACCCTCTGTCAGGGCGAGAACCGCAGATATGGCCTCCATCGCTCCCGCCGCTCCGAGAGCGTGTCCTATCATAGATTTTATGGAGTTAACGTGGGCCCTTGCAGCCTCCTCCTCGCCCAAAGCGAGCTTGAAAGCCTTGGTCTCATTGATGTCGTTCAGTCTGGTGCCTGTGCCGTGCGAGCAGATGTGCAGCACGTCTTTCCCGGCCTTGTAGCCGGCCTCGTCCAGAGCCAGTCTGACGGCCGCGGCCTGCGTGGTGCCGTCCGGCCGGGGAGCGGTGATATGGTAGGCGTCGCTCGTGTTGCCGTAGCCGCAGACCTCTGCGATGATGTCCGCTCCACGGGCCACGGCGTGGTCATAGTCTTCCAGCACCATCACTCCTGCTCCCTCTCCCATCACGAAACCGCCACGGTTGGCATTGAACGGGAGCGAGGAATAGTTGGGATCCTCACTGCGTGACAAAGCCTTGGCATTGCCGAATCCCGCGATGCCCATCGGGATGAGCACGGCCTCAGAGCCGCCGGCGATGACGGCGTCGGCATAGCCGTGACGTATCGCCCTGTAGGCCTCCCCTATCGTATGGGTGGAAGTGGCGCAGGCCGTGGAGACGGCAAGGCATGGGCCGCAGGCGTGATGTCTGATGGATATGTTGCCGGCGGCGATGTTAGGAATCATAGTCGGGATGAAGAGCGGAGATATCCATTTCGCTCCCTCCTTTATCATCTTCTCGACTTCACGGTAGATGGTGTGGAAGCCGCCGATTCCGGTGCCGACATAGACTCCGAAACGCATCGGATCTATGTTGCGCCCCTCTTCTCCGGCCATCAGACCGCTCTGTTCAAGTGCCTGATAGGCGGCAGCCTCCGCATAGATGGCGAACAGATCCTGCTTTCGCGAAAAAGAGGGCTCCATCCCGTAGTCGGCGGGATTGAAGTCCTTCACCTGGGCGGCCACCTTGGCCGGAAGTTCATCGGTAGTGAAATCGGTGATGCTTCTGATGCCGCAGACACCGTTCTTGAGGTTGGTCCAGTATGTCCCGATATTGTTTCCGATCGGCGACACGACGCCCATACCCGTTATTACAACTCTTCTGTCCATATTTTCAAGTTTCCGAATCGGGCGGGTTTGGCCCCGCCCTGACTTGCAAAGATATTAAAATATTTCTATTTTTGCCCTATGAAACTGAATAAACCACTACCGCGGTATCTGCTTGACAAGTACAAGATTATCGCCTCGATGACATTCACGGTGATGTTCGCGATAGTTTTCCTCAATCTCTATATCCCCTTTTCGGACACCAGCTGGTTCAGAATGGGCGATTCGGTGCTGTTCCTCTACACCGTACTGTTCTGCTTCCTTTCGCTTTCGTTCCTGATAATCAGCCGCGTGATTCTCTACCGCACCAAATATCTGTTCACGATCAAGGTCTATGAGTACATTCTCTGGTGCATCGCCGAGCTGCTGGTGATCTGCGGAATCTACACGGTCTTCACCATAAGGGTGAATTACACCGCGGATCTCGCTCCATATCAGATTTTTCTGAAAGCCCTGCTCTACGGGACGGTCAGCATACTCATTCCATATCTCATCTCGTCGATGTACATCGCGATTATGGAGAAGGACAGGACGATAAAGATGATGAACTACTCCAACGTGGTCACCGAGGAGCCCGAATCGCGGATTTCCGAGAACCGCTTCACCATCTTCGACAGCAACGGATCAATGAAGCTCTCCGTGAAATCGGAAAACCTCTACTACATAGAGTCGGACGACAACTACATCAAGGTTTGGTATACCAACACTTCGGGCGAACTTCAGAAATATATGGTCCGCAGCCGGCTGAAAGCGGTCGAAGAGTCTTTCCGGGGCACGTCGATGATGCGCTGCCACAGAAAATACGTCGTCAACACCGACAAGGTGAAAGTGCTGCGCAAGGAGGGCGACAGCTATTATCTGGATCTGGACGACGACTCCATCCCGCCTCTTCCGATCACCAAGACCTACGAGAAGGCCATCCTCGCCAAGTTCTGACCCCGGGGATTGCGGAACAGTCCCGTCAAGCCTTTTTGTCGCGTCTGCGTTTGGCTGACCTGAGCCTTGAAGCGGAAAGCACCATGGCCTCGTCCGTCAGGATGGCTCTGGCGGCAAGCACGTTCAGTATCACACAGACTATCGGGAAGACCGCCGTAAGCGAAAAGACCATCTCATTGCGGTGGGTGATGACATCTACGCCTATCCATATCTGGAAAGCGAGCATCAGGATGGCCGCAAGCGTCGAGACTCTCATCTGGAGTATCCTGGCCTTGAATGCGAAAAGAGCCGAGACATCGGCGGCAAGAAGCATAATCAGGAATATCAGATAAGGTATTTTCTCATAGTACATAATATCCGCCTCAGCGCCGTCCGCGCCTGTCACGGTGGCGAATCTGCAGAAGAACATCGATGCGATGAGTATCGAGGAAATCGCCAGGTAAAGGGTCTGTACACGTTGCCACATATCAAAATCGCTTTAGCAAAACCGCACAAAAATAGGTAATTTAGATAAAAAACGCTACATTTGAGGATGATTTGTTCCTCCCGCATTAGGGGAAGCCAAGTCATAAAACACTAAACAACAACATTCAAGACAGGATTTATATGAGAATAGCAGAATCGGAACTTATCATCAACGACGACGGATCGGTGTTCCACCTCCACATCAGGCCGGAAGAGCTCGCGGACAATGTGATACTCGTGGGTGACCCGGGCAGAACCGATATGATCGCGGAATACCTCACGGACATCGAATGCCGCCACGCTTCGAGAGAATTCGTCAGTGTGACAGGCCGTTACAACGGCAGGAGAATCACCGTCCTCTCCACGGGCATCGGCTGCGACAACATCGACATCGTGATGAACGAGCTTGACGCCCTCGCCAACATCGATTTCAGCACGCGCGAGCCCAAGTCAGAGACACGTTCACTCAACATTCTGCGCATAGGCACCTCCGGAGCTATTCAGCCCGACATCCCGCTGGGTTCGTTCGTGTTTTCGGAAATCTCCGTCGGCTGCGACGGCCTGATGAACTGGTACGCCAACAGGGAAGAAGTGGCTATGAGCGGCATCGAGGAGGCGTTTATGAAGCACGCCGGCTGGACAAGGTATCTGCCCCACCCGTATTTCGTCCACGCCAGCCAGGCTCTCTGCGACAAGTTCGCCGACTGCGCGATCAAGGGCGTGACCATCTCGGCATCGGGGTTCTACGGGCCGCAGGGCCGCGTCCTGCGTATGCCTCTTGCCATTCCGGATATGGTGCAGAAGTTCGAGTCCTTTGAGTACGACGGGCTGCGCATCACCAATTTCGAGATGGAGGGCTCGGCGATCGCGGGCATCGCCGCACATTTGGGACACCGCGCGGGCACGATATGCTGCATCATCGCCAACAGGCACATCGGTTCTTCCAATCCGGACTACAAACCGCAGATTCGCAAGCTGATAGAGCTCAGCCTCCGGAAAATGTCAGAACTATAATCTTTCCGTTATCGCTGCACGGTGTAGAAGCGGATCATACGGGCGATGGCCCGGCGGCAGACCGGACAGAAGCCTGGAGCGGAGTTGGTGCGCATACGGCACTCGTTAACGGGACGGTACATCCCTTTGACGAGATACCCGCCGCCCTCATAGACGCCTACAGTCTCATATCGCTGCGGAGCCTGCTCCGGAGCTATGCCCGGGACTGCTGCATCCGCGGGAAGCATATCTGCCCATTTCGATCCGAAATCCACCAGAGAAGTGATGTTCTGCTCCCACGGCTCGACACTGATGTCATAGGACGCATCCAGGACATCATCGTGCTCATAGAAATACTCGTCGGCGAGCGCACCGAAGCTGTGGCCGAACTCGTGGACTACCACCGGTTTGAATGCGGGATGGTGCGCAGCCGTCAGGGTGTAGGAATTGTAGATGCCGCCCCCGCCGTAGGTGTCCGTGTTCGCGAGAATTATGATATGTTCATAGGGGATACCGCTGAGAATCCCGTGAATGTCGAACACGTTCTGCGTAGTGAGATAACGGTCGGAATAGAAGGTGTTGAAGTGGGACGAGACAGCTGTCCGCTTCCATATCCCCTGTCCCGGCTCGGACACCCCGCTGTCCAGCGACACGGACTCCACCGCTATCAGGTTGAGGTGATCCTTCAGGGAGGCGAACGGCTCGGCGGCAAGAATTGCCGCCGCAGCGACGGCCGCGTCGCTGCGGAAAAGAGGCATCTCCTCTTTTCCGTAGCCTTCCGCCATAATCACCACATCTATGCACTTCCTGCTGTCTCCGCCCTTCCAGACATAGTTCCAGACCACATCGCTGTCCGCCTGCGCCCTGCGTATCAGGATATCGTCCGGGTCGAGCCGGAAACTGTGTTCCGCCGTCACCTCACCCCGCCGGCCGAACAGCCGGATCTCCACATCCGCGCTTGCCTTGGGGGCAGGCAGCAGGACGCTGTGCTGAAACGACTTGCGCACACGGCCGGCCTCCTCCGTCGTGAGCCACTCTATGTACAGGGAGGAAAAAGAAGTCTCATAAATGACCGTCCCCGACCCGGCATCACGCATCACCACGTCACCGTTCCCCCTCACCGGCAGAGAATCCATATTCACTCTGCGTCCATACCATCCCTCCGTCCCGACAAGGCCGGAAAGTGCGATGACAGTGGAGCGGTCGTCTCCGGAAAATATGTAGTCGGCACGGATGGTCGCGTCCGTAAAGAACGACTGGAACAGGCTGCAAAGAACGGCTGTCAGAAACATAGGCGGGACAATTTAACGGTTTTTCTCCACATAGGAGATGAACGAGGCGGCATTGCGCAGCTCCGCTTCCTTGCTCGAAGCCGCAAAAAGTGTGGTCGTAATGCGTGAAGCGGGCTTGGATATCACACGCAGCATATCATCCGTCTTCTCCGGCGGGAGGAACTTGCCCTTGTTGAATTTCAGCGCCACGCCCACCGGGGAAGGCTTTGCGGACACGTCGGCAGGATGGACTCCCCAGGCCGCCACATAATTCTCCCCCATCTTCGTCTGCTCTCCCCCGTGATAATTCACGCCGGTCAGAAACTGCACCGGCCTGCCGGAAAGCTCGGAAGCGGTGACCACGGCAGTCCTTTTTCTGTCCGACATATCGACCCTGATGCAGATGTCCACCGATTCGCCCCTGTAAGCCACTCCGTATGCAGTCATCTCTATGAACGAACCGCCCTTGGTCCTGCCGGCTCTCGCCCTGCGCCCCTTTGTGGCGACAAGCTTCACCTCCTTGGACCCGTCCCACAGGGCTATGCCGCCCGCTCCGACCGTGCTTCCCACCTTATATTCATCGCAACCCGCCCCAAGAGCCGCCTGCTGATGCTCATTCGGATACCAGAGATAGCGCAGCAGCTCCATCCCTCTGCCGGATTTGGAATAGACGTCGATGGCACCGCTGTCATTGAAATAGATGCGGAGAGCGAAATGGCTGTTTTCCACCGCAGGGCCGTGATGTCCCACGGTCCTGTATTCGTTGCCGGACTCGGAGAAATACTCGGCGATCTGAAGACTGTCGGAGCGCATGAACAGACTCACTGCGGTCTGCGCGAAAGCGCTTGCGGTGACCCACAGCCCCAGAACGGAAGCTGACAGCAATATTTTCAAACCTTTCATCATCTGTTTTTCTCTTATACTGTTCCCGCGCTTACGCAGTTCCGCGCGATTCAAGCGGCTTCCCGCGTCATCTACCCCTCCGCGACGCCGTCAGCGGCCGCCGGTTTGACGAAGAAACTGAAATGCACATTCCCGTAACGCCTTTCCTTCACAAAGCAGGGATGCCCGCTGAAATCATAGTCCCCGGGGTGCTCCAGAATGAAATAGCAGCCGCCGTACAGCAGATCCCGCGACAGAACCTTGTCCGGAATGGTGTCAAAGCCCTCCAGTGCATAGGGAGGGTCGGCGAACACTATGTCGAACTTCTCCCTGCAGATGGACAGAAAGTCAAACACATTGTGGTGAACCACCGTAACATTGTCCAGACCGAGCCTCGCCGCCGTAGTCCTGATGAAAGCGGCGTGCAGCGGCTGCATCTCGATGCTCCAGACTTTTCCCGCGCCTCGGGAGGCGAACTCGAAGGAAACGGCCCCTGTGCCGGCGAACAGGTCAAGCACCTTGAGGTCGGCGAAATCGTATTCGTTGTCGAGAATATTGAACAGCCCCTCCCGGGCGAAATCCGTCGTCGGACGCGCCTTGAAGCCGGCCGGAGGCAGAATCTGCCTGCCCTTCAGTTTTCCTCCGATGATTCGCATATCACCTCTGCTCCACGGACCGGAAATAGCGGTACAACGACATCTCCTGCTCCTCGTTGAGCGGTGAATGAAAATATATGGCCGACACTTCGGGATTAAGCTGGAAACGCTTCATAGCCAGAAAGACGTAGTACTCGGCGGTCGTGAAATCCGGCGCATCGAAACTGTTGCAGAGCCTCAGACTCCTCCCCTCCGCAATCACCAGAAACAGTCTTCCCCGGGCATAGGAGGCCACTATCTTGTTGTACTCCGAAATCCCGGAAAGCGACGACAGCAGAAACCAGACCTCGGGCATAAGCCCGCCGCCATTGTCCTCAAACACCAGTACTATGTCCAGTTCCGGGATCTCCGCCCAGGACACGGCCGCAGCGGAATCGACGGCGACGGCATCAGACAAAATGTTCCGCGCATTCTCCCTTGAGAAGAAATGCCGCGGAACAATCGTAAATCTGTGGGTATAACTACTCCCAGTTACCTGCATTGTTGTTAGGCGCTGTGATGCTTCCGACCTTGAGACCCGGATAGCGTCCCGTCTCGTTCCTCTCGGCATCAAGATTGATTCTCAACTGGTTGTCAAGTCCCTTGAGAAGTGACTTGTAAGGCATGCTCGCCTCGAAAAGAGGCACCTTCACGCCGGAAACCATCTTCACCGTCGCCTCCATCTTCACTGAATCGCCGTTGCTGAACGGAATGAGGGCAAGCCTGTCGATGCTGAAATCCGGACGGTCATTGAAAAGGGAATCCTTGACCGGGATGGTGCTTTCAATCTTGAAGACCAGCCTTTCGCCTTTCTCGCGATAGAGCTTGAGCATATCCTCAGGCTTGATTCTCGGATTTCTCTTCTTGAGAAGCTGGGTGTTGGCCACTGCCACGGAGTCGTCGAGCGAACCGATCTGCATCACGACCTTGATCCTGCCTGTCTCATAGAAAGTCTTGAGGGAGTCAACCGTGGAAACGAACTTGCCGTTTTCACTCTTGTAGGCCACCTGCAGCGAGCGTATGTCCTTGAGCTGCTGGATGGCTATGCTTTCGCGATAGTCTTTCTGCTTGTTGAACTCGATAGGCTCCATAACACTCTTCACGATGAGGACGGCGAGAACGATGATGGCCGCCGGGAGAATAAGCCAGGTCAGAAGACCCTTCAGCACATTAAGAACTTTAGTATTCATATTGTTTGTTTTATTTTCAGCAACAATGCGTATTCCGTAAAAATCCGGACAAAGTTATGAAATTGATTTCTAAAACGCAATAAGTTTGCAAGAAGCCGGCTGATTTTTTATTCTGTTTCCAATCTCCGCTTTCTCTGCCGAATACTCTTTCAAAAAACCAAACAGATTCTTAATTTTGCAGTTTGTTTCGGCGCATTTGCACGGAAGCGGAGGACACAGGGAATGGAACAGTTTGAAAATAAGGACATAGAACAGCTTGCCGCGGCCATCGGACACTCTTCGCGCATCGTCATCTCGACGCATCGCAATCCCGACGGAGACGCCATAGGCAGCTCGCTCGGCCTTCTGGCCTATCTGCTCGACAAGGGCAGGGAGGCCACCGTACTCTTCCCCACCCCGCCGCCCTCCAATCTCTCCTTTATGTTTTCCAAGAGCCTGAAAAAGCACATTGCCGTCTATGAGAACGAGGCCGGAGAGACGGTCGGGGCCGAAGAATGCCTGGAGGCTCTGCGAAATGCCGACACACTGATATCCGCGGACTACAACGATGTCACGAGAGCCGGAGGGCTCTGCGATGCGCTGAGAGCTTTCCGGGGATATAAGATACTGATGGACCATCATCCGGGACCGGATTCCGGATTCTACGACCTCGTCTTTTCCGCGACGGACGTCTCGTCCGCGTCCGAAATAGTCTTCTGGATTCTGAGGGCTCTGGAGCAGGGCGGCAGGATAGGCGGCAGGATAGGCCGGGCGCTGCTCACCGGGATGACCACCGACAGCAACAACTTCGCCAACTCCGTGTATCCAAGCACTCTGGAAATGACCGGACTGCTGCTCGAAGCCGGAGTGAACAGGGACAGGATACTCGACAAGCTGTACCGGCAGTACCGCCCCAACCGTTTCAGACTGCTCGGCCACATACTGGGAGAAAAGCTGTACCTCTCCGCGCACGGAGCGGCCATAACTCTGCTTTCTTCCGATGAGATACGCAGGTTCGGAGTCATAGAGGGGGAGACCGAGGGCTTCGTGAACGTTCCCCTCGGCATCAAAGACGTGAAACTCAGCATCTTCGTCCGTCAGGAACACGACCGGTACAGAGTGTCGGTGCGGTCCAAGGAGGGCACTTCCGCCAACCGGTGCGCGAGACTTTATTTCCACGGAGGCGGCCACGAGCTTGCGGCAGGCGGCTCTCTTCACACTCCGGAAGACGCCCCGGACATCAACGCCCTGTTTGAATATATAAAGGAAAGCGCCGAGAGATTTTTGACTGCCTCCGCTCCGGAGCCGGGAGAAGATGCAGAAGATTGACAATCAGAACATTAAAAATGAGTACCAAATTTAAGATATTGATTTTCAGCGCTGTGGCATCCGCGCTCTGCTGCGCCTCCTGCACCAAGGACAAGCTTGAAGCGATCTACAGCAAGCAGGAGACCAGGATTGAGAGTTTCATCACCTCCCAGACGGCGAAGGAGGGAGTCAGCGTCGTGTATAACGGCGGCGCCGACAGAATCATTCTCGTGCAGGGCGACGGAGACGAATTGAGCTCTTCCGGCACGGTGACCTTCCACTACGCAGGCTACACTTTCAACGGCAGCGTCTCGTCGTCCAACCTCTTCGCCACCAACAGCGAGGAAGTGGCCAAGGAGGCTTCCTGTGGAGACAGCGGCACCGACGGCCAGTTCGAAGCCGTCACCTTGAATCTCAAGGATGACAAGATGGTCACGGGGCTGAGGAAAGGCCTGGTCGGGGTGAAGGCCGGAGAGGAATGCTACATCGTGTTCAGCGGAAAATACGGTTTCGGCAAGCATAAATTTGGCACAATTGATGCAAATTCAGCGCTGCTCTACCATATATGGGTGTCAAGCATTTCAAACGAATAATATATAAGCAGATGAATATAAGAAATTTGGCCATAGCGGCCTCAATCACTGCCGCAGTTGTGGCGTCCGGAGGATGCGCGAAAAGCGAGAAAAGCGGCAAATTTGACGACGACAAGGCCTGGGTTGAGGCCTGGCTCAGCAAATATCACCCTGAAGCTCAGAAAGTTGAACGCGGGATCTACGTTCTGGACTCCGATATGTCAGGAGTCACGTCGGACAAGGACAGCATCGGCAAGGACGGCTACGCCTTCGTGGAATACACCGTCACCAATCTGGAAGGCACCATCTCGCAATATACCGGCAGCGAGACCGCGAAGCAGCTCGGCACATACAGCGCCAGCTCATATTACGGTCCCAAAGTCATCTGCACGGTGGCAAAATCATCCTACGCAGGAGTCATAGACGGGCTCGTGGGTATGAAAATCGGCGAGAAAAAGACATTCCTCGTTCCCAACTGGCTGATGTCCTACAAGGATTACCCTACGGAAGACAAGTATCTCAAGGAATCCTCCTCCTATTCGCACAGCATCTATTCCGTGAAAGCCGTGAGATTCGTGGAGGACATCACAGAGTGGCAGAACGGGCTGATAAAGTCCTTCATAAACGATTACATAGCGGAGAACGGCATCCCGAAGGAGTCAGTGGACAGCCTCGCCGAAGGTCTCTATCTGATAACGCTCAAGGAGCCTGACGACACCACCGCTTTCCCGACCGATTCCACCTACTACATCAACTACACCGGCAGACTGCTGGACGGGACCGTCTTCGACACCACGGTGGAAAGGACCGCCAAGATCAACGGAATATACAACAGCTCCAAGGCATACGGGGCCGCCACGGTCAAAAACGCCGAAACGGCTTCCTCCATTACGCTCGGGGGCAGCACCACCATATCCGGTTTCTACACTATTCTATCCAATATGCGTTCGATGCAGACGGCCATCGGAGTCTTCAATTCCAACTACGGCTACGGCTACAGCGGCAGCGGCAGTTCCATCCCGGGCTACGCACCTCTTACCTTTGAAGTTGAAATGACGACCAAACCGGAATAGAATAATGAACGAAACCAACGCGATTCCCACAGAACTCGGAACAGACAGAATCAGCAGACTGCTGAAACGCTACGCGCTGCCGGCGATCATCGCTATGACGGCGTCTTCTCTCTACAATATGGTGGACAGCATCTTCATCGGACGGGGCTGCGGTGCGCTGGCAATCTCCGGACTGGCAGTGACATTCCCGCTGATGAACCTGTCCACCGCATTCGGCACTCTGGTCGGAGTGGGCGGACAGACACTGATTTCCGTACTGCTCGGGCAGAAGAACTACGACGCGTCCAACAAGGTGCTCGGCAACATAGTCTCGCTGAACATCATCATCGGCATCCTCTTCTCGATCGTGGCGCTGATATTCCTGGATCCGATCCTCTATTTCTTCGGAGCCAGCGAGAACACCCTCCCGTACGCGAGGGAATATATGGAAATCATCCTATACGGAAACGTGTTCACCCACCTGTATTTCGGTCTCAACGGGGCTCTCAGGGCATCCGGCAACCCGAAACTCGCTATGGGTCTGACGCTTTTCACCGTGATTTTCAACTCTATACTCGACCCCGTCTTCATCTTCGTGTTCGATATGGGAATCCGGGGTGCGGCTATAGCGACCGTGCTCGTGCAGGTGATGGCGCTCGGCTATGCATTCTACTTCTTCGCCAGAAAGAGCCGGGGCATACACTTCGAGAAAGGCATAGTGAGACTGGATCTGAGGGTGGCGAAGAACTCCATCGCCATAGGCTTCGGACCCTTCCTGATGAATGTGGCCTCCTGTATGGTGTCACTCTTCATCAATCAGCAGCTCATCAAATACGTCGGAGACCTCGGAGTGGGAGCCTACGGCATCTGCAACCGTATTTCGTTTATGTTCCTGATGATCTGTATGGGACTCAATCAGGGGATGCAGCCCATCGCCAGCTTCAACTACGGCGCGAGGAAATACGCCAGAGTCAAGGAAGTCTATATCCACACGGCCATCTGGGCGACGCTCGTCTGCACCATCGGCTTTGTGTGCTGTATGTTCTTTCCCAAGGCCGTCTGCTCGATCTTCACACACGATCCGCAGTTGATGGATATGTCCGCAAAAGCCTTGAGAGCGATGAACTGCATGCTCCTTGTCATCGGATTCCAGATGGTGGGCACCAATCTTTTCCAATGCCTCGGAATGGTGAAGAAAAGCATATTCCTGTCACTTGTGAGACAGCTGCTGTTCTACATTCCCTGCCTCTATATTTTCCCGCTTTTCTGGGGGGACAAGGGAATCTGGTGGAGTTTTCCGGTGTCGGACTTTCTGGCTGCGGTGATGACACTGGCATTTCTGCTGCGGCTCTTCCGCAAATTCTCCCGGATGAACGACGGCGATGACCCGTCAGTGCTCGGAGGAGCGATTTAGGACTTGACCCATAAACTTTCAAGGCAATGAAAAAAATCATCATCAACATAGGACGCCAGTTCGGCAGCGGCGGCAAGAGCGTCGCCGAGATTCTCGGCCGGAAACTCGGCATCCCGGTCTATGACAGCGAACTGCTCGCGAAGGCGGCTCGGGATTTCGGCTTCTCGGAGTCGATCTTTATGGACAGCGACGAAAAAAAGCGGCCGCTGTTCCTGTCGTTTGCGGGGTTCAGCGACAGCAAGGTGTTTGAACTGCAGAGCAAGACCATCCGCAGCATTGCGCAGCAGGGCTCGGCCATCATAGTGGGGCGCTGTGCAGACTACATACTCAGGGATCTGGACTGCTGCCTCAACGTCTTCCTCACCTCTCCCGTCGAAATTCGCGAAAAGAGAGTGATGGCGAGGGAAAACATTGCCGCAGACGCTGTCAGGGACTATATTCTGAAAAAGGAAGAACAACGCAAGGACTACTACAACTACTACACTTTCGGACACTGGGGACGTGCGGCGACATACGATCTCTGCGTGGATTCCTCCATTCTCGGGATCGAGGGTACGGCGGATTTCATAATCGGCTTCGCCCGCCAGGCCGGCAGAATCTGATTCGGGCAGTGAAAGGTCCGTCCCCGGAAGCCGGGCGAAACGGCGGGAAAGGTACCGGACAAGAGAAAAGGACATAGATGACAGGGAAGAGAAAGCGTAAGAAAACAATCACGGCGGCCGCTGCGGTGGTCGCTGCGGTTCTGCTGTCATTCATCGCCGCAAAAGGCTATGCCGTGCGTCATACGGCTGTGCCCGAAGGGACTCCGGAGCCTGTCCATCTCAACGACAGCCTGAAAAACGAAATGAGTTCCGGACTGAGGCTCAGAGGGCTGGACAAGCGGGTCAACGACTATATGAGATACTGGCATCTTCGCGGGACACAGCTGGCCATAGTCCGAAACGACTCGCTGCTCTGGTGCAAGGGGTACGGGATGGCGGACAGCTGCCGCAACGAGGCTATGGGCCCGGGCAACATAATGAGGGTGGCGTCGGTGTCCAAGCTGCTGACCGCGGCCGCCGTGATGAAGCTCGTCGAAGAGGGGGCGCTGACTCTGGACAGTCCCGCATTCGGGATGAACGGCATCCTTTCAGACAGTCTCTACACTGCGGCAATCGGCCTCAGGATGGCTGATTACCGGAAAATCACAGTCGAGCATCTGCTTCGTCATCAGGCGGGTTTCAGGCGTGACCCGGTGTTTTCCGCCAACGATGTCAGAAATCAGATGGGTCTGGACCACAGTCCCGAATATGAGGACTATGTGCGGCTTGTGCTGTCGAGGCCGCTCAGATTCTGCCCCGGAGAGTCGCAGAGGTACTCTAACTTCGGATATATGCTGCTGTCGGAGATTGTGGCGAAGGCATCGGGAGAAAGCTACGGGGAATATGTCCGGACGCACGTTCTGGAGCCGGCGGGATGCTTCGATATGCATATGGCAGGAAACTACTACGAGGATCGCCGCGACAACGAGGCGCAGTACTTCGTGCACGACGGCGAGGGGCGGATGGTGCCGGAGTACAGCGGAAGCGGGAAGATGGTGCAGCGCTGCTACGGAGGCAACAACATAAGCCTTCTGAGCGGAGCCGGTGCCTGGACCTGTTCGGCGGCGGAGCTCGCAAGGTTCGTGGCTTCGATCGACGGACGGCCGGAAGTGCCGGACATACTATCCGCCGAGTCGGTCAGGCTTATGACGGAATATTTCGACGAGAACACCTACTCGCTGGGGTGGAACGACAGCAATCCGGCAAAGGGATGGAGCCGCACCGGCACTCTGTCGGGGACAAACGCGGTCATACACTACTACCCTGACGGGGAATGCTGGATATTCATAGCCAACACGAGCACATGGAAAGGTCCGGGACACGCCCGCTACACCAAGGCGCTGTTCGACCGCTGCCGCAGCGAGTTCTCAAAGTCTCTGCCGGCACAGGACCTGTTCAGCGGACACGCAGGCTGAAAAGGTCAGAACAGGCCGTAGAGCCGCGAATCTATCTTATCGGTGATGGAGGAGAAATCCTCCGGAACATTCTCAAAATCAAGGTTGTCCCCCTCTATCACGATCAGATTTCCCGGATAGGAGGCTATCCATTTCTCATACAGGTCATTAAGGCCTGACAGATACTCTATGGATATGCCCTGCTCATATCCCCGGCCGCGCTTTGCGATCTGCTCCACCAGATGCGAAATCGACGAACGGATGTAGATGAGCAGGTCGGGGTACTTCACCGAAGACATCATCACGTTGAAAAGCTCCATATAGGTGTTGAAGTCGCGTTCGGAGAGATTGCCCTGCAGGTAGTTGTTTCTCACGAATATATGCACTCCCTCGAAAATGGTGCGGTCCTGTATCACCACGTCACTGCGCCCCGCGATGTCGATCACGTCCTTGAGCCTCTGGGCGAGGAAATAGGTTTCGAGGTTGTAGGACCAGCGCGGAATGTCCTTGTAGTAATCCTCCAGATAAGGATTGTAGGTCACCGCCTCGAACTTCGGAGTCCATCCATAATGTGCGGCGAGCATCCTTGTGAGAGTGGTTTTGCCGCTGCCGATATTTCCTGCTATACCTATATGCATAAATCTGACGTTGATTTGGAACTGCTAATTTACTCCCTTTTAGCGATTTTTCAAAACCGCATTTCAGCGCCGTCCTCCGTTGCGGGGATGGTGGGAAATGATGTCCGACTGCCAAGTGCTGCTGTCAATGTGGGTGTAGATCTCCGTGGTCAGGATGCTGGAATGCCCGAGAAGTTCCTGCACCGCCCTCAGATCGGCGCCGTTCTCCACCAGATGCGTGGCGAATGAATGCCGGAAAGTATGGGGAGATATGTTCTTGTTCACCCCTGCCGCCACCGCCTGGTCCTTCACTACGCCGAACACATAGACCCTGCTGAGGGAACGGCCGGAACGGTTGAGGAACAAAGTGTCGGAATAGTTGCGCCCGTCCGGCTCCGGCCTCACTTCCAGATATGCGAGTACTGCATCCCGCGCGGGCTCCCCAATCGGCACCAGCCTCTGCTTGTCGCCCTTTCCAATGACCCGGACGACCCCGTCCTTCAAGAACAAGTCGGAAATACGCAGGGAAGTAAGCTCGCTCACGCGCAGTCCCAGCCCGTAGAGCAGCTCCAACATCGCCCTGTTGCGAAGCCCCGTAGGAGTGGAGACATCGACCGAATTGATGATATCCGTCACCTCCCGGACCGACAGGACCTCGGGCAGGTAGCGTCCCAACTTGGGACCCTCCACCTTTTCCGAAGGATCCGCGTCGATGAGCTTCTCCACCGCCAGATAATTGAAGAAAGAGTGCATCGAACTGAGCATACGGGCCTGGGAACGCTTCGAGGAGACGAATTTCTCCGTCAAGAAGTCCTCGATGTCCTCCGTGGTCACGGCAAGAGGATTCAACCCGGTGGTTTCCAGAAAAATGGCTATGTCGGAACAATACCCGGAGACAGTGTTTGCCGACATACCGAGCTCCATCTGCAGATAATAACGATATTCCCGCAGAAGATTTGTCATAGGGTCCTGTACCTGTGGCCGTAGTCAAGCATCTGGGCGAGGAAATCGTCCGGATACTCTATCCTGTAATCGACGATGACGCCGCATTTGCGGACAGGAATGATTTCGGGATTCACAAATCCGCCGTAAGGCTTCAGCTCCAGGGACGCGTATCTCTCCAGCACTTCCTTGTGAAGATCGTAGTCGATGTCAACGGCATATTTCTCCACCAGATGTCTGCAAGCCGCATAGTCGCCCTCGGACTTGATGCGCTGCACCTCGGCGAGAAGCCCACCGAAAAGAGCCCTCAGAGCCTCGTAATCATTGACCACGAAATAGGTCTTGCCGTCCCTCACCCTCCTTTCTATCACATTGCCGGCCTTGCCGTGCTCATAGACCCACTCCGCGATGAGCTTCCTGTTCTGCATATGGGCTTCCATATTCTTGCGGCCGAGCTCCACACGGGAGAACTGCACCATTATGCCGTTGCGGATGTAGTTGGCATATTCGGCCTTGTACGCCTCTCCGTCGGGGAGAATGCCGAGCTCCACAAGCTTGGGGTCAGCCATATAGTAGAGTCCGAACAGATCCGCACGGGTCTCCTCAAGGGTGGACGAATATTCTCCCATAGCGTTAGGAGAAGTGCCGGGAAGCAGCTGTCCTGAGCCGTGTCCGAGACATTCGTGCAGATCCGTGTGCACCTCGTCGGTGAGGCTGAGATATTTCTTGGCGAGAGACACTTCCTCCTCATCCCAGGCGAACTCGGTCAGCGTGCTCTTGGGCTGCTCCTGGGCCGCATAATCGTAGGCGTGGGTGATGTTGGCTATGGTGACTGACTTGGACCCGTAGTCCCGCCTGATCCAGTCTGCGTTGGGCAGATTGATGCCGATTGGAGTCGAAGGGTAGCAGTCTCCGCCGAGCATCGCCACGTTGATGACTTTGGCCGACACCCCTTTCACCACAGGCTTCTTGAAGCGGGCGTCAACCGGGGAATGATCCTCGAACCACTGAGCGTTGGCGGAGATGATTTCCGTCCTCCGTGAGGCCTCGTTATCCCGTATGTTCACATTGGCCTCCCAGGTGGCCTTGCGGCCGAGAGGGTCGTTGTAGTCCTCGATGAAACCGTTGATGAAGTCCACCGTGCAGAGAGTGTCGCGAGTCCAGAGAATGCTGTACTTGTCCCAAAGCCGCAGATCCCCTGTCCGGTAATACTTTATGAGAGCATTGATGTAGCGTTTCTGCTGACGGCTCTCGGCGGCCCTTCTGGCCAGCTTGAGTTCGGCGACTATTTTGGAGATGGCCTCGCCGTAGAGTCCGGACTCCTTGTACACCTCCTCGGTGATCACACCGTCCTTCTTGACAAGACGGCTGTTCAGACCGTATGAAACCGGAGTCGGGTCATCGGGGTCGGCCATACGGGCATAGAACTCGTCAGCCTCCTCGCGGGTGACTCCGTCGTAGAAGTTCACAGCGGAGTTTTTGACTATGTCACCGGTCACGGCCTTGCGTACGGGATACACGGCAGGGTCGAAAATCACGGGCAGAAGCTCTCCGGCCACGGAGTCTTCCCCCACCGCCGCCATCAGCGAAAGGAAATACTCCTGCGTGCAGGCCGGGAAGATCTTGTCCTCGGAGTAGTGGTGATGGATGCCGTTGCTGAAAAACACCCTCTTGGCATATACGAGAAAGTCCTGCCACTGCCGGCAGTCCCTGTCCCCTCCATAATTTTCGATGATGTTTTCAAGGAGATGCCTTACCTTGAGATTGTCCCTGCAGTTCTGATCCCAGAGAATGTCGCGACCCCATTTCGCGGCTTCGGAAAGGTGATAGACATACTCTTTCTGCGAAAGGCTGAGATCGTCCCAGCCGGGCACCTGATAGCGGATAATCTTGAGATCCGCGAACTGGTCTATGAGATATCTGAAATTCTCCTCAGGCGCTGCGGCCTTCTCATTTTCCTGGCAGCAGCAGGAAGCCAACACTGCGACGGCAGTCGTCAAACCAAGCATTTTAGCGTTCATTGTAATCCATTGTTTTCATTTTCCGGAACCCGGCGGCGCGACAGAGTGAATCCTGACCGCGCAGCCGGACAAATTTAGCAAAATTTTCAGTACATTTGCAAAATATGTCCTTTCCACAAGGATATAAGGATATGATAAGCTTGTGATTATGAGAACGCGGACACGACACATAACATTCACCATATTGGCTCTCCTTGCCGTATCCTGCGGTCTGTCAGACGATTACAGAATCATCGACAGCGACAGCCGCGGTGACTGGAAACAGGGCGGACGGCTGGCGGAAGAGGAATCGAGACGGGTGACGCTGCTGTACTCCCTGGGAGTCAACAATCTCAGGCCCTCGCTCGACGAAGACATCAACGACATCTCCGGCTCCTGGATTCCGCAGGAGGGCAGAAAGGGCAACGTGCTGCTTGTGTTCAGCCACAGCGGCCAGGCGGACAACTACTACGCGGCGAACAGGCCGGTGCTTTTCCGCATCTTCAGGGATCACGGCGGCAATGTGGTGCGCGACACGGTGAAGGTCTGGGGCGGCGATGACTGCGGGACCTCTCCCGAAATGGTGACGGAAGTGTTCAACTTCGTCCGGGCGAACTACGGCGCACGCAGCTACGGAGCGGTCTTCACTTCGCACGGCTCGGGCTGGCTGCCGGCAAACTATTACACGAACAGCTCCGAATTCGACAGGGCTTACAGCAGCACGGAGGAAAACACCCCGACCGCCACGGTGAGGAAGAACAGTTTCGGGGCGCACTACATCAAGGGCGGGAAAGCCAAGGAGATAGAAATACAGGATCTGGCCGAAGCCCTGCCGTACAAGCTGGACTACATCGTGTTTGACGCCTGCCTTATGGGCGGGGTCGAAGTGGCCTACGAACTGAAGGACAAATGCCGGCTTCTCGCGGCCTCTCCCACAGAGATTCTCTCCGACGGGTTTGACTATGTGAATCTGGAACAGAGACTCATCGGATCTGACGATGCGGATGTAGTCGGAGTCTGCGAGGACTACTACAAGCATTATCTTGCCAAGACCGGGTCCTGGCAGTCAGCCACCATCTCCTGCATAGACTGCGGCCGCCTGGAGCCGCTCGCGAAAGTCTGCGCCGAGATTTTCTCGGAACAGAGAGACAGGCTCCGCACATTGTCCGAAAGCGGGATACAGCGCTACTACAGAGGTAGTTACCACTGGTTCTACGACCTCCGCTCCATATTGAGGCAGCTCCCGCTGAAAGAGGGTCAGCTGGAGAGGGTCGATGCGGCGCTCGGGGAAGCCGTGCTGTACAATGAGGCGACAGACAAGTTCCTGGAAATCACCATCAGCGAGCACTGCGGACTTTCGAGCTATCTGCCGAGCCGGGGAAGCGCCTATCTGGACAATTATTACAAAAAATTGAAATGGAATGAGGCGACCAGACTGATTGAATAGAAAAAAATCGCTATATTTGCAGCCCCATAAGAAAAAGCGGCGATGATGCCGCGATGCAAAAGCCTCAGGGCTTGGGTGCAATGGGGTCTGACCGCCAGGGTGGCGGAACAGACTGAGTAACACTTTAAATTTTATCAAAATGCAACACATCGAATTGAACGGAGTTCTGCGCCAGACAGGCAACAAGCAGACAATCAAATCCATCCGCAGACAGGGCCTCGTACCTTGCAACATCTACGGACTCGGCATCGAGAACATCCTCTTCACGGTGAGCGCCAAGGATCTCAAGGCTCTCACCCACACTCCGAAGTCATTCATCATTGACCTCAAGCTTGACAACGGTCAGCAGTTCAACGCAGTGCTTCACGAGCTCCAGTGGCATCCTGTCACCGACGAGTGTCTTCACGTGGATTTCCTTGCGGTCAGCGACACCAAGCCTGTGACCATCAATGTTCCTGTCAGCGTGGAAGGCCACGCGGAGGGCGTCAAGGCCGGCGGCAAGCTGCTCGTTTCCACCCGCAAGCTGAAAGTGTCCGCTATGATGAAGGATCTCCCTGACGTGCTCACGGTCGACTGCTCCGCACTTCAGATCGGCAAGCAGATAGTAGCGGGCGATCTCCACTACGAAGGCGTGACCATCGTCTCTCCGAAGGCCACGATCATCTGCTCCGTTCGCCCTACCCGTGCATCCGCACAGGCGGCCACAGCAGAGTAATTGAGAACCCATCTGTCTCAAGATGAACTATTTAGTTGTCGGATTGGGAAATATCGGGTCTGAGTATGCGAATACCAGACACAATATGGGATTTATGGTGTTGGATGCCTGGGCTCAGGCATCCAATGCTGTATTCAGCACCGCCAGATACGGAGACATAGCGGAAGTGAGCTTCAAGGGACGCAAGTTCACGCTTCTGAAGCCCTCCACCTTTATGAATCTGTCCGGCAAGGCAGTCCGCTACTGGATGCAGGAACTGAAACTGCCCAATTCCTCCCTTATGGTCATATCCGATGACCTCAATCTTCCGTTCGGCACCGTCCGTATGCGCAAGGGGGGCAGCGACGGCGGGCACAACGGCCTGAAAAACATCAACCTGCTGCTCGGCACCACCGAGTACCCGCGCATAAGGCTGGGCATAGGCAACGATTACCCTCTGGGGGAACAGGTGGACTTCGTCCTCGGAGAATTGAGCGAAGACCAGAAAGAACTGATGTCCACGATCAGCGAAAAAGTCATAGCCGGAATCAAGACCTGGGCTATGATGGGGATTGACCGGGCTATGAGCGAGACCAACGGCAGCGTGAGAACTTCCGCAAATAATTCGTAAATTTGCGGGGATTAACTAAAAAAACACAGGATGAAAGAATTCTTTAGAACTTTTCTGGCCGTACTCGCCGGGATGCTGGTTTTCGCCGCTGTGATGTTCTTCATCACTTTTGCCGTCATCGGCTCAGTCGCGGCACTGTCATCGCCCACTCCTACCGTGGCCTCCGAGGGAGTCCTCAATCTGGATCTCTCCAACATCACTATCGCGGAACAGAGTCAGGAGTATGACTTCAGCGCTATGATGAAAAAGGAAACACGCACCACCGTGGGCATCTGGAGTGCCGTCAAGGCACTTGAAGCCGCGGCGAACGACCCGGCCGTCAAGTTCATCTACCTGCGTCCGGATCAGGTGTCCGGCGGTCTCGCCGAGATAGAGGAACTGAGAAAGGCTCTGGACAATTTCAGAAAATCAGGCAAAGCCGTCATTTCATACACCGAGAATCCGTCCAACGCGAGCTACTATCTGGCGAGCGTGGCCGACAAGGCCTATATCACGGCCGCTCAGGGAGGAATGAGCACCGTGGTCGGCCTGGCATCGCAGATGTTCTTCCTCAAGGATCTGCTCGACAAGCTCGGAGTGAATATGCAGTTCATCCGGCACGGCAAATACAAGTCGGCTGGAGAAATGTACGTACGCAACAGCATCAGTCCCGAGAACCGCGAGCAGAACGAGGTTATGATCCGCTCCATCTGGGACAGCTGGGTGGCGGACATCTGCGCGTCAAGACAGATTACTCCCGAGAAGTTCAACGCGCTCGTGGATGATCTCACGCTGGTGGAGCCCGAGGATTTCGTGAGCAACGGCCTTGTGGACGGGGCGCTCACCAGACAGGAAAGGATTGAAAAGCTCTGCACCCTCTATATGACAGACGACATCGACGACGTGACTTTCATCCCATTCGAGGACTATGTTGCAGTCAATGATCTGAAAGTCAACTACAAAGCTCCTCAGGTCGCAGTGCTCTACGCCACCGGCAACATAGTTGACGGGACCGATTCGTACGGCAATGTCGCCGGGGACAGTTTCGCGGAACTTGTCGCAAGTCTCCGCGAGGACGACGACGTGAAGGCGGTGGTGCTCCGCGTCAGCTCTCCGGGGGGAAGCGTGCTCGCCTCCGACAAGATCAAGAAAGAGCTCGACCTCCTCGCCGAGGCCAAGCCTCTGGTGGCTTCCTATGGCGATTATGCCGCTTCCGGAGGATACTGGATTTCAGCGGGCTGCGACCATATCTTTGCCAACAGCACCACGCTCACCGGGTCTATCGGAGTGTTCAGTATGATTCCCGACCTCAGCAAGACAGCCAAGACTATCGGCCACGTCAACATAGAGACCATCAAGTCCAACAGGCACAGCGATATGTACTCTGCGCTGCATAGCCTCGATGCCGCCGAGACCGTCTATCTGCAGCAGTCCGTGGAGGACATTTATGACAGTTTCACCAGTCTGGTGGCGGGCGGCAGGTCTTTGGACAAGGATTTCGTGGACTCCATCGCGCAGGGACGCGTATGGACCGGAGCCGACGGCAAGGAAATAGGTCTGGTCGATGAGATAGGCACCCTCAGGGATGCTGTGGCATACACCGCAGGACAGATAGGAGAGTCGTACGAGACTGTACGCACGGTGGAGTATCCAAGACAGCCGACCACAATGGAGATGCTGATGAACAGTCTCCAGAAGACCAGGAAGCCTGTCATCTTCACCGGGACTCCGTTTGAAGGCGTTGAACTGGCATTCAGGAATCTGAACATCGATGAGAGCGGCAAGGTGTTCGCAAGGATGCCTTATGAATATGTCATCAGATAAGCGGCCCCGATATGGTGAATCTCAGGATTCTGGTGCTGTCCGGGGTGATGCGTACTGACTCGTCGATGCGGTAGCCCAGAAGGGCGAGTATATGATCCGGCTCTGCCACGGGCTTTCCGTGCACAGGGCCGGATTGCCGTTTCAGCGGGAGTCCGGATTTCGGACTGGAAGAAACGAGCAGTACGGAACGCTGCTTCTGCGGCAGGCTGAACTTGAGATCCACGAACAGATCGCTGAGTTTTTTTGTCCCCCGGCAGCCGAGCGGACGCATCCTGTCACCGCTTTTCCATCGCCTGAGAACCAGCGGGAAATCAGCCGTGTCCGCATCGACCGCGGTGACACCGTCCTTCTGGCGCGGAGAGAAATCCGCAGGGCGGTCGAACAGTTCCACCGCGATGGTCTGACCGCTGAAACGGTATTCCCCGGGGCCGGTTATGACGACCTCGTCTTCTGATGTCGGCTCCGGAGCGGCGGCTTCATCCCTGAGTTCAATGACAAAAGAGTCAGACGTGGTGACCAGCCGGTGTGACGGGCCATAGAAAGTCTTGCCGCTCAGGGTACGGCCGGACTCCAGAAGTTCCTCTATCTGTGCGATGACACTGCCGTTGAAGTCCAATCGGCTCAGAGCCACATACAGAGCATATTTCCATCCCTCTCCCCTGCGTGCCACCAATTCCGCGAGAGCCTCCATGCCGTCGGAAGCGTCAGTCTCGAAACGGCCCCCCAGAATGCTCCTGACTTCAGCGAAATGCCGCATATCCCGATTGAGAGTCTTGACCACAGACGGATTCAGACGCTCCAGAAGCGGCATCACCTCATTGCGGATCAAGTTGCGCTTGTACTCCCGGCTGCTGTTCGTGCTGTCCTCCCTCCATTTCAACGAATATCTGCCCGCATAGCCCTCTATCTGATCCCGTGTACAGTCCAGCAGCGGCCGCCATACACGGATGTCCCGGGGGATGTCTTCAAGCTCACAGCCGAGAGCGGCCGCGAGATGCGGGTTCACCTCCGGATGCTGAACGGAGTCGGACTGCATCCCGCATATTCCGCGAAGCCCCGTTCCGCGTACCAGATTGAGTATCAGCGTCTCGGCATTGTCATTGGCATTGTGGGCGACAGCGAGGACCGAGTAGCCGTGCCGTTTCATCAGCATCGCGAACCAGCCGTAGCGAAGCTCCCGGGCCGCCATTTCGATGCTGACTCCCCTCTTCCGGGCATAGCCTGCGGTGTCAAAGTCCATGCGGTGGAAACGGAGTCCGCGCTCCTCCGCCCAATCCTGCACGAAGCGGGCGTCGCCGTCGCTTTCAGAGCCGCGGAGATGAAAGTTGCAATGGGCGACGGAGAAACCCGTAAGTCCCTGCCGGCAAAGCATATCCGCCAGAGTGACGGAGTCGATTCCTCCGCTGACTCCGACCAGCAGTTCTCTGTCGCCGCCGACATTCAGTTTGCCGAATTTCTCTCCTATCTTCATATTCTACTCTGTGCAACGCCGCAGCTCGCCGTTTATTTGGATTTTACTTCTTCGAAGCTATCGTATAAGTAAACCCGAACGCCACCGACTCCGCGAACTGCAATCCCCTCTTGACCATCTTTGTCTTTCCGTTCACCGTCTTCTCCTTCTTCACATTGGTATCATAGATCATATTGGTAGTGAGAGTGAGGGCGAAGTACTTGGCGAGCTTCCAGTCAAACTTGTTGTCCCAGTTGAAACGGATGTTCGGCTGATACTGCCGGGTGTCATCCTTCTTGGCCAGATAGTCGCTGAAGAGGACAATCTGTGAGGTGTATTTGAAACTGTCGTTCACATTTACCTTGAAGTCCAGCTTCAACTGCGCACCGAACTGGAACAGAGCGGCTTTGTAGGCTGTGCCGTTGGCAAGCGACTCCTTGTGGTTCTCATATTCCTTCTGTTGCTCCGGAGACAGGGATGTGGGATCGTCTATGCTGTCATATTTCTTGTCCAAAGCCTTGGCAGAATCCTTCTTATTCATACTGTAAGCCTTTCTGAACTGCGCATCCTTCACCACGGTGAAGCCGCCCGTCAAAGGAGAGAAGCTCACGGACACCCAATTGGCAGGCGTCCAGTCGAGACCGAGCGCCAGAGTCGTATAGGCAGGAGAGAGGAAACCGGATTTCTGCACTCGCGCATCCTTCCACAGCTGCTTCTGCTCCTTCATAGGGAGGTCGTCGATTCCATCATATTGGGTGGGATCATCCTTCTTGTCGATATACTTCTGGACCGCGTCCTTGGTCGGAGTCGCATAGGTGAAGCTCTTGGAAAACTGGCTCTTGAAGTCATAGTTGGCGGAAAAATAGAGCTCATCCTTGATGCGGTAGCCCCATTTGCTCTCCAGATAGATACGGTCATTGCTCTTCTGCATCAGAGGTTTGGAGGAAGAGTACAGCAGGCCGTAGTTGAGCTGGAGACGGTTGTTCCAGAACATCTCGTCCTTCTTCCAGTTGGCATTGCCGTCGATGTAGCCGTTCAGGCTGAAAGTGTTGTCTCCGCCGGCCGCCCAGTTGGTGAGAGAGGTCTGGCCTATGTTTATCTGAGTCGTGAGAGAATTGGTCCAATACTTCGGCTTAGGAGCCTTCTGCTCCGCCTCCGGCTGAGAAGACAATTCCTCGGCAGCCTCCGCCGTAATCTGCTGGATGTCCTGTGCCGATGCGAGCACCGCAAAACACAGGGCGGCGCTCAGGGTCAATACTGATTTTTTCATAATTAAAACATTGCTTGTTCAACTTGGCGGCACGACCATCGACGGCCAGCCTCAAATCATTGCGTATTAATTCTTTGCTTATTAGTATGAAATGGAGAAAATCACCCTGCGATGCGACGGCCTGCCGCTGTAGATGCATTTCCCCTCCTCCTCGATCACATAACTGTCGATAGGGATGCAGCGGATGGTTGCCTTGGTCTCGGCCTTGATCTTCTCCTCGGTCTCGACTGTGCCGTCCCAGTGGCAAAGCAGGAAGCCTCCCTTCCGGATCTCTTCCTTGAACTCTTCCCACGTGTCCACCTTGCGTACATTGGCGTCGCGGAACGCGAGAGCTTTCCTATATATGTTGTCCTGAATCTCTGAGAGAAGCTGACCGATCTTCTCCGCCACGCCCTCACGGGCCACCGTAAACTTCTCCAGCGTGTCGCGGCGCGCAATCTCCAGAGTACCCTCGTTGTAGTCGCGCGGGCCTATGGCTATCCTCACCGGCACGCCCTTGAGCTCCCACTCCGCGAACTTGAATCCCGGCCGCAGGGTGTCACGGTCATCGACTCTCACAGAATGGCCGGCCTTCTCCAGCTCTGCCTTGATCTCGTTCATACGCGCCACAATGGCATCGTGCTCCTCGGCAGTCTTGAAGATAGGCACCATCACCACCTGGATCGGAGCCAGCGCCGGAGGCAGAACCAGACCGTTGTCGTCTCCGTGAGCCATAACCAGAGCTCCCATCAGACGGGTGGAAGCTCCCCAGGAGGTAGCCCAGACATATTCCTGTCTGCCCTCCCTGTTGGTGAACTGCACATCGAAGGCCTTGGCGAAATTCTGGCCGAGGAAATGCGAAGTGCCGGCCTGCAGGGCCTTACCGTCCTGCATCATAGCCTCGATTGTGAGGGTGTCGAGAGCTCCGGCGAAACGCTCGTTGGGTGACTTGTGCCCCACGACAACCGGCAGAGCCATGGTGTTGCGGGCGAAATCGGCATAGACATTCACCATTTTCATAGCCTCCTGCTCAGCCTCTTCGCGTGTGGCGTGGGCGGTGTGACCCTCCTGCCAGAGGAATTCCGCGGTACGGAGGAACAGCCTTGTGCGCATCTCCCAGCGCACCACGTTCGCCCACTGGTTGCAGAGTATAGGGAGATCTCTCCACGAGGTGATCCAGCCCTTGTACGTGTTCCAGATGATGGTCTCGGAAGTCGGACGCACGATCAGTTCCTCTTCTAGCCTGGCGGAGGGATCCACCACCACGCCGTCTCCGTCGGGATTCTTCATCAGACGATGGTGCGTGACCACGGCACATTCCTTGGCAAAGCCCTCCACATGCTCCGCCTCACGGCTGAGAAAGGACTTGGGAATGAAAAGCGGGAAGTACGCATTGGAGTGGCCGGTCTCCTTGAACTTCCTGTCCAGGACCTGCTGCATCTTTTCCCATATCGCATAGCCGTAAGGCTTGATTACCATACATCCGCGGACTGCCGAACGCTCGGCCAGGTCGGCTTTCACTACCAGATTGTCATACCACTGAGAGTAGTTGTCAGCCCTTTTTGTTACTTCTTTTGCCATTATTTTTTTGTTTATTCTTACATCATTTCATACATTTGTCACGGTACGCTTATTGCGGCGGTAAAGCGCCGCGAAGATACTAAATATTAGCGATATGAAAAAGTTAATTTCAATATACCTTGTCGTTTGCGCGGCTGCGGGGATGCTTGCGTTCACAGGCTGCGGTTCGGCCTGGACTGCCTCAAGCAGCACGTCTGACAGCGGGTTCGACGGCATCTACTACACCAGACCCGTTGTGGACAAGGCTCAGAAAGAGGCCGATGCGGCGGCGGTGGATTCTCTCAGGCGGAAGACCGAAGCCGCCCTCGAATCTGCCGAAATGGCAGGCAGAGTCAAAAGCGCGGAGTTGCCGACGGTCCGCATAGACACCATCTCCCATCTGACATTCAGCGAGTTCTATGACCTCTACGGGCCATGGGGCAGCCAGAGCCGCTACGGATGGGGTCCATACGGATATATGTACGGCGGGATGCCCTATCACTACCTGTACGGCCGGGGATACTACAGCTACGGAGGCCCATACTACGCCTACGGCTATCCCTACCGCTACTACAGCAGCTGGTACGCGCCTTATGACTGCATAGGCAGCTACCGCTATATGGAAGACCTCTATTACGACATTTACTGGGGAGCGTCTCCGTTCTGGGGCAGATACGGCTGTTACGGCGGATACGGCGGGTACTACGGCGGCTGCGGATACTACGGCCATTATGGGTACTATGATCCGTGGTACTACGGAGATTTCTGGATGTACGGCAATCCGTGGTACTGGGACTATCCGGGAGCTTACGGCCCCGGCGGCAGGCCTTACTGGCACGGAGGACCGGGAGCGCCGATGCACCACAATCCGTCACAGGGAGTGAGGAGACAGGATCATCCGAGCAGGACATCCTCTCAGCCAAGGACTTATGCAGGTGGCGGCACGACATCCTCCCGCAGCGGCTCGGGAACGGTACGCCCGGCATCGGGTCCGTCAGCTTCGGGAAGATCATCCGGCAGCGCCATAGGCTCAAATGTCAGACGGGCCACGACATCCGCCCGTCCGGCGGCGGCAGAATCATCCGGCAGCACGGGAAGGAGAGTCGTAACCGGCAATACAGGCGCGTCCACGAGGTCTGACGGCGGCGGAGTCAGGTCCATCTCCAGGCCGGCATCCGGACGGGGCACGGGCAGCTACGGCTCAAGCGGCAGTTCTTCCGGCAGCTCACGCTCCGCCTATGGCGGCTATGGCAGGTCGTCTTCAGGCAGTTCATACTCCGGTGGCAGTTCCAGAGCGTCAAGCGGATACTCCGGCAGCAGCTCAAGGAGTTCGGATTCCTACCGGGGCAGCAGCCGCTCGGAATCAAGTTCCTCATACTCGCGGTCATACTCCGGCAGTTCGTCTTCCTATTCCGGCGGCAGCTCCTACAGCGGCGGCTCTTCGAGGAGCGGTTCTTCCTACGGAGGAGGAGCGTCCAGAAGCAGCTCCGGCGGCGGAAGAAGATGATTATTAATTAACAGACAAACAATTCAGACAATATGAAACGCACGGCTATCGCACTTACTATGATGCTGGCTGGAGTCGCGCTGTCCGCACAGAGCATCAGCGACGGGCTCACTTATGCCACAAACGATTACGAGGGGACGGCAAGAACAATAGCGATGGGCAACGCCTTCACGGCATTGGGCGGAGACATCGGTGCCGTCACCATCAACCCGGCCGGCACTGCCGTCAGCAGACGGTCGCAGTTCTCGATCACCCCTTCCACCTACATAAGCATCAACAAGGCCAAAGGCACCGAACTCTCCGACGGGACCGTCCCCGGCTTCGGCAGCACTATGAAGAATTCCGCCGCCAGGTTGGGAGTGCCTTCGAGTCTGGGCTTCTCCCTCAACTTCAACACCGGCAGGAGTTCCGGTCTCAAGAACTGGACGGTGGGAGTCACGTGGAACACCGCGAAGTCATACTCGGACGGTCTCTTCGCCAAGGGCGTGAACTACACGACATCTTTCACCGGGTCGCTTGCAGCGGATGCCAGCGGGATATTGCAGGATGCCACCTATGAGGGTTACAACAAGTCCGTCCTGAGCAGCTACGACGGAGGAGCGCCCTACTATCTGGTGACCGCCTACAACGCCGGCATCATATCCAATCTCCCGAAGAGCGAGACTGCGTACATCGGTGTAGCCGAGTCCCTTGCGGAGAACGGAGACATTGCCATCGGGGACAACGGGCTGCTTCAGACCTATGGCAGAAACATCAGGGGAGAAAAGCGGAATGTGGTGCTCAACTTCGGATTCAACCTGTCCGACATAGTGTTCCTCGGTTTCAATGTCGGCTATTCCGACCTCCGCTACAGGAACAACGAATACCTGAGAGAAGAGGCTGTGGAGCTGTCGGACGTGCTGATCCAATACGACAACGGCAAGAGCTACAACTTCAACACGGCACGCCGCACCTACACCTACAAGGCCGACGGAACAGGTCTCAACGCCAAACTGGGCGTCATCTACACTCCTGTGTCTGGCCTCAGGCTGGGAGCTGCCATAGAATTGCCTTCCTACTTCACCATCAAGGAGAGGCTGGCATACGGCTATGAAGTGAATCTCAAGGCTGCGGAGGGCAGCACCGGCACATACGACTCCAATATGTCGGACTCCGGAATGACCGAGGAATACGATTATCGCCTCATCTCCCCGGTCAGGACCAATTTCGGCATCGCCTACACCTTCGGGCAGATAGCGCTCATAAGCGCGGACTACGAGCTGTGCAACTATGGCTCAATGCGTTTCAGCACCGGCACTTCCGGAGACGACAGCTACTCGTCCCTGAACAAGAGCGTCAGGAACAGCGCGGGAGTCTCGCTCCAGCTGAGACTCGGCACCGAGATCAAGCCGCGGCCCTGGCTCGCTTTGAGAGCGGGATACAATCTGACTACATCTCCAAACCGCTATCTGGACAACAATGGCAAAAAACGCTCATACCGCAAGAGCAGTCTGAACTCCTTCGCCTTCGGTGTGGGATTCACGACTCCGTCGAGATGGTTCTTTGATCTGGGCTGCAGAACCAGTTTCTACAGAGCGGAATACATCATCCCTTACGCCGACTATATCTTCAAGACGGACGAGACGGGAGATTACCTGCTCGATGATGACGGATACAAGATCGTGAAGGCCTATACCCCGGAAATCAGGAACATCAAAAGGGTCGTATCCCTGTTCTTTACCGTGGGAATCAATTTTTAATCGGCCTCTTCACGCCGAAGATACATAATGCTGTCCGGACCCTCGTTGAACAGCAGATCCATTGCGGACAGATGCGGGACAAAGCCCAGTCTGTCCGCAAATACTTGACTGTAGGGCCGGGCAAGTCCGAGGGATGACATAATGCCATTCTCTTTCTTGGGATGAATCACATAACGCAGATCCGCCGTGCGCTCCCCTGAAGCCGGAAGCGTCACCGCCTCGCCGGCGGGAGGCACGAACTCGGAAGTGAATTCCAGGTCGGCATCGATGTGCAGCTTTTTCAGAAAAAAACGAAGAATCTCCGTATTGTAGTCCAGAAGCCTGTCGCAACGCCTGTCCAGCACTGCGAAGAAGTCGTCCTGATAATACTCGAAATAGGGCGAAGTCCCATAGGCCGACACTATGGCTCTCTTGTGTCTTGTCAGCCAGTCGGTTGACCAGTCCGTGAGAATCTCGGACACGGGAGTGTCATACACATTGCCCCTATGCCTCACGGGACAGTTCAAATCAAGAGAACCGTCAGCCGCAAGAATGCGGCAACGGTTCCTCCATGATTGTTTCTGATAATGTTCGCAAGCCTCGATGAGCACCTTGGCCGGACGCTGACGGCGGTAGTCGAAGTCAGATGCTATCGCCGCGAAATACTCGACCGGCGGACAATAAGCTGTCGAGAGAAGTACAGCCACAGCCCTACTCCGACATCTCGGCCTTAGAAGTGCTTGACAGAGAGCGTATTATACCGCGCTTGGATGAGCGTATGAAGCTGACGATGGCATTTTTCTCCTCCGAGTCCGGAAATCCTATCTCCACCTTGTCGAGAGCGTCGCTCACATTCAGACCCGAATTGTAGATGAGGTCGTAGATGTCCTTGATGTTCCTGATCTGCTCCGAAGTGAAGCCCCTTCTCCTGAGTCCCACCAGATTGATCCCCGCGTATGAGAGAGGGTCGCGTCCGGCGAGCACATATGGAGGCACGTCCTTGTTGATCTTGGAGCCGCCGCCGACCATCGCGTGCCTGCCGATCCGGGAGAACTGGTGAGCCACGGTGCTGCCGCCGAGAATGGCCCAGTCGTCCACGTCGGTCTCACCTGCTATGCCGACATAGCTGACCAGAATGCAGTGCTGACCGACATTGCAGTCGTGGGCGACGTGCGTATAGGACATCAGCAGCGTGTTGCTGCCGACTTTGGTCACTCCCTTGCCGCTGGCCTTGGTCCCGCGGTTGATGGTCGCGCACTCGCGGACGGTCACATTGTCGCCGAGCTCCACATAGGTCACCTCTCCCTCGAACTTCAGGTCCTGGGGAATGGCCCCCACCACGGCACCCGGGAACACGCTGCATCCCCTGCCCATTTTCACATAATTGAAAATCGTGGCGTGCGGAAGTATCCGGCAGTCATCGCCTATTTCCACGAACTCATCCACATAAGCGTATGGTCCGACATACACGTTGTTACCGATTTTAGCGTTCGGATGGACGCAAGCCAACGGATGAATGTTTGTCATATTGTCTGGTCTTATGTTGTCTGGTTTTATATTCTCTGATCTGTCTCGCTATCGAGGTGTTGATGCTGTGCCCAGCCTTCTCGGCCGTGACCCGCGCCTTCAGGAAGCCTCCGCACAGACGGAGATCCCCCATCAGATCCAGCAGCTTGTGTCTGGCGCATTCGTTGGCGAAGCGGAGGGTGACATTGCTGAGATAGCCGTTCTCGGCGACTCTGACTTCCGGGCGGCCTATGGACTCGGCGATGCTCCTGACCTGCTCCTCCGACACCGGGTGCTCCACGATGACGAGAGCATTGTCCACGTCTCCTCCCTTGATGAGATTGTTCTGCAGCAGGAACTCTATTTCGTGGAAAAAGCAGAACGTACGGCAGGTGCCTATCTCCCTGCCATAGTTCACGGACGGATCCCAATGGGCGGTCTGCACTCCCATAACACGGGAATTGAAGTCAACCAGAATGTCGTAGGACACCTCGTCCGCCGGCTCTATCTTCACTTTCGCGCCCTTATCGTTGGTAATATGGAACTCCCTGTCTATCTCCACATAATGTCTCGGCACGGACTGTGTCTCCACGCCGTCCGGCACTATCGCGTCGATGTACGGCTTGGCACTTCCGTCCAGAATCGGCACCTCCGGACCGTCGATCTCCACGAGGGCGTTGTCGATGTCCAGACCTGTCAGAGCCGACAGAAGATGCTCGATAGTCATAACGGATGCCGTGCCTGAAGAAATGGTGGTGCTGCGCGCCGTGGAGCTTACATTCTCCGCCAGAGCATCTACAAATGCGCTTTCACCGAGGTCTATCCGATGAAAGCGTATTCCCGTGTCGGCAGGCGCCGGCCTGACCGTGATGGTTGAGACTTTTCCAGTATGCAGTCCCTTTCCTGTGAACGTGTAGGGACGAGTCAGTGTATTCTGTAATTTCACCATAGTGTCGTTTTGGGGGCGCAAATATAATCAAAATATTTGGAATTCAACTTTATTGGTTTTTTGCGCGGCCCTGAGCCTTGAACACTGCGAATGAACGGAGATAGTCCGTGTGAGGAAGCGCGGGGGTGCCGAAAAGCACCATACCCGGTTTCTTGGGGCTGCTGATGACGCCGGTCTGGGCTCCGAGAGTGGTGTTGTCGGGGATGTTCAGACCGTTGGCTATGCCCGCCTGACCGGCGAAGACGCAGTGTTCTCCCACCTTGGTCGAGCCGGCGATGCCCACCATCGCGCTCATCACCGTGTTGCGGCCGACCTCCACATTGTGTGCGATCTGGCAGAGGTTGTCTATCTTGACTCCTCTGTGGATGATGGTAGAACCCATCTGGCTCTTGTCGATGCAGGTGTTCGCCCCGATTTCGACATCGTCCTCGATGATGACGTTGCCGGTGTGCGGGATCTTCCTGTAGCTGCCGTCCTCCAGAGGGGCGAAGCCGAAGCCGTCCGCGCCGATCACGGCATTGGAGTGGATGATCACGTTGTTGCCGATGACCATTCCCGGATAAATCCTGACCCCGGGATAGATTATGCAGTTTCTGCCGACGACGGCGCCGTCGCCGATGAACACGTTTTCATAAATCTTCGTGCAGTCCCCCACCTTGGCCCTGCGGCCGACATAGGCGAAGTCACCTATATATACCCTGCGTCCCACTCTGGCGGAAAGTCTGACCCGCGAGAAGACGCCGCGATGACGTCTGAAACTCCGTCTGGCGGAGGTGTAGTAGTCAAGCAGAGAGGCCACGGCCGCATAGGCGTCGTCCACCCTGACCATAGTGGCGCTGACCGGAGAAGCAGGCTCGAAAGTCTTGTTTACCAATATTATGCTGGACTGGCTCGTGTAAACATACTTCTCATACTTCGGGTTGGCGAAAAAACTGACGGCCCCCGGCTTGCCGCTCTCGATTCTGGCGAACGTGGACACCGTGACATCCGGATTTCCGTCCACCGTCCCGCCGAGAATCTCGGCAATCTTTCTTGCGCTTAATTCCATACTTTATAAATAATTTGCAAACTATTTCAAATTTTCATACCTTTGCGCCTGTTGAAATGAAGGGGGCGCGGTCGTCCCCTTGTTTTATGCCCGAAAACGCAGGTGCAATGGACAAAACAGAGATTATAGATGCCATAGGCGACGCAATTGTTGCACGGAAATGCTTCATTGTTGAAATAAATGTCAGCAAAGACAACGATGTGGAGATTGTGATGGAGTCAGAGGATGCCGAAGTGAGGATCGAGGACTGCGAGGCCGTGAGCGAGGCTTTCGAGAGCAGGTTCGACCGGGACAAGGAGGACTATTCCATAACTGTCTCATCAGCAGGGCTTGACAGGCCGTTCGCAGTGCTGAAGCAATATGTGAAGGCCATAGGCACACAGGTGGAGGTGCTTCTGAAGGGAGGCAGGAAGCTGGTCGCGACGCTCACCGCGGCCGACGAAGACGGCATCACGCTGAGGTATTCGGCAAGGGAGGCCGTGGAGGGCAGAAAGACCAGGCAAATGGTCGAGCACGAGGAAAAGTTCGCATTCGGCAGCGTCAATGCGGTCTATCCCCACATCGAATTCCGGACAGACAATAATTAAAACAGACACAATATGGAAGAGAAAGTTGAACTCAAAGACGCGTTCAAGGATTTTAAGGAACAGAAGAACATCGACAGGCCCACTATGATGGGAGTGCTCGAGGATGTGTTCAGGACTCAGCTCGCCAAGACCTACGGCAGCGCCGACAATTTCGACATCATCGTCAACATTGACAAGGGAGACTGCGAGATCTACTGGAACAGGGAAGTCGTGGAAAAGGTCGAGGACCCCAACACGCAGATTTCCATCGATGAAGTCAATGCCGACGGAGACGACTACGAGATCGGGGAATCGTTCGCCAAGAAGATAGAGATGAAGGACTTCGGCCGGCGCGGCATCCTCAACATCCGCCAGAACCTCCAGGGCCGCATTATGGATCTGGAGAAAGCCAATCTGTTCAACAAATACTCCGAGAAGGTCGGACAGCTGTTCACCGGCGAAGTCCACCAGGCCTGGCCGCGCGAGGTGATTCTTCTCGACGAGAACCACAACGAGCTCCGTCTGCCCAAGAACGAGCAGATTCCGGGCGAGCATTTCAAGAAAGGCGACACCGTGAAGGCGGTCATCAAGTCCGTGGAGATGAAGAACACCACTCCCTTCATCACGCTGTCGCGCGTCACCGACGATTTTCTCCAGAAGCTTTTCGAGCAGGAAGTGCCCGAAATCTACGACGGGCTCATCACCATCAAGAAAGTGGTGCGCATAGCCGGCCAGAGAGCCAAGGTGGCGGTGGAGTCGTACGATGACAGGATCGACCCTATCGGAGCCTGCATCGGCGTGAAGGGTGCCCGCATCATAGGCATAGTCAGAGAGCTCCGCAACGAGAACATCGACGTGATACAGTGGACCTCGAACACCCAGCTCCTCATCCAGCGCGCCCTCAATCCGGCAAAAGTGTCCCGCTTCGAGACTGCCGACGATGACAAGATCAAGGTGTATATGGCGCCTGAGGAGGTGACCAAGGCCATCGGCAAGGGCGGAGTGAACATCAAGCTCGCAAGTATGCTCGTGGGCAAGGAGATCGAAGTCTGGAGAGACACTCCGGCCGCCCGGGACGAGGACGAAGAGGACGATGTACTGCTGAGCGAATTCGACAACGAGATTGATCCGTGGATCATCGAAAGGCTGCAGGCGATCGGCTGCGACACGGCCAGAAGCGTGCTCGCCATCTCGCCGGAAGATCTGGCCCAGAGGGCGGACCTTGAGGACGAGACCGTTGACGAGGTGCTGAGGATACTTCGTTCAGAATTTGAAGACTAATTTAAGACAGGGGGTTATATATGGCAAGATTAAGCAGACTTTCAAAAGATTTCAATGTAGGACTCGGCACTTTGATCGAATTCCTGAACAGCATCGGAGCCGGAATCGAGGGCAATGATCCCAACACGAAGATTTCCGATGATTTCCTGCCTGCGCTCAAGGACAAGTTCGGAGCGGAGCAGAAGATAAAGCAGGAATCCGAGAAGAAGATGGAGGAGCTCGCTTCCGCCAAGGACATTATGGGCAACAGCGGTGTGCGCAGGAAGCCTGCAGTCACTGAGGAGGAGGAAGAATCCTCTGACAATGAGCTCATAATCAAGACCACCGGCATCAACGGCCACAGCGCCGCCTCCGAGCCTGCGGCGGCAAAGGCTGAGACTGCTCCGATTGACAGCGTGAAGCCTTCGGAGCCGGAGGCCGCAAAGGCTCCCGTGACAGTTGCAGAGACCGCAGCGGAGAGCTCGGAGCCTGTATCCGGGCCTGCCGAAGCCGCCGTGAAGGAATCCGCAGACGACGCCGGGACGAAAGAAGTCCAGCCCGCAGCGGTGCCGGAGCCGGCGCCAGCCGCTGCCGAAGTCGCGGAGAAACCCGCAGAAAAGCCTGCAGAGGAGGAATCTGCCATAAAAGATCAAGAGCCTGATGCGTCTGCACCGACCCCCGCAGAACCGCAGCAGCCGTCTCCGGCATCCGAGGCAGTGACTTCCGAGATCAAGGTCGAGAAGAAAGCCGTCACCGACGGGGACAGGATCCGTCTCAACGGCCCTGTTTTCACCGGCGAGAAGATAGACCTCTCCCAATTCGAGAAAAAGAAGGGAAAGAGGGAAAGAATCAAGTCCGGCAAGAGCGAGAAAGTGGACGTGACCAAGATCGCGGCCACCGACAGCAAGCCTTCCGACAGGCGCAACAACCTCCGGAACGGCAGCAGTTTCGGCAAGAACGGCAACAACAACGGCGTCAATGCCGGGAAGAGCCGCAGAGACCGCCGCAACGACAAGTTCAAGCCTAAGACCCAGGAGGAAACCGAGGAGATGCAGAGGGAAATCCAGAAGCAGATCAAGGAGACCTACGCGAGGATGAACGAGACCAAGGACAAGAACAAGTTCGGAGCGAAGCACAGGAAAGACAAGAGAACCGCCGCCGCGGACAAGATCCACGAGGAGATGGAGATGCAGGAGATGGAGAAGAAGACGCTCAAGCTCACCGAGTTCGTGACCGTCAACGACCTGGCCACCCTGATGAACAACACCCCTGTCACCAAGGTCATCGGAGCCTGCATGAGTCTCGGGCTTATGGTTTCCATCAACCAGCGGCTCGACGCCGAGACGCTCGTGCTGGTGGCGGAGGAGTTCGGCTACGATGTCGAGTTCGTCACCGCCAACATCACTGAGGCCATCAACTCCGAGGAGGAAGAGGACCGCGAGGAGGATCTCGTGCCGAGGCCGCCTGTCATCACGGTGATGGGACACGTTGACCACGGCAAGACTTCCCTGCTCGACAACATCCGCAACACCAATGTCATCGCCGGAGAGGCCGGAGGCATCACCCAGCACATCGGAGCATACAACGTCAAGCTTGCCAACGGACGCAGAATCACGTTCCTCGACACTCCGGGACACGAAGCATTCACGGCGATGCGTGCCCGTGGAGCGAAGATGACCGACCTGGCTATCATCATCATCGCGGCGGATGACGCGATAATGCCGCAGACTGTCGAGGCTATCAGTCACGCGCAGGCTGCCGGAGTACCTATGGTGTTCGCCATCAACAAGATAGACAAGCCGGGAGCAAACCCGGAGAAAATCAAGGAACAGCTTTCAAATATGAACATCCTCGTGGAGGACTGGGGCGGAAAGTACCAGTGCCAGGAGATCTCCGCCAAGAAGGGCATCAATGTGGACCTGCTTCTCGACAAGGTGCTTCTGGAAGCCGATATGCTTGACCTCAAGGCCAATCCGAAGCGCAGAGCCACAGGAGCGGTCATCGAGTCATCGCTGGACAAGGGGCGCGGATATCTCGCTACGGTCCTCGTGCAGAACGGCTCGATGAAAGTCGGAGACATTATGCTGTCAGGCTGCTACACGGGCCGCATCAAGGCTATGTTCAACGAACGCGGCCAGAAAGTGGACGTGGCAGGCCCTTCCACCCCTGTTTCAGTGCTCGGACTCAACGGAGCGCCGACAGCCGGCGAGACCTTCAACATTATGGCCGACGAGAAGGAGGCGAGGGAAATCGCCAACAAGCGGGAGCAGCTGATCCGCATCCAGGGCATAAAGACCCAGAAGCATATGACGCTCGAAGAGATCGGGCGGCGCATCGCCATCGGCAACTTCAAGGAGCTCAACGTCATCGTCAAGGGCGATGTGGACGGCTCTGTGGAAGCGCTCTCCGACTCTCTCATCAAGCTCTCCACCGAGGAGGTCAAGGTCAATGTCATCCACAAGGCTGTCGGCGCCATTTCGGAATCCGACATCCTGCTTGCGGCCGCGTCCGACGCCATCATCATCGGATTCCAGGTGCGTCCTTCGACCAATGCGAGAAAGCTTGCGGAGAAAGAGGAAATCGACATCCGTCTCTACTCTGTCATCTACGACGCCATCAACGAGGTCAAGGACGGTATCGAGGGTATGCTTGCTCCGGAGGAGAAAGAGGAGATCACCGCCACTGCCGAGGTTCTGGAGACCTTCAAGATTTCCAAGGTCGGCACCATCGCGGGAGCCATCATACGCGAGGGCAAGCTCCAGAGGACTGCCAAGGTGCGCGTCATCAGGGACGGCATCGTGATCTACACGGGAGAGCTCGGCTCGCTGAAGAGATTCAAGGACGATGTCAAGGAAGTGTCCATGGGTATGGACTGCGGTCTCAACATCCAGAACTTCAACGACATCAAGATCGGCGACATCGTCGAAGCATACCAGATCGTGGAGGTGAAGCGTACGCTGTAAGCGGGAGGCGGGAGAATCCGGCGCGCGGCTCAGATCCGCGAAGCCTCCACCGCCGCTTTCACATCGTGGACACGCAGAATTGTTGCACCGGACAGTACAGCTGCCCGGTGCAGTTCTTTTGTGCGCTCAAGTACTTCGGGGCTGTCGGGAGTGAGCCCCATAGGCTTATAAATCATAGATTTGCGGGAAATGCCGACAAGAATCGGCCGGCCGAAGACCTTGAAGCGGGAGAGGTCGTCCAGCAGTTTGCGGCACTGCTCGGGAGTCTTGGCGAAGCCGAAGCCCGGGTCCAGAATCCAGTTCGAGATGCCGCAGGTCATAGCCCTCTGCTCGAATTCCCTGAAATACTCCATCACCGACTCCGTGACATCCCGGTAGTCGCAGAGGCTCTGCATCATCGACGGAATCCCGCGCTTGTGCATGGCTATGTATTCGAGAGAGGATTCGCCCACATTGCGGAGCATCAGGGGATCATCCTCCCCGGCCGATATGTCATTGACAGTCACTTCGCCTATCAAGTCAAGCGCTCTCTCCACGATGCTCCAGCGGAATGTGTCTATGGATATGCCCACGCCCTCAGGGACAAGACGCCTAACGGCAGGCAGGACGGCACGCAGCCTCTCCCATTCCTCCTTTTCATCTACGAGTTCAGCTCCGGGACGGGTGGAGCAGGCCCCGACATCTATATAGGAGGCGCCCTCTTCTATCATTGCCCCGACTCTCCGCTCCGCCTCGCAGACGGTCATCGCCCGGCTCGGAGCGTAGTAGGAATCCGGAGTGGCATTCAGGATGCCCATTATTCTGACTTTTGTATCCATTCTGTCCTGCATTTCACTTAAAGGATTGGTTTTCCGAAGCGCAAATATAGGAAGATTCCGGCCAAAAACGGCAAAGCGCGGATGAACGATTTGGAAAGTCGGTTTTAATTGTTACCTTTGTGGGTCAGCCGATGACATCGGTGGCTGTCGCCGCCTTGTCCCGGCTCGCAGGGAAATGGATATGCGTATGTCAGCCACATATCTGTTCTTATCTAACCTGTTGACTCTCATCGCATTCCGCGGGGGGGGCATTAATCGGAACATATACTCGCCGAAGAGGAGTTTTGGAAGTCTGCACCTGCCGGAGAAATCCGGGCGGACGCTTTGCCGTGCCCTGCTCTTACTTGTTGACCACCAAATGACAGTCAAATCATCCTACTTTTTTGTCCACTTAACCATTACTAACTAACCCTCAAGCGCTTTATGAAAAAGATTTCAGGATTCATCGCTGCTTTGGCGCTCGTAGCCATCGCGGCATCCTGCGAGA
>CAVHXU010000022.1:0-41511 GCA_963640185.1 Lachnospiraceae bacterium | reverse complement strand
TCATTGCAACTCCCGTTTTGTCTGAAGCTCAGATGAAGGAAGCGGTTGCCAAGTTCACGGATCTCATCAAGGCAAACGGAGAGATCGTGTACGAAGAGGACTGGGGTCTCAGACAGCTGGCTTATCCGATCAGCAAGAGAACCTCCGGTTTTTATTATCTCATCGAGTTCAAGGCTGACCCTCAGTTCGTCGCCCAGCTTGAGACTCAGTATCGTCGTGACGAACGCATCATCCGCTTCCTCACATTCGCTATGGACAAGCACGCCGTAGCTTATGCCGAGAAGAGAAGGGCCAACAAAGCAGCAAAGGAGGAATAGTCTATGGCACAGAACAATGAAATCCGTTATCTCAATCCTCCTACAGTAGAGGTCAGAAAGAAGAAATACTGCCGTTTCAAGAGGGCAGGCATCAAATATGTGGACTACAAGGACGCCGAGTTCCTGAAGAAGTTCCTCAACGAGCAGGGCAAGATTCTCCCTCGCCGCATCACAGGCACTTCCCTCAAGTTCCAGAGAAAGGTGGCGCAGGCCGTAAAGCGCGCGCGTCATCTCGCCCTTCTCCCTTATGTTACGGACCTTTTGAAATAATAGGAGGATAGCAGTATGGAAATCATCTTGAAGAAAGACGTCGCAAAGCTCGGCAATGCCGATGACATTGTGAATGTAAAGACAGGATACGCTGTCAACTACCTCATCCCACAGGGTTACGCCACTCTCGCCACTGCCTCCGCAAAGAAGGTGCACGCCGAGAATCTGCGCCAGAGGGCACATAAGGAGGCTCAGTACATCGCTGATGCAGAGGCTCTTGCCAAGAAGCTGTCCGAGGTGCTCGTGAAGGTGGCCGTCAAGGTCAGCGAGACCGGCAAGATCTATGGTTCAGTGACTACCGCACAGGTGGCTGACGCTCTTGCCGCGCTCGGCATCGAGGTGGACAGGAAGAACATCACTTTCGCTGAGCAGGCCAAGGAATTGGGCGTTTACGAGGCTGATGTGAAATGCTACAAGTCTGTTCACGGGACTGTGAAGTACGAAGTAGTTGCCGAGTAACGAGGCTGCCTGAAAAGCGGGTTGCGCGTTACGCTTAAATAAGAAAACCGAAAACGGCTGACCGGAATGTGATTTGGTCAGCCGTTTTTGGCAAATATCTGAGCGGGTGGCGAGGATCGAACTCGTGGCCCTCGGCTTGGGAAGCCGATGCTCTACCACTGAGCTACACCCGCTTGTCTGCCGTCCCGGACGGAAGCCGGGGGACAAATGCAGTGCAAAGTTAGCACTTTATAGTCCATTTGCAAATTCTCCGGCCGAAATTTTCCCCATTTCTTGCATATAGCCGTCCATTGGACTATTTTTGCACGCTCAAATCCATTGGAGCTATATGAACTTCATCACATTACTGTTTCTGGCTGTCGGCCTGTCCATGGACGCTTTTGCCGTCTCCATCTGCAAAGGCCTGTCGCTGAAGGAAGCGAATTGGAAGAATGCCTCCATCGTAGGCCTCTGGTTCGGCGGATTCCAGGGTCTGATGCCCGTCATAGGCTTTTTCCTCGGGGTCTCGTTCCGCGACCTGATAGCATCCTTCGATCACTGGATAGCTTTCGGACTGCTGGTCCTGATAGGAGCGAATATGATCAAGGAAGCCGTTGAGGACTGGAAGCAGCGGGATCGCGGAGATGAAGTCTGCGGCAGCCACAAGCCAGCCGGCAATCCGCTCGGAGTCAAGACAATGTTCACTATGGCCGTGGCCACCAGCATAGATGCCCTGGCGGTGGGCCTGTCTTTCGCGATGATTGATGCCGACATATGGATTTCAGCCGCCGTCATAGCGGTGGTGACATTCCTGTTCTCGGCGGCAGGCGTGAAGATGGGCAGCGTTTTCGGCCATAGGTACGAGGCCAAGGCCCAGCTTGCCGGGGGTGTCATTCTTATACTTATCGGCATCAAAATTATAATTGAGCATCTTTCAGGCTGTGCCTGAAAGATGCTCAATTACAATCCTTTGGATTACTGGGGACCGGATTCCCCAGACCCCTTGGGTCGCTTCGCTCCGGTTTCAGGCTGTGCCTGAAAGATGCTTGCGTCGCTTCGCTTAGTAACCGAAGATCTCCTCCAGAGACACCTTCTTCACCTTGCCCAGGCTCTCAAGATATCCTGTGTCCAGATCCTTGATGTCGCCCAGAATGGCGTAGGTGTAGTGACGGTTCTTCACCCATTCCTCCTGTGTGGCCTTCACGTCTTCGAGAGTCATATTCTGCACCTTCTCGAACACGGCCCTGTCTGTCGGCTCGCTGATTCCGAGATCGCGGCAGGAGAGATACTCGTTCAGCACCTCGGCCCCCACCACTCTCTGCGTGCGGAGACGGGAGATGACGCCCTCCTTGGCGATGGCGAATGCGGCCTCTGACTCCGGCATATTGTTGATGATGTCATCGAATGCCTCCACAGCCACTTTCATCTTGTCGTTCTGCGTGGCGATGAATGCCATATAGTAGTACTTTCCGGTCTTGTTGTACGGAGAGATAAGCGATGCCCAGGCTGAATATGCCAGACCGCGGGCCTCCCGCATCTCCTGGAATACCACCGAATTCATTCCGCCTCCGAAATACTCGTTGTAGAGCGCGATTTCAGGCGTCCTGGAGGCGTCATATCCTCTGTCATCGGCCGAATACTGGATGTAGTAGAGCTGCTTGGCGTCATACTGCGCGAGAATGACGGTGTTGTCCGGCGTCAGCAGATTCTGTGGGAACTCCACTGTGCACGGCTCCAGCTCGTCTGCGGTCTTGTGGATGTCCAGAACGGATTTCTTGACTGCGGAAGCGGATGCCGGACCGTAATACTGCACCTCGTGCTGCTTGCTGAAGATGTTGCGCACGATGTCGAGAAGCTGCTCCGAAGTGACGGCCTTGATCCGGTCTGTGCTCAGAACGGTCTTCTGCAGGAATTCCGGACCGTATGCCGCATATCTCTGAAGTGCGTAGAAGCAGGATCTCTGGTTGAGTTTGCTGTCGGTTCTGCTCTTGATTATATCGTTTTTCAGATTTTCCAGAATGGCCTCGTCCGGCTGGGCGTCGGCGACGAGCTCCTCCACGATCTGCATAATCTTCTCCCTGCTGCTGTCCAGACCGTTGATAGCGATATAGCTGCGTGCCGTGCCGCTGTAGAAGGAATAGCCGCCGGCCAGGCTGTAGAGTTCGGAGGCTATCTCCTCATAGCTCCTGGTGGATGTGCCGAGAAAGCTCAGATAGCTGAAAGCCAGACTGATGATAGGATCGTTGGATGTGCCTCTGTCGATGACATAGTTCAGAGAGAACAGCTCGTTGTTCTCGTTCTTTTTGTAGAGCATATCGACACCGTCTTTCACCTTCAGTTCACTCATTTCCTTGCTGAAGTTCACGAACACCGGCTCAATAGGCTTCACAGTGGAGTTCTGAATCTCGGCGAGGAATGCGGACTGTGCGTCGCGGTTGCTCTCGATAGGGGTGATCTTCGGAGCGGAAATCTTCTTGATGTTCTTGTCCTCTCCGGTTTTCTTATAGACAATGGCGTAGGAGTTCTCTCCGAGATACTTGTTCGCCCAGGCCACGACCTCGTCCTTGGTGATTCCTGCGATCCTGTCGAGGAACAGGGCGTCATCCTTCCAGTCGCCGCCGCCGATGAAAGAGTTGACATACTGCATAGCCCGCGCAGAATTGTTTTCCAGGCTCTGCATAGTCTCCTTGCGCTTGTTGTTGATCACACCCTCCAGAAGGCTCTCGTCGAACTCGCCGTTGCGAAGCTTCGCCACCTCCGCGAGCAGGATGTCCCTGACCTCTTCCAGAGTCTGTCCCTGTTTAGGACGGCCCGCCATAATGAACTCCCCGTAATCGGCATCAAGGCTAATCCCGGCATACACGCCCCTGGCTTTCTGCTGCTGAATCACATCCAGATCAAGCAGTCCCGCCATTCCGTTATAGAGCACCTCTCCAGCGACCTGAGCCACCTCATTGTCCCTGTTCACGGCCTCCGGAAGTCTCCATCCTATCAGCAGGTTCTCGGCTTCAAGACCATACACTTCCTTGACAACGGGAGCGGTAATCTCCGCCTCTTTTTCAAAGTGCAGAACCGGCAGCTCCGGATTGGGTTTCATACCCCCGAAATATTTCTCGATGGCTGCGACCATCTCGTCCGGATTGAAGTCACCGGCCACGCAGATAGCCATATTGTTGGGAACATACCACTCGTCGTGATATTTCTTCACATTGGTGATGGAAGGGTTCTTGAGGTGTTCCTGCGAGCCCAGCACTGTCTGGGTGCCGTATGGATGATGAGGGAACAGGGCGCTGCCCATAGCTTCCCACACCTTGCGGCTGTCCTGCGTGAGGGACATATTCTTCTCCTCGTAGATGGTCTCCAGCTCCGTGTGGAAGCCGCGCAGCACCGGATTGGCGAAGCGGTCAGCCTCTATCTTCGCCCAGTTGTCGATCTGGTTGGACGGGATGTCCTCCACATACACGGTCATATCGGTGGATGTGAACGCATTGGTGCCCTCCGCCCCGATAAATGACATCAGCTTGTCGTATTCGTTCGGAATGGCGATTTTGGACGCCTCATAGCTGATGGAGTCTATGCGGTGGTAGATGGCGGCTCTCTCGGCTTCTCCGGTGGTCTTCCTATAGACCTCGAAAAGCTGCTCTATCTCGTCGAGAAGCGGTTTCTCCGCCTCATAGTCGCTTGTGCCGAACTGCTGCGTGCCCTTGAACATCAGATGCTCGAAGTAGTGGGCGAGTCCGGTAGTCTCCGAAGGGTCGTTCTTGCTGCCCACGCGCACGGCGATGTAGGTCTGAATCCTCGGTTTCTCCTTGTTCACGCTCATATACACTTTCAGTCCGTTGTCCAGAGTGTAGATTTTTGTTTTGAGCGGGTCTCCTTTCACAGTTTCATACCTGTACTGTGAACAGCCTGTCAGTGCCATCAGCGCTGCGGCCGCGATAATTAAAAACTTTTTCATCACGCTGAATATGTTTTGATGATTTATAATTTCCCCATTGATAGAGCCTTAACCCCACAAAGATACATCTTTTTGCGATATGTCGCGCATTATTGCCAAAATGTGAATCGAAGGCTGGCCCAAATGGCATAAAAAAGAGGGTGTATTCCGTTGAAATGTCTTAGAATACACCCTCCTTGCACTTAGAGGTATTCACCGTTGCAAACGGCTTAGTGAACCCCGATTTTCTACAGGAAAATGTACTTGGCTACGAAAATCAGCGCCAGGATGTATGTGGCGATGGATTTCTTGCTCGCCTTGCCCGTGCAGAGGTTGATGACCGCGTAGCTGATAACGCCGAGCATAATGCCGTCGGAGATGGAGTAGGCGAGCGGCATAGTCAGCATACAGATGAACGCCGGAATGGCATCGTAGTAGTTCTCGAAGTCGATGTCCTTCACAGGGCTCATCATAAACACGCCCACGATGACCAGCACCGGAGCAGTGGCTGCCGACGGTATGGCCAGGAAAATTGGCGAGAAGAACAGGGCGATGGCGAAGCAGACAGCCACGGTGAGCGAGGTGAGTCCCGTGCGGCCGCCCTGGGCGACGCCGGAAGCGCTCTCCACATAGGTCGTTGTGGTGGAAGTGCCCACGCAGGCGCCAGCGACGGTGGCGATGGCGTCAGCGAGGAGAATCCTGTTGATGCCCGGGATCTTGCCGTCCTTGTCAATCATTCCGGCCTTGGTGCTCACTCCGATCACCGTTCCGATGGTGTCGAACATATCGATGAACATAAAGGTGAACACCACCACTACCATATCCAGCGAGAGAAGCTCCGTCCACTCGAACTTGCAGAAAATGGGCGCGACGGAATCAGGCAGCGAGACAACTCCGGAGAAATCGGTGAGGCGTGCGCCGGTTGCAGGATCCTTGAAGAAAATGCCGATGACGGCAGTCGCGATCATTCCGATGAGGAGCGAGCCAGGCACTTTCAGCACTACAAGCAGGGAAGTGAGCAGGATGCCGATGACAGCCAGCAGCGCCGGACCGCTCGTGATGTTGCCCAGACCCACGGCAGTGGCAGGATTGGAGACGATGATGCCGGCGTTCTTAAGCCCTATGAATGCGATGAACAGGCCGATGCCGCAGCCGATGGCCTTTTTCAGAGACACGGGGATGGAGTCCACTATCAGCTGCCGCACATTGGTGAGAGTCAGTATGATAAATATGATGCCCTCGATGAATACGGCCGTGAGCGCAAACTGCCAGGTATGTCCCATTCCGAGGCAGACCGTATAGACGAAGAATGCGTTGAGTCCCATACCCGGCGCGAGGGCGAAAGGCTTCTTGGCGTAGAATGCCATCACAAGCGTACCGATGATGGCGGCGATGGCGGTGGCCGCGAACACCGAGCCCTTCGGCATCCCGGGCAGAGCTCCGAATATGTCCGGATTGACTGCCAGGATGTAGGACATCGTGAGGAAGGTGGTCAGACCGGCCAGAAGCTCGGTCTTTATGCTGTTGCGGGAAAAATCAAACCCCAGGCACTTGTCCAGTGCCTTTCCGAATTTTGCGTTCATTGTGTTTACTTCTTGGTTTTAAGAAAGCGTTTGTCAGAAAGTCCACTTCACAGCGGCGGTAGGGATGGCATAGAAGCCTTTACCTGCGAAGTTGCAGGAAAGCTCAAGCTCGCCTCCGAGGCTGAGGTTGACCTTCTCCATTCCCTTGATCTGATTGAAGTTGACCCAGAACTGAGGCTCTGACAGGAAAATGTACTTGGTGTTCTGCCATGAGCGGTATTCTTTCCAGAAATCGAAGAAGCCGCAAAATCTGCACCAGCCGTGCGCGAAATCGATGCCCCACACGCCGGTGATCTGGAAGCCGTGCTCTACACCGTTTTTGGTGTATGCGTTGTCGGTCGTAGTGGTCTTGCCGGTCTCATCGGTAGTGGTCTCGCCTCGCTTGCCGTCGATTTTGGTCTTGTAGGGAATGCCCTTGTACAGCACCTGCAGAGACCAGGTCTTGCTGAAGTCCTTGGAGTGGCCGTTGTAGGCGAGACCGGTGAGCCAGGCGTCATTGTAAGTGCTGGATGTGATGTTGAGACCGCCATTGTACTCGACATGGAGGGAAAGCCAGTCCATCTTGGTTCCCTGCCAGAAGCAGAACTCGCGGGAAATCTCCCAGTAGGCACCCTGGACACCCGCGTACTTGGCGTTTGCCGCCTTGTCGCTGCTGAGATAATCCATATCCACGAAAAAGTAGGTGCTTCCCCAGGAGTCGGGACGGAACATCTCTACGGTGGTGGTGATGTGCCCGCGCTTGGAGAGATCCTTGTCTCCCTTGTGGTAGATGTTATGACCGAAGTCATAGTGGAACTGGATGTTCTGGGCGAAGGCCGCAGAACCGGCGATGACGAATGCACCGCAAAGAAGCAATAATTTCTTCATACCTGAAATTGATTTATGATTAAAAGGTTTCTATCTCGTGAAAACCGTTTCCCGTCAGCGGCGGCGGGGGCTTGCGGGCGCACCCGGATCACTCGGTGACCCTGTTGGCGTTCGCGTCGAAATTCACCGACTCGTCCCCCTTCGGGTCCTTGCCGAACTCATAGTCCTTGCCCGGCAGCAGCGCATTCATTACGATGCCCACCAGGGCCGCCACGGCCAGTCCCGACAGGTTGGTGAATCCTACGGATATGTGTCCGCCCTCGATCCCGTAGTTGATGCCTATTCCGAGCACCAGAATCAGGGCCGCGATGATCACGTTCCTCGAAGAAGTGAAGTCCACCTTGTTCTCCACCACGTTTCTCACGCCGACAGCCGAGATCATACCATACAGTATGAGTGACACGCCTCCGATGGTGGCGGACGGCATAGCCGAAATCAGCGCCGCGAACTTGGGCGAGAACGAGAACAGTACCGCGAACACGGCCGCTATGCGGATGACGCGCGGGTCATAGACCTTGGTGAGGTTGAGCACGCCGGTGTTCTCTCCGTAGGTCGTGTTGGCCGGGGCTCCGAAGAGGGCTGCCACCGACGTGGCGAGACCGTCGCCGATGAGAGTCCTGTGAAGGCCCGGATCTTCGAGATAATTCTTGCCCACGGTCGAGGAAATGGCGCAGATGTCGCCGATATGCTCTATCATCGTGGCGAGGGCTATCGGCATAATGGTGATTATGGCCGAAGTGATGAGACCCCAGTCGGGAGCCGAGAACACTGCGAACACCGTGTCCTGCATTTTGAACGGAAGTCCGATCCAGGCGGCCTCCCTGACGGTCGAGAAGTCGCAGAGCCCGCAGCAGGCAGCCACGGCGTATGAGCCGAGCACGCCCATGAGGATGGGGATGATACGGAACATACCGCGTCCCCAGATGTTGCACACTATGATGATGGCGATGGCCAGAAGCGCGATCCACCAATTGGTCTGACAGTTCTGTATGGCCGAACCCGAGAGTATGAGGCCTATGCAGATGATGATGGGGCCGGTCACCACGGGCGGGAAGAAGCGCATCACTTTCTTGGTGCCGAAGATGGCGATGAGACCCGCCAGGACAAAATAAAGGAGTCCTGCGCAGAAGACTCCTATGCAGGCATAAGGCAATGCCTGAGATTCCGTGAGGCCGCTCGCCGTTCCCATCTGTTTCACTGAGACGTAACCTCCGATGAAAGCGAACGACGACCCGAGGAAAGCCGGGACCTTGAACTTCGTCAGTGCGTGGAAGATGAGTGTGCCGAGACCTGCGAACAGGAGCGTGGACGAAACGGAGAGACCGGTGATCGCCGGAACGAGAACCGTCGCGCCGAACATCGCGAACATATGCTGCAGCCCGAGAGTAAGCATCTTGGGTTTGCCTAATGTTCTGGCGTCATAAACAGCCTGCGGTGCGTTTGTGCTTTTTGCCATAAATAGATTAGGTTTTGATTACTTCGGGATACAAAGGTACTGACAAAAGCCCGCCGTCTCCAAATAATCTTGTCAACACACCCCTGTTGATAACTTGTTCCGGCGCGCCCGGGGCTATGATTTGTCCGGAAATAGGGGTCTTGTCCTTACGATGTGTAAGTTTCGGGGCGGGGAAAAGACCCTCACCGGAAGCCGGGAGAAATTTGTTAAGATTTTCTTACAATTTATGCGGCGGGATGTTGCTGTTTTCGGGGAAAAGCGGTATATTTGCGAGGTCGTTCGGGGTGGATCGGGTGGATTGTGTGTGTTATGAGCCGTCCCGGAAGCCGGTTTCGGTGCAGACAGGGACAGAATTATAGAGTTGTTTTGTATAAGAAGTTGAATATGTGTTCTAACCGCGTTTTGAGATGCATCCTCCTGGCGGGGGGTGTCTTTCTTTCGCTCGGTGTGCACGCGCAGGAGTTCAAGGACTCCGTCACGGTCTATTTCAGACTCGGCAAGTCGGAGCTTGACCTTCAGTACAGGCAGAACTCCGTCAGGCTGGAGGAGTTTGACGCCCGCGTGAACAGGATGCTGGAGGACTCCACTTTCATCATCAAGGAGACCAACTACAAGGTCAGCTCCTCTCCGGACGGGTCCATTCTCACGAACATCCGCCTCACGCGCGCCAGAGCTGCAAGCGTGACAGAGTTCCTCAAGTCCCGCTACTCTATGGAGGAGACCTCGTTCCGTACGCATTCCCTCGACGAGGACTGGCCGGAGCTGCGCAAGATGGTTGCCGAGGGGTCTGCTTTCGCCCATTCCGACGAGGCCCTTGCCACCATCGAAGGCATCATCGACGGCACCGCCACCAAGAGCGACCTGATGCAGCTTCGGGGAGGTCAGCCGTGGGCCTATATGCTTCAGCACTATTTCCCGAGCCTGCGCCGCTTCGTGATCATAGTCACGGTGGGCGTCAGGATGCAGGATGTGGATGTGGAGGACGATGGTCTCGAAGAGGTGCAGGACAGCCTGTCCGCCGTGCAGGACAGCCTCGGCCGGGACATCCTTGAAGTGGAGGTGCTTGAGAAGCCCGAACCGGAGCCGGAGCCTCAGCCTCAGCCGGAGGAGAGCAAATGGGTGCGCAAGTTCACCCTCAAGACCAATATGGCCGCCTGGGCTCTCGCCATCACCAACCTCGCTTTCGAGGTTGACATCGTGGAGAACTTCTCTTTCCATCTCCCGGTGTACTACAGCGGCTACGACTATTTCAAGAACACGATAAAGTTCCGCATACTCGCCCTGCAGCCAGAGTTCCGCTACTACATCCCCAAGGTGGAGGGGCTCTTCCTGGGCGCGCACTTCACTATGGCGTACTTCAACTTCGCCACCAACGGCGACTACCGCATCCAGGACCACCGCGGCCGGACACCTATGCTGGGCGGCGGCGTCTCGCTCGGGTACAGGCTCCACTTCGCGAAGCACCCGCGCTGGGGGATGGAGTTCGCCCTCGGAGCAGGAGCCTACCGCTTCGACTATGACCGCTATGTGAACGAGAAGAACGGACCTTTCGTCAACACGGTGAACAAGACCTACATAGGTCCCGACAACGTAGCCATTTCATTCACCTACGATTTCGATCTGGTGAAGAAATCCGCCAAGAACAGGGAGGGCAGCAAATGAAACACGCATCTTTCTCACTGATCAGGCTCGTCTCCGCCGCGGCCGCAGCCTCGCTGCTGCTGGCGCTCGGATTCTCCGTCCTCTCCTGCCGGGTGCACGAATGGCCGGACGAGTCCACTCCTGCGGATCTCCGTCTCGACTTCGTGTTCGCCACGGATCTGCCCCCGTATCTCGACATCAAGTACGAGACCAAGGACGCCGTCACTGCGGACGACTATGATTTCCGCTACACGGTCAAGTTCTATCCGCAGCTCCCGAGCGGCAAGTTCGACCAGACGGAGGCTTCGGAATACACACTCGTCCTGACCAAGGACGACGTCAGCGATCTGAACTACAGCACTGTGGTGTCTCTCCCGGAGGGCAGGTGGCAGATACGCTGCTGGGCGGACTATGTCTCCCACGGCTCCCGGAGCGACCTTTTCTACAAGACTTCCAACTTCAAGGCCATAGAGCTTCCCGAGACGCACACGGCCTGCAACGACTTCAAGGATGCCTTTCTGGGCAGCGCCGAAGTGGATCTGGTACGTCTGGGCTCGAAGCAGGCGCCGGTGTCCGCGACTCTCGATATGGAGCGGCCGCTCGGCAAGTTCCAGTTCATCGCCACCGACCTGGACAAGCTCGTCACCAAGGTGCTCAAGTCGCGGATGACTGCGGCGGAATACTCCAAGTACCTCTACGACAAGCGTCAGAGCCAGTCCGCGCGGCCTGTGGTGACCGACACTGTGGTAGTCGCCACCCCGGAGGAGTATATGACCAAGTTCGCCACCAAGGGCGATGGGTCCGCGTGGAATCCGTCCAAGGCTCCCGGATTTGAGCCGGACGACTACTACATCCGCTTCTACTACACTTCCTTTATGCCGTACATCTTCAATATGTTCACCAACAAGCCCATTGACTCGCGCACCGGGGTGCAGTTCGATTCGGCCTTCAGCCCGATAAGTATGGACGAGGTGCTGATGGGCTTCGACTATGTGCTGGTGAACGGCCACGAGTCGAGCGTGATAGTGCAGGTGGCGCTCTATGCCCGTCAGGGCGATGAGCTGCTCTCCCTCACCAACCCCATCACGGTTCCTCTCGTCCGCAGCAAGGTGACCACCGTCCGGGGAGATTTCCTCAATCTCGGCGTGGGCGGCGGCATCGGCATCAATCCGGATTTCGACGATGAATTCAATATCTTCATTTAGGCACGGCGCTCCGGCCGGAAACCGGGGCTGAAACAGGATACGGACGAGGATCTGAACAAGAATCAGTTTAACTAAATACCAACAAATCAACAGAAAATGAAAAAAGTTTTCAAAACAATCGCTGCCGTTGCGCTTGTCGCATTCGCGGCTTCCTGCGAGAAGGCTCCTGTAGAGAGCCTGGCAAGGGGGGGGGAGGAGACTGAAGTGAGCTTCACCGTCGCCACCCCGCAGATTTTCACCAAGGCCATCGCCGACGGCAACACCGTTGACGAGGTCGCCTGCAATGTCTATGACGCCACCGGCGCACTCATCGACAATGCCGAGATCTCCAAGATCGTCCCTATGACCGGAGGCAAGGCTGAGTTCAAGGTACGCCTCGTGACTGGACAGACCTACAGATTCATCTTCTGGGCATACAAGGCAGCGGAGGAGGGAGAGACCTCTCCATACACCCTCGATGCGGCTGCCAAGACTGTGACGGTTGACTACGAAGGCTACGCCAACGACGAGACCCGCGACGCGTTCTACGCTTGCGTGGAGAAGAAGATCGAGGGCGCTGTCAACGAGACGGTCACTCTCTACCGTCCTTTCGCTCAGCTCAACTTCGGAGTGGACCCGGAAGACATCATTGCAGCTGAGAAAGCGGGCTATGTGGTGACACAGTCCTCCGTCAGCGTCAAGGGCCTTGCGAATGTTCTCGACCTCACTACCGGAGAAGTGGACGGTACGGTCGATGCTGACTTCGTATGCGCCGCGCTCCCTGCGCAGACGCTTACCGTGGGCGAGGACGAGTACGGCTATGTCGCTATGAACTATGTCCTCGTGGGCAAGGATGAAAAGACGACCGCGGACGTGACGCTCACCACCTACAATGACGGAAACATTGCGATCAACACCTTGTCCCTGCCGGCTGTCCCTCTTCAGGGCAACTACCGCACGAACATCCTCGGCAACCTCTTCACTTCCCAGGTCATCTACACCATCGTCGTTGACCCGTCATTCGAAGATCCTGACTATGTCAAGGAACTCTGGGACGGCACCGCTGACGAGCCTGAGGTTGACGAGTCTGGCAACTACCTGATCACCACGGCAAATGAGCTCGCGTGGGTGGCTCAGCAGGTGAACTCCGGCAAAACGACTTTCGAGGGCAAGACTCTTGTGCTCCAGAACGACATCGACCTCTGCAATGTGGCCTGGACTCCGATTGGAATTATGCAGTACACTCCGGGCAAATCTTTCTCCGGAACATTTGACGGAAACGGCAAGACCATATCCAACCTGAACGTGTCCGACAACACAGCCAAATGGGCAAGTGCCGGACTCTTCGGTGGCACTGTCAGCGCAACCATCAAGAACCTCAATGTCGAGAACGCCACGGTCAACAGCACCCACTATGCCGGTGTGATTGTCGGCTATGCTCAGGAAGGAACCAGCATCCTTGCTTGCACCGTCACCAATGTCAGCCTGACCTCCACTCCGGAGTTGCTTGCATCAGGCGAGTGGGACAACGGAGACAAGGTAGGAGCGATTGCCGGCCACTTTGAGGGAATCAAGATCGACGGCTGTAAGGTGAAGGATGCCGCAATCCGCGGATATCGTGATCTGGGCACCATCGCCGGCATTGTGAACTATGCAACCGGCGCTGTCATCAACAACACCGTCGAAGGGGATGTCTTGATCATTGTTGACAAGACCCACAACTATAAGAATTATACGGAGCTCTCACAGCATAACGCAGGCGCTTATGTCGGCAGAATAGGCGGCGCTTCAGCGACCGTTTCCGGCAACAGCGGCGAGGCTTCGGTGTTGATAAAATACAGCATTAGTGCCACCAATCAGGCTGAGTTCGAGGCTGCCGTGGCAGACGCTAACGTTGACCTGATACTGCTTGCTGACGGCACCTACACCATCCCTGGTGCAATCACAGCTGACAATGTCACTATTTCAGGAGAAGGCGAGAATGCTGTCATTGAGGCTAACACAGCTGTCGCTTGGCACGGCAAGACCGTGACTTTCGACAACATCACCTACAAGAACAGTTCTGACAACTACATAGGTATTCAGCACGCGGCAAGCGTAACTTACACGGACTGCGTCATCGAGGGCAGACCGACAATGTATGCAGACACAGCTACATTCGAGGACTGCACATTCAAGCAGAACATCTATGACTACTGCATCTGGACTTATGGTTCCGATACCATTACTTTCAATAATTGCATATTTGAGACTATGGGCAAGGCCGTGAAGATCTATCACGAGGACGGGGCAGAGTCTCAGACGGCAACTTTCGACGGATGTCAGTTCAAGGCGGCCAATGTTCCGGCAGGAAAGGGTAAAGCTGCGATTGAGATTGACGGTACAAAGCTCAGCGCCGGTAAAGTATTCAACGTGGTAGTGAACAACTGTACTGAGACAGGATATGTTGCCGGCGAAAATAGCGGCAAGACGATGTGGAACGCAGACTTGAATTCCAAGGCTGTCGTGACTGTTGACGGCACAGTAGAGTATTCCAATATCGATTAGTTTAAAAGCTAATCTTAGCCGGCAGGGTTTGAATGTACCCTGCCGGTGCCCAAATCAGGAAATTGAATTGAGTATGAAAAGATTGTTTCACATCGCCGCGGGCCTGTGCCTCGGCATTGCCGCCCTGCTGTCCGCATCCTGCTCGCAGAGTCTCGGCGACGGATCTTTGGCGGGAGACACTGATGTCCTCTTCGAGATGTCGCTCCCCGAGATGGGCACCCGGGCCATAGCCGACGGTATGAAAGTAAACGAGGTCCTCTGCAATGTCTATATCGGCGACAAGCTCATCGATGACCCTTCGGTGAGCAAGACGGTACCTATGACCGGCGGCAAGGCCCAGTACAGCACCCGTCTCGTGGCGGGCCACAGCTACAGGTTCGTCTTCTGGGCGGATGTCAGCGGCAACTCGGCCTACACTCTCGATGCTCAGAACGCTGCTGTCACCGTCTCCTATGCTTCCGCCGCTGCCAACGACGAAAACCGTGACGCATTCTTCGCCTGCGTGGAGATGACCGTCAAGGAAAGCGACGCTGCCCGGAACATCATTCTCAAGCGTCCGTTCGCCCAGCTCAACTTCGGCCTCAGCGACGCTGACTCTGACCTTGCAGGAAATGTGGGTACGGAATACACCCTATCCTCCGTGTCCGTGCAGAGCGTCTATACCAGACTCAACCTTTTCGACGGTACGGTGTCCGGGGAGACTTCCGTGGAGTTCACTCCGGCCGCTTTCCCGGCGGAGAAGCTCCGGGTCAACCTCAAGGACGCGACGACCGGAGTCCCCACCGTCCTGGAGCTCGAATACCTCTCTATGAACTATCTTCTCGTGAATGAAAAGGAAGTCGCCCAGGTGGAGCTCCGCCTCTATGAGGATGCCGCCTCCGTCCCTCTCACTATGTCCGTTCCACAGGTTCCCCTCAAGCGCAATGTCCGCACCAACATCTACGGCAGCCTCATATCCGAGGCCACTGATTTCAACATCGAGGTGAAGCCGGACTTCGAAGAGGACGACTACAATATGGAGCTGAATTAAGCCATTTCGCCACATTTGGAGCGTTGGTTTTTCAAGAATAGCCGATAATTGCCTATTTTTGCACTTTCGCGGACATTTCGCGGCAAACTGGACAATTATCGGTTTCTCTTATGACTATGTTCGAACAGCTGTCGCAGTTGGACAGCATCACCATCAATTTCTCCGCCGCAGGAATGCGGACCATCAACATCGTTCTCGCGTTCGTGATGTTCGGCGTCGCCCTCGGCATCAGACCCTCGCATTTCAAGGATGTCTTCATCCACCCCAAATCGACAATCATCGGTCTGTGTTCGCAGCTGATCGCCCTGCCGCTGGTCACGTTCCTGATAGTCTGCCTGCTGCACGCCTGCCATCTCATCACACCGATGGTGGCTATGGGTATGATTCTGGTGGCGAGCTGTCCCGGAGGCAACATCTCCAACTTCATTTCCTCGCTTTCCAAGGCCAATGTGGAGCTGTCGGTGTCCCTCACGGCCATCACCACTCTCACGGCCGTGGTTCTCACGCCCGCCAATTTCGCTCTGTGGGGCGGACTCTACATCAACTATGTGAATCCCGAGGGTGCGGCCGCTCTCCGCGAACTGCACATCGATATCTGGCAGATGTTCGAGACGGTGTTCATCCTGCTGGGCATCCCTCTCACCCTGGGTATGCTCTGCGCCCGTTTCTTCCCCAGGCTTACCGAGAAGCTCAAGAAGCCTATGCAGCTCTTTTCCCTGGGATTCTTCATACTGATGGTCGTTCTCGCGTTCGGGCAGAACATCGAACTTTTCCTGAAATATATCTGGTTCGTCTTTATCATAGTCCTGATACACAACGGCTCGGCCCTTGCGACCGGCTTCGGTCTCTCACGGGCTTTCCGCCTCCCTTATGCCGACACCAAGACCATCACCATCGAGACCGGCATCCAGAACTCCGGTCTGGGGCTGGTGCTTCTGTTCAACCCCAAGATCTTCCCGCCCGACCTCGCTGTCGGCGGTATGCTGTTCGTCACCGCGTGGTGGGGGATCTGGCATATAATCTCGGGACTCACGGTGGCCGGCATCTTCACCCATTTCAACCGCAAGCGGGGCATCTGAGCCTGCCGCAGCCCCTTTCGCGTCATTTGATTACGGTTCAGCACCATTTGTACAATGCAGCAGAGAACAGACATACAGAAATATGACCCGCTCTACGACGTACTGCGCTACTATGTGGATTTCGCTTTCAAACTCTCATACCAGCGCGTGAAGTATGTCGGGACGGAGAACATCCCCTCCGACGGAGCGGTGATCTTCGCGCCCAACCACACCAACGGCCTGCAGGACGCGCTTGCCATACTCGCCATTGACCACGGCCCCAAGGTGTTCGTAGCCCGCGCGGACATATTCCGTAATCCGAAGCAGCGCAGGATACTGACATTCCTCAAGATAATGCCCATCCTCCGCAAGCGTGACGGGGTGGAGAACCTCGGCCGGAACGACGAGATTATGGAAAAGGCGTCGCAGGTGCTGGAGGACAAGGTGCCTTTCTGCATTATGGCCGAGGGCACTCACCGTCCCAAGCACTCCCTGCTCCCGCTGCTCAAGGGCATTTTCCGCATAGCCCTCAGGGCCGACAGCCACATCGGGGGGCGGATGCCGGTGTACATAGTGCCGGTGGGAGTGGAATACGGCAACTATTACCGTTTCCGTTCGTCTCTGCTGGTCAATGTTGGCAAGGCGTTCAACGTGAGCGAATTCCGTGCGGCGAACGCGACCTTGACGGAGCCGGAGCTGCTTATGAAGCTCCGTGCGGAGCTCAGCGGGAGGATGCAGGAGACCATCCTGTATGTGCCTGACGACGGGGACTATACTCCCACTCTTGAGCTTTGCTACATCCTGAGCGAGGATCGTCTGCGTCACCGCAGCCGCACCCGCAACTCTCTCTACAACAGGATGCTGGAGGACAAGAACGTGGTGGAACAGGTCTCTGCCCTCAAGTCCTCCGATCCGGAGGAATGGGCGTCTCTCCGGGCAAAGGCTCAGCGCTGCTTTGACATTCGTCAGCGGAAGCGCATCAGCGCCTACAGCGTGGCGCGCAGCTGGCCGCGCTCGTCCATCTTCCTGAAATCCCTGCTGCTTCTGGTGACTCTGCCGCTGTGGCTTTTCTCCGTGGCGGCGGCTTCGCCGATTCTCCTGACATCCTGGCTGGTCTGCCGCACTCTGAAAGACCCGTCTTTCCGCAATTCGTTCCGCTACGTGCTGACTCTGGTGCTGCATCCGCTCTTGATTCTGCTCTGGGGCGCGGTGTTCTTCTGCACCCTGCCGTCGGCTCTGCTTGCGGCTCTGCTCTGGGTGTTGTCTTTCGGCTCCGTGATCATTTCCAATGACTACTACAAGGCCGCCCGCCATCTCGTCTCGGATCTGCGTCTCGCTTCCGACGGGGAGTTGCTCGGCCTGATTTCCGACATCCGCCGGACTTTCAACCGATTGTGACGGGAGCCTCGGCTTCTTTCAGCGTTTAATCTTTATCCTGAACCGCTTCAATCCGACCTGCTATGAAAAGAATTATCCCTATTGTGGCTCTGCTGCTCACCGTTCTGCCGCTGTCGGCAGCCAAGAAGAAAACCGCCGTGACCGACTCCGAAGGCAGGCCCGTCAAGACCGGATGGAACTTCGGAATACTCCCGTCAGTGGCTTATGATGCTGATCTCGGCTTTCAGGGCGGTCTGCTCAGCAACGTGTTCTACTACGGGGACGGCTCGACCTATCCCGACTATCTCCATTCCCTCTATTTCGAGGCGGCCTACACCACCCGGCGCTACGGCATCTTCCGCTTCCAGTACGACTCGCCGGTGCTGATAAGGAATCACCGCTTCACCCTGGATCTGTCCTACCTCCCGGACTCGATGTGCGACTTCTTCGGCTTCAACGGCTACCAGTCCGTGTACAACACCGCATGGCGCGACTCCAAGGCCGCCGACCTGTCCGGCTATGCTTCGAGGGCATTCTACAAGTACAGGCGCAACCTCTTCCGCGCTTCGGCGGACATTTCGGGGACGGTGTCTGGAGCCTGGCAGTGGAGCGCCGGGCTGGGGGTGCTCGGCTATATGATAGGGGACGTGGATGTGGCGATGCTCAACCGTCACAAGAAAGCGTCCAAGCAGTTGCCTGACATACAGGGACTTTTCTCCAGATACCGGGATTGGGGGCTCATCCGGGACAACGAGTCCTCCGGGGGATGGCATCCATACGTCCGTGGCGGTATGAGCTATGACAGCCGTGACCGCCGCACTGCTCCGAGCCGGGGAATCTATGCCGACGCATTCTTCACCTACACTGCCGCGTTCGGGGAGCAGGCCGAGTACAACAACCTCCGTTTCAACTTCACTTTCCGACACTATGTCCCTCTGTACAGGGACCGCATAGTGCTGGCATACCGCATCGGCACGCAGAATCTTGTCGCCGGCAAGTCTCCGTTCTACCAGAACTCCTTTCTGAATGTGCAGTACTACAAGCGTGTGCTCTATGAGGGGCTCGGGGGCTCAAGTTCCCTGAGGGGAGTGCTGCGCAACAGGATAAATGCCGACGGCTATCTCTACGCCAATCTGGAGTTCCGTTTCCGCATCGTGGATTTCAACATCGGCCGTCAGCATTTCTATTTCGGGATGAATCCTTTCGTGGACTTCGGGATGGTGACCCAGGCTTTCGACTTTGACAGGGCTGTCGCCGGGGGAACGGAGAATCTCAAGACTATGGTATCCTCCACTTTGTCTCCTTCGGCGGAGCGCAAGGTGGCTCTCGGGGAGCTGGTGCTGCCGGAGGGACAGCCGATCCCGGACGAATACCGGGCTGACCCTGCGGACTTCTTCGACTTCTCCGTCTCGCCTTACCGGCCTCATCTGTCAGGGGGCTGCGGTCTGAAACTGGCTATGAACGAGAACTTTGTGGTGTCAGTGGACTGGGCCGCGCCTTTCAGCCGGCAGGACAATCATTCGCTGGCCAATTTCTATATCAAGATGGGCTATCTGTTCTGAGAGTTTTCTGAATCCTTGCTTTCGTAGCAGACGGCATCCTCCTGCAGAGTCCTTTCGCACAACCCCATAGCTGAGAACATTCCTTCGAAGCTCAGGTCTTCGTCGATTTGCGGCCAGTGGATCCCGGTGTATGTGAGGTAGAAGTCCTCCCTTTGACTTTGACTTGCTTCCCGGAGTCGTTTCCAGTCGGAAAACCTATAACTTGCCACAAGACCGTCCCGCGTCCGGACATAAACTTGAGTAGCATCCACCCAAACTTTGCCTATCAGGTGTTTCATAGTTGTGATTGTTTTTGGATGTGGATAGGTTCGTGGTCGTCTGAATAGAATTTGAAAATGAATCCGAATATGATGAAGACAGTAGGCATAAGGCGATATCTTTATTTCGCAAAGATAAACAAGTTAAGTTAAAGCGACAAAAGCGGCAGGATGCTGCACCACAAAAATCAAAAAAAGGCTGACCAAAATCGCTTTTAGTCAGCCTATCTCGATTCTATTGTTCTTCCGTATTGAAGAGGTTGGATAAAAAGATGGGGTGCAAGGCTTGCGAAGGCATCAAACCGCAGCAGCCTCGGAGCGTAGCGACAAGCTGGCAAGCGCCAGCCGCCCAACGGGCGTAACCATTCTCCCCTGAAAGGGGCCGGGGGTTGAAGCTGGTCACTATACATGAGACCTCCAAATCCTCGCAGAGGATTTGAGGATCTGAAGCGTAACGCAGCAACCCGCTTTTTAGTCAGCCTATTGGTACTGGGTAGGAGAATCGAACTCCTATTGCGAGATTGAGAATCTCGAGTACTAACCGTTATACGAACCCAGCATTTCTTGTAGGGACTGCAAAGATACGCAGAATTTTTCTCGCTGCAAATTTTTTTTTCGCCTCACCGTAAATTTTTTCTTAAATTTGCGTTTCAGACCTCTCCGTACGGCTTCGGATTCACGCCCTGCGGAACAGCGTCTGCACAGGAACAAAAAACAGGAAATATGACTCTCATCAAATCCATTTCCGGCATCAGAGGAACCATCGGAGGGACTCCCGGAGACAATCTCACCCCGACAGACATAGTCAAATTCACCTACGCCTACTGCGTCAAGCTTCGCGAAAGGCTTCCCAAAGCAGGCGGAGAACGCTACAAGGTCGTGGTCGGCAAAGATGCCCGGCTGAGCGGCGAGATGGTGGAAAGCCTTGTCTGCGGCACGCTCATCGCCTGCGGAGTGGATGTGGTGAAGATAGGCTTCGCGAGCACCCCCACTACGGAGATGGCGGTCACTTTCTCCGGGGCGGACGGCGGCATCATCCTCACCGCCTCGCACAACCCCCGCCAGTGGAACGCCCTCAAGCTGCTCAACCAGAAAGGCGAGTTCCTCAACGCGGAGGAAGGTCAGGCCATTCTGGACTGCGCGGAGAACGGTGAGTTCGACTTCGCTCCGGTCGATGAACTGGGCACTGTCGAAGAACAGGACTGCACTGATATGCACATCGACAGGGTGCTGGCCCTGCCAGCAGTGGATGTCAAGGCTGTCAGGTCGGCCGGCTTCAGAGTGGTGCTGGACGCGGTCAACTCGGTGGGAGGCATCATAATGCCGCGGCTGCTGGAAAGACTCGGCGTGGAGTGCATCCGGCTCAACTGCGATCCCACCGGAGAGTTCGCCCACAATCCCGAGCCTCTTCCCGCCAATCTCACCGGCCTGTCGGCGGCTGTCGTGAAGGAGAGAGCCGATATGGGCATCTCCGTCGATCCCGATGTGGACAGGCTCGCTTTCATCTGCGAGGACGGAACTCCTTTCGGTGAGGAATACACATTGGTGAGCGTCGCGGACTATCTCTTCCGCCGTGTGGAAAAAGAGGCCGGGGCTACTGGCAAGACTCTGGAGGAGGTATGCCTGCCGTACAGACCGTATTCTTCTTCCAACCTGTCCTCTTCCAGAGCCTTGAGGGATGTCACCGAGCGCCACGGAGGACACTATTCCGCCGCTGCCGTGGGGGAGGTCAACGTCACTTCGGAGATGAAGCGCTGCGGTGCGCTGATCGGAGGCGAGGGCAACGGGGGAGTCATCTATCCGGCTCTGCACTACGGCCGTGACGCTATGGTGGGAGTCGCGCTGTTCCTCACCAATCTGGCATATCTGCGCGCCGAAGCTTCCGGCACAGGCGAGACCGTGAGCCTCACCCGCCTGCTGGCTTCATATCCGCAGTACAGCATTGCCAAAAACAAGATTGAGCTGTCGGACAAGGCGCTGATAGACAAGATACTGACATCTCTAAAGCAGCACTATGCCTCAGAGGATGTGAACACCCTCGACGGAGTCAAGATCAGTTTCGAGGCGCAGCGCGAATGGGTGCATCTGCGCCGCTCCAACACCGAGCCTATCATCCGGATCTATTCCGAGGCAGCCACCCCCGAGCGCGCAGCCGCCCTCGGAGAGGAGGTGAGGGCATTGGCGGAGAAAATCATCAGGGAAAATTGACGGGCGATGTTCAGCTTCAGAACCACAGCGCTGGAAGAACAGCTCGACAAGTCCCTGACCGAGGGCAAGGTGGCGTGTTTCTGCACGCAGAACTGCTGGGACACGGAAAGGGGAGCGTATATGTACGACATCTTCCGTGACCGGGGCAATCTTCAGTGCATTTTCACTCCGCGTGACACGGAGCTTACTCCGCTCACCAACCACATCGAGTTCGGAGTCGAGGAGCTGAGAGGTCTCAATGCGGTCGTGGTGGAGATTCAGGATGTCGGGGCGCGCTATTTCAACTACACCAAGGATGTGTTCGCCCTGATGGAGACTCTCTCCCGGATGGAGGACGCTCCGTCGATGTATGTCGTGGACCACATCAATCCGGCAGGGCGGGTCGTGGAGGGCACTATGCCTGACGGTCCTTGCGAGGCTCATACCCCCAAGGTGGTGCAGCGTCACGGACTTACTCTCGGCGAATTGTGCAATCTCTATTACAGCGAGTTGGGGGCCCGCTTCGCCCTGCACATCATCTCGGCGCTCGCCACCGGCTCCAACCGTCAGCTGCTTCCCTGGGCCATCGCTCCCTGCTCCGACATCCCCGGGCTCTTCACCTGTGAGATGTACAGCGGCGGAGGGCTCTGGAACAACACTTCCGTTTCTCCGGGCATAGGCACTGCAAGGCCCTACGAGTACATAGGGGCCCCTTTCCTGAAGCCCGGCACAGTCAGTCCTCCTGCACCTGACGGGGTGATTATGCGGCCCTGCTCTTTCACTCCCGCCTGCGGAATGTACGAAGGCAGACGCTGCTACGGCTATCAGATCCTGCTGCGTCCGGGCACCGAGTATCATTCTTTTGTGCACACTCTCCGCCTGCTCCGCTTCTTCAAGTCCGGCTGCGGGGAGTTCACCCTCGGTGACGGTTTCGCGGAGAAGTTGTCCGACAGCGTGCTTCTGGGCTATGTCAACGGCATTGTGCCGGAGGCGGAGATGGCCGAACACGTCAAGCTGGAGGAGCAGAAATGGATACGCAAGGCGAAAAAGTTCCTGCTCTATGAGGATCAGCCCTACAGAATCAGACTCAATCTGTAAAAATATTCCGGAAAATGCAGCTGATTCCGAGAATTTTCAGTATCTTTGCGCCTCGAAATCGGAAAACTTTAAAATTATTATAGAAATGAAAAAAGGATTGCATCCCGAAACCTACCGTCTTGTAGCTTTCAAGGATATGTCAAACGATCAGGTGTTCATCACCCGCTCCTGCGCCAACACGAAGGAGACAATTGAAGTCGAGGGTGTCGAGTACCCGGTTGTCAAGGTCGAGATTTCCAATACGTCCCACCCGTTCTACACAGGCAAGATGAAGCTTGTGGACACCGCCGGACGCGTGGACAAGTTCTATCAGAGATACGCCAACAAGAAGAAATAGTTGTGTTGTCCGACCTCCTGGCAAACAGGAGGTTCAGAGTTAAGAGGGGCTGGCCAAAATCACTTGGCCAGCCCCTCTTAACTCTGAACCCGCTGTGGCACAGGGGACCGTATTCCCCAGACCCCTTTTCTCAGTCTGCCGCCTTGTCGTCCTTCACGCTGATCACCAGCAGCCTGTCGCCAGCCTGCAGCGCCATTGTGCCGTTCGGCACCAGAAACTTCCCGTCACGCTTGATCATCAGCACCCTCACGCCGTCCGGCAGCTTCTGGTCCTTGAGCGTTCTGCCTCTCGCATCTATGCGCTCCTGCGACATAGTGAACTCCGTGAGGTCTCCCGCCTCTTCCGGCAGATCCACATCGAACTCTTTCTCCTCGTCGGCATTTTCGTCATTGAGTTTCAGCCACTTCGCGGCGAATGGAAGAGTGGAGCCCTGCACCACCAGCGAAATCAGAGTGATGAAGAACACTATGTTGAAAATCACCTCCGAACCATCTATACCGCTGATAATCGGATAGGTGGCGAAGATGATGGGAGTTGCGCCCTTCAGCCCCACCCAGGAGATGAACAGCTTGGACTTCGGGCTGATGCCCCTGTATGGAAGCAGACATCCGAACACCGCCACAGGCCTCGCGATGAACATCACGAACACGGCGATGAGCATTGAGATGGGAGCTGTGGCGAGCATCTTGATAGGCTCCACCAACAGACCGAGTATCAGGAACATACCTATCTGCATCAGCCAGGTCAGACCGTCCAGGAAAGTGACGATCTGCCGGCGGTTGCTGATCTTGTTGTTGCCGATGATGATGCCGGCCAGGTAGACGGCCAGATAGCCGTTGCCTGCAAGCATCCCCGCCAGAGCGTAGGAGAAGAACACGATGCTGAGCAGCAGCACGGCGTAGAGTGGAGTGTTCCCGAGGCTGATCTTGTTGAGCAGCCACACGGTGCCGTAGCCTGTGGCCACTCCGACCGCCGCGCCCACTATGAACTGCAGCATAAACACCTTGATGGCGTTCCACACGGTGGCGTAGGTCGTGTAGCTCTCTATGGAGGCGAAGCCTGCGGTCGCGGCCATATCGACAGTGTTCTGCGCGGCCGTGACGGAAGTCGCCGCATCGCTGTAGCCGAGCGAGGTGGCAATCTCTATGAGCACCACGGTGATGATGTACGCCATCGGGTCGTTGGAGCCGCTCTCAAGCTCCAGCACCGGCTGAAGATTGTATTTCAGTTTCATCCCCTTGCCCCGGAGCATCGAGAAGACCGTGGCGGAGTCCGTGGAGGACATCGTGGCGGCAAGCAGCATACAGGTCACGAACGGAAGGCCCAGCCCCACAGCCTTCCATCCGTTCAGGGCGTAGATGAAGCCTCCGGTCAGAGCCGCTGTCAGCAACACTCCCAGAGTGGAGAGTATCAGTCCCGGGCCCAGCATAGGCTTGATGTCGGCGTATTTAGTCTCCATACCTCCCGTGAACAGGATGACGCACAGGGCGACCATACCGATGAACTGGGTCTGGCGGACGTTGTCGAACACTATTCCGAGCCCGTCGCTGCCGAAGAACATTCCCACCAGAAGGAAGAGGAGCAAGGCGGGGATGCCGAACTTGAAGCTCGCCCTCGAGATGAGGATGCTGCTGAAAATCAGGACTGAACCTATCAACAGAATGTTTTCTGACGTAAGAAACAACATAGTGGCTACTTGTTTGAATTATATTTGCAATAGTCTCTTATACAGCATTCTCCACATTTCGGCGCACGGGCTGTGCACACATATCTGCCGTGGAGAAGCAGGTAGTGGTGGGCGTCCGGGCGCTGCTCCGGCGGGATGTTCGCGGTGAGATCCCTTTCCACCTTTTCCACCGTGCCGCCGTCTGAAAGCCCGATCCGCCCGGCCACCCTGAACACGTGGGTGTCCACGGCTATCACGGGGCGGGAATAGACGATAGCCGCCACCACGGCGGCCGTCTTGCGTCCCACTCCCGGCAACTGCATAAGCAAATCCCTGTCGGAGGGTATTTCAGAGCCGAAATCGTCCCGCAACTTTCTTGCCGCGTCTATCAGGTGACGGGCTTTCGCGCGGGGATATGATATGGAACTTATCAGCCCGAGGACATCTTCGAAGTCGGCTCCGGCCAGAGCCTCCGGAGTGGGGTATTTCCCGAACAGTCGAGGAGTCACCATATTGACTCTCCGGTCCGTGCACTGCGCAGACAGCATCACCGCCACGAGCAGCTGGAAAGGGGACGAGAAATCAAGCTCGCTCCGCACCGCCCCCATATTGTCCCTAAGGGCCTGCAGCACAAGCCTGTATCTCTCCTGCCTATTCATTGTCAGGGGCATTTCCTTTAGAGGTATTTCCTTCAGAGGTATCTCCTTCAGAGTCGTCTCCGCTGTTTCCGGCCGCTGTCCCTTCCTCACGGCAACTCTCGTCGGCGCAGACGAAGACCCTTCCCGGATACTCCTTCACCAGAGACATATTGTGGGTCACCATCACCACTGCGGTCCCCCCGGAGTTCAACTTCCTGAGCAGCTGCATAATGCCCTCCGCCGTCTCGGCATCGAGATTGCCCGTGGGCTCGTCGGCTATGATCACCTCCGGGGAGTTGAGCAGGGCCCTCGCTATCGCCACTCTCTGCTGCTCGCCGCCCGAAAGCCTGTGCGGCATCTTGTGCGCCTTGCGTTCCATCCCGACAGCCGCCAGCACCTCGGCAATCCTCTGCCCGCGCTCCCGGGCGTTCTTCCATCCCGTAGCTTCCAGCACGAATGACAGGTTGTCTTCCACGCTTCTGTCCATAAGCAGCTGAAAGTCCTGGAACACCACTCCCATTTTCCTGCGGAGATAGGGTATATCCTTGGTTTTCAGTTTCTCCAGGCAGTAGCCGCACACCTCGGCGTGCCCCTCGCCGAGAGGATTCTCCGCTATCATCGTGCGGATGATGGAAGTCTTTCCCGTCCCCACCTTGCCGACGATATAGACGAAGTCGCCTCGCTGCACGGTCATATTGAAATCATACAGCACGGTCGTTTCTCCGTTTATTATCCTCGCATTTGAAAAACTTATAATGGGTTCCATAGCATTTCTTTGGCTTCAATCACGCAAATATAGCGGATTCTATGCAGAAAATCAGTGAACTTTGAGTAAATTTGCCAAAATTTGTGACTATGGATATCCGTAAAATGGCGTTGATGGCTATTGCCGCTCTAAGCCTCTCATTCGCCGCATATTCGCCTCTTTCCGCCGGTGTCAGCGACCGGACCGGGAATGACGGATTCGCCAGGGCGCTGCATCTGTATGACAGGGGCGTCTATTCCAGAGCCATGTCCATTTTCGACGACATCGCTCTCAACACCGGTTCGGCGGAGGCCAAGGGGTATTCCGTGCTCTGCTCGGCCGCCCTGGGATCAAGAGGCTATGTCGCCAGGATAGAAAATTTCGCGCAGGAATATCCCTATTCCCCGCTCATTCCGCAGATGTGGTTCAGACACGCCGGCAACCTCTTCGAACAGAGCGATTACGCGGGGGCGGCCGCCTACTTCGACGGCATCACGGAGAACAGTCTCCGCCGCAGCCAGCGTGACGAATACATATTCAAGAAAGCGTATTCCGCTCTGGAGCTTGAGCGTCTCGACGAGGCCGAAGCCGGGTTTGTGGAGCTGGTCGGGCACAAGAGAGCCTCCGACTACACCGCGCCGGCCCAGTACTCCCTCGGCTACATCCATTACAAGAAAAATGAATTTGAGCAGGCCATCGGGTATCTCCGCCAGTCGGCCCGGGACTCCAGGTTTACTGATATGGCCGATTACTACATACTTGAGTGCCGCTTTATGCTCGGAGACCACCGCTATGTCACGGCTCACGGCCCGGATATGTACGAAAAAGTGCCTGATGACCGCAAGCCTCGCCTGAGCCGGATCATCTCCGAGTCATATCTGGTGCTGGGAGACTCCTACAGCGCCAAATACTACTACGAGCTCAATTCCCGTGGCGGCGGGTCCAAGTCGCGTTCGGACTTGTTCTTTGCCGGTTCGGTGCTCTATTCGGTGGGGGACTACAAGGGAGCCATCGACAATTTCACGCAGATGGGCTTCAGGTCCGATTCCCTCGGACAGGTGGCCAACTATCACCTCGGCTATTCCTACGTCAAGACCAAGAACAAGGTCGCCGCGATGAAGGCGTTCAAGGAGGCCGCAGACGCGGTATTCGATCCGCAGATCACCAAGGACGCCGGTTTCAACTACGCCAAGCTGGCCTTTGACCTCAACAACGACCCTTCAGCGTTTTCGGACTATCTGAAGAAGTATCCGGACGTGCAGAAGAACGCCACCATCTACAGTTATATGGCGGTGGCTGCGCTCTACAACAAGGACTATGCGTCGGCCATCGACTATTATGCCGAGATCGATGACCTGGACAGCGACATGAAGCGCAATTATGTGAAAGCCAATTATCTGCGGGCTATGCAGCTTATCTCCGGCGGCTCCTACCGCACCGCGGTGCCCTGCCTCAAGGCGGCCGCCTACTACGGCGACAGGCGCGACAATCTGAATATGCTTTCCCGCTACTATCTGGCGGAGTCATACTACCGCAACGAGAATTTCTCCCTCGCGCGCGAGACGCTGGAGTCGCTCTACAACAATTCCGCGCTCAACGGGATGGACGAGGGCTATATGATCACCTACAACATGGCGTACAACTTCTTCCGCGAGGGCAACTACGGCTCTGCGGCCAAGTGGTTCGGGGACTATCTCTCCGAGCCTCAGGTCACTTTCCGGCGGGACGCTATGGAAAGGCTCGCCGACTGCTCCTTTATGCAGAAGGACTACAGCGGGGCGGCGGCCGGGTATGAGAAGGTCATAACCGCATATCCGGACACGGAGAATCTCTATTCCTACCTGCAGGCAGGCATTTCCTACGGGCTGCTGGGCAACACGGCCAAGAAGCTGGAGGTGCTTGAGAAGGTGGCTGACGCCCCCGCCTCGTCGGCCTGTTATGCGGATGCGCTGTTTGAGCTGGGACGGGCTTATGTCGACAGGAATGACGACGCCGCGGCCGAAAGATGTTTCAGCAGAATAGTCGGGGGAGTCTCCGACAGCACTTTTGTGGCCAGATCGCTGATCGAGCTCGGTATGCTGGCGCGCAACGGTGGAGACCGGGACAAGGCGATGACCTGCTTCAAGAGGGTGGTCGAGTCTATGCCCGACACCGAGTATTCTCAGGACGCTCTCGTGGCTCTGGAGTCCATCTATCAGGCGGAGGGCCGTCCGGAGGATTATCTCGCCTACATCGAGTCCGTCGGAAAGGGGGAGACCAAGAACGAGGATGAGCGTGAGACTATGATCTTCAACTCCGCCGAACAGCTCTATCTCGCCGAGAATTACCGTAAAGCGCTCTCCCCGCTGCAGAACTACCTGAACAAGTATCCTTCCGGGGCGTATCTCTACAAGGCGGAGTTCTATCTCGCCGAGTGCTACAAGGAGCTTGGTGACAAGGAGAAGGCCCGCGACTACTATGAGAAGGTCATCGATGACGGGAAAGGGTCGTTCGTGGAACTGTCGATGCTCAATTTCGCCGTCATTTCCTACGAACTTGAGCGCTATCGCGAGGCTTATCTGTCCTATTCCTCCCTGCATGGCCGCGCCACCCTTTCGAGCAACCGTAACGCCGCCCTGCTCGGTATGATGCGTTCCGCATTCAAGGGAAAGCTCTACGACGAGGCCATCGCGGCCGCAGTGCTCGTGGAAAGGGATTCAGCCCTGTCGGAGAAGTTCTCGGTCGAGGCCGGGTATGTCAGGGCCAAGTCTCTGATGGCTACAAGCCGCAGGGACGATGCTCTGAAGCTGCTGGAGAGGCTGTCGGCTCATCCGGAAACGCCGGAGGGCGCCGAGGCCACGTTCATTCTCATTCAGGACTGCTTTGACAGCGCCGATTATGAGGCTGTCGAAAACAAGGTGTATGCTTTCTCGGATTCCTCCACTCCTCAGACCTACTGGCTTGCAAAGGCGTTCATTCTGCTGGGCGACAGTTTCGCGGAGCGCGGCAATCTGACTCAGGCCAAGGCCACTTTCGAGAGCATCCGCGACGGCTATGAGTCTGATTCCGAGGATGACATCAAGTCCGCTGTCAATATGAGGCTGAGCAGGCTCTCACAGATTTCCAAGAAATAGGAGATGATGGGTATGAAAAATACGAATCGCATAAAAAGAGTTTTTACCGGCAGTCTCGCCTGCGGGATTTCCGCCGCTTCGCTCGTCTGCCTGCTTGTTCCCGCCGCGGAAGCGGGTGCGCAGAATCTGAGCCCTACCGTGGTGGTCACCAATTCGTTCCAGACCAAAATCTCCGAGGTGCACAAGCCGGAGCTTCCGCTCAACATCCCCGACTCGCTCAACACTTTCAATCTGGATTTCGACTATTCGGTGTTCGACCGTCCATACAGGGGGTCTTATGACTTCAGCCCCTATCTGCTGAATATGAAGCCGGTGCAGGGCGATGTCCGTCCACGGAGCTTTTATCTCAATGCCGGCGCGGGCTACACTCTCCATCCCACCTTCGATCTGGTCTGGTCTCCGGTTCTGAACAGGAAGATGTCTCTCGATCTCTTTGCCGGGCACCATTCCTACATAGGCAAGTACCAGAAGATTCAGCCGCAGAAGAACTCTCGGGATGAGTCCGTGACGGATTTCCGCAGGGCGAAGGACGGGAAGAACAGGAGGCTCAACCACGACGGGACGGGCGTCGACATGGACAACAGTCTCGGGATGAATTTCCGCTATGACTGGGATTCCGTGTGCTTCGAGGCCGGCGCCGCATATGCCGGAGTGTTCCAGAAAGACTTCATAGGCCGTCACTCGTACAATGAGGGCAATGCCCGCGTCAGGGTCTATTCCAAGACACCCCGCGCGAAACGCTTCATCTACGATGTCAGGGCGGAATATGCCTTCGGGGCGGACAAATCCGGTGCGCTGAACAGCACCGCGGCTCCGGGATTCGACAGGCTGACTCAGCACGATTTCGATTTCGACGCCGTTCTGGGCGCGGGTCTCAGCGATTCCAGCAAGGTCTCGTTCGACTTCGGCTTTGACCTCAACGGCTATTCCGGAGCTATGAGCCACATCACTTCCGACATCTTCTTCGTGCCCCATTACATCCTGAGCCGCAGAGGCTGGAGGATCGATCTCGGAGCGCGGCTCTCCGGCATCGTCACCTCCCGGGAGGAGACTCTCAACAGTCAGAAAAAGAGTCAGATAATCTATCCTGCCGTCAACATATCCTACAACATCAGGAAGCTTGCGATGAAGTTTGACCTGAATGTGGGCGGCGGTGAGACTCTGGACAGCTATGCTTCGCTTATGCGCAGCTGCGGCCACTACTATCTCGCCGCACCTTCCATAGCTTCCCGGACTCTCGCTGCGGAAAACAGGACTTTGCCGCTGATTGACAACACCATAGAGAGGGTGAACGCCTCGCTCGGGCTCTCCGGCAGGGTGGGGAACCGCTTCTCGTACAGTGTCAGGGCAGGCTATGCGCTTGTGGGCAACGCCCCTGTTGACCGGGTGTTTATTGACACCGACGGCACTGCTCTCTACCTGATTAAGTATATGGGCTACAACAAGGCCTATGCGTCTCTCGGCCTGCATTTCTCATTGGACTGGATGAGGCTCTCGGGGGCGTTCGGCTATGTCTGGACCGACATTGCCCGGAAGTCCGGGGATGAGCGCACGGATCCGGCGACGGGTGTGACCTCGATGAACTGCGAGGGCGCGGTGGCTCCGGCTCCGTTCAGCGGCGATGTCAGGGCCACGTTCAACATCAGGAAGCGGGTTTTCCTCGGCGTGGACTGCGAGTTCGCGACACGGCGCGGCTTCACGCTGCTTGACAGGAGCAATTCGTCCTCATTGACAGGCTCTTCCGTCAAGATAAGCGACAGTGCGGATGCCAAACTCATAAAGGCCCGCATCCCGGGATATGCAGATCTGGGCATTTCCGCGGAATATCAGTACAGCCGCAGGCTCTCATTCTGGCTCAGGGGCGGCAATCTGTTGTGTATGAGTGTCCAGAGGACACCTTTGTACGCGGAGAGAGGCCTGTCTTTTACGGCCGGAATTTGCTATGGTTTCTAAAAAATTCACTATCTTTGTATGTTTGAATAAATGCATACGAAGATGAGCGAAAACACTAACGAGAACGTAGAAAATCAGTATTCCGCCAATAGTATCCAGGTCCTCGAAGGGCTTGAGGCAGTGAGGAAAAGACCTTCAATGTACATTGGCGATGTTGGGGAGAGGGGCTTGCATCACCTTGTGTATGAGGTGGTTGACAACAGTATTGATGAGGCTCTCGCCGGATACTGCACAGATATCGAAGTCACAATCAATCCGGATAATTCCATTACGGTCAGGGACAACGGCCGCGGCATCCCTACGGGCATGCACGAAAAGGAGCACCGTTCCGCCCTGGAAGTCGTCCTCACGGTTCTTCACGCGGGAGGAAAATTCTCCAAGGATTCCTACAAGGTGTCCGGAGGTCTGCACGGCGTGGGCGTCAGCTGCGTGAACGCTCTTTCCGACTATCTGCGTGCCGAGATTCACCGCGAGGGAAAGATCTTCGTTCAGGAGTATTCCAAGGGCAAGCCGACCACGGAGGTGAGGGTCGTAGGCGAGACTGAGGACACCGGGTCCATCATCACTTTCCATCCGGATGCCGAGATTTTCAATGTCTCCACGCTCTATAAGTACAAGATTCTGGCGAACCGTCTTAGGGAGTTGGCTTTCCTGAACAAGGGCATCAAGTTGTCCCTCACTGACTTGCGTACTGTCAGCGAAGACAACGCCGGCAACAAGGAATATATGGACGCCATCAAGCCGGGCACGGAGGTCTTCTACTCCAAGGACGGCCTGAGGGAATATGTCGAGTACATCAACAGCATCAGCCGCAACGAACCCATCTCACAGGTCATCTGTCTGGAGACCAGCAGGACCATCCCCATCGAGGTGGCCATCCAGTACAACAACGGCTTCTCGGAGGAGGTGCGCTCCTATGTCAACAACATCAACACCATAGAGGGAGGTACGCATCTCACGGGTTTCCGCAGGGGTCTCACCAACACTCTGAAGAACTACGCCGACAAGAACGGCTACCTGTCGAAGTTGAAATTCGACGTGGCTTCCGAAGACTTCCGCGAGGGGCTCACCGCAGTGATTTCCGTCAAGGTGGCGGAGCCTCAGTTCGAGGGTCAGACCAAGACCAAGCTCGGTAACCCGGAGGTGGATGCGGCTGTGTCACAGGCCGTTTCCTCCGCGCTCAAGGACTTTCTGGAGGAGAATCCCAAGGAGGCCCGCGCCATCGTGGACAAGGTCATTCTGGCGGCCACCGCCCGTCACGAGGCCCGCAAGGCCAGGGAACTCGTCCAGCGCAAAACGGTGATGTCCGGAGCGGGACTGCCGGGCAAGCTGGCCGACTGCTCCGAGAGGGATCCGGAGAAATGCGAGCTCTTCCTCGTCGAGGGAGACTCCGCAGGCGGTACGGCGAAGCAGGGCCGCGACCGCCGCACACAGGCCATCCTGCCTCTTAGAGGTAAAATCCTGAATGTCGAGAAAGCTCTGACCCACAGAGTGTTCGAGAGCGAGTCCATCAGGAACATCTACACAGCTCTCGGCGTCACCGTCGGCACGGAGGAGGACAGCAAGGCGCTCAACCTGTCCAAGCTCCGTTACCACAAGGTCATAATTATGACCGATGCCGATGTGGACGGTTCGCATATCGCCACCCTGATTCTGACTTTCTTCTTCCGCTATATGTTCGACCTCATCAAGAACGGATACGTCTATCTGGCAACTCCGCCTCTTTATCTGGTCAAGAAAGGCAAGGAGGAGATCTACTGCTGGACGGACGAGCAGCGTGCGGCAGCCACGGCGCAGCTCAGCAAGGGCGGCACCGACAGGGGCGTGACCGTGTCCAGGTACAAAGGTCTTGGAGAAATGAGCGCCCAGCAGCTCAGCGACACCACGATGGATCCCGAGAAGAGACTTCTCCGTCAGATCACCATCTCCGACGCGGCTTCAGCGGATCTGACATTCTCGATGCTTATGGGTGACGACGTGCCGCCGCGCAGGGAGTTCATCGAGGCCAACGCCCACTACGCCAACATCGACGCATAGGTCTCCCGGCGGAGGCCCGTGTCTTTCAGCCAGCACATTCACAATCAGATTCACTACCTCTTATGGAGTCGAGACAGTTTCTGAAAAGCTATAAGACTTGGCTGCCGCTTGCGGTGGTCTTTATCCTGCTCAGCCTGATGATGCCCAGGAGCATCAAGTTCGGCTACTCCTACAAGATAGGTTCCCCGTGGCTTTACGAGGATCTTGTGGCTCAGTTCGATTTCCCCATCCTCAAGACGGACGAGGAGATGCAGGAGGAGCGCAGCAAGGCCGTGAACATCCCGGTGCCCTATTATCGCCTCGACGCCCAGGTGGAGCCGGAGATCGTGAAGAGTCTAAGGGAACATCTCGACGGTTCTCTGGCCATACAGGTCTCCGAGGTGCTTGCCGGAGTCTATGAGAAGGGCGTGGTGGACGACAGGGACTATTTCGCCTCGGACGGGGTTTCCTCCGAAAACCAGAACTACGACGCCGAGCACATCTATCTCCAGCGGGACAAGCGCGTGTCGCTCCTCCCGGCGAAGGAGATCTACACGGTGTCAGCCGCACGGAATCTGCTGCTCAAGCGTATAGGCACTACTCCCCAGACGGACTCGGTGCTGAATGCCGCCGGGGTTTACAATATGGTCGTTCCCAATCTTGTGTTCGACCAGAAAGCCACGAAGCTTGTCCACGAGGAGAATGTCACAGAAATCTCCACTACCAAGGGCGTGGTTTCCGCAGGGCAGACCATAGTGTCGCATAACGAGATTGTCACCTCGGAGATAGAGCAGTTGCTCGATTCCTACAAGGCCGAGATAAAGACGAGTCTCGGCACTTCGGAGAATCTGGTATGGCAGATTGTCGGGAACATAATACTCGCTTTCGCCATCACCGTCGCGCTGTTTTTCGTCATCTGCTTCGCGGACATCAGCCTGTTCACGCAGCCGGGCAAGTACAATTACCTGCTCTTCATATTCGTGTTCTGCGCCCTGACGGCGTGCGTTGTGCAGAGGCTCAACGCCGCGCTTCTCTTTCTGGTGCCTTTCCCGCTGTTCGCCTACTATCTGCTCGCCTTTTTCAGGAAGAATCTGATACTTCCCGTCTATATCCTCTCGCTCCTGCCGCTGCTGATTTTCGGTCAGAACGGCATAGAACTCTTTGTGATGCACGCACTTGCGGGTATAGTGGCGATGTATGTCTTCGACAGGTTCAACGCCGGCTGGCTGCAGTTTGTCACGGCTATGATAGTATTCCTCTGCCTGTCGGTGGTCTGGTTCGCATTCTATCTGCTGGACGGGTTCAACGGCTATGTCAACTGGTGGGAACTGCTCTATCTTTTTGCCGGAGCCGCCATTTCAGTCGCCGCCTATCCGCTCATCTATCTCTTCGAGAAGATTTTCAACCTCCTGTCTTCGACGCGGCTTCTGGAGCTTTCCGACACCAACAGCCGGGCTCTCCGTGAGCTCGCCGTGAAGGCTCCGGGCACTTTCCAGCATTCTCTGCAGGTGATGAACATAGCCGATGCGGCCGCCCGTTCCATCAATGCCGACGTGCTGCTCGTCAGGGCGGGGGCTTTGTACCACGACCTCGGCAAGATACTCAATCCCCAGTGCTTCGTGGAGAACGAACAGGGCGGCGAGCAGTACCACGCATCGCTCGATCCCAAGGAGAGCGCTCAGGAAATCATCCGCCACGTCAGCGACGGTCTCGCCCTGGCCGAGAAATACAATCTGCCTGAAGCCGTCAGGGACTTCATAGCCACCCATCACGGCACCACGCAGGCGGCATTCTTCTACAACAAGTATCTGAACGCTGGCGGATCGCCTGACGATGTCGCGGACTTCACATATCCGGGACCGAAGCCGCAGACCAAGGAACAGGTCATCCTGATGCTCTGCGATTCTCTGGAGGCGGCCTCGCGCTCGCTCAAGGATCAGTCGCCCAAGAGCATTTCCGATCTGGTGGACCGCATACTCAACGCCAAGCTTTCCGAGGGGCAGTTTGACGAATCCATTATTTCTCTGAAGGAACTGCGTGTGGTGAGCGAGGGCATCAAGTCCTACCTTTCGCAGATCTACCACTCCAGAGTGCAGTACCCCAAACGCAAGAAACAAATAAATGTAAAATAATCGACAAGTTATGAAAATTTCACAAAACAAGGTTGACGATCTCAATCTGGAAGTGTCAATGGCGATAGTCGCTGATGACTATGCCGACTCGAGGAAAAAGAAGTTGAACGAGTATCGTCGCAAGGCGGAGATCAAGGGCTTCCGCAAGGGTATGGTCCCGGCATCGCTCATCGAGAGGATGTATGGCCATCAGGCTCTCTATGAGGCGGTCAACGACGTGATTGCCGAGGGTCTCAATTCTTTCATCAGCGAGAACAAGCTCAATGTCATAGGCGAGCCTCTTCCGTCCGAGGAAAAGGAGGAGAACGTGTGGGAGAACGGCAGGGACTTCAACTTCAAGTTCGACATAGCTCTCAAGCCGGCTCTTGATTTCGGAGTTGACTCCAAGGATGAAGTGGTTTACTACAATATCACCATCTCGGACGCGGCGAGGAAGGAGATGAAGGACAACCTCCTCCGCCAGTACGGCAACCTGGAGGAGACTGAAAGTGTGGTTGACGGAGCGTTCATCGTAGCTGACCTCGAACAGGGAGAGAACAAGATTCTCGACACCTACATCGCAATGCGCAACGTCGCAGACGAGGCCAGATCCGCATTCCTCGGCAGGAAAGCCGGCGATTCGTTTGACATAGACGTGAATCTGGCGTTCACCGACGAGACCGATCGCGCGGCGCTGCTCAAGGTCAAGAAGGAGGAGCTCCCGAGCGTGGAACCGATGTGGAAAGTGACCGTCAAGAGCATAAGGACATTCGTTCCCGCCAAGCTTGAGCAGGCCACCTACGACAAGCTCTTCGGAGAGGGAGTAGTCAAGGATGAGGCCGGCTTTGACGCCAAGATTGACGAGAGGCTCAAGTATGAATATACGCAGGAGGCGGACTACCGCTTCTCCAAGGATCTGCGCGAATATCTCGTGAAAAAGTCCGGGATTGCGCTTCCTGAGGCCTTCCTCAAGAGATGGCTCACCATCGCCAACGAGGGCAAGTTCACTGCGGAGGACATCGAGAAGGATTTCGCTTCGTTCATCGACGGCTACAAATGGCAGCTTGTCCGTGACTATCTGACGGAGAAACTGTCTGTCAAGATTGGCAACGACGACGTCCTCGCCTCAGCCAAGGGCTATGCCGCATACCAGTACTCTATGTACGGGATGTACGACGTGCCGCAGGAGCAGATAAGCGCATTCGCCGAGAAGCTGCTTCAGGACGAGGAACAGTCCCGCAGGATCATCGAGACCGTGGAGACGGAAAAAGTGGTTTCCGCTGTCAGGGCAGTGATCACCCTCAAGAACAAGAAGATCTCCGTGGAGAAGTTCCGGGAGCTCAAATAAGTCCAAAAACGTTTTCAGATGACCGACTTCGAGAAATTCGCACGCTCGGAAGGTGTCAACCCGATGACCCTTCACGACTACAGTTCAATCACACGCAGGCGCATCCCGTCCGTTTCCGCCTACATCAACCCTTCCATTATCGAGGAGAGACAGTTGAATGCCGTGGCGATGGACGTGTTCAGCCGCCTGATGATGGATCGTATTCTCTTTCTCGGCGTGCCCATTGACGATGATGTGGCGAATATAGTTCAGGCCCAGCTGCTCTATCTGTCCTCCGGGGTGGATTCTTCGGCGGACATCTCCATATATATCAACACTCCCGGAGGTCAGGTCACGTCCGGGCTCGCCATCTACGACACGATGCAGCTTGTCGCTCCAGACATAGCGACCATCTGTGTCGGTCTGGCCGCGTCTATGGGCTCGGTGCTCCTGTGCGCGGGCACCACCGGAAAACGCTCGGCGCTGCCCCATTCCAAAGTGTTGATTCACCAGCCTCTCGGCGGGGCTCAAGGGCAGGCTTCTGACATAATGATCGCGGCCAAGGAGATAGAGAAGACCCGCCGGGAACTGTATTCAATCATATCCGAGCATACGGGCAGGCCGCTTGAACAGATTTTTGCAGACGGCGACCGTGATTTCTGGATGTCGGCTCAGGAGGCTCTCGAATACGGAATGATCGACGAGATTCTGAAATCCAACAAATAACAGGCAGGTTTCCGATGGCTGGAAAGACGAAAAATGAAAAGCGCTGTATGTTCTGCGGCAGGACGGAGAGCGACGTCCCGTTTATGCTGCAGGGCATCGGAGCGTATATATGTTCCGACTGCATAGAACTGGGCTATCACTATCTTCACGAGGCGGACTCTCCCGAAAAAGCGGAATCCGGAAAGAAGCCCCGCAGGGACGGGGCCGAGTCGCACCTGATGAAGCCCCACGAGATTCACGCGTATCTTGACCAGTATGTCATAGGGCAGGACAGGGCGAAGAAGCTGTTGTCGGTGGCTGTCTATAACCACTACAAGCGTCTGGCAAACAATTTGGACGACAAGAACTCCGACATAGAGCTGGAGAAGAGCAACATTCTGCTGGTAGGCCCTACCGGTACGGGCAAGACGCTGCTCGCCAAGACTATATCCCGTCTGCTGGATGTCCCGTTCACCATCGTGGATGCTACAGTCCTCACCGAGGCCGGCTATGTGGGCGAGGATGTGGAAAGCCTTCTTACGAGACTGCTTCAGGAGGCCGACTTCGATGTGGAGCGGGCTGAGAGGGGGATAGTGTTCATAGATGAGATCGACAAGATCGCACGCAAGAGCGACAACCCTTCCATCACGCGCGACGTGTCCGGTGAGGGCGTGCAGCAGGCGATGCTCAAACTGCTGGAAGGCAATGTGGTGAATGTCCCGCCGAAGGGAGGGCGCAAGCATCCGGAGCAGGAGTATCTCAAGGTCAACACGCAGAACATTCTCTTCATCTGCGGAGGAGCGTTCGAGGGTATCGAGCGGCGGATCGCGCAGAGGCTCAATACGAGCGTCATCGGCTACAGAAGCCGCAATGCCGCAGTGATAGACCGGAACAATCTTCTCAAGTATGTAGAGGCGGAGGATCTCCGTGCCTATGGACTCATCCCGGAGATAGTCGGCAGGCTGCCTGTCGTGACATATCTCGACAATCTCGACCGCGCCGCGCTGCTGAGGATACTCACGGAGCCGAAGAACGCCATTATTCGCCAGTATGAGAAGACTTTCTCCCTGGACGGCATCAAGCTGGAGATCGACCCGGAGGTGCTGGACTTCATAGTGGACACCGCCATGGAGCGAAAGCTCGGAGCAAGGGGGCTCAGAAGCATCTGCGAGATGATAATGACTGATGCGATGTACGATGCGCCGTCGTCGGATGAGAAGGTCTTCCATCTGACTCTCGATTACGCCAAGAGCAGGATTAACGACAAAAACTGATTCGTCATGAAAGAATATGTCAGAGAAAACAGGGACAGGTTTCTTGAGGAACTGTTCTCGCTTCTGAGAATCCCGTCGATAAGTTCCGACCCTGCACACAAGGACGATATGACCCGTTGTGCGGAGCGCCTTGCCGAACTGTTGAGGGAAGCCGGAGCGGATGAGGCCGGAGTATATCCCACCGGGGGGCATCCGGTGGTCTTCGCCCGGAAGCAGATCTCTGATGATGTGCCCACCGTGCTGGTCTATGGGCATTATGATGTCCAGCCGGTCGATCCGCTGGATCTCTGGAAATCGGACCCTTTCGAGCCTGAAATCCGTGACGGGGCCATTTACGGCCGTGGTGCCAACGATGACAAGGGCCAGCTTTTTATGCATCTCAAGGCCTTCGAGTACCTTCTCCGCAGCGGAAAGCTGCACCACAACGTGAAATTCATTTTCGAGGGCGAGGAGGAAATCGGAAGTCCGTCTTTGGCCGCGTGGGCTGAGGAGCACAGGGAGATGCTTTCCGCATCGGTCATCCTCGTTTCGGACACCACTATGATTTCGGACAAGGTGCCGTCCATCAATTGCGGTATGCGCGGGCTTTCCTATCTGGAAGTGACCGTGACGGGTCCGGACAAGGATCTGCATTCGGGACATTACGGCGGTGCGGTGGCCAATCCTGTCAATGTCCTGTGCGGGATGATAGCGTCTCTCATCGACGGGGACGGCAGAGTGACCGTGCCCGGGTTCTATGACGATGTCGTGGAACTGTCCGCGGAGGACAGGGCTATGCTTGCCCGCGCTCCTTATGATGAGGAGGAATACAAGTCTTTCCTCGGCGTCAGGGCTTTGCGCGGCGAGAAGGGCTACACCACTCTGGAGAGGGTCGGCATCCGGCCTTGTCTGGATGTCTGCGGCATCTGGGGCGGCTTCACGGGCGAGGGGTCCAAGACTGTGCTGCCAAGCAGCGCCCACGCCAAGATTTCTATGCGGCTTGTCCCGAATCAGGACTCCGCCAAGATTTCTAGACTATTCACTGAGCATTTTCTTGCCATTGCCCCCGACTGCGTGCGAGTGGAGGTGAAGGAGTGCCACGGAGGCAACGGTTTCCTGATTCCGATATCTTCGCCGGCGTATCGTGCGGCTTCCCGCGCGATGCAGGAAGTCTATGGCGTGGAGCCTGTGCCTTCGCGCGGAGGCGGCAGCATCGCCGTTCTCGCCGACCTGCAGCACATCCTGGGCATAGATCCGCTCCTGATGGGCTTCGGCCTGGAGCGTGACACGATTCATTCTCCGAACGAGAGCTATCTGCTTTCCCAGTTCTTTGCGGGAATGGAGTCCATCGCCCTGTTCTACCGTTACTATCCGTCGGCCGACTGAAAGTCCCGCAGGGACCGTCACTGCCGCGGAGTGAGCGGCCGTTATGGTTTCACCTTGGTGTATGCCAGATTGGGCGGCACTATGCCCTGTTCCCTGATGATCTCGTACTTGATGGGGGAGTCTTTCTTGTCGTAGAGGGTGTAGAGGTTCTCGCGATAGTCCTTGGGCGTAATCTCGACGATTCTCTTGAAAAAACTGATGAAATGCGACGGACTTGAGAAATTCAGGTCATAGGCTATCTCCTTGACCGGCCTGTCCGTCTCCCGCAGCTGCCTCATCGCCTCGTTGACGATAGTCTCGTTTATCCATTTGCTGGGGGATTCCTGTGTGACGCTGCTGATGACCTTGTGGAGGTGCTTCGGGGAGATGTTCATCTGGCCGGCATACCACAGCACGTCGTGATGCTCCTTGAAATTCCTTTTCAGCAGCTCCGTGAATTCTCTCCATATAGTGTAGGAGTGCGTGTGCCGGTTCAGGTTGGACATCTGGGCGAGCACATTGTTGCAGACTTCGTAGAGCAGTATCTTGAAATACTCCATTATTATGTGCCCGTTGTAGGCGCTTTCCTTGTCCTTGAACAGTTCCTTGACGTATCGGATGATGTAGAAGGCCATCTCCGCCCTGTGACCCTCGATCTTCTGTATGGGACAGAACCAGATGAAATAGTCGAGCAGGTTTCTGGAGATCTCGTCGGTAATCCTTATGACGATGTCCTTTCCGAACTGGAAGGTGTCCATCCGGTAGTCATCGCTGGATTCTGTCCTGGAGAACTCGACATCGTGCGGTATGGCCAGAAAGCAGTCTTTTTCGATTTCGTAGGTCTCCTTTCCCACTTTGTATGTCGCACTGCCCCCGGAGCAGTAGATGACTGTGAGGTTGCTGCTCTTGTAGCGGATCTGCTTCATCTTTACAGTCTCCTGAAAGCTGTAGTTGTCGCTTATATAGAGGTTCATTGTGAGTTATTTTGTAAATTACAAATCTTTTGTGTGCAAAATTAACAAAAAAATCACAATAAAGCGAAAATCGTGATATTATCAGGGAAAGATATAATATTTTATGGGGGGGGGTAATAGTTAACTTTGTGCCGTTGCTGAGAAGCAACTTCTTTTAACACACACAATTCAATTCTAAATCGGGGGGAGTGGATAGTATCTAGGCTATCGGCCCCCTTTCTTTTTGTGGCTGAAAAAGCGGATTGCTGCGTTATGCGGTTGCTGCGGTTACGCGGCTTTTTGCGCAGCGGTCTCGCATTGCGGAAACCCGTGGCCGGCCGCGGCCTCGTGAGCGGCTGTCACGAAGTGACTGGATGGAGCGCGTCAGCGCGGAAGGTTTCCGCAATGCGAGACCGCGTCACTGTCACGAAGGCGCGCGACCGCGTCACTGTCCCGGGGCTGCAAGACCGCGTCACTGTTCCGGAGCCAGTCGGGCAAAAAAAAGTGAGATCCGAACCGC
>CAVHXU010000021.1:0-6775 GCA_963640185.1 Lachnospiraceae bacterium | reverse complement strand
GAGAGCAACTTTATAGACTACGTGAAGATCTTCTGCGCTTCCGGGAACGGAGGAGCGGGGTCGATGCACTTCAGGAGGGAGAAATATGTCCCCAAGGGCGGGCCGGACGGCGGAGACGGCGGCAGAGGGGGGCACATCATACTGAGAGCCAACTCACAGTTCTGGACACTGATACATCTCAAGTACCAGAAACACATTCGCGCGGAACACGGAGAGTCCGGAAAGGGCAGCCTCTGCAACGGCAGGAACGGGGCCGATGTGGTCATCGACGTGCCGCTCGGGACGGTGGCCAAGGATGCCGAGACGGGTGAAGTGCTGTTTGACCTCGTGGAAGACGGAGAGGAGAGAATTCTGGTGCAGGGAGGACGGGGAGGTCTGGGCAACAACTACTTCAAGACCGCCACCAATCAGGCTCCGCGCTATGCCCAGCCGGGAGAGCCCGGGTCGGAGGGCTGGTTCATTCTCGAACTGAAACTGCTGGCGGATGTCGGACTGGTGGGGCTGCCGAATGCCGGCAAATCGACTCTGCTGTCGAAAGTGTCAGCCGCGAGGCCCAAAATCGCCTCATACGAGTTCACGACACTGGAGCCGAATCTGGGAATCGTGCAATACTTTGACGACAAATCCTTCGTTATGGCCGACATTCCGGGGATAATCGAGGGAGCGCACGAGGGAAGAGGCATAGGAATACGCTTCCTCCGGCACATCGAGAGGAACTCCATACTGCTGTTTATGATCTCCGCAGACGAGGACGACATAGCGAAAGTCTATGGTATGCTTCTGAACGAGCTGAAAGAATATAATCCGGAACTGCTGGTGAAAAGCCGCGTGCTTGCCGTCACGAAATGCGACCTCATCGACGACGAACTCAAAGCGGAGATAGAGCCGACGCTGCCGTCCGACCTGCCTCACGTGTTCATCTCCTCGTTCACCGGAGAAGGGATAAACGAGCTGAAGGTACTGCTCTGGGATACTCTCCACAAGTAGGGAGACCGGGGACCAGAGACGCCGGGCACGCGGGGGACCGGAGACACAGAGATCGGAGACACGGAGATCGAAGGCATAGAGATCGGAGACACAGAATACGCGGGAGACACTGAAGACGCGGGAGATCGGGGACTCCGGGACTCCGGTTGCCGTGAAACAGGAAATTTGAACTATAGGAAGACAGGTAATGGCGGACATCTGGAATCATCTGGAAATGCTGGACAAGGCGGCGAGTCTTGCCGTCAACAACTTTCACAACGGCTTCACTGATGCAGTGATGCCGTACATCTCAAGGACGGCGGTGTGGATTCCGCTGTATGTCATCGTGATGGCGCTGCTGGTGTGGAGACTGGGCTGGAAAGGAGCACTGGTGGCCGTGCTGGCTCTGGTCATCAATGTCGTGCTCGCAGACCAGATAGCAAACCTGTTCAAGAACAGTATCCATCGCCTCAGACCCTGCTATGACGAGTGGATGATGGCTCACGGCCTGCACTGCTCTCCTGGAGGAGGCAAGTTCGGCTTCTACTCAGGGCACGCGGCCAATGTCTTCTCTTTCGCGATCTGCTCGCTGATATGCCTTGCCGTAAAAGTCAGGGGGAGAATCATCAAACCACGGGCCCAAAGGACCGTGCTTTCTGTTTACGGGATATTCATATTCCTCTGGGCCATCACTGTCAGCATCAGCCGGGTGTATTTGGGCCGGCATTTCATCGGCGACATCACGGTGGGAGCCTTTTCAGGACTTCTGACAGGACTGCTGATGGCTCTCGCCGCTAGAGCAGCGATCAAGGCGGTGACCAAAAAGAGGGCCTGACTTACAGCGAGACCTATCCGCCTACGGGCAATACAAGCCCTGACGAACCGGACAATACCAGGCAAGAGCAGAGACCGCCCGCTACAAAACGGGAATAAGCTTATCCATCCGGTTCCCGTGGGAGCCCTTGATGAGGATGGTGGCGCCGGATATGTGTTCTCCGGCTGAAATCCCGGACATAAGCGCCTCCACACTGTCATAGAACCGGCAGTTCTCTGGCAGGGACAACCCCGCGGCGGCAGCCTTGAACTCAGCTCCGACTATATAGGCCCCCGATAATGCTCCGACGCTTAGGGACTCCGCTATCCTGCGAAGGACCGCCGCGTGCTCCACGGCGGACTCAGTCCCGAGCTCCCGCATCTCTCCGAGCATCACGGCTTTCCTGTCCGCAGGAAGTGACATAAAGTTGTCAAGCGCCGCATTCATACTGGAAGGGTTGGCGTTGTAGGCATCCACTATGAGCGTATTGCGCTCCGTGTGCACAAGCTGCGAACGGTTGTTGGACGGAACATAGGCGGAAATGGCCGCAAGAGCCTCACTCTCATTCACCCCGAAGAACTGTCCTATCTTCAGCGCCGCCAGAACATTGTCCGCATTGTAGCCGCCCACAAGACGGGTCTCCACTGTCCGGCCGTTCGCAAGCTGAAGTCTCAGATACGGATGCTCGGCGTCCACATCGAGAACTTTGGCGCTCTGGTACTTCACGCCGTAGAAAATCTGCACAAGATCAGGGTGGTGAGATGCCAGCTCCATCAGCACTGGATTGTCATGATTGACGAAAATCTTCCCCGGAAAGCTCCTGTGCTGGCTGTTGCGCTCGTCTATGTAGTTGTACAGCTCCTCTTTGGCAGCCTTCACTCCGTCGAACGAGCCGAAGCCGAGAAGATGCCCCTTGCCCACATTCGTGATGATGCCGTAGTCAGGTTCGGCGATTCTTGCCAGGTCGCGGATGTCTTCCGGATGGCTCGCTCCCATCTCCACTATGGCGAAAGGCGTGTTCTCATTGATTCGCAACAGGGTGAGGGGCACGCCTATGCTGTTGTTGTAGTTCCCCTCCGTGGCAATCACGGAAAACTCTATCGAAAGCACGGCTCTGACCAACTCCTTGGTCGTGGTCTTGCCGTTCGTGCCGGTAATGCCCAGCACTACCACTGGCGAGCCGCCTGCGCGCACGGAACGCCTGTGCAGGCGGGCGAGATCCCACAGAAAAGCGAGCGTGTCATCCACAGTGATGATGCGGCCGCTTTCCGGCAGTGAGGACGCCTGTGACGCTATTGCCGAGGACTTGTCAACCACTGCATACGCCGCACCTGCCTCCAGAGCCTTGAGGGCGTAGTCATTGCCGTCAAAGTTCTCTCCTTTTAACCCTACGAACATCTCTCCGCCCTTGATGGCCCGGCTGTCGGTGGCGACCGAAGCGCACTTGCGGAACAGAGAGTAGATCTCATTCAATTCCATATAACAGTATATATCATTTCCTTCCGGTCGAGCCGAAACCTCCCTCTCCCCTTTCCGTCTCATCGAGACTCTCCGTCTCCTCCCACTCCACGCGTTCATAGCGTGCAATGACCATCTGGGCTATCCTCTCGCCGGGATTTATCACGAAATCCCTGTCGGAAAGATTGACCAGAATCACGCCTATCTCGCCGCGATAATCCGCGTCTATGGTGCCAGGCGAGTTAAGCACCGTCACCCCGTATTTGGCAGCCAGTCCGCTGCGTGGCCTCACCTGCGCCTCCGTCCCCTCCGGCAAGGCTATCCTAAGCCCCGTGGGGACAATCATCTGCTGTCCGGCCGCAAGGGTGACAGGCTCTTCGATGTTGGCCTTGAGATCCACCCCCGCAGAGTGCGGAGTGGCATAAGACGGCGCCGGCCACTGTGATTCGTTTATAATCCTGACTGTCATAAAATGAGTCCTAACTGTTCTGTTCCTGCTCCGACTGAGCGAAGACGAAGACTGCAAAGATAGCAATTATCTCGATACAGACAATGAAGTGCATCAGGTTCATCATAGCATTTCCACCGATTGAAGTTCGAGTCCAAAGTCACTGATGAGTTCAAAAATCTGTGAATCATCCTGCTGCGCGGCGATGACGGCTGAAAGGTTAAAAATAGCATCGTTTCTCATAATTTCCTCCCCGGAAGCCCCAATGCTTCCCGATTACGATGCAAAATTATCCCCACCTTGCGCAAAACCACTGCACAAGATGGGGATTATTCAAAATTTCTGCGGTTTTTTGTGGGGGCTAATCCATTTCCTTGCCGACTATCGGCTTCCCGACCTTCACATTCACGATGGCCTCGACCACATTGACTATATAGTCCCCTATCTTCTCGCCCTCGGCGATTATGTCCATATAGACAGAACCCATCGAATACGGATACTTGCCCTCATTGAGGTCTATGATATTGCTGCTTTTGAGGTCGTCCCGCAGGCTGTTGATTTCCATCTCTATGTTGAGCGTGCCTTCCAGATCCGTACGCGAGACATCATTGGCGGTCAGCACCTTGAGCATCCGCACGAAGGCCTTGTCCACCAGCGACATCATCTGTACTATGTTGTTGTCGAGCGTTTCCGTGAACTCGATGCGGTTCTCGTTGCGGCGCTGTATTATGCGGGATATGTTGTAATAGCTGTCGGCTATGCTCTCTATCTCGGAGATTTCCCTCAGCTTGGACTGGATCTGGTGCTTCGACTCGTCACTCAGCCTGCCGTCGGCGACCTTGCTCAGATAGCCGGCGATCTCAGCCTCCATATTGTCGCTTATGTCCTCATATTTCTGCACACGGGCAAAAAGCTGCACAAACTCCATCTCATCCTTCTCGCGGTACATCTTCAGCACCATCTCGTGCATACGGTGCGTCCTCTCTCCCATAAGGACTATCTCCTTATGAGCCTGAAGGATAGACAGCTCGGAGGTGGACATCAGACCGCCGGAGATGAACTCGAGATGCGATTTCTCCTCGTCCTGTTCGCCGGAGCGGGATTTCCTGTCAGGTATCATCTTGGTCACTATCTTGACATAAAGCTTAGTGAACCAGATCATTATGGTGATGTTTATGAGATTGAACACCGTGTGGAACATCGACAGACCGAAAGACACGTGATATTGCATATCCGAGAAATCTGCGGCGACGGCGGCATTCTCCGCATTGGAGAGGTCCAGCTTGTGATCGACCAGAGATGTGACCAATGCGGGGTCCGAGGAGATCGAGAACTGGTACAGGGCATTGGGGTCGCCGGTGCACAGGGTGGTGATCCAGGAGATGAACTTCATATATGGATAGTACAGCGCCAGAGCCCAGACCGAACCGAAGACATTGAAAAGCAGATGGCCGCAGGCCGCCCTCTTGGCGTTGGCGTTGCCGGAGATGGAGGCCAGGAGCGGGGTGATGCATGTGCCGATGTTTCCGCCGAGCACCAGAGCCGCAGCGAGGTCAAAATTGATCCATCCCTTGCTGCACATCACCAGTGCGATGGCGAATGTGGCGCTGGAAGCCTGGATGATCATTGTGAGCACCAGGCCGGCGACGAAGAAGATCAGCACGGAGCCGTAGCCCATATCGGCGCAGCCGCGAAGCGTTTCGAGAATGGCCGGATTGGAGTTCAGGTCCGGGACTGAAGTATTCAGATAGTCGAGTCCGAGGAACAGCAGCGCAAAGCCTATGAGAAATTCGCCCCAGTTCTTGTAGGAGTTCTTCTTCATAAACAAAAGCGGCACTCCGATACCGATGAGAGGTATTGCGAATGCCGAAATGTTTACTTTGAATCCGAAGATCGATATGATCCAGGCCGTGAACGTGGTGCCGACGTTTGCTCCGAATATCACTGCCATAGACTGCTGCAGGGATATGAGTCCGGCGTTGACGAAGGACACGATCATTGTCGTTGTCGCCGAGGATGACTGGACCAGAGCCGTGATGAAGATACCTGTCAGAGCGCCGATGAACTTGTTGTTGGTCATCAAGGTGAGGATCTTCCTCAACCTGCTTCCCGCCGCCTTCTGAAGTCCCTCGCTCATCAGTTTCATTCCGTAGAGGAACAGGCCGACAGATCCGATCAGGGTAAGAATTTCCAATAAACCGAAATTCATAAAGTTTTAGAAAAGATGTTAATATTGATTCCGAACCGCAATAATCCAGATTGCAAAGATACAACCCTATTTGCTTTATGACAAAAAAAGTTGCGGTCGAACGGAATGAGTCCGGTTCAATACCGAACTCATATCATTCACCCCAAGGCATCTCTGGAAATGACCCAACACAAGAGTGACACGAACCACTTTATCTCCCTTCTTCTTTAACTTGGTCTTCAGATACTTCCAATAGTTCCTGCAACTGATGACCTTTGTCGGTAAGGTAGTATTTTTGATTTGGATGATTGGGTTTGTCTGGATACAAAGCAGCAATTATGCCGTTCTGCAGAGCAGGTTTGACATACTCTTTCCGGACATGTTCACGGTTTTTTAGGCCGAGCGAATCTATGATTTCATAAAGGTCTAAACTGCCATTCTTAATTACTCTTACAAGCTTTTGAACTTGCATGGTAGCTTCCGTAGTAGGTTGCATGGTAACTTCCGTGGTTATGATGGTTGTCAGCGGCCTATTATAGCGAAAGTAAACCACAAAGAAACCAAATTCATTGACGAATTTTGGCTCTGGTTGTCCCACCCGTTTGCATTCAGTGCACATGAGGTTGATGCCCCGTCCCCAATTCTCCAGTAGGTCAGTCTTATATAGGGTGTCGGCTATCAACCTGTTCCTCGGCTGGGAGCGGTGCGCACCATTCAACTCCTCCATAGTGATTCCATCTGGAAGTGTTCCGAAGCTTTCTATCTCTATGCGGTCGTCATAAATTGCAATTCCGACAGTGACGGGGGTTAGCCATCTCCACAAAAAAAGCACTCTGTCAGAGTGCTTTTTTTTGTGGAGATAGACGGATTCGAACCGACGACCCTCTGCTTGCAAAGCAGA